>NZ_JANMCO010000015.1:0-71377 GCF_031361285.1 Sphingomonas sp.
CAACGAAGTCGTGTTCGACTTCTACGACCGCCTGAAATCGATCAGCCGCGGCTACGCCAGCTTCGACTATCACATGATCGGCCACCGCCCCGGCGACCTCGTCAAGATGAGCATCCTGGTCAACGGCGAGCTGGTCGACGCCCTGAGCATGATCGTCCACCGCAACACCGCCGAAGCCCGCGGCCGCGGCATGTGCGAACGCTTGAAAGAACTGATCCCCCGGCACCTCTTCAAAATCCCCATCCAGGCCGCGATCGGCGGGAAAATCATCGCGCGGGAAACGATTGCGGCGCTGCGCAAGGATGTGACGGCGAAATGCTACGGCGGCGACGCGACGCGGAAGAGAAAACTCCTCGAAAAACAGAAAGAGGGTAAGAAGCGGATGCGCGAGTATGGAAGCGTGTCGATACCCCAAGAGGCCTTCATTGCGGCGCTTAGAATGGGTGATGAAAGCTAAAGCTTGCCATATGGATCCTGCGTGCCAATGTAGGTTTCGCTCGGATCAAGCATGTTCGTTTGGCGCTCGTAAGTTCCGAAGGGGGCAGGAACGATATGCACCGGCCAGGATTGGAGCCGCATGACCGCCACTGAATTGCTCGCCAAACGCCGCGCAGCGCTGCGGGCCTACGCAAAGAAGGCCAAGGCAAACCCCTCCGGCGCGCGCGAGCGCCTGATCGCGACCCGTATTTATACCAGCAAAGGCAAGTTGCGCCGTGAATTTGGCGGCGAACCCGTCAAAGCGAAGGCTTGAGCCGCCTCGCGGCGTCGTTCGTCCTGGGCTACCACGGCTGCGATGCCGAAGTTGCCCGCAAACTCGTCAATCGCAAAGATGAGATCCGGTCGAGCGGCAAGAAATATGACTGGCTAGGACCCGGTATCTATTTCTGGGAGTCCGATCCCCATCGCGCGATGGAGTGGGCGAAACAGGCCAAGATTCGCGGCAGCATCGACACACGGGCGGTAATCGGCGCGGTGATCGACCTCTGAAACTGTCTCGATTTGCTGAACCGCGAGAATATCCAACTTGTGCTTGATGCCTACGATCTGTTCGTCGAGGATCAGAAGCGGTCGGGCCTGACGATCCCGGAGAACCGTAGCCTCGCTGGCGAGCCCGACAAGATCCTCCGTTATCTCGATCGCGCGGTCATCCAGTTCCTCCACGACATCCTTCAGGACGTCGGCGAGGCCGCATTCGACAGCGTACGTGGGCTGTTTCCGGAAGGGAACCAGCTTTATCCCGGTGCGGGCTTTCGGGACCGCAACCACATCCAGATTGCCGTGTGCAATCGCAAGTTGATTCTCGGTCTATTCTACTCGCCCGATTATCCGCCGAAGTGAGGCGGTAGCCGGATTTGGCATTTGGTGCATTCCCGGCTGCTACCGCCGCAGGATGTGTCGCGGCGACGTCATAAATTTGCTTCTCTAGGACTCTTTGCTTTCACCGCTATTAGCGGCGAGTTTCATAAGTATGCTGAAGAGGCTACCGAGTGGTTGCCGAGGCGGGAGCGTAGTGACTGGAAATGTAGACTCGTATTTGGAGATGGCAGAAGCGGTGCTCCGTCGCGCTAGGACTCCGCTTACCACTCGTCAGATCATGGACATAGCGTTCCTGTCTGATCTTGTACCTGCACATCTACACGGCTTCACACAGTACAAGACCGTGGGCGCTCGACTCAGTGAGGATATTTTGCACCTCAAGCGAAAGAGTCGGTTTTTTCGGACGAAGCCCGGTCGTTTCTTCTTACGTGAATTTATCTCTGATAGAACACTACCACTTGAATACCGAACGCCAATTGTGGCGGCTCGGCGACGGCGGCAGTTACGCAGGAAGAATGTAGCTTCTTTAGATTTTGCAGCAATTGAAAGCCTAACTGTTGCAGCAACAGGCATAGATCAACTGATCAACAAGATTGGCCCTTTGTTGGCTGGAAGCTAAGCCCCGCCAACGGAGTGAATCCGTTGCCGTTGCGCGGCTTTGCCGCAGCCGGGCGCTCCGACCACGCTTCTCCTGCTGCCCCCGGCAGCAGTGCGAGGCTCGTTCTCGATTAAGCCAAAGTGTCGGCTGCGCCGTTATTTGTCTTACCCTCGGTGCTGCGCTCCACAATCACCTCCTGCTCCTCCGGCCTCGGGTCACGCGGCAGGGCACCATTGGGGATCCACGCGCGGTCGCGCGGGCGGCAGACCGCTTCGTAAAATTCGCGGCTGTTCAGCGAAAAGATCCGCATCGGGATTTTGGTCATGTCTCGGCCCTCCTCAAAACGGTTGCTGCGCGGGAGTGAATCCCGCTTCGCCGTTGCGCGGGCTTTGCCCGCAGCCGGGCGCTTCGCAACTCTTCAGCTAAGGCGAAGCGTCGGCTTCGCCGTCTTTCGTCTTACCCTCGGTGCTCTGCTTTGCCCGCCACTCCGCCGCTTCGGCGCGCGACGCCGTTTCCCACCGGATTTGTTCTTCCGCGTCCGCCCGAAATTGCGCGTCTAGCACCCGCTGTTGCTCGTCCATGTCCATCTCGGCCCACGCGTCCGCATCGACGCTCGGCGGCGGGTCGCTTGCCCGGCCCAAATGTGGGGGCTCGGCGGTGCGGTGGGTGCCGTGGTCGGTCAGATAGCGCTCCGGGGTGTTCTCGGGGCGGATCGGCTCGCCCATCTCGCGCCATTGCTCGCGCCGCGCGTCGTCGAGCAGGCGGCTCATGAACGTGTCGGCGATTTGCAGGATGCCGTGGCCGCCGCGGCGGACATTGTGGATCTCCCGCCACGCGTCCTTGCCGGCGCCCTCGACCATCAGGTCGAGCGAAACCTCCAGGCAGGTCACCTGGCGCAGATAGAAATCCGCCTCGACCACCTGGCCGGCCAGGCGGCATTCGCGTTCCTGCCCGACCTTGGCCATATATTTGCCGATCACCCCGACGATCATCGCGTGGATGCCGGTTTCGTCCACCTCTTCGGCGTCGTCGTCTTCAGCCCAATCGTTGGCCGGCGGCGGCGGGGCCTGCCCGCGCGATGGCCGCCGCTGGATTCCCGGCACCGGGCCGAGGTGGGGCGGGCCGCCATCGAGCCCCTGGCGCCGCCGGCCGATCGCCACCGCTTGGTCCCAGGCGGCGCGGAAACTGTCGGCCGCGGGGACTTTGTAGAGCGCCTCGATGCCGGTGACATTCTTGTCCATCGCGGTGCAGGCGGCCTGCGGCGAACCCGATTGCGCGAGCAGTTCGATGAATTGCCGCTGCAGCTCGGGCGTCCAGCCGTCGGGCCGCTTGACCTTGCGCACGACGGGCTCGAAATCGAGCAGATCGCCAAGCTCGGCCGGAGTCAGTGGAGAATCGTTCATCGACGAGCTTGAACCAGATAAGTTCGAAATAGGACAGCGATTTTTTGGGGGGCAGGCAAAGGCGCGAATCCGTGGCCGCCGCGCGCTGGAGAAAAACGCTCGCTTGCAAGTTATGCCGATTGACGCACAACCGGGGGCACGATGGCCAAGCGCTTGAAAGATGGGGTTGAGAAGGCCGGGCCCCGGCTGCCGGCCGACGCCGCCGTCGCCGCTTATCCCGCCGGGCTGTCGCCCGAAATGTTCACGCCGTTCGGGATGCTCGGGCTGGCCGACGAATTGCCGGTGATGGTCGCGTTCATCGATCGCGACGTGCGCTTTCGATTCCTCAACAAGGCGCTCGCCGACTGGTTCGAGCGGCCGCGCTCGGAGATTCTTGGGCGGACGTTGGGCGAGATGATCGGCGAGCAGGCTTTTCTCGAGCGCCAACCGGCGATCCTGGCCGCGCTGGCCGGCGAGCGGCAGTCGTACCGATCCAACCTCAAGCATCCGACGCGCGGGCAGCTGACGCTGCAGGTGGAACTGGTGCCGTGGCACGATTCGTCCGCCGAGGTGCATGGCTTTATCGGCTTGATGACCGACGTCACCGAGCAACGCATTGCCGAGCGGGCGTTGCGCGAAAGCGAAGCGCGCTTCCGCCGCATCGCCGATTCGGCGCCGGTGATGATGTGGGTCACCCGCCGCGACCGCAGCCGCGATTTCGTCAACGACGCTTATGGCGAATTCCTCGGGCTGAGCCGCGAAGGCGCGCGGACCTATGACTGGACGCGGGCGATCCACCCCGACGATCTCGATCGGCTGATCGGCGAAAGCGCGGCCGGGGAAGCGACCTTGCGGCCGTTCACGATGGAGGCCCGCTATCGCCGCTGCGACGGCGAGTATCGCTGGCTGCGGAGTGTCTCGTCGCCGCGGTTCAACGCCGACGGCAGTCTCGCCGGGTTCATCGGCGCGGCGTCCGACATCACCCTAGCCAAGGAGGCCGAGCTGGAGCTGAAGCGCGAGGTCGAGGAGCGGACCGCCTTGCTGACCCGGAGCGAGGCGCAGTTCCGCGCGATCTTCGAGACGGTGCTGGAGGTTTTGGTCCTGTTGAATCCGGATGGGACGATCATCGAATTGAACCGCAAGGAAGCGGAGTGGCGGGCGGGGGATCCGCGGCAAGCGATCGGGGTGAAGATCTGGGAATCGCCGACGCTCAGAGCCTATCCGCAGCACATCCCGCTCATCAAGGATGCGGTGAAGCGGGCCGCGCGGGGCGAGAGCTTCAACCAGGAAGTGGCGATGGAGCGCGACGGCGCCCCGACCGCCTACCTCGATATTTCCATCCAGCCGGTGCGCGACGAGGGCGGCAAGCTCATTTACCTACTATTCGAAGCGCGCGACATCACCGACTTGAAAGCCGCCCAGGCCCAGTTGCGCCAAAGCCAGAAGATGGAAGCGCTCGGCCAATTGACCGGCGGCATCGCCCACGATTTCAACAATCTGCTGACCGTGGTCGTCGGCGGGCTCGATATCGTCGCCAAGCGGGCCGAGGATGCCAAGCTCAAGCGCTACGCCGAGAATGCGCTGTCGGCGGCCGAGCGCGGCGCGCGGCTGACCGGGCAATTGCTGGCCTTCAGCCGCGTCCAGCGCCTGGAAGTGCGGCCGACGCCGGTCGTCCCAATCATCGTCAACATGCGGCCGCTGCTGCGCAACGTGCTCGGCCCCGGGATCGAAAAGCGCTTCGATCTCGACGAAGACGAGCAGTCGGTGATGGCCGACCCGACCCAGCTCGAAGTCGCCGTCCTCAACCTCGCGATCAACGCTCGCGACGCGATGCCCGATGGCGGCATTCTCACGTTTCGAACGCGATCGGTGAAGATCGAGAATGACCCCGAGCTCGACGACGGCGATTACATCGCGCTGTCGATTGCCGACACCGGCCCGGGGATGAACGAGGAGGTCGCGGCACGGGCGTTCGAACCCTTCTTCACGACCAAGGATGTCGGCAAGGGTACCGGCCTTGGCCTGTCGATGGTCTATGGCATGGCCAAGCAATCGGGCGGCATCGCCCGCATCGACAGCAAGCCCGGCGTCGGGACCGCGGTGACGATGTGGTTCCGGCTGGCAGAACAGAAAACGGCAGCGGCGGATGTCGACGATCCGGCCCCCGACCAGGCCGAGTTTAACCCCCAGGATGCGTCGGTCATGGTGATCGATGACGACCCCGACGTCCGCGGCTTCATCGTCGCCAGCCTCGAGGAGCAAGGCTATCGGGTGCGCGAGGCGAGCGACGGCCGCAAGGGCCTGAAGGCGATCGCCCAGGACAAGCCCGACCTGGTGATTATCGATTTCATCATGCCCGGCCTGTCCGGCGCCGAGGTCGCCAACCGCATCCTTGCCGAGCAACCGGACCAGTCGATCCTGTTCGTGTCCGGTTACAGCGAAACCGAAGCCGTGCGACAGGTCGCGCCTGACGCGCTGGTGCTGACCAAGCCGTTTCGCGCCGAGGCGCTCGATCAGGCGGTGCGGAGCGCGTTGGCAAAGGGCTGAACTGCGGGCGCGCCGGTCTTAGCTTTTGCCGGCGTCCGGCGAGTTCGGTGCAGGTGATTCGTTTCCGTTAGCGGTTGGTAGCTCAAGGTGAACGATGAGCCCGGGATGATTGTCGTCGAGGACAAGCTTGCCGTTGTGAAGATGGGTGATGGCTTCGACCAAAGCGAGGCCAAGGCCGGCGCCTTCCGCCGAGCGGCTCGAATCCAGGCGCCCGAAACGCCGCCGTGCTTCGGTCCTTTGCAGCGCTGGAATCCCGGGTCCCCGATCGCTGACCGAGAGTCGCGAGAACGTGTCTTCCTGGGTGACGACGATGCGGATTTCGCCGCCAGCCGCGGCATAGCGAATAGCATTTTCGACCAGGTTGCTGACCGCTTGGGCAAGCAGCTGGCGGTGCCCGAAAAGGGGCAGAATGACATTGCGACGTTCGATCGTCAGGGCGATATTGGCTTCGTCCGCCAGTGGCTCGTACATTTCGGCAAGCTCACTGGCGAGTTCACCCGGATCGAACCAGTCGAACTGATTGCGGCCGGTCAGCGCTTCCGACCGGCTGATTTCGAGCACCGTCGTCAGGATCCGCATCAGCGCGTCCGCCTGCCGGATGACGTTGGCGAGCAGCTGGTCGCGTTCCTCGGGCTGTTCGGCAGCCAGCGCGGCATCGGCGGCGGCCCGCAGCCGCCCGACCGGCGAGCGCAAATCGTGCGCGAGGCTGTCGGTCAGCATCCGCAACTCCGCCATCAGGCGGCCAATGCGGTCGAGCATGTGATTGAATTGCCGGGCGAGCCCTTCGAACGCGTCCCGCGCGCCGGACAGCGGCACGCGTTGCGTCAGATCGCCGCCGCTGATCCTGTCTGCCACAGTGACGATGCCACGCACGCGGCGCCCGACATAACCAGCCAAAATGAGGCCGCAGGCAAGCCCGAGCAAGATTGACAAGAGCGCGCAGATCAAGAGCGAACGCTCGAGCGTCTGGCGCAGCGACAGACCCTCGGCAACCGTGCGACCGCTGAGTAACCAAGCCCCGCCGGGTAGGCGGTGGAGGACAATTGCTGCCTCGCGCGGGGTCGTCTCCCCGTCCATTTGCAGCAGCGCGGTGTGATAGCCTTCGGTCAGCGACCCCTTGTGGCCGACCAGCGCCGCGAGATTGCCAACCCGCGGTCGCCCCCGGGCGTCGAGTACCGCCGCAGCCGCCTGTGGATCGGCAGGGTCGATCGTATCATCGACAGCGCTCTGCAACGCGGCAATGCCACCGGAACGATAGACATCCGCAAGCACGGCGGCCTGTTCCGCAACCTGTTGGCGCAGCACCGCCACGCCCTCGTCGTGGGTGCGCCATTGGATGAAGCTGATGATGGCGAGGTTGGAGACGAGCGCCAGCAAGCCCGCCAGGAGGGCGATGCGAAGCGTCGTCAGCATGGTTGATCAGGCCGCAGCGGAAAGCATGTAACCAGCGCCGCGCACGGTATGCAGCAGTGGCCGGTCGAAGCCATCCTCGAGCTTGCGGCGGAGGCGGCTGACATGGACGTCGATGACGTTGGTGTTCGGCTCGAAATGATAATGCCAAACCTTTTCAAGCAACATGGTCCGGGTAATCACGCGGCCTTCATTGCGGACAAAATATTCGAGCAGCGAATATTCGCGAGGTTTGAGGTCGATCTTGCGCCCGCCACGCCTGACGATACGCGCCAGCAGGTCGATCTCGAGGTCGCCGACGATCATCACTGGGTCGGCGGCGACGCGCGCTTCGCTTCGCCGGAGCAGCGCGTTGACCCGGGCGAGCAGCTCGGCAAAGGAGAAAGGCTTGACCAGATAATCGTCCGAGCCACTTTCCAGGCCCTCGATCCGGTCGCCGACCGACGCCAGGGCCGACAGGATCAGCGCCGGCGAGGCAATCTTGGCGGCGCGCAGCGCCTTGAGAACCGACAAACCGTCGAGTCCCGGCAGCATGCGATCAATAATCAGAAGGTCGAAGGTGCCGTCGCTGGCCATGAACAGGCCGTCCTGGCCATTGTCGGCGCGCTCGACCGTATGACCCTCTTGCGACAGGCCCCGCACGAGATAGCCGGCGGTTTCCTCATCATCTTCGATAATCAGGATTTTGCGGCCCATGCGATCTCCCTCACCGTCTTAGGATATGGCGGTCCTGCGGAGCAATGGTGGAACCGCCCGGCGGAGAATGCGAATCCGCCGGGCGGGGAGGGAGCTCAAAAGGACGTTAGTTGGTCTTGGTGGTCGCGTCGGCGGCCGGCTTCTTCTTGGCGTGCTTGGAGACCTTGACGACCTTGGCCTTGGCAACCGGCGCCTTGGCTGGCGTGGCGGCATAAACCGGCGCGGCCAACAGCCCAAGCGCGGCGAACGAAGCGATCAGATGCGTTTTCATGAATTTCCTCCTCGTTCCGGATGGTCCCGGATGAGAAGCATCTAAAGCGAGTCACCTATCGCCCCGGTGTCCGCCGCATTAAACTTTGTCCATCTCGGGCGGGGCTGGCGCTACCCCGCCATGCGCTTGGCGCGGAGGCCGACGACCATTTGGTTGGCGCGTTCGTAGGACAGCGGGCGGCCGAACAGATAGCCCTGGATGGTGTCGCAGCCCAAGTCGCGCATACGCTCGAAATCCTCGGCGGTCTCGACGCCTTCGGCGGTGACCGACATGCGGAAGCTTTTCGCCAGTTGGACGATCGACTGGATGATGGCGACATTTTCCGGCCGGGTGCCGGCTTCGCGCACGAAGCTGCCGTCGATCTTCAATTTGTGGAACACGGCCTTGTTCAAATAACCGATCGACGAGTAACCGGTGCCGAAATCGTCGAGGGCGATGCCGACGCCGAGCGCGCGCAGGCGTTTGAGGACATCGAGCGTCGTGCCATTGTCGCCGAGGAACACGCCCTCGGTCACTTCAAGCTCGATACGGTTGCCGGGCACTTTGTGGCGAGCCAGCGCCTCGCTGACGACATTGGGCAGCGCCGGCAGGATGATCTGCTTGGGGCTGATGTTGAGCGCGACGGTAATCGGTTCAGGCCAGGTGGCGACGGCGCGGATCGCTTCCTCGATCACCCATTCGCCGATCACCGGCATCAGCCCGGCCTCCTCGGCGACGGGGATGAAGACGTTGGGCGGCACCATTCCGCGCTGCGGATGATTCCAGCGAATGAGGGCTTCGAAGCCGACCAGCTTCTGGTCCTTGGCGTTGACCAGGGGCTGGAAGTTCAAATGGAACTGGTCTGACTTAATCGCCGCGCGAAGATCGTTTTCGAGGCGGACCCGGTCCTCCTGCTCCGACTGCAGCTCGGATGAGAAATAGCGGGCGATGCCGCGGCCGGCTCCCTTGGCTTCGTAAAGCGCGAGGTCGGCCTTGAGGATCAGATCGTCGACCGTGGCGCCGTCGATCGGGCCGAAGGCGCAGCCAATCGACACGCCGATGCGAATTTCGGTTTGGTCGATCATATAGGGTTCGGCGACCGCCTTGATGATCCGGTCGGCCATGCCTTCGACATTGCGGCGGCTCTGCGCGTCGATGACGACGATCGCAAACTCGTCGCCGCCCATGCGCCCGACGTGGCCGTCGCCGCCGACCTCGTCGACCAGGCGCTTGGCGACCGCGCGCAGCACGGCGTCGCCCTTGGGGTGGCCGAAGGTGTCATTGACCGGCTTGAAGCCGTCCAGATCGAGGAACAGGATGGCGCATGGCACATTGCCGACGGTCGCGCCCCTGAGCGCCTCGCCGAGCAACTGACGAACCCGGCCGCGGTTGGGCAGGCCGGACAGCACGTCGACATTGGCGAGATGGGTCAGCCGCTCCTGCGTCTGGCGGATTTCGGTGATGTCCGACCCGACCCCGCGGAAGCCTTCGAACCGGCCGGCGGTATCGATTATCGGGTCGCCGGCGATCGAGATCCAGCGCTGGCCACGCGCGGTCTTCAATTCCATTTCCAGCGAGTTGAACGGTTGCCGTTCGAGCAATAGCCGGCCGAGTTCGGCGCTTCCCCCGAGCAGCGACGGCATGGAGTGGCCGACGAGCGCGGCGGCCGGACGGCCGAGCAGCGCGGTCATGCGCGATGAAATGTAACTGACCCGATTTTCGGCATCGACTTGCCACAGCCAGCCGACGCCGCGCTGTTCATATTCCTGCAGGAGCAGGCTGGCGCTTTCGCTTTGCGAGCCGAAATCGGCGTTGGTCTTCAATTGGTGGAACGCCCAGCGGGCGACCGCGAGCACGCCGAAAATCGCCACGCCCAGCGTGAACAGGATCGAAATCATGTGCGGAAACGGAATGCTGTGGCGACCGATCAGCAAGGCGGCGCAGATGCCGCCGGTGAACGCCGACATCCAGGCGGTGACGCACGGCGGGACGACAACCAGGCCCAGGGCGCCGATGCCGAGGCCGGCCATGATCGAGGCGGCAATCACCTGGGTACCGGGGGTCAGCCACGGGAACATGTACAGCGGCAGGCTGATCCACAGGATGGCCCGCAAGGTGACATCGCCGATCATCCGCCATTGCGGCACCTGGTGGCCCGACCGGCCGACGTGGGTAACCGCCTGGGTTCGGGCGATCTGCATGGCGATAAGATTGACCACGCCGACCGCGCCTGCCCACGGCAGCAGCCATTGCGCGGCGACTTCACCCGACAGGATGGTCACCATCATCAAGGCGGCAACGATGTTGGCGGCGGCGAAGAAGGGCGCCAGCTGGGCGCGCGAGATCAATTGGACGTCGCGCAATGGCGAGCTTTCGCCGTCGCCTTCGCGACTGGTCAAGCCAAGCGATTCGCCGCCCGGAAGGCGCGCCGAAATCATCCGCTTGTAGCGATCAGGTGCTTCGTACATCCAGCCTGCCGTTTGACGTCCACCGATCCGGGTAACCGAAGAGCGTTTAAGGGCGGTTAAGGAGCGGGAGGCATTTTCTTCATCCGCCGAGCTTGAGAACGTCGAGATCGCGGGTGACCAGCGGATGGTAAAGCGGCCGCGCCTTGGCGTAGATTCGCACAGCGATCGGGCGGCCCCACTGCTGATCCTTGGCCAGCGCTTTCAGCAACGGCTTGACGAATTTGCCGCGGCCCTGGGCAATCAGGAAACGCTCGAGCAATGGCACCGCGGGGTCGTAGCGGTTGCCTATGGCGAGATCGAGCCAGGCGAACTGGATCTCCTTATTGTACTGGTTCTCATCCAAGCCGAGGCCCCGTGCGAGTTCGTCCAAATACCCTTTACCGAGCTTGCGGGGCAGGAGGTTGAGGAAGCGGAGCCGTTCGTCGGTGGTCCACCTGTCCCAGGCCTGCGGCCGGGCAGCGGACTTTACGAAGACTGCCGTCGCACCATCCACCTCGGCGAACGCCTGGGGATCGGGTTTGACCATGTTGGCCGGAATACCCGGCTGATAGACCCATTGGTCGAGCATCAGTTTCTGTTCGAGCGCCTGGTCACCTTTGACCAGATTCTGACGCAAATCGGCGAGGAAAATCGCCGACGTCACCGGCTGGAACATGTGACGTTTGAACCAGCCCTTCAGATAGGCGTCGAAGCGGTCGCGGCCGACGGTCGCCTCGATGGTGCGCAGGAAAGCCGCGCCTTTTTCATAGGCGATATCGCTCGACACATCTTCGGGGCTGCGGCCGGTCGCGTCGAGGTGAAGCCGGGTGTCGGGGCCGGTGGGGCCGCCGTTCTCCGCGACCGCTTTGTTGAGCGCATCGACCCCGAGCGAGACCTGCTGCGCGGCGACCTTGGGGCCGTAGAGCTTTTCGACGACGCGCCGTTCGGCATAGGTGGTCATACCTTCGTTGAGCCAGAAATCGTCCCAGGTCGCGTTGGTTGCGAGATTGCCCGACCAGCTGTGCGAGAGTTCGTGCGCAATCAGGCTGACGAGACTCTTGTCGCCGGCGATGAAGGTCGGCGTCAGGAAGGTCAGGGTCGGGTTTTCCATGCCGCCCAGCGGGAAGGACGGCGGCAGCACGAGCATGTCGTAGCGGCCCCACTGATAGGGTCCGTAAAGCTTCTCCGCCGCGGAGACCATTTTCTCGCTGTCCGACAGTTCGACGGCAGCGGCATCGAGCATCGCCGGTTCGGTCCATACGCCGGTGCGCGGGCCGAGCGGCTTGAACGCCAGATCGCCGGCGGCGATCGCGATCATGTACGGCGCGACGCTGTGGTCCATGCGGAAGGCAAAGGTCCGCGTGTTCCCGTTATCGACGGGCTCGACGGCGCGCGGCGCCGACATGACCACGGTCAACGGCTTGCCGACCCTGATCTTCGCTTCCCAGGTCTGACGCACGGCGGGTGAATCCTGAGTCGGGATCCAGCTGCGGTTCTCGATCGCCTCGCCCTGGCTGAACATATAGGGGTGCTGCTTGCCGGCGGTCTGTTCAGGGGTCAGCCAGAGCAGGGCGCCCGCTTCCGGCGCGCTCTTGTAGCGGATGGCGATTCGCTGCGTATCAGGGCGAAGCGCGATCGTCAGCGGTGCGCCGAGATTCTTGTCAGTGGCGCCAACTTTATAGTCGAGCGGCTGGCCCGATCCGTCGGCAACGCTTTCGATCTCGAGGCCCTTGTCGTCGAGGACAATTTCCTTGGCCTCCGGCTTGCGCTGGATGTCGAGCGTGGCGGTGCCGCTCATGCGTTCGGTGGCGAAATCTATCCCGAGGTCGAGCGCGACATGGTAGACCCGCGCCTCGAGCGGCCGAGCATAGCTGTGCACGTCCTTCGCGTCGGGGGTGGCAAGGATCGGAGCGATGGCGGCGGTTTCGGCCGCCTTGGGTTGCGCTTGATTACCCTGATCAGTCATTTGGCAGGCGGCCAACAGCACGGTTGCAGCCGCCATCGCCGCACGGGACGCAAACTTCATTGGAGATCCTTAAGCGGATACGGTGTTTTGAGCGTAGATGGAGCGTTTTGGTGCCGCGAAGAGGCGCCGCAACATCGGTTCGAAGAATTCGAGCGGGGCGCTGTGATAGTCCGGATCGAACGCGGTCTGGTCGTACAGCTCGCAGAACCGGGCGGCATCCTCGAAGTGCGGGTGGCCGCGGAGCGCTTCGCGCATGTCGCGGTCGAGGCCGATGTAATGGAAGAAATAATAGCCTTGGAAGACCCCGTGTTGCTCGGCGATCCAGTGCAATTTGTCGTCGACGAACGGTTTCAGGATCGCGGCCGCGATGTCCGGATGGTTATAGGAGCACAAGGTGTCGCCGATGTCGTGGAGCAGGGCCATGACGACATAGTCTTCGTCCTCACCGCCGCGATGCGCGCGGGTCGCGGTCTGCAGCGAATGCTGGAGCCGGTCGACCGGAAAGCCGCCATAATCGCCGTCGAGCAGCCGTAAATGAGCAAGCACGCGATCGGGCAAGGTGGCGCTGTAGCCGAAGAATTGCGGCCCGATGACCGCCCAATCCTCGGCCGTGCCCTGGTCCATGCTGCGAAATGTCGCGCGCGGGGCGGTTTCATTCATGGCCAACTCTCCCATCTCCCAATCTCTCTCGTCATTGCGAAGAGCGCAAGCGACGCGGTAACCCAGAACGGAAGCTGGGTTGCTTCGCTCCGCTCGCAATGACGGATTAAGACCTCTATATCCAGAACGATGGCGACCGATAGCGCGGCACTGGAACGGCAACAGCGACCGGCGCGGCGCGCGAACCGGTCCGCCGCGCCCAGGATTCAGTCGCCCGCGGCGCCGATCGCCGAGGGCATCGGCCTCGACCAGCCGTTTTTCGACGACAAGAACCGCGCCTTCTGGATCCTGCAGTCGGCCGGCTGGACGGGCTATTTCATCCTGCGGTCGCTGTCGGGCTTCGCCAACAGCATGGGCTGGATGTTCGTCATCCACACGCTGTTGCTGACCGCGACCGGTTATTCGCTGACCCTGTTGCTGGCGACCTTGTTCCGCCGGTTGATCGCGATGCGCGCATTGTTGACCGTCGCACTGTCGCTGGTTGCGGTGGTGCTGGCGGCGACCGCTTTCTCGGTGATCGAGACGTGGAGCTTCGCGACCTTCCTCAAACCCGACGCCCGGCCAGTGGGGGTCGAATATCTCGGCGCCATCCTGCTCAACTTCGCGCTGCTCGCGGCGTGGGCGGCGCTCTATTACGGGATCAACTATTTCCTGTTGCTCGAGGAGCAAATCGATCAGCGCGAACGGCTGGAAAGCCAGGCCTCGACCGCGCAACTGGCGATGCTGCGCTACCAATTGAACCCGCATTTCCTGTTCAATACGCTCAACTCGATCTCGACCCTGGTGCTGTTGAAGCAGACCGAGCGCGCCAATGCGATGCTTGCCAGGCTGTCGTCGTTCCTGCGCTATACACTGATCAACGAGCCGACCGCCAAGGTGACGCTGGCGCAGGAAGTCGAAACGCTGAAGCTCTACCTCGAGATCGAGAAGATGCGCTTCGAGGACCGGCTGCGGCCGCATTTCAAGATCGAGTCGGAGACCATCGGCGCGCGGTTGCCGTCGCTATTGCTCCAGCCGCTGATTGAAAATGCGATTAAATATGCCGTCACCGCGAGTGAAAGCGGGGCCGACATCTGGCTGACCGCGCACCGCGAGGGCGACGCGGTGCGGATCGAGGTCGCCGACAATGGCGATGGCGAAAACGCCGGCTTGACCGCCAGCCCGTCGACCGGCGTCGGCCTGGCCAACATTCGCGACCGGCTGGCGCAGGCCTATGGCGCGGCCCATAGCTTTACGACGAAAAAGAACGAACGCGGGGGGTTCAGCGTTATCGTTGAAATTCCATACGAGAGCGGAGACCAGGACATATGAGCATCCGGACCATTTTGGTCGATGACGAGCCGCTTGCCACCCAAGGGTTGCAACTCCGCTTGCAGGCCCACGACGATGTCGAAGTGGTCGCCACCGCGGCCAACGGGCGCGAGGCGATCCGCGCCATCAAGACCCACAAGCCGGACCTCGTCTTCCTCGACATCCAGATGCCCGGGTTCGACGGCTTTTCGGTGATCCAGGGGATGATGGATGTCGAGCCGCCGTTGTTCGTTTTCGTCACCGCTTACGGCGACCATGCCCTGCGCGCGTTCGAGGCGCAGGCGGTCGATTATCTGATGAAGCCGGTCGAGGAAGACCGCCTGGCGGCGACGCTTGATCGGGTGCGCCAGCGGCTGACCGAAAAACGCGGCGTGGAAGAGGTCGAGCGGTTGAAGGAAGTGCTGGTCGAGCACGCGCCCGAGGCGGCGGAATCGCTGGCCGAGGAAACCGCCGGTGACGCGCCCGCCGCGAACCGCTTCGAGAAGATGATCAACATCAAGGACCAGGGGCAGATTTTCCGCGTCGATGTTGACTCGATCGAGCGGATCGACGCCGCTGGCGACTATATGTGCATCCAGACCGGCGACAATACGCTGATCCTGCGTGAGACCATGAAGGACCTCGAGAAACGCCTAGACCCGCGGCGCTTCCAGCGCGTGCACCGGTCGACCATCGTCAACCTCGACCTCGTCCGGCAGGTCAAGCCGCACACCAACGGCGAATGCTTCCTGGTGCTGGACAGTGGCGCCCAGATCAAGGTCTCGCGGTCGTACCGCGACGTCGTCGCGCGGTTCGTGCATTGATGGCGAAAGTCACCGGCCTCGGCGGCATCTTCTACAAGGTCGCGGACCCGGCGAAGACCCGCAGCTGGTACCAGGATTCTCTCGGCGTCGGCGGCGAATGGGGCGCCATGTTCCCGTTCAAAAAGGACGATCCAAACGGCTTCTCCCTGCTGTCGCCATTCACGGCGGACAGCGACTATTTCGCGCCCAGCGAACAGCCGTTCATGATCAACCTGCGGGTTGACGACCTCGACGCAATAATCGTCGAGCTGGCGACCAAGGGTATCGCTATCCTCGGGCGGCAGGACGAGGATTACGGCCGGTTCGCCTGGATCCTCGATCCCGACGGGGTCAAGGTCGAGCTGTGGCAGCAACTCGGGCCTGCTCCTGAGTAATCGCACGACCGCCCCAACGGCGGGATTGGGAAATCGTAAGGAATTGGCCATCGGGAGCGAATGTGCGCGGGCCTAACTCGTCAGTCCTCCCCCAATCCCTTAGGAGAAACTGATGACCAAGACCCACCAAGCGGCCGCGCTGCTAATCGCCGGCCTTCTCGCGACCAGCGCCGCCCAGGCGAAGCCGGCCGCTCCGGCCAAGCCGGCCGCGACGGCGAAAATCACCACGCCCAAGCCCAAGATCAGCATGGCCCAGGCCCGCAAGACCGCGCTCCGCCTCGCCCCCGGCAAGATCACGAAAAGCGAGTATGAGAAGGAAGGCGGCGGCTGGCGCTATTCGTTCGACATTCAGCAGAAGGGCCACATCCAGGAAATCGGCCTTGACGCGATGACCGGCAAAGTTGTCGAGAACAAGTCCGAAGGGAAGGTTGATCACGACTGATCCCCGACAGGAGTACCAATGAAAATCCTCCTCGCCGAGGATGACATTGAAATGGCCGAGTTCGTCGCGCGAGGTCTCGACGAACTCGGCCATAATGTCGTCCGCGCGACCAGCGGCGTCGACGCGCTGCATCTCGCGACGACCGAGCCGTTCGACCTGGCGCTGGTCGACCGCATGTTGCCCGGCATGGACGGGATCGCGATCCTCCGCCGGTTGCGCGCCGCGCAAATCGAAACGCCCGTCCTGTTGCTGACCGCGCTCGGGCGGATCGAGGACCGGGTCGAGGGCCTCGATGCCGGCGCCGACGATTATCTTGTGAAGCCGTTCGCTTTCTCCGAGCTCGCCGCGCGGATCAATGCGATCGCTCGCCGTGGACCGATCAATTCACCGGCGACCCGGTACGAGTGCGGGGCCCTGTCGATGGACTTGCTGCGGCGCGAGGTGCGCCGCGACGGGGACGTGATACTTCTCCAGCCGCGCGAGTTCCGGCTGCTCGAGGAGCTGCTTCGCAACGGGGAGCGCCCCGTCACCCGGACCATGCTCCTGGAGCGCGTCTGGGGCTTCCATTTCGACCCCCAGACCAATATCGTCGACACCCACATCAGCCGCATGCGCGCGAAACTGAACGAAGGCGGGCGGCCCGACATGATCGAGACGATCCGCGGGGTCGGTTACCGGATGCGACCCTGTGACAAGGCTTAGGCATAGCGCCGCCTATCGGATCGCCTTCGCTTACTCGGCCGCGATCGCCATCGGTATCGCTTTGTTGGGGACGGTGATCTTCTGGGCCATGCATATTGCGTTCACCCGCCAGATCGACGCGCTGGTTACCGACGAAGCCCAAACCTTACTGTACGAATACCGACCCAATGAACCTGCCGAGCTTGCCGATGCGATCACCCAGCGAGAACGGCTCAGCGCCGGCGCGAAGCTCTATTATGCGGTGTTCGAACCAGACGGCCGCCGCGCCATGGGCTCGCTGAATGCAGCCATGCCCGAGCTGGGCATGCATGATATCCCGTTCGTCGACGGATCGGGAGGCACCGATTCAGCGCGAGGATTGGTTATCGAACTTCCCGACCACCGCCGGTTGGTGGTGGCGGCCGATCGCGAATGGATCGAGCGGATCGACCAGACTGTCCTTGGCACGTTCGCCATCGGATTCGTAATCCTGATTGGCTTTGGGCTTGGCGGCGCGTTGCTGCTCGGTGGCTATTTGCAGCGACGATTGCGGGCGATCGGCAACGCCGCAGATGGCATCATCGGAGGCGACATTCGGCGCCGCATGCCGATCAGCGACCGCGACGACGAATTCGACCAATTGGCCCGGGTGCTCAATACCATGCTTGAGGAGATCGAACGGTTGCTCGAGAATCTGCGTCAGATTTCCAGCGACGTTGCCCATGATCTGCGCAGCCCGCTGACCCATTTGCGCAACGCGCTCGAGGAGAGCGCGTTGGGTGGAGGCGACGCGCCAACGCGCGATCTAGTCATCGCCGATGCCATCGCCCGAGTGGACGACATCCTGTCGCTATTTGCCGCAATCCTGCGCATTTCCGAAGTCGAGAGCGGCAAGATCCGCCGCCTGTTCAAGCCGGTCGACCTGAGCGAACTCGTCACCGACCTGGCCGAAAGCTACGCCCCCGCGGTGCGCGAAGCAGGCCGATCCTTAAGCTGGTCGATCGCACCGGGGCTGGCCGTCAACGGCGATCGCGAGCTGATCGCCCAGGCGGTAACCAACCTCCTTGAGAATGCTCAGCGGCACACGCCTCCCGACACAGAGATACACGTCCGCCTGGCGGCGTCGGCCAAGTGGATATCGGTCGCGGTGGTGGATACGGGTCCGGGGGTCGCGCCTGCCGATCGGGAGCGCATTACCCGGCGCTTCATCCGGCTCGAGAGCAGCCGGACGAAGGTCGGCCACGGGCTCGGGCTGAATCTCGTCTCGGCGGTCGCTCGCCTGCACCGCGGTCAATTGCGCTTTGCCGACAATGGGCCCGGGCTGGTCGCCGAGATCGACCTCCCCGTTGATCCCGCATTGCGGCCGGATTGATTTTTCGTAACAGGGCAACCGCCTTCATCGCTGCTATGCGTTCAATCCTATCGCGCAGCTTAATCAGGAAATCATCCATGAACGACCGTTCCATGACCGACCGCGACATGATCCACGATGCGGTCAGCAAGGTCCCCGCGATCACGCTGGGGTTCTGGATCATCAAGATTCTCGCGACCACGCTTGGCGAGACCGGCGGCGACAGCGTCACCATGTCGTGGCTCGGCGAGACCACCGCCAACCCGATGCCCAACGGCTATCTGGTCGGCACCGGCATCTTCGGCCTGATCCTGGTGGCTTTGGTCTGGGCGCAGATCAAAGCCCGCGATTTCAATCCCTGGCTCTACTGGGCAACCATCGTCGCCTCGACCACGGCCGGCACGACGCTGGCCGATTTCGCCACGCGCAGCCTTGGCATCGGTTACTCCGGCGGCTCAATCCTGCTGCTGACGCTGGTCATGCTGTCACTGCTCGCCTGGCATCGGTCGCTCGGCAGCATCGACGTCAACACCGTCGCGACCGCCAAGGCCGAGACCTTTTACTGGATCACGATCACCTTCTCGCAGACGCTGGGAACCGCGCTTGGCGATTGGGTGGCCGACTCCGGCCCGGGATATTCGGGCGGGGCGGTGGTGTTCGGAGCAGCACTGGCGGTGCTCGCGATCCTCTACTTTGCCACCCGTATCAGCCGCGTCGGCCTGTTCTGGGCGGCGTTCATCCTTACTCGGCCATTGGGCGCAACAGTCGGCGATTGGCTCGACAAGCCGATTGCCAAGGGCGGGCTCGACTTCAGCCGCCCGCTTGCCTCGGCGGTCCTGGCGGTGGTCATCGTCGCGCTCATCCTGCTGCTACCGCAGCGCCCAGGCCGCCACCCCGGCCCGGTCGACGCGGAGGCGTGACGGCACGGCTGACCGGGCTGCTGGGCGCGAGCTTGTTCGCGACGCTGTGGCCAATCGCGCCGGCCGTCGCAGGCCCGCCGTACGAAACCGACGACCCTGTGCCCACCGATACCGGTCGTTGGGAAGTCTATACTTTTACTGGCCTTGAGGGCCGCGGGAGCAATGTCGAAGGGTCCGCGGGGCTCGATCTCAACTACGGTCCGATCAAGGATGTCCAGCTGACCGCCACGCTGCCCATGGATTATGCGCACAGTCGCGAAAGCGGATGGCGATCCGGCACGGGCGATCTTGAAATAGGCGTCAAATATCGCTTCGTCACCATCCCCTCGGCGGGAATTTCGGTGGCGATATTTCCCCGCGTCTTCCTGCCGAGTTCGAAGGCGAGCACCCGGACCCGGGTCCTGCTGCCGGTCTGGGCGCAAAAAGACATGGGCAAAACTTCTTTGTTTGGCGGCGGCGGTTTTGAGATCAACCCGGGTCCCGGCAACCGCGACTTCTGGTTGGCGCGCGCGGCGGTCACGAATGCCATCAGCGACACGGTGACGATCGGCGGCGAAGCCACCCACCATAGTGCGGACACCGTTGGCGGGGCGAGTTCGAACAGCCTTGGGCTTGGCGCCATCGCCAAGCTGCGCGATCCATTTTCGCTGCTCGTTGCGGCTGGACCGGCTTGGTCGGGCGGTCAGGCGAGCTACCATGTCTACGCGGCGCTCGGCCTAAACTTTTAGTCCGACAGTCAGCAAAACTGTGATGTTGGTCGATGGCCGCTTGGCGCGGCGAGGGTTGGCTTGCTATGCGCGGGCAATGACCAAAACCCGCTGGCTTGGAGCCGCCGCCGCTTTATCCGTCCTCTCGCTCGCCGCGTGCAACGTCGCGACCAAGCCTGACAATGCCGTGACTAGCGAAAGTTCGCAGCCGGCCGCGGTCGATAAATTGGCGCGGGTCGAGATGAACGCCGACACGTCTTATTTGACCGACGAAGAGAAGCAGGTGGTCAATTTGCTCAACCAGGCGGCGGACCTGCTCAATCCGATCTATTTGCGCCAGGTTTCGGCCGACAATCCGCAGCTGCGCGACGAGATCGCCGCCAAGCACGACCCGGCGCTGCTCGAGCGGTTCGATACCTTCATGGGGCCATGGGACGAAGTCGACGAGGACAAGCCCTTCTTTGG
Organism: Sphingomonas sp.; assembly: GCF_031361285.1. Classification (GTDB taxonomy): domain Bacteria; phylum Pseudomonadota; class Alphaproteobacteria; order Sphingomonadales; family Sphingomonadaceae; genus Sphingomicrobium. The sequence goes on from NZ_JANMCO010000015.1 coordinate 20,328, forward strand.
CAGCGCCAAGCGGCCGGTCGGCGGCGGCTTCTATCCAGCCGACCTGACCAAGGAGCAATTCGACGCGTATCTCGCCGCCCACCCGGCCGAAGCCGAGGCGCTCAAGAACCCTTACACAGTGGTCAAGCGGCAGGGCGATAGACTGGTCGCGGTGCCGTACAGCCAGGAATATAAGGAATGGCTGGAGCCCGCCGCGCAAGCGATGGAGAAAGCGGCGGCGATCACCACCAATGCGAGCCTCAAGAAATTCCTGACCCTGCGCGCCAAGGCGTTCCGCACCGACGATTATTTCGAGAGCGAGCTGGCGTGGATGGACTTGAAGGATACGCCGATCGAATTCGTCATCGGCCCGTACGAGACCTACACCGACGGGCTGTACGGCGCCAAGACCGCATTCGAAGCCTATGTGACGCTCCGCAATCCCAAGGAATCGGCGGCGCTCGATATCTACAAGAGCCATTTGCGCGCAATGGAGGCCAACCTTCCGGTCGAGGAGAAGTATAAGAACTTCCAGCGCGGGTTTGAATCGCCGATCGCCGTCGTCGACCAGATTCACGCCGGCGGCGACAGCAATCATGGCATTCCGAGCATCGCCTTCAACCTGCCCAACGACGAGAAAGTGCGCGAGGCCAAGGGCGCCAAGAAGGTCATTTTGCAGAACCTCCTCGGCGCGAAATACGACCGCATCCTGCAGCCGATGGCGGGCCTGGTGTTGGTCCCCGACCAGGCCAGCCAGGTCAACAAGCGCTACATGTACATGGAGACGCTGTTCCACGAGCTGTCGCACAGCCTCGGGCCGGGATCGATTATGGTCGGCGGACGCAAGACCAGCGTCGATGCCGAATTGAAGGATGTTGGCAGCGGCTTTGAGGAAGCCAAGGCCGACGTGATGGGCGCCTACAACGTGCTGTTCATGATGGACAGGGGCGTGCTGCCAGCCGCCGACAAGCCGCAGATCCGCGCCGCTTACGTCGTCGGCCTGTTCCGCGCGATGCGCTTTGGCGACACCGACGCGCATGGCCGCGGCGCGGCGATGCAGTACCGCTATTTGCGGGCCAAGGGCGGCATCCTCTGGGACGCGCAGGCCAAGCGCTTCCACATCGACCCGGCCAAGCTCGATGCCGGCATCCGTGACCTGGTCGGCGATATCGTCCGGCTCCAGGGCAACGGTGATTATGCCGGAACCAAGGCGTTCCTAACGAAATGGTCGGTGATGGACGCCGAAGCCAAACAGGTGACCGCCACAATGGGCCACATTCCGGTCGATATCCGGCCGGTCTATCCAAGCCGGGTGTGACGCCTAACGCTTGAGCTCGCGCCCGACCGGATAGAGCAGGAAGCGCTCGTCGTAATAGGGCGTACGCTCATAGAACCAGCCCAACCGCGCATCCGGGTCGGCAGCGAACTTGGGGTCGGACGCGAGCTTGGCCTCGAACTCGCGCTTCAGGGCGGGATTCGCGGCCAACATGCGCTCGGCCAGCGGGGCGATCGCATAGCCCTCGATATATTCGGTGCGCATGAGAATCTCGGGGAAGAAATTCCACGCCAGCAGCGAGTCCTGGCTTTCGGGCTCGAGCATAGCGGCGGCGAGCAAGCCGAGCGGTTGGCCCGACGGCACCCGCAACGAGCCGACCGGGAAAGTTTCCCGCCGCACCGCGTGGACATAGCCGTCGGCCGCCAGCGGAATGTGGCCCTCGTCCGCGGCCTTGATCTTGGGACCGGCCACGCGAACCATGTCGAGGTTCATGGTTCGCGGCGCCGTGATTGTTTCGAACACGATGCCGTGAAGCCGCAGCAGCGCGATGACCTCGGGCTTGGTTACCGGCACCCACCACGCCGCGGGCAAAGTGGCCACGACATCCGCAACCTGGCCGAACACCGGCATGCGCTGAGTGATTTTGCGGCCAAGCCAGCGAACCTCGTTGCCGCCCGACGCGAGCGATTTGTAGCGTTCGTGGGCGACGCCCTTGAAGTCGGGAATGATATAGAGTGGCTGGGCCGCGGTCTTCCAGCTCAGCGTTTCCGTTTGCGGGCGGCTGGCGCTATCGGCGGCGATCGCGGCTTCGATTTGCGCGCCCTCGGCACCGACCAGCCGAAGCGATTCTTCGACCAGCACATAGGTGCCGAGAACGCGTTGGCGATAGGGCTTCAGCGAATGGGCTTCGACCAGCACCGACGGAATGCGCGCGAGGTCGGCATAGCCGGTCGAGTACCGCGGCTGGTCGGCGTTGAGGCGGATGCCCTTGTCCGGATCACGGCCGTCGACTGTGTCGACATAGGTGCCGGGGATATGACCCGCGGAAGCCAGCGCCGCGGTCACTGCCGGGCGGTAGCGGCGGTCGAGCCAGCGGCCGATCTGTGGTGAATGCGCGTAATAGCCGCCCCAGCCGGGGAACATGAAGGTGATGTCGTATTGATAGTCGGTGCCGTCGGTAACGTGGAGGTCGAGGTACAGCGCCGGCTTATACTTATGGAGCAGCCCGAGCATCGCCTTCATCTCGGGCGTGTCGGCTTTTAGATAGTCGCGATTGAGGTTGAGGTTTTGTGCGGTCGTACGCCACCCCTGGTTGACCGGCCCGCGCTGATTGGGGCGGTTGAACGGCGACGACCGTTCGTGCCCGTCGGCGTTGAAGACCGGCACAAAAATGAAATCGGCATGGTCGAGCAGCTGGTTCTTGCCGCGCAGCGCGATGTCGCGCAGCAGCATCAATCCGGCGTCCTTGCCGTCGATTTCCCCCGAATGAATGCCGGCCTGGGCGAGCATCACCGGCTTGGGCGAGGGGCCCGGCTTGGCGGCGCGGATTGCGTACAGTTCGCGCCCTTGCGCCGTGTGGCCGAACACCTCGAGATGCAGCAGAGGCGAAGCGGCGACCAGCCGATCGAGCCAGGCGCGGGTTTCGGCAAAAGACGGGGTGGCATCGAAATTATGCGCTTCAGCCGGAGTAATCCACGGATCAGACGGCGCGGCGACCAGCCGCTCGCTGGCGCCGTGCCACGGGATGATGGGCGGCAGCGGCGCGGTGAGATCGGCGGCGGCGGGGGCGATCGCGGCAAGCGCGGCAAGCAAATGGAGCATTGGCCGAGCCTATTCGGCGCCGCCAGCGGTGGCAATCGCGCGTAGGCTGTTATACCGGACAACACCGCCTCAGGAGATCGCCATGCCGAGCCGCTTTGAGACATTCGCCGCGCTGCACGTGCCCGGCGATCCGGTGGTCCTGTACAACATTTGGGATGTCGGGAGCGCCCAGGCGGTCGCCCGGGCAGGCGCCAAGGCGATTGCCACCGGCAGCCATCCGGTGGCTTCGGCCAACGGCTTTCCCGATGGTGAGACGGTGCCGATCGCGTTTGCATTGGCCAATGCGTCGCGGATCATCGCCGCGGTCGAGCTGCCGGTGACGGTCGATTTCGAGGGCGGCTATGCGGTCGACCCCGGCGCGCTCGAGCATAATTTCTCGCTGCTCGCCGCGACCGGCGCCATCGGCTGCAATTTCGAGGACCAGGTGATCGGCGGTGAGGGTCTTCACCCGTTGCCGCTGCAGAGCCAGCGGATCGCCGCCGCGCGGCGCGGCACCGGCGCCAATTTCTTCATCAACGCCCGCACCGATCTGTTCCTCAAGAACAAGCCGGAGACGCACGACGCGGCGATGGTCGACGAAGCAATCGCGCGCGTGCTGGCCTTTGCCGACGCCGGGGCTAGCGGCTTCTTCGTGCCGCGTCTGGGCGATTTGAAACTGGTCGAGAAACTCTGCCGCGCCTCGCCGATCCCGGTCAATGCGATCGCTTACCCGGGCGCGCCGACCAAGGCGCAGTGGGCGACCGCCGGGATCGCGCGGATTAGCCACGGCCCGTTCCCGCTCAACGCACTGATGAAAACGTTCGAGGAGATGGCGCGGGCAGCGATCAACTAGGCCTTCACGGCCTTTGATCGCCGCCACCAGCGGCGCGTCGGGCCGGACTGCAGCACGCTGCGGCGGAACAGGCGAGAGCCGAGGCGCAGGATTAGCACCACCCAGATGAGTTGCCAGCCGATGGCGAGCAGGTGCGGCCATAGGCCGGGTAGCTGGGCGGCGCGGGCGATCATCACCAGCGGCGACGATAATGGGAAAACCGCCGCCGCCAGGCCTGCGGGCGAGTCGGGGGCGCCGATGGCCAGCGTGGCGACAGCGAAAATCACCACCTGCCCCATCGTCACCGGCATCGACAGTGTCTGCACTTCGCGGACCGTCGACGCCTGCGCGCCGATGCTCAGGAAGACCGAGCCGAGCAGCAGGTAGTTCATCGCGAAATAGAGTACGGCAAGGGTGAGGAAGGCGGGCCAGCCGACCGCCGGCGGCGGCAAAGTAGCGAGCCCGCCTTCGGACAAGATGGCGACTGCGGCCAGGCCAGCCGAACTCCACACGGCGATGCCAACGATCGACGTCGCCAGCATGGCGAACAATTTACCGAGGAAGATGGCGTCGATCGGGACGGCGGCGGCGAGTACCTCGATGACCTTGTTTGATTTTTCCTCGATCAATTGCGACAGCAGCATGCCGGCCAAAAGGATGGTGAGGAAGAACAAGAGGAACTGCCCGGCGCGCGCGGTCAACATGCGTTCCTGGACCAGGCTTCCCGACGAGCGGCCGAGACTGGTGACGGCGATGTTCGGCCCGGGCTCGACCTGCGGCGCACGGGCGCCGGCGATGATCAGCTTGAGCTGCCGGGCGGTCGAACCGTCGGCCTGGACCGCGCCGGCCAGCTTCGGGGTCGAGAAGCTGTCGGTCAGCACCGCAATCACCGCCGGTGATTTGGATTCGAGGAGGTGTTTCTGCTGCGCGGCGGCGTCGGCATCGCCGTCGAACCGCACCAGCTTGATGATCGGCGAATTCTCCAGCGCGTCGGCGAGATGATCCCGCGCAGCTTCGATCCGCGCGAAATCGTCGGGCGAAGCGATGACCGCGACGACGGGCTGTTCGGCTTCGCTGGCGACTTGCGCGCCGATGCCGCCGAATACCGCGCCGAGCATGACCGGGAACAACGGCCCCAACAGAAAGAACAGGAAGGCCTTGGAAAAGACCGTCGCGACGAAATCGCGGCGGCCGATGACGAAGGCTGAGCCGATCAGATGCTTCATTGGCCGGCCCCCAATTCACCCATCGCTGCCGCCGCGGCATCGCCGGCGATGGCAACAAACGCATCGTGCAGGCCGGGCCGCTCAATGGCCAAAGTCTCGATACCGGCGTCGCCGTCGATCAGCGCCTTCAACAACGGTTCGGGCCCGCCGACCGGCAGCTCGAATTCCCATTGGCGACCGTCGAAGCGGGCGCTGGCCGGAAGCGCGGCCCGCCACGGCCCATCGGGCGCGCGCGTCCGCAAGCGGACAATCGGCCGCAGGCGATCGCGGGCTTCATCGACTCCGCCCTCGAACGCCAATTTGCCGCCGGCGATGATGGCGATCCGCTCGCACAGCCGCTCGGCATGAGAGATGACGTGGGTCGAAAAGAGGATCGTCACGCCGTTCTTGGCTTCGGCGCGGATCAGCCCCTCGAGCTTGGCCTGGTTGATGGCATCAAGGCCGGAGAAGGGTTCGTCGAGGACCAGCAGGCGCGGGCGATGGATGATCGTGCCGAGCAATTGCACGGTCTGCGCCATGCCCTTCGACAGTGTGCGGATCGGCTTTCGCGCCCAGTCGCTCAAGCCGTGGTTGGCAAGCAGTGCGTCGGCCCGGGTGCGGCCTTCGCGCAATGGCAAGCCGCGCAGCGCGCCCATGAACGCGATCGCTTCGCGCGCCTGCATCGCCGGATAAAGGCCACGCTCCTCGGGGAGATAACCGACCTGCCGCGCCGCATCGAGCGGACGGTCGTGGCCGAGCAAACAGCGGCTTCCCGACGACGGGTCGATGATCCCCAACAGCAGGCGCAGGGTGGTCGTCTTGCCGGCGCCATTGGGGCCGAGCATGCCGTAGATGGTGCCGGCGGGGACCGCGAGGCTGATGCCGTCGACCGCGCGGGTGGTACCGAAATCCTTGACCAAATCGGTCGCGCGGACAGCGATCCCGTCGTCCTGATGATTAGGAGGCTGTCGAAGCACTGATGTTCCTCTGAAACTCAAGGGCAACCCTTCGACAAGCTTAGGGTGAGCGGGTTATTGGGGGGCGTGACCAATAGCGCAAGCCTGAAGGAAGCAATCCGCGACGAAGCGGCACGACTGGGTTTCGTCAGCTGCGGTTTTGCGCGCGCCGATGCTGCGCCGGACGCGGGGGCCGAGCTCAAGCGCTGGCTCGCCGCCGGACATCACGGGACCATGGGCTGGATGGCGGAGCGGGCCGACCAGCGGGTTTCGCCGACCGCTCTGTGGCCCGAGGCCCGTTCGGTGATCGCGCTCGCCATGAGCTACGCCCCGGCCAGCAATCCGCTGGCACTCGCCGAGGAACCTGGACTGGGGCGCGTCTCGGTCTACGCTCAGGGCGGCGATTATCACAAGACGGTGAAGAAGGGCCTGAAGGCGTTGGCGCGGTTCATCGTCGACCGGGCACCCTCCGAGCTCAAGGTGTTCGTCGACACGGCGCCGGTGATGGAGAAGCCGCTGAGCGCCGCCGCCGGTATCGGCTGGCAGGGCAAACACACCAACCTCGTCAGCCGGACACATGGCAGCTGGCTGTTCCTCGGGCTCATCCTGACCAGTCTCGAGCTTGAGCCGGACTCGCCGGAGACCGATCATTGCGGGAGCTGCACGCGCTGCCTCGACGTCTGCCCGACGCAAGCGTTCGACGGCGCCCGCCGGATCGATGCGCGGCGTTGCATTTCCTATCTGACCATTGAGCACGACGGGCCAATCCCGACCGAATATCGTAAGGCGATCGGCAACCGCATCTACGGCTGCGACGATTGTCTGGCGGTGTGCCCGTGGAATCGTTTTGCCGGGCAGGCAGCGGCCAATCAGGCGTTCCTGCCACGCGCCGAACTGGCCGCGCCACGGTTGGGCGATTTATTGGCGCTCGACGATGCGGGCTTTCGGGCAATGTTCGCGGGCTCGGCGATCAAGCGCATCGGCGTCAAGCGCATGGTCCGCAATTGCCTGATCGCCGCGGGCAATAGCGGCGACCCCGGATTGGTGGATAAGGTTCGTCCGCATCTCGCCGATCCCGATCCAATTGTCGCCGAAGCCGCGCAGTGGGCGATGGAGCAATTGGCTCAGGCGCCCTCAAGCGCGGCAACACAGCGCCTCTGATCGGTATTCGCGCCTGAGCGGAGCCGAGCGTCGACGTGCGTCACCCGGTCGGCGCCCTGGCCACTGACCGGGGGGTATAAATAGGCGTCGAGAATGCAGCTCGTGGCGCGGAACTGGAGCTTGAGACCCTGTCCCTCGCGAATCTGAAGCGCCGGAGTGCCGAGGCGTTGCACCAGCTCGCTGACGCTCAGCCCGAGAAGGTTGCTGCGGATGTGCGGCGACACCGTAACCGGCGTTGGCTGCGTCTGCGGCTGATCGGGGACGGTTTCGCAACCGGCGACCAACAAGCTGGACAAGAGGAGAATGCGGCGCATGTCTCTCCTTAGTCATTGCGAGCGCAGCGAAGCAATCCAGCCATCGCATTCTGGATTGCTTCGTCGCTCTGCTCCTCGCAATGACGACACTCTTTAAGCAGCGGAGTATCTATGCCTTCACACCGCCTCGACGTGCTGGCGATCGGCAATGCCATCGTCGACGTGATTGCCGACGCCGACGATGCGTTCCTTGCCGCCGAGGGGCTGACCAAGGGGTCGATGCGGCTGATCGACGCCGAGGAAGCCGAACGGCTGTACGCGCACATGGCCCCGGCCCGCGAAGTCAGCGGCGGGTCGGCGGGGAACACCGCCGCCGGAGTGGCTGCCTTTGGCGGCCGGGCCGGCTTCATCGGCCAGGTGGCGCCCGACCAGCTCGGCGAGTTTTACATCCACGACTTGCGGGCCGCAGGGGTCGAGTTCACCACGCCGCCGGCCGATTTTGGCGTGCCGACCGCGCGCTCGATGGTGCTGGTGACGCCCGACGGGCACCGGACCATGAATACGTTCCTCGGCGCCGCGCAGCATTTGCCGGCGACCGCGCTCGACGAGGCGCAGATCGTCGACGCCGCCCTCCTCTATCTCGAAGGCTATTTGTGGGACCCGGAAACGCCGCGCTATGCGATGATCCGGGCGATCGAAGTCGCCCGCAACGCCAGCCGCAAAATCGCTTTCACTTTGTCCGACACTTTCTGCATCGCCCGCCACCGCGACGGTTTCAACGTGCTGATCGACGACGGCCGGATCGACATCTTGTTCGCCAATGAGGCCGAAATCCTGGCGCTCGCCGGCGTTCCGCACCTCGATGCCGCCCTGGCCGCCGTTGCTCCCAAGGTTGCGACCCTGGTCGTCACTCGCAGCGAGCATGGGGCGCTGGCAATGCACGGCGGCGAGCGGGTCGAGGTTGCGGCGGCGCCGATCGAGCGGCTGGTCGACACCACCGGCGCCGGCGACCTGTTCGCCGCCGGGTTCCTGGTCGGCGAAGCGCGCGGGCTGGGGCTCGAGACGTCGTTAAAGCTGGGCGCAATCGCCGCCGCCGAGGTCATCCAGCATTATGGCGCGCGGCCGGAACGCGACCTCAAGGCTCTTGCAGGCGATCTGCTCGCATAGAAAAAGGGCGGCCCATCGCTGGACCGCCCTCAATCTCGATTAGCGCCAGACTAAGGCCGGACGACCGGCTTGCCGTCCGCATCCAGCTCCGCATCCTCCGGGAACAAAGGCGGCTCGCCATCGGATACCACGTGATGGCCCTTGGCGAGCTCCGAATTGTGCATGCCGTAGACGAAGTAGAGCACGATCGCGGCGACAATGTACCAGGCGAAGAAGATCAGCACTTTATTCTCGACCGTGAAGATCAAGGCAAAGCAACTGACGATCCCGAGTGCCGGGAGTACCGGATAGAAAGGCACGCGGTAGCCGCGCGGGATATCCGGATGGGTACGACGCAGCCAGATCACGGTAAAGCAGACGATGCCAAAGGCTGCGAGCGTGCCGACCGAGGTCGCGTCACCGAGGAAGTTGATGTCGAAGAAGCCGGCGGCCGACGCAACGGCGAGTCCGACGACCAAAGTGTTAATCCATGGCGTCCGGAATTTGGGGTGCACCTTGGCGAAGAATTTCGGCAACAGGCCGTCGCGGGCCATGGTGTAAAAAATCCGCGTCTGGCCATACATCAGAACCAGAATGACCGAAGTCAGGCCGATGATCGCACCCGCCTTGATGGTCTTGGCGAACCACGCCCATTGCGGGCCGAAGGCATCGACCGCGACTGCGACTGGATCGGGCACGTTCAACGACTGGTAGGGAACGATCAGCGTCATTACGATCGACACCAGGATGTAAATCACGGTGCAGGCGACGAGGCTGCCGATGATCCCGAATGGCATATCCTTGGCTGGGTTCTTCGCTTCCTGCCCGGCGGTCGAGACCGCTTCGAACCCGATATAGGCGAAGAATACGATCGATGCGGCGCGGAGGATTCCGCTCCAGCCGAACTCGCCCTTGACGCCGGTCGGGGGCGGGATGAACGGATCCCAATTTGGCGTGTAGGTCGGCAAATTCTTGAGGATGATGAAGCCGCCAACGAGGATGAAGGCAACCAGCACGGTAACCTTGACGGCGACGATCGCATTGTTGAACTTGGCCGATTCCGAAACGCCGATGACGAGCAGGATGGCAAGCGCGGAGCAGACCAGGAACGCCGGCAGATTGAACAGATAGGTAATCGGCGCGCCGTTGACGAGCACATCGACGCCGTCCTTCTGCAAATGGTGGCCGGTTGGCCCGGTCAAATAGGATGGAATTTGCATGCCGAAATCGCCGAGCAGGCTGACCACATAGCCGGACCATCCGACCGCGACGACCGATGCGGCAAGGCCATATTCGAGCAATAGCAGAGCGCCCATTACCCAGGCGGCGAACTCGCCGATCGTCGCGTAGCTATAGGTGTAGGCGGACCCGGAAACCGGCAGGGTCGACGCCAGCTCGGCGTAGCACAGGCCGGCAAAGGCGCAGATGATCCCCGCGATGGCGTAAGAGATCAGCACGGCCGGGCCGGCATGGAGCGCCGCGGCGTTGCCGGTGCGGACAAAGATGCCGGCGCCGATGATGCAGCCGATGCCGAGGAAGACCAAATTCCACGGGCCCAAAGTGCGCTTCAATTCGCTGGTCCGGGTTTCTTCCTGGATCTGGGCGACGCTCTTGCGCAGCCCTATCCGAGCCAGAAAACTCCGCTTCGGTGCTGCGGTGGCCATAGTCAAAGTCCCCTTGAGCCTTGGTGATTTTGGCCGAGCCTAGCGCCTCAAACGGGGAGGGCAATCCCCTACCGGTCCGAACTAGCGCGCCAGCATCGGTCCCAATGGCTGACCGCCAAAGATATGGACGTGGAGGTGGGGCACTTCCTGGCCGCCGCGCTTGCCGACGTTGGACAGCAGGCGATAGCCCTGGACGACCATTTCGGCATCGCGCGCGACATGGCCGACGGCGCGGACGAAGCCGGCGATCTCGGCGTCTGACGCCCGCGCCGCAAAATCGTCCCACGAGACGTACGGCCCCTTGGGAATCACCAGAATATGGACCGGTGCCAGCGGGTTGATGTCGTGGAAGGCGAGCGCGTGCTCGTCTTCATAGACTTTGGTGCACGGCAGCTCGCCGCGCAGGATTTTCGCGAAGATGTTGCCATCGTCATAAGGCAGGCTGGCGTCGATCGGCATGCCGTTGAGTGTCGCGCCGGGGCGCGGTGCGTCAAGAACAATTGTGCGGGGTGCGCTGCGACTGATAGGCGCGCAACGCGCTTGACCCTCAACGCCGCCTCGTTACCACCTTCAAGCGATGAGCGAGGAACCGCCAGAAAGTCTGATACCGTACGACGAAATCGTCCAGGAGGCGTTGCGCGATGTCGTCGGGCGCGTGCTTGGCGAGGTCGAGTTGACCGGCGTGCTGCCCGGCGGCCACCATTTCTACATCACCTTCAAGACTCGCCTGCCCGGCGTTTCCATCCCCAAACATCTGATCGAACGCTTTCCCGAAGAAATGACGATCGTCATCCAACACCGCTTCTGGGACCTCAAAGTCGAGGACCAGGGGTTTAGCGTCGGCCTGTCGTTCGGCGGCGTCCCGTCGACGCTCCGGGTGCCGTTCGCGGCGGTCACCCAGTTTCACGATCCCGCGGTCGAATTCTCGCTGACCTTCCAGGCCAATGCCGCAGACGATTTGGTCGAGGAACCCGAAGCGCCCGAAAACGACAGCCCCCAGGGCGAGACTGGCAAAAAGACGGGCAAAGCCAGCAAGAAAGTCGCCGCTGGCGAGGTTGCCGATGACGGTTCGAACGTCGTGTCCGTCGACTTCACGCGCAAGAAGTGATGGCCGACCCCCGCACCGAGACCGACAGCTTCGGGCCGATCGAGGTGCCGGCGGACAGCTATTGGGGGGCGCAGACCGAGCGCTCGATCGAGAATTTCCCGTTCGGTTCGAACGAGCAAATGCCGCTGGAGGTCGTCCACGCTTTGGGCTTCGTCAAACAGGCCGCGGCGCGGGTCAACGCCAGGCTCGGGCTGCTCGAGCCGCAAATCGCCGAAGCTATCCAGCAAGCGGCCGAGGAAGTCGCGCGCGGCGATCTCGACGACCAGTTCCCCTTGGTCATCTGGCAGACCGGGTCCGGCACCCAGTCGAACATGAACGCCAACGAGGTCATCGCCGGGCGCGCCAACGAAATGCTGACCGGCAAGCGCGGCGGCAAGGCGCCGGTCCACCCCAACGACCATGTCAACAAAAGCCAGTCGTCGAACGACAGCTTCCCGACGGCGATGCACGTTGCGGCCGCCCGCGCGATTCACATGAAGCTGTTGCCGGCGATCAGGGCCATGCACGCCAAACTGGCCGAGCTGGCGACGCGCTGGAACGGCATCGTCAAGATCGGCCGCACCCATTTGCAGGATGCGACGCCGCTGACGCTGGGGCAGGAATTCTCCGGCTACGCGGCCCAGATGGGCGACAATATCGAACGCATCGACGGGGTCTTGCCGCGGCTGTATCGGTTGGCCCAGGGGGGCACGGCGGTCGGTACCGGGCTCAACGCGCCGAAGGGCTTTGGCGCCGACTTTGCCAAGGAAATCGCCAACCTGACCAGGCTGCCGTTCGTCACCGCGCCGAACAAATTCGCGGAGATGGCGGCGCATGACCAGATGGTAGAATTATCTGGTGTTCTCAATACGTTAGCTGTTTCGCTGACCAAGATTGCCAACGACATAAGATTGCTCGGTTCGGGCCCGCGATCCGGGCTTGGCGAATTGCGGCTGCCGGAGAACGAGCCGGGCAGCTCGATCATGCCCGGCAAGGTCAACCCGACCCAGGCCGAAATGATGACCATGGTCGCCGCCCAGGTGATGGGCAATCATGTCGCCGTGACGATTGGCGGGCTGCAGGGGCATCTGGAACTCAACGTGTTCAAGCCGCTGATCGGGGCCAACATCATCCGCTCGATCAACCTGCTGGCCATTGCCATGGACAGCTTCACCTTGCGGGCGCTGGACGGGCTCGAGGCCGACGAAGCGCGCATTGCCGAGCTGATGAGCCGGTCGCTGATGCTGGTCACGGCGCTGGCGACCGAAATCGGCTATGACAATGCCGCCGCCATCGCCAAGCATGCGCACAAGACCGGGCAGACGCTCAAGGAGGCGGGGCTCGAGCTGGGCCTGGTTGACGAAGCGACCTTCGATCGGGTGGTCCGGCCCGAAAAAATGGTCGGCAAGTGAAGGAAAACGCCATGCGCCTTGCACCAATCGCGCTCACTGGACTGGGCTTTCTGGCACTTGCCGGCTGCGCTTCGAGCGAGGCGCCGCGCGAACGGGCAAGCGGAAATTATGGGCGGCCGCCAATTGTCATCCGGCCGCTATTCCCCGCCGATTACATGGCCGCCGCTTCGTCGATCGACCTGTTTGTCATTCGGTCGTCCGAACTGGCTCAGACGCGCGCGGCATCGCCCGGTACCCGCGATCTCGCCCGGGCCATGATCGCCGACCACAATGGGACGTCGGCGCAATTGTCGTTTGCCGGGCGGCGGCTCAACCTGCTGCCCGCGGCGGCGCTGCTGCCCGCGCACCAGGCGATGTTCGACGAACTGTCGGCCAGCGGCGATTTCGATGCGACGTACCGCCGCCAGCAGACTGCCGTTCACCAGGCGGCCCTGAAGCTGCACGGCGATTTTGCGGCCCGCGGCGAGAGTCCGACCTTGCGCACCGTCGCCAGAAACGCCGCGCCGATCGAACGCCGGCATCTCGACGTGTTGAGGCGGATGTAATGCGCCGGTGGCTCGCTTTGATCGCCGCTGCCGCCGGGCTTTCGGCCTGTGCTTCGCTGGCCCTGACGCCAACCAATGCCAGCGGCCAATGGGGCGGGCCGCACATCGGCCTGGTACTGGAAGGCGGGCTGGGTACGGTCGAGTATGATTGCGCTTCGGGGACCATCGACACGCCAGTCATCCCGGCCCCCGACGGCAGCTTTGCCGCCGCCGGAACCCACCGGCCCGGACAGGGCGGACCGATCCGTGTCGGGCAGATTTTCACCAGCGTCCGGGCGAATTACGCCGGCAAGATCGACAAGGGCCACATCACGCTTGGCGTGGTACTTGAAGACGGCACGGCGATGGGTCCATTCAGTCTCGATCGCGGCGCCCCTGCCCAGCTGACCCGCTGCCTTTAGTCGCGGCGCCCTGCCCTTTAGCGTCGGCGCGCTGGACCACCGATCATAATTTGAAGTTCAGCCGCATGCCGACATTGTCGATGCCGGGGTTCTGGCGGCCGAACAATTGGGCGTGGCTCATGTGGACCCAGCTCGCTTCGATGCTGACCCGGTTGCTGACCTCGGCGCCGATGCCGAGTTCGGGCTCGAACAATATGCGGCTGCCGAAATCGATCTTGTCGTTGCTTGGATCCTGAAAGTTCTCGGTCGAGCCATTGTGGATGGCGATGCCGACCCCGGGGCGGACGTAGAATCGCTTGCCGAATTTTGCCGCGATGCCGACCGCTGCATAACTCGTCGCTCCCGCCGTATTGAGCGCTCCGAAAACATAAGGCTGGAGCGGGGTCGAGCCGATCTGGTCACCGCGCCAACCCAGCTGGACGTCAGCGCCATCTTCGATGTTGCTCCTCGACAGCGGCGACTTGATGTCGTGGATGTAAACCCCGCCGAACAGTTCGCCGGCCTGCGCCGGAGCAGTCATCGCGGCGAGGCACAGGCCGCCAAAGATCATTATACTACGCGTCACAAGGCATTCTCCGGATCGTTCGGGGCTATAATGTTTGGCATGCCCATTGGTGCCGCTTGCTGTCAGCCGCCGGACTGCCAAACGCGGATCGCGTCGTTCGGAGCAAGCAACATCCACACGTTCAAGGTCAGATTGTCGCGGATGACAAACAACGGCACCAGTTCGAGGACCAGCACAATCGCGATCGCCACCCATAGCGGCAGGCGGCGGGCGGCGAGAAAGCCCAACCCCATCATCATAATGTCGGACAGCGAGTTGATGACGCTGTCGCCGGTGTAGCCAACGGCCGTCGTCGCTTCGCGATAACGGTCGATGATCAGCGGCGTGTTCTCGGTGATTTCCCACGCCGTCTCGACAAACAGCGCAATAAGGAACCGGCGTTCGACCGGCCACTGGCGCGCGACCCACCAAAGAAACGCGTAGAACAGGAAGCCGTGGACGAGATGGCTTGGACTGTACCAGTCGGCGAGCATCTGGCTGGTCCTGGGGCTGAGCGCGCTCGGTTCCCACAGCGCGATCGTCCCGCAGGTGCAAATCGGCGGCCGGCCCATGGCCAACAATATCAGGGCGGTCGCGACGATGATGACGAATGTTGCAAGGGTAGCGCGCGAACGGACGGTCATGGCTACTGGCTTAGCAGAGCCACGCGGCTTGCAAAGCGCTGCGGATCGACCGACACAGCAGCGATGTTGCGCACCTTCGGACCCGATTGCGACGGGAGCATTCTCGACCCGAGCCTTGGCGGTATTCCGCCGGGCGCGACGTGGATCGACCTTGAAGAACCGACTCGCGAAGAAGAGAAGGTCGTCGAGCAAGCGATCGGTCAAAATGTCCCGACCGAGGCGGAAATGGCCGAAATCGAGCCTTCGAGCCGGCTGTTCGAGCGCAACGGCGCGCTGTTCATGACGCTAAGTGCGCTGCGCGGGGTGGTTGAAGGCCGGCCTACGACGACGCCAATCGGCTTCGTGCTGACCGGCGAGCGACTGGTCACGGTCCGCTACGCGACGCCCAAGCCGCTCCTCGCCTTTGCCGACCATGTCCGCCGCGAGCCCGAGCTGGCGCGCGATGCCACCACCGTGCTGGTGCGGCTGCTCGACGCGATCATCGATCGCCTGGCGGACGAGCTCGAGGCTCTGGGCAGCGAGATCGAATTGATCTCCAACCAGATCTTCCACAAGGAGGCGGATTCGCGGCGGATTCCGGCGGCCAGGCTAACCGCTCTGCTGACGCGGATTGGCCGCGCTCAGACGTTGCTGGCGAAGATCCGCTATTCGGCGGTCAGCACCAACCGGCTGTTGAGCTTTTTGTCAGGATCAAGCCGGTTGCATGACGAGGCAAATGCCGCGTCGCGCAACCATCTCTCCAGCATGAGCACCGATGTCAGCTCGCTGATCGACCATTCGAGCTTCCTCGGCGACAATTTGACATTCCTGCTCGACGCGTCGCTTGGCCTGATCAGTGTCGAGCAGAATGCGGCGATGAAGCTGTTTTCCTGGGCGGCGCTGGTGTTCCTGCCGCCGACGCTCGTGGCTGGCATTTACGGCATGAATTTCGACTACATGCCCGAATTGAAATGGCTGCACGGCTACACCTGGGCGCTGGCGTTGATGCTGGGGAGCGCAGTGCTTCCCTTATTGTATTTCCGTCGGCGAGGCTGGATCTAGCTGGCGGCTATTCCTGAAGCATCAACGGGACGGCATCAGCTGGGGAAACCGCGATGGCATCGACCGCATCGGCTGCATCGACCTTGGGCGGCAAGCCGCGACGACGGGCCAGCGCCGCATACGCAAGCGCGAGATGGCCGGCGACTTCAACACCTTCGTCATCGGTGCGGCAAGGGGCGGAACGCACCTCGGCAGCGCGGCGGCGGAAATATTCGCGGTCGTGGGCCATGGCGGATTTAGTAGCGCGAAATGATGCCATTTAGGAGTCGCCATCAGTCGTCCGGGCGCAACGCTTGTTCCATTGGGCGCAACCGGAATGGCCTACGGGCCGTTCAGCGCTGACAATGACTGACACTCGATCAAAAATTAAGGAAAAAAGCGCCTTTGAGCGGCTCGGTTGCCAGATATCGACGGTGGTGTCGGACATTGCCGCCAACCCGCTCGCCCAGGTCGGGGTCATCGCCGTCTGCGGGCTGTGGTTCGCGCTCGGCTTCAACACCAACGTCCTGACCGCGGTGCTGTCGATCCTCGCCATCACTTTGACCCAGATGGTGCTCAACCGGCAGAATGAGCGTGAAGCCGACGACCGTCGGCGCGACGTTGCGATGCATGCAAAGATCGACGAGCTGGTGATTGCCATGAAAGGCGCGCGCAACGAGATGGTCGGGATCGAGGAGCTCGACGAAGAGGAAATCGAGCAGCTGAAGGAAGACGCCAAGCAAGCAATTGACGATGCCGGACCCGAAGGTGGCGATGCCGAAGACCGCGACGCCGCCAAGCGCGCGATCGATGAAGTCGGTGAACAGCCGACCTAGCTTGGCCATGGCGATGCGCGCGGGGGCTTGCTAAAGGCGCTGGCAGACGGGCTGCCGCCCACCCCAGCATCAAGGACGCCGAATGATCCCGACCGGCCAGGATAGTCTCAACACCCGTTCCACGCTGACCGTCGGATCGAAGGATTACGCGTATTATTCGCTGCCCAAAGCGGCCGCGGCGCTGGGCGATATTGCCCGCCTGCCCTTTTCGATGAAGGTCCTGCTCGAAAACCTCCTGCGCTTCGAGGACGGCATCACCGTCACCCGCGACGATCTCCAGGCGATGGTCGACTGGCAGCAAGAGCGGCGGATCGCCCGCGAGATCCAGTACCGGCCGGCGCGAGTGCTGATGCAGGATTTCACCGGCGTCCCGGCGGTGGTCGACCTCGCCGCGATGCGCGACGCGATGAAAAGCCTTGGCGGCGACGCGCAGAAGATCAACCCGCTGGTGCCGGTGCATCTGGTTATCGACCATAGCGTCATGGTCGACGAATTCGGCACCCCGCAATCGTTCGGCCGCAACGTCGAGCTCGAATATGCCCGCAACGGCGAGCGCTATGAATTCTTGAAGTGGGGCGCGACCGCGTTCGACAATTTCCAGGTCGTCCCGCCGGGCACCGGCATCTGCCACCAGGTCAATCTGGAATATGTCGCGCAATGCGTGTGGACGTCCGACGACCAGTCGGGCGCGACGCTGGCTTATCCCGACACGTTGGTCGGCACCGACAGCCACACGACCATGGTCAATGGCCTCGGCGTGCTCGGCTGGGGCGTCGGCGGGATCGAGGCCGAAGCGGCGATGCTCGGCCAGCCGGTCAGCATGTTGATCCCCGAAGTGGTCGGCTTTCGTTTGGCGGGAGAACTCAAGGAAGGGATCACCGCCACCGATCTGGTGCTGACGGTCACGCAAATGCTGCGCGCCAAGGGCGTCGTCGGACGGTTCGTGGAATTTTATGGCCCAGGTCTCGGCTCATTGAGCCTCGCCGATCGCGCAACCATCGCCAACATGGCCCCGGAATATGGCGCGACTTGCGGCTTCTTCCCGATCGACGAGCGGACGCTCGAATATCTCGAGCTGACCGGGCGCGACGCGGAGCGGATCGCGCTGGTGCGCGCTTATTGCCAGGCGCAGGGCCTGTGGCGCGACGAGGCGTCGCTCGAGCCGGTGTTCACCGACACGCTCGACCTCGACATGACCAGCATCGAGCCATCGCTGGCGGGGCCGCGGCGGCCGCAGGACCGGGTGCTGCTGGGCGACGTCGACGACCAGTTCAACGCCGAACTCGAAAGTACATACAAGAAGCACAATGATCACCGCGTCGCGGTCGAGGGCGAAGCTTATGATCTGGGCAACGGCGACGTCGTCATCGCCGCCATCACCAGCTGTACCAACACATCGAACCCGTCGGTGCTGGTCGCCGCCGGCTTGGTCGCGCGCAAGGCTCGGGCCAAGGGGCTGACCAGCAAACCGTGGGTCAAGACCAGCCTCGCGCCGGGCAGCAAGGTGGTCAGCGATTATCTCGATGCGAGCGGGCTGAGCGAGGATTTGAACGCCTTGGGATTCGACCTCGTCGGTTATGGCTGCACCACCTGCATCGGCAATTCGGGACCGCTTGCCGAGCCGATTTCGAAGGCCATCGCCGACCATGATTTGGTCGCCGTCAGCGTGCTGTCGGGCAACCGCAATTTCGAGGGCCGGGTGTCGCCCGACTGCCGCGCCAATTATCTCGCCTCGCCGCCGCTGGTGGTCGCTTATGCGTTGAAGGGCACGGTGCGGTCCGACCTCGCCGGCGAGCCGATCGGCATCGCCACCAATGGCGAGCCGGTGTTCCTGAAAGACATCTGGCCGACCAACGCCGAAGTGCGCAGCCTCATCGACCAGCACCTCCATTCGAGCATGTTCAAGTCGCGCTATGGCGACGTCTATACCGGCGACGATCGCTGGCGCGGAATCGAGGTCAGCGGCGGCGAAACCTATGGCTGGCCGGCGCAATCGACCTACATCCAGAACCCACCTTACTTCACCGGCATGACCATGACGGCGGTGCCGCCGGGCGATATCGCCAACGCCCGCGCCCTCGCTGTGTTCGGCGATTCGATCACCACCGACCACATTTCGCCGGCCGGAGCGATCAAGCTCGACAGCCCGGCGGGCAAATATCTCATCGAGCAAGGCGTCCCGCGGGCCGAGTTCAACAGCTATGGCGCGCGGCGCGGCAACCATCAGGTGATGATGCGCGGCACCTTCGCCAACATCCGCATCAAGAATCGCATGCTCGACAATGTTGAAGGCGGCTTCACCCGCTACGTCGGGGCGGGTGGGGACAAAAGCGCCGAGACGCTCCCAATCTACGACGCGGCGATGCGCTACATCGCCGACGGCACCCCGCTCGTCGTCATCGCCGGCAAGGAATATGGCACCGGCAGCTCGCGCGACTGGGCGGCCAAGGGGACATTGCTGCTGGGCGTGCGGGCGGTGATCACCGAGAGCTTCGAGCGCATCCACCGCTCGAACCTGGTCGGCATGGGCGTGCTGCCGCTGCAATTCCACGACGGCGAGACGGCTGCCAGCCTCGGCCTCGACGGCAGCGAGACGTTCAGCATCACCGGCGTCGGCGCGATCGAGCCACGCCAGGACGTCGAAGTGATGGTCACCGAGGCCGACGGGTCCACCCGCAGCTTCACCGCGCGGTGCCGCATCGACACCTATAATGAGCTCGAATATTTTCACGCCGGCGGCATCCTGCAATATGTGCTGCGACGGCTGGCCGCCTGATGGCCGAGCTGGTCGCGGCCTGTCACTGCGGGCGGGCAACGATCCGGCTGCCGCGCGCGCCCGATTACGTCAATCACTGCAATTGCAGCCTGTGCACCGCGAGTGGTTTCCAGGGCGTCTACTTCGCCTCCGACGAGCTCGCGATCGATGGTGAGTTCGACAGCTATGTGCGGAGCGACCTCAAGCAAACCTATTTGCAAATCCTGCGGTGCAAGACCTGTGGCACGCCGACCCATTGGGAGCCGCTGACGCCCCCGCCCCATGAGCGCATGGGCATCAATGCGCGGCTGATCGATCCGGCGCTGCTCGACGGGATTGAGGTGCGCGAGGTCGACGGCGCGAGCTGGGACGAATGAGCCTCGTCGAGCTCGCGGTTGAAACCGCTGGCTGGGTCGGTGCAACCCTGATCTTGCTTGCTTATCTGTTGCTGTCGATGGGCCGGGTGACTGGCCAATCGCCGCTCTATCAGGGGATGAATATCGTCGGGGCGGCGGGGTTCATCGTCAACGGCTGGTGGCACGGTGCGCTGCCGTCGGCGGTATTGAATGTGATCTGGATGTTGATCGGGGGAGTGGCATTATGGCGCATATGGGCAAGGAAAGGCTCGTCGACCTCAGCCATGTGATCGAAGAGGGCATGACGACCTACAAGGGCCTGCCCGGCCCGCATATTTGCGATTTCTGGGAGCGTGAGGCGTCGGCCGCCAATTACGACGACGGGTCGAGCTTCCAGATCGGCCGGATCGACATGGTCGCCAACACCGGCACCTATCTCGACAGCCCGTTCCACCGTTACGCCGAGGGCCAGGATTTGAGCGAACTGGCGCTCGAATCGCTTGCCAATTTGGCCGGAATTGTCGTCCGCCAGCCGTTTGAAGCCAGCCTGGCCGTCGATGCCGAGGCGTTCGCCGGGCTCGAGGTTCGCGGCAAGGCGGTGCTGGTCGCGACCGGCTGGGACCGCCACTGGCGCACCGACGCCTATCTGGCCAATAGCCCGTTCCTGACGGCGGCGGCGGCTGAGTGGCTGGTCGCGAACGGCGCTGCTTTGGTTGGCATCGACAGCCACAATATCGACGATACCAATGTTCGCGCCCGACCGGTCCACACCATCCTGCTTGGCGCGGGAATTCCGATTTGCGAGCATATGACCCAATTGGGGGCGCTGCCCGACAGCGGCTTTCGCTTCGCCGCGGTGCCGCCCAAGGTCAAGGGAATGGGCACCTTTCCGGTGCGGGCCTATGCGGTGATTGACGCCTGAAGCCAGGCCGGGATGATCGCGCCATCGAGGTCGTCGGCGCGGCGATGTTCGACGGCGAGGCCGAGCTCAGGATAAGCGATGCGGGTGCGCGGGCCGGTTTGCGTGGTCTCGACCACGAGCAGGCGGCGGTTGACCTTGGCGCGCCAGTTCATCCTCGCGGTGTTCTCCTGGCCGACGAAGCAGCCCTTGGCGAAACTGACGCCATTCAATTCGGCCGCATTGCATTCGAGCCACAGGATGTCGCCAAGCTCGGCGCGGCCTTCGCAAACGCCGAGGCGGAGGCGATACTCGCGCCAACCCGCGGCAGGCTCCGACGGCGGACCGAGCCAGCGCTTGCCGAGCGCGGGAAGCCGCGGGTCGTCGGCGCCGTCGGGCGACCAATGGACCGCGAGCGAGGGATCGCGCTCAATCGTGATCGCGCGGCGCAGGCGGTAGATTGCCAGGCGTTTGATGAGATCGTCGGCGGCGTCGGCTTCGCAATCGAGGAGCAGGTCCTCGCCATCCGCCCAGACGAGGAAGTCGAACAGGCATTTGCCCTGCGGCGTCAGCAGGCCGGCCCAGACCGGGAGGTCACCCGCGACATCGCTGGTAACCAGCCCCTGGAGGAATTCGCGGACGCCTTCGCCAGACAGGCGGAGGACGGCGCGGTCGGCAAGGGTGGTCGGGCGCATGGCCTTCAGTTAGGGAGCCGGCGTGGCAATGCAAACGCTGACCATCCGCCGGCCCGACGATTGGCACGTGCATTTGCGCGATGGCGCGATGCTGAAGGTGGTGGCGCCTTATACGGCGCGGCAATTCGCGCGGGCGATCGTGATGCCCAATCTCGACCCGCCAGTGACCAGCGTCAAAACGGCGCAGGCGTATCGAGAGCGGATCGTCGCGGCGACGGGCGACGGCTTCACGCCGCTGATGACCTGCTATCTGACCGATGCCGCTAACCCGGACGAGATTGCGCGGGGGTTCGAGCAGAACGTGTGGATCGCGGCCAAGCTCTACCCAGCGGGCGCGACCACTAACAGCGCCAGCGGCGTGACCGACATTCGCCTCATCCACCCTACTCTCGCGCGCATGGAGCGGATCGGGATGGTGCTGTCCGTCCACGGCGAAGTGACGGACCCAGAGGTGGACGTGTTCGACCGCGAGGCGGTGTTCATCGACCGCGTGCTGGCGCCGCTGACCCGCGAGTTCCCCGCGCTGAAGATCGTCTTCGAGCATATCACGACCCAAGACGCGGCCGACTTCGTGCGCGACAGCGGGCCGAATGTGGCGGCGACGATCACGCCGCAGCATCTCCACCTCAACCGCAACGCCTTGTTCGCCGGCGGCTTGCGACCGCACGCTTATTGCCTGCCGGTGGCCAAGCGCGAGCAGCACCGTATCGCCGTGCGCCAGGTGGCAACCTCGGGTTCGGCCAAATTCTTCCTCGGCACCGACAGCGCCCCGCACAGCCGCGAAGCCAAGGAGTCGAGCTGCGGTTGCGCCGGCATTTTCAACGCCCCGTTCGCGCTCGAAAGCTATGCCACGGTGTTCGAGGAGGAGGGCGCGCTCGAGCATTTCGAAGCGTTCGCGTCGGAGCATGGCGCACGCTTCTATGGGCTGCCGCTAAACGAGGGAACGGTCACGCTGGCGCGCGCGGCGTCACAAGTACCGACGGAGATCGACGGCATCGTCCCGTTCCACGCCGGCGAGACCCTGGGCTGGCGGATGGTTGCGGACGAAGGCGTTTGAGCGCATTCTCTACCTCTCTATCGGGGAGACGGGCGATGCGGAAAATATCGATGATCGCGAGCGGCTTGTTGGTCTTGGCGAGCACAACGATGGCGGCCAGCGCTGATTATTACATGACATTCAAGGCGGTCGGCCTCGACCCCGGCGGGCCGATGTACATCAAGGCGCGCAGCAGCGGCGATCTGGACGGTGATGGCCTGGCCGACGACGTCGTAATCCGCATGGAATGCACCGCCGGGGTGATGCACACCGCGCAATATCAACTTACCGGCCCGCGCGACATCGCCACCGGCCAGGCGAGCGGCAGGCGGATGCACAAGCCGTTCACGATTGTGAAGGAATGGGGCGCGGCGACACCGCAATTGATGGCGATGAAGGCCAGCTACGACATCAAGAAAATGGAAGGCACGGGCGCCCGCGCCAAGACCATGGCGGAGGACAGCTGGCACCCCATCGCTCTGGCCAATTCGGAGGAATTATGCGCTGCTGCCGCGGCTGCCAAGGCGACCAAGACCCGGTCGAATATCCAGAATAATTAATCAGTCGCAGTCGGCATTGCAGTCTGCTGCGCCGCTGCCGCTGGTGCCGATAATGCCGCTGAAATGGCTTTCGATCGCGGCGTAACATTCGCACGCCCGCCGTTCGAGACCGCCGCGGTCGACCACCTGGATCATGCCCCGGCGGCTGGCGATCAGGCCTTCATCCTGCAGCGTCCGGGCCACCGCATTGACGGTGGTCCGCTGCGCCCCGAGCAATCCCGCCAGCGCTTCCTGCGTCAGCTCGATGCGGCTGCCGGCGCGATCCTGGGCGGTCAGCAGCCAGCGCGCCGCCCGCGCCTCGATCGAGTGAAAGGCATTGCAGGCGACCGATTGCATGACTTGCGACAGCAGATAATCCGAAAAGCGGCAGAACAGGTTGCGGATATGGCCGGAGCCCGCCTTCACTTGCTCGAGCATCGGCATCGGAATGCGCAGTGCCGGGCCCGGCACCATGACTTCGGCCTGGGCGAAGGCGGGGGCGTGGCCGCAGCTGACGATGCCGCCAACCGCGCCTTCGTGGCCGATCGACGCGACTTCGATGGTCCGGCCATCGCTGAGTTCGATCCGGAGCGATACCATCGTCGGTCCGAACGGAAAATAGCTGTTGATGACGCTGTCGCCGCTGCCGTGGACGACCGAGCCGAGCTCAAAATCGACGACGGACGAAAAGGGCTCGAGCAAGGCGCGGGTTTCGGGTGAAAAGGTCGCCAATAACCGATTGCGCGCAAACGCCTCGTCGGTCCGCTCCAAATCGTCCGTTGCTGTCAGGGTCATGCGGCACAAAAGTCTCGCATCAGTGATTGTTCCCGATCCGTAACAGGATGGGGGAGTTACGCCGGTGCCGCCGCGACCGTATGTCGGGTGCCGACCAGCAGGCAATCGGCGACGAGGCGCAGCGGCGCGACATCGACGTGGCTGCGGCCCGCGTCGATCAGCTCGACAAATTCGCGGTAGATGTCGGGATATTCTCCCGGACCTGGCGCCGCTTGTTCCTGCCCGTCGATGAGCAAGCGCGAGCCGCCGTTTTCGAGCCGGACCTCAAGCCCGTCGGCGGTGCGAACCGCGATGGTCCATTCCTCACCGTCGCCGCGGCGCCAGTCGAGGCTGCAGTGCAACGGCCCGTCGGCGGCAGGGCTGGCGAAATCAACCTCGGCGGCGATGGGCGTCTGCGCGCCCTCGGGGAAAGAGAGATTGGCCTTGCCGACCAGCAAGGCGCCGGGGAAAATCCGGGTGGCGATCGAGAAAGCGTTGATGCCGGGGTCGAACACGCCGAACCCGCCGGCCTCCCAGATCCAGCGCTGACCCGGGTGCCATTTGCGCACATCCTCGTGCCAGACGATGTCCATCGCGGCGATGCGCTTGCCGGCGAGCGCGGCGGCGGCGGCGGTGACCGCGGGGTTGTGCTGCGCGTGCCACGAGGTGAACAGCGTCACTTTGCGGGCGGCGGCGAGGGCCGCGAGGTCCTCAATCTCGCCGAGCGTGCCGGTCGGTGGCTTCTCCAGCAGGCAGTGCATTCCAGCCTCGATGCAAGCGTGGGCGATGGCGTAGCGCGGGCCGGGCGGCGTGGTGATGGCGACGGCCTCCAGCCTCTGCGTCTGGTTGAGCAGATCCTGCCAGTTGGTGAAGGCCGGTGACGGACCCGCGCCCGACCGGCTCGACGTCGCGACCAGCTCGAAGCGCTCATTGGCCGCGATCGCCGGCAAATGCTGATCCGCGGCGATCTTGCCGAAACCGATGATGGCGATCTTGAGCGGGGGCATCAGCAACCGAGCCCGGCGACGAAGGCGCGGGCTTTTTCGGCCGTAACCGCCGGCGATTGGCCGGGACTGTACAGGCCGGAGCCAAGCCCGCAGCCGTCCGCTCCGGCCTCCAGCCAAGGCAGCATATTGTCGGCCCGAATGCCGCCGACGACGACCAGCGGGATGTGTCGCGGCAGGACGGCCCGCTGCGCCTTGATGACGGCGGGTGTGGCGGCTTCCGCCGGGAACAGCTTGAGCGTGTGAGCACCGGCGTGAATCGCGGTGAAGGCCTCGGACGGCGTGAAAAAGCCGGGGCTGGAAATCAGGCCCGCCGCGACGCTGGCGTGGATGATGGTCGCATCGGTGTTGGGCGAAACGATCAGGCGCCCGCCGGCCGCTTTCACTTCGGCGACCTGGCCGACCTCCAGCACGGTGCCGGCGCCGACCAGCGCCCGATCGCCAAGACTGTCGGCCAGCCGCTGGATGCTTTTGAACGGATCGGGCGAATTCAACGGCACTTCGATGATGCGGATGCCGGCGTCGAAGATCGCGGCGCCAATCGCCTCGGCCTCATCAGGGGTGACACCGCGCAGGATGCCGATCAGCGGGCAGGCGTCGAGATATTGGCGGAAATCTTCGGTCGGGGTCATGCGATGCGCTCCGCGATGTGTTGGATACCGGCGAGGAAGCATTGCTCGCCGTCGAGCTCGACCGGGTCATGGCCGGCAACTGTCAGGGCGGCAGCGTAGAGGCGGGTCAGTTCGGGCCGGCCCAAGACAAACACCCGCGCGGCCAGCGTCGATGGCAGACCGATGCGAACGTCGCCGCCGATCAGCAGGCCGCTGGTGTAGGAGGCAGCATCCTCGCGCCGGGCCTGGCCGAGCAGCACCCGGGCGCGGACCGAGAACAGGTTGGCCTGAAGATCGTCGCAGGCGAGCCCGTGGCGAACGCCAGCGTCGAAGGCGTCGCCAGGCGCGACCGGCGAGCCGAGCAAATCCGACAATATACTATGGTCCTTGAGCAGGCTGAACAGCTCGCCGGTCATCACGGTGCGGAAAGACACGATGCGCCCGCCCGCGATGTCGACCCACTTGTTGTGCGTTCCGGGATGGCAGACCCGGCCATCCGCCGGGATCGTGCCCGCCGACGCCGCACCGAGTACTTGCACCTCTTCGCCGCGCATGACGTCGGCGCGCTGATCGTCGCGAACGCCGGGGATAATCCCCGTCCGGTCGTCAGCCCAGGCGAGGCCCTGGGCGAGTTCGTCGAGGCCAGCCGGGCAGGCGACATAAGGCACTTCGATCCAGCCGCGGTTGGAGCCGATCATCCCGGCCAGCAGCATCGGCCCGTCGCCAAGGCGAGCGCGAATCTCGGCCACGGCGGCGGGAAAGGCGCCGGCCGGGACCGACAATACGCCGCGCGCATCTTCGAACTCGTCGACGCAGCGGCCCTGACCATCGAGCCGATAGGCGCGGCGGTTGGTCGTGCCCCAATCGACGGCAATGAAACCTTCTGGCCAGCGCATGCGTCGGTTCATTGGACCTAAATTCCCGTCAGCGCGACTTGGGTCCCAAGCTTTTCTTTTGTGGCGGCAAGGCTATCGCAACGACAATGCAGGCAAGTACGAACGTCCAGTGCGTCGCCGACGTCCACGCTTTGCTTGGCGAAGGGCCGGTGTGGGTCGCCAGGGAAGCCGCGCTCTACTGGGTCGACATCAAGGGCCGGAAGATCTTCCGTCGGGATGAGCGTGGCCAGGTCGAGCAATGGGAGACGCCGTTTCGCGTTGGATCGCTGGTCCCGCGCGCCGGCGGCGGCTTCATCGCCGGCACCGACCACGGGATTGGCATCGTCGACCTGGCCTCGGGGCGGTTCGAGATCGTCGACAATCCCGAGACCGCTCTGCCCGACAATCGGTTCAACGACGGCAAGGTCGACCGCCACGGCCGCTTCTGGGCGGGTAGCATGGACGACACCGAAAAGGTCGCCGCCGGGTCCCTGTATCGGGTCGATCCCGACCTCAGCATCGCCCGCATCGACGAGGGCTACCGGGTCACCAACGGCCCCGCCTTCAGCCCGGTTGGCGATGTCATGTACCACAATGATTCCGCCCGGAAGGTCACCTACGCCTTTGATCTCGGCGGCGACGGCGCGGCGACCAATCGTCGAGTCTTTGCCACTTATGGCGCCGACGAGGGTTATCCCGATGGAATGACCGTCGATGCCGAAGCCTGCCTGTGGATTGCCTTTTGGGACGGCGGTTGCGTGCGGCGCTATTCACCGGCGGGGGAGTGCCTCGCCACCATCCAGGTTCCGGTGACGCGTCCGACCAGCTGCGCCTTTGGCGGACCCGACCTCGACCGGCTGTACATCACGTCGGCTAGGATCGGTCTCGACGCAACGGCGCGCGCGGTGCAACCACTGGCCGGATGTTTGTTTATGACTTTGCCGGGGGTTGCGGGCTTGCCCGAATTGCCCTTTGCCGGCTGACGCGGCTGCCGGGCAACGGGTCAAGGCTGGGCAGCGGCGCGAGGAGATTGAACCATCGCCAATTTCATGTTCGCGACCGGGATCGAGAACAGCATCCCGACAATCAACAACGGCAAGACGCGGATCGACCAGATGGAGTCGGCCGGCCACTACGAGCGGTGGCGTGAAGACTTCGATTGCGTGCAGGAGGTTGGGATCAATTTCTTGCGCTATGGCCCGCCGCTGCATCGCACCTATTTGGGCCCCAACACATATGACTGGGCGTTCGCCGACGCCACCTTCGCCGATTTAAGACGGCGGGAGATCACGCCGATCGTCGACTTGTGCCACTTCGGCGTGCCCGACTGGATCGGCAATTTCCAGAACCCCGATTTTCCGCAACTGTTTGCGACTTACTGCGGCGCGTTCGCCGAGCGCTTCCCATGGGTGCAGCTCTACACGCCGATCAACGAGATGTTCATCTGCGCGGTGTTCTCGGCCAAATACGGCTGGTGGAACGAGCAGAAGCAGGACGATCGCTCATTCGTCACCGCGATCAAGCACATCGTCAAAGCCAATGTCTTGGCCATGATCGAGATTTTGAAGCATCGCCACGACGCGATCTTCATCCAGAGTGAATCGTCCGAATATTATCACGCCGACAGCCCGGGCGCGATCGGCCGCGCCGAAGTTTTGAACCAGATGCGGTTCCTGTCACTGGACCTCAATTACGGCCGCCGGCTCGACAGCGGGATGTACGAATTCCTGACCGACAACGGCATGACCCGCGAGGAATATCACTGGTTCCTCGAACATCGGCTCAAACAGCACTGCATTCTCGGCACGGATTATTACATGCTCAACGAGCATCGCGTGTTCGCCGATGGCCACACGGTCGCGGCTGGTGAAGTGTTCGGTTATTGCGAGATCACGCGCCAATATTATAATCGCTATCGCCTGCCGGTGATGCACACCGAAACCAATGTGTGGGAAGGTCCGCACGGCGACGAGGCGGTTAAGTGGTTGTGGAAAGAATGGGCCAATGTGCTGCGGCTGCGCAACGTTGGCATCCCGACCGTCGGCTTCACCTGGTACAGCCTGATCGACCAGATTGACTGGGACACCGCGCTGCGCGAGCAGAACGGCAATATTAATCCGCTCGGGCTGTTCGACACCAACCGCAAGATCCGCAATGTCGGCAAGGCTTACAAGCAATTGATCGCCGACTGGCGCAACGTACTGCCGGCGCAGAGCGTGTGCCTGATCGTGCCGATCAAGAAATTGAGCGAGCACGACGAGCACGACGCCGCCGGCCGCGATATCGACCAAACCACGATGACCGGTGATTGACATGAAAATCGGCCGCATCGAGACCTTCACCGTCCCGCCCCGCTGGCTGTTCGTGCGCGTCGAGAGCGATGACGGCGCGGTCGGCTGGGGCGAGGCCAGCCTCGAGGGCCATGCTGAGGCGGTCGACGGCGCCTTTGAGGCCTTGCGCGACCGCTTCATCGGCCATGATCCGCGGCGGATCGAGGACATTTGGCAAGTTGCCTATCGCGGCGGCTTCTATCGCGGCGGACCGGTGCTGATGTCGGCGCTCGCCGGGTTGGAACAGGCGCTGTGGGATTTGAAGGGCAAGGCGCTGGGGCTGCCGGCGTGGGAGATGCTCGGCGGCCGCGTCCGCGACACCATCCGCGCTTATGCGTGGATCGGCGGCGACCGGCCGCACGAGATCGCCGAAGCGGCCAAGGGTCGGCGCGACCAGGGCTTCTCGGCGGTGAAGATGAACGCCACCGCCGAACTCGACTGGATCGGCACGCCGAAGCTGTTCGACGAGGTCGTCAAGCGGGTCGAGGCGGCACAAGACGCCGGGATGGACGTCGGGCTCGACTTCCACGGCCGGGTGCACCGGCCGATGGCCAAGCAATTGGCCAAGGTGCTCGAGCCGCTGGGCCTGTTGTTCATCGAGGAGCCTTTGCTGTCCGACAATCCCGAAGGGCTGCGGCAGATTGCCGACCTGGTCAGCACGCCGATCGCGCTCGGCGAGCGCCTGTATTCGCGCTGGGACTTCAAGCCGTTCTTCGAGGCGGGCGTGGTCGACATTATCCAGCCCGATTTGAGCCACGCCGGCGGCATCCTCGAATGCCGCAAGATCGCGGCAATGGCCGAAGCCTATGACGTCGCGGTGGCGCCGCATTGCCCGCTGGGGCCGCTGGCGCTGGCGTCGTGCCTGCAACTTGCCGCCTGCACGCCCAATGTCGCGATCCAGGAGATCAGCCTGGGCATCCACTACAACACTGGCGGGCACGATCTTTTGAACTTCGTCGTCGACAAGGATGTGCTGACCCCGGTCGACGGCTATCTGCCAATCCCCGAGAAGCCGGGACTCGGCATCACCATCGACGAGGCCGCGGTGCGCGCGGCGGACAAGGACCGCCACCGCTGGCGCAACCCGGTGTGGCGGCTGCCCGACGGCAGCTTCGCCGAATGGTAAGGGTTAGCCCCTCATTCCCATCGGCCGTTCTTTCCAAATGCTCCGCTCCGCAGCAGGGCGCTGCCCGACGCGGTCATACCAGGCCTTGAGATTGCCGCAGCCGTCGGGGATTGGCTGCCCCGCCACGCAGAGCTGATCAATGTAGCAATAAAGGCAGATATCGGCGACCGTGAACCTGTCGCCGGCGAGCCACTCGCCATCGATGAGCCCATCAATCCAGCACATCGCGTCGCGTGCTCGATCCTTCAGGCCCTCGGCCGCGTCGGGAAGGCAGCGCGTCCTCGTTCGGAATAGCTCCAGCCCTTCGGCGAAGTAGAAGCCCTGGACCATCGGCAGGCAGATGTTGAGCTCAGCTCGTCGCCACCACATTCGTGTGACCGCTCGCTCTTCGGGGGTGCGCCCGATCAAAGCCGGCTCCGGCTTCAACTCCTCGAAATATTCACAGATCGCCGGGACCTCCGCGACGATCGTTCCGTCGCTCAGCTCCATGGCGGGCGTCTGGCCGGCCGGGTTCAGGTCCAGGAATGGCGGCTCACGGTTCTCAGCAGCAAGTATGTCAAGTTCCCGCCGCTCGACATCGATTCCCTTCTCGAGCAGAAAGAAACGCAGCGTCCGCGGGTTCATTCCAAAGCTATCGAAAACCCGGACAAGTTCGGGAGCGGCGTTTTCAGTGCGCGTCGGACCCGGCTCAATCGTCGTCGCCATCGGATTGTCTCCTCTACATCCAGCGCCCGCACGGAAGACTAACCGGTCACGCCGAAGAGATCGCGGTCGTCCAACCGCCTGCGAGTCGCCGTCGCGAGATTACCACTGACGGCGGTTCAATGGCACTTAAAGCGGTCGAACGGTTCCAGGCAGGCCTTGCAGCGCCATTGCGCCTTGCACGGAGTTGAACCGAAGCGGCTGATCTCTTCTGTATCGGACGAACCGCATTGCGGGCAGGTCGCGGTTTTGGTCAGTTCCGGCGGCGCGATGCCATAGGTCTGCAAGGCCGCCTTGCCCCGGTCGGTGATCCAGTCGGTGGTCCACGGCGGCGCCAGCGCGGTTTCGATTTTCACGTTCCGGAAGCCGGCCGCGTCGAGCGCTTCGCGGATCGTGCGTTCGATCACCTCGGTCGCCGGGCAGCCGGAGTACGTCGGGGTGATGCAAACGCGGTCGTCGGTAATGTCGCGAATAATGCCGAGATCGACCACCGAAACGACCGGAATCTCCGGGTCCATGACGGTTTCCAGCACCGCCAGGATGGTGGGGATGTTCACACCCGCTCCAGCGCCAGCGCGATCCCCTGCCCGACACCGATGCACATGGTGGCGAGCGCATAGCGGCCGCGGCTCCGTTGCAGTTCCTCGGTCGCGGTCAGCGCGAGGCGGGCGCCGGACATGCCCAAGGGATGGCCGAGCGCGATTGCACCACCGTTGGGATTGACGTTCTCAGTGTCGTCGGGGAGCCCGAGTTTGCGCAACACGGCCAGCGCCTGGGCGGCGAACGCCTCGTTCAATTCGATCACATCGAGGTCGCCGATCGCCAGTCCGAGCCGCTTGAGCAGTTTCTCCGATGCGGGCGCCGGGCCGATGCCCATGATCCGCGGCGGCACGCCGGCAACCGCGGCGCCGAGGATACGCGCGCGGGGAGTCAGGCCGTGGCGTTTCGCCGCTTCCTCGCTGGCGATGATCAGCGCGGCGGCGCCGTCGTTGATGCCCGATGAACTACCGGCGGTGACAGTGCCGTCCTGGCGCACGATCGGTTTCAACTTGGCCAGCGCTTCGAGGGTTGTGGCGCGCGGATGCTCGTCGCGGTCGACGATGATTGGGTCGCCCTTGCGCTGCGGGATTTCGACGGCGACGATCTCGGCGGCGAGGCGGCCGCTGTCCTGCGCCGCGGCGGTGCGTTGCTGGCTGCGCAGCGCGAGCGCGTCCTGGTCATCGCGACTGATCTTATACTCGTCAGCGACATTCTCGGCGGTCGAGGGCATGGTGTCGTCGCCGTAGGCTTCGCGCATCTTGGGATTGACGAAGCGCCAGCCCATGGTGGTGTCGTAGATTTCGGCGTGGCGGTCGAAGGCATGGCTCGCCTTGGGCAGAACGAACGGCGCGCGGCTCATGCTTTCCGAACCGCCGGCGATGACCAGATCGGCGTCGCCGCCACGGATGGCGCGCGCCGCCATCGCCACCGCGTCCAGGCCCGAGCCGCACAGGCGGTTCAAGGTCACGCCGCCCGAACTGTCCGGCAGCCCGGCGAGCAGGCCCGCCATGCGCGCCAAATTGCGATTGTCCTCGCCGGCCTGGTTGGCGCAACCGAGGATGACGTCGTCGAGCTGGCCCCAATCGACATTGGGATTGCGGTCGATCAGCGCCCGGATCGGGATTGCGGCAAGGTCGTCGGCGCGGATGTGCGCCAGCGCCCCGCCGTAGCGACCGATCGGCGTTCGGATGGCGTCGCAAATATAGGCTTCGGTCATCCCGGTTAGATGACCCCTCGCCGCATTTGATCAAGCTCGATGCTCTCAAACAGCGCCTTGAAATTGCCTTCGCCGAAGCCTTCGTTGCCCTTGCGCTGGATGATTTCGAAGAAGATCGGGCCGATGACGTTCTGGGTGAAGATCTGCAGCAAGAGGCCCTGCCCTTCGGTCGGGGCGCCGTCCATCAAGATACCGCGCGACTTGAGCTCGGGGATCGACTCTTCATGGCCGTGGATGCGTTCGGGCAGCATCTCATAATAGGTTTCGGGCGTGTCCTGGAACGGAATGCCGCGTTCCCGCAGAGTGTCGACGGCGGCGTAAATGTCGTCGCTGCCGAGCGCGATGTGCTGGATGCCCTCGCCCTTATATTCGCGCAGGAACTCCTCGATCTGGCTCTTGTCGTCCTGGCTCTCGTTCAAGGGAATGCGAATCTTGCCGCACGGGCTGGTCATCGCTTTGGAAAACAGGCCGGTGACTTTCCCCTCGATGTCGAAATAGCGGATTTCGCGAAAGCCAAAGAGCTTTTCGTAAAATTCGGCCCAGTGCGACATCCGTCCGCGATTCACATTGTGGGTGAGGTGGTCGATGTAGGTCAAATGCGAGGCGTGGCTGGCCTCGCGCTCGCGCCAGTCGGGGAAGAATTCGAAGTCGACGTCGTAGATGCTGCCGTTGTCGCCGTAGCGGTCGACTAGATAGAGCAATGACCCGCCGATGCCTTCGATCGCCGGAATTTCCAGCTCGCCGTCGGCGACATCATTTTGAATGTCGACGGCGCCGAGGGTCATGGCGCGGTCGTGCGCGGCCTTGGCATCCTTGACCCGGAACGCCATGGCGCAGGCGCACGGGCCGTGAATGGCGGCGAAATCCTCGGCGAAGCTGCCCGGTTCGGCATTAATGATGAAATTGCAGTCGCCCTGTCGGTGGAGGGTGACGTTCTTGCGCCGGTGATGAGCGACCGCGGGGAAGCCCATTTTGGTGAACAGGTCGCGCAGCAGCTCCGGGTCAGGGGCGGCATATTCGACGAACTCGAACCCGTCGGTGCCCATCGGGTTCTCAAGGCCCAGGGGGCTTTTTTCGGCGACCGCGGTGGCCATGGCCAATTCTCCTCTTTTCGGGCTTTTCCCTGCGCTTGGGAGCCGCGCTTTGCAAGATTGGGCGAGCGGTCCATAGCGGCACGATGACCGAACCGACCCCTACCGGCTGGACATTGGACGCGAGCGGCAAGGCGCTGGTCCGCAGCGTCAAGTTCAAGGATTTCAGCGAGGCATTCGCGTTCCTGACCCGGGTCGCGCTGCACGCCGAGACAGTCGATCACCACCCCGAATTCACCAGCGTCTGGAACCGCGTCGATTTCCGGCTCACCAGCCACGACGCGGGCGGGATCACCGAGCGCGACGTGAAACTAGCCGAGGCGATCAACCAACTCGCCAAGCAGTGAAGGTCAGACGCGCGCTTGCGTCTGGTCGAAGCGCCTGTATGGATTTGTGCGCCGGGCGCTGAGTAGTTCCGGTCAGTTGGCGTACCGCTTGGGGGAGCAGTGCATGGGTGAGGCGTGGCGCGCGGGGAAGCCCGCCAGATGATCTTCAATTCCCTGACCTTCCTGGTTTTTTTCGCGATTGTGCTGGCGTTGCACAACGCGCCATTTTCGTGGCGCCAAAAGAAGATCAACCTGCTGCTCGCCAGCTATATCTTCTACGCCGCGTGGAACCCGCCGTTCGTCATCCTGCTGTGGATTTCAACCGTGGTCGACTGGTGGGCGGCACAGTCGATGGTCCGCGCCAAATCGGAGCGAACGCGCCGGGCGTGGATGATCACGTCGGTAGTCGTTAATCTCGGCATGCTCGGCTATTTCAAATACGGCGGATTTTTGCTTCAAAACTTCGTCGAACTCGTCGGCTCGCTGGGCATTATCTACCAGCCGCCGAAGTGGGATATCGTCCTGCCGGTCGGGATCAGTTTCTACACTTTCGCCACCCTGTCCTACACGCTCGACGTCTATCTGCGGCGGTCGAAACCGGCCGGCAGCTTCCTCAACTACGCTTTGTTCGTGACCTTCTTTCCGCACCTGGTGGCGGGGCCGATCATGCGCCCGACCGAACTCGTCCCGCAATTCGAGCAGCCGCGTCGCGCGACCGCCCACCAGATCTATTTCGGGCTCGCGTTGGTCACGCTCGGGCTGTTCCAGAAAGTGGTGCTGGCCGACGGCTTCCTCGGGCCGGTGGTGGAAAAGGTCTACGACGCGCACAAGGGCGTGCCGTTGGCGCTCGACGCGTGGGTTGCGACCTTGGCCTTCAGCGGCCAGATATTCTGCGACTTCGCTGGCTATTCGACGACCGCGATCGGGGTCGCGATGTGCCTGGGCTTCGCCATGCCCGACAATTTCCGCTTCCCTTATGCGGCGATCGGTTTCTCGGATTTCTGGCGGCGCTGGCACATCACGCTGTCGAGCTGGCTGCGCGACTATCTCTACATCCCGCTCGGCGGCAACCGCCATGGCGTGGCGCGAACCTACGCCGCGCTGATGGGGACGATGCTGCTTGGCGGGCTGTGGCACGGCGCCAACTGGACGTTCGTGGTGTGGGGCGGACTGCACGGACTCTATCTGTCGACCGAGCGCTGGCTCAAGACCCGCTTCGCCGGCTTCGAGCCGGGCCGCTTTTGCCTGGTAATGATCGGCGCGCTGACCTTTGTCCTGATCAACATCACCTGGGTGTTCTTTCGGGCGCATGATTTCACCGGCGCGGCGACGGTGCTGCGCTCGATGGCCGGGCTCCAGGTCAAGCCGATCGGCATGATCGGCGCGCTGCCGATGGCCTATGCGCTGGCAATCGTCACGGGAATCGTCGGCACCCACTGGGCGATGCGCGACAAGACGCTCGAAATCGCGATCGAGCGGACGCCGGCGTGGGCGGTGGGGACGGCGTGGGCGGCAATGGCGGTGGCGGTAGTCGCGGAACAGGGGACGGGCAGTGCCTTCATCTACTTCCAGTTCTAAGTCGCCGGGCAAGTCGAAGCCGACGGGCGTCCTCGCCCGCGAAGGGGCGTTGCCGGCCGGCCTGCGCCTGACCGCGTCCGACCGCCCAGGACAGGCGCAACCGGTGCCGACTCGCGACATTCCCAAGCAGCCGTGGGGCCGGCTGGCGCTGACCGCCGTCGTCGCGTTGTTCGTCGGCCTGTCCGCGCTCGAATGGAATGCGCGGCGGATCGGCCTCCACGCCGGCGACCTCGACAACAGCGAGGTCGACTGGGCCAACGAGCGCATGCGCTCGGCCGGCGCAGCGGCGGCGATCGTCGGCGATTCTCGAATCTTGTTCGACACCGACCTCGACCGTTTCGAGCGGCTGACCGGAGTGCGGCCGATCCAGTTGGCGATCCACGGCACCAGCGCGCTGACCCTGCTCGAAGACGTCGCATCCAACCCCAAGTTCACCGGTTTGTTGATCGTCGGCCTGTCCGACACGATGTTCTTCCAGCCGTTCGACGGCTACGGCGGCTACATCCACAAGCGCACCCAGTATGAATCGCCAGCCAAACGGGCCTCGGCCGTGCTCGATCACGCCCTCCAGCGCCGGCTCGCCTATCTCGACAGCAATCATCGCCTCAGCGTGGTCGCGGCGCGGCTCGACCCCGGCTTTCGCCACGGCGTCGACGGGCCCTACGACGATGTCTGGAAAGTCCAGGAAGTCGGCGAACATCGCGCCACTCATATGTGGCCGAAGGTGGTTACCGATCCGCGAGTTCGGGCTCACGCGCGCTTCGCATGGAAAGGATTCAAGGAAGAGTTTCCCTACACGCCCCAGCTGATCGCCAAGGGCCAGGCGCGCGCTGTCACCGCGGTCGCAACGATCCGCGCCCGCGGAGGCGATGTGGTGTTCATTCGCCCGCCGTCGGATATTCACCTACGCGTCAACGAGGAAGCGCAAGTGCCCAAGGCCAAGGGCTGGACTATGCTGCTGCGCAATACCCACGCGATCGGCATTCACAACGACGATTTGCCGCCGGCCGTGCACCATTTGATCATGCCCGAATGGTCGCATTTGAGCCGCGCCTGCGCGACCGTGTTCACCGACGCCTATGTCCGCCGGCTGGCCGCGCTGACGCCGCGGCTCAGGTTGCGGGCTGACGCGCCGCCGCCGCTGACTCGCGACGACTGTGTACCGCCGGGACAGCATTGAAGGATCGAACGCGGGACATTTGGCGTTCAGGCGGCACATCGCATAAAGAAGACATGATGCCCTGCACGCCCGCCCCGATTGCCAACCTCCGCGTTCCGGCGCGCGGCTATTATTATCCCGACGAGGTTGGGACCGGCTGACGCACGCGCGACAGACACCCACCTCGACCCGCCTAGCCTCCGCTCGGCGGGTTTTTTAATGTGCCCGAAAGGACGAAAGATGCTGCACAGAGCCCTGGCCACCACAGACCACCCCCGAGGCTGGCGCGATTATGTCGTTCCCCAATGCTGGGACGCGTTCACGCCCGAAAACCATGCGGTGTGGGACTTGCTGTTCGCCCGGCAGGTCGAACTGCTCGGCTCGCGGGTGGTGACGCCATTTCTCGACGGTATCGACCTGCTGCGCCTGTCCCACCCGGGCGTGCCCGACCTCGACGAACTCAATGCTATCCTCGAGCCGCGCACGGGGTGGCGGACCGTGGCTGTGACCGGGCTGGTGCCGGACGACATCTTCTTCGCCATGCTTGGCGAGCGCGTGTTTCCAGTCGGCAATTTCATCAGAGCGCGCGAACAACTCGATTATCT
Source organism: Sphingomonas sp. (assembly GCF_031361285.1). Classification (GTDB taxonomy): domain Bacteria; phylum Pseudomonadota; class Alphaproteobacteria; order Sphingomonadales; family Sphingomonadaceae; genus Sphingomicrobium. The sequence goes on from NZ_JANMCO010000015.1 coordinate 57,306, forward strand.
TGAGGAGCCGGATTGCTTCCACGATTTGTTCGGCCACATCCCGATGCTGGCGGACGATGATTTCGCCAAAATGGTCGAGCATGTCGGGCGTTTGGGCGGAGCGGCCATCGCCGCCGGGCATGGCGAGTTGGTCGCCCGCATCTATTGGCACAGCGTCGAGTTCGGCCTCGCTCGCGAGGGCGGCGAGCTCAAGATCCTCGGCGCTGGCCTGGCATCGAGCTTCGGCGAGGCGCACTTCAGCCTCGAAAGCGACGCGGTCGAGCGGCTGCCGTTTTCAGTGCCCCGCGCGGTCCGCACCGCCTACCGCAACGATGTCTTCCAGCCGCTGTATTTGGTGTCGGACTCGGTTGAATCGACGGTCGAAGAGATCCTCGGCACCCGCGCCGATGACCTGCTGGCGATTGAGTGAGCGGGCGCGGCCTGTATAGCTCGCCGACGATGGCCGATAAGCCGATCACCAGCGAATACCGGACCGGGTCCGACCAGCGCACGCTGCGCGATGCGCTCGGCTGCTTTGCCACCGGGGTTACGGTCGTCACCTGCTTCGATGCCGATGGCTGCCCGTTCGGGATTACCGCCAACAGCTTCACGTCCGTGTCGCTCGATCCGCCGCTGCTGCTGGTCAACGTCCACAAACTTGCGGCGAGCGCCCCGGCGCTGACCGAGGCCAGCCATTTTGCCGTTAATGTGCTGCAGACCGGCCAGCAGCCAGCCTCGATTCGTTTTTCGACCCGCGACGAGGACCGGTTCGGCCCCAACGACTGGTCACCAGGCGAATATGGCGCGCCGGTGCTCGGCGATTCGCTGAGCGTGTTCGAGTGCGAGCGCCACGCGGTCCACGACGGCGGCGACCATCACATGCTGGTCGGGCATGTGCTCAAAGCGAGCTTCGACCCGTCGCTCGATCCGTTGCTGTATTTCCGCGGCAGTTATCGCCGGCTGCACTTCGACTAGGCGATCAGTCGACGATCAGTTCTTCCGGGTGGCTGGTGAACTGGCGGACGATCACGACCAGCACGATGCCGATCAGCAGCCCGACGATCGCGGCCGCAATCGCATTGGCGAGCCAATCCATGATCGGCTTCAATGGCCCGAACTGATGCGCGATCGTGGTGGACAATTCCTCGACCGCGTGGGGGAAGCTCTCCAGTCCGAGGTCTTCGATACCGTGGAGAAGGATTCCGCCGCCCACCCACAGCATTGCCGCGGTCCCAACGGCGGACAATGTTGTCAACAATTTGGGCACGCCCTCAACCAGCCCGCGGCCGATCGCCCGAGTCACTGCGGCGCGGCGTTGGGCGAGGTGGAGGCCAATATCGTCGAGCTTCACGATGATCGCCACCACGCCATAGACGCCGACAGTGATGGCGATGGCGACCAGCACCAGCGCCCCGGCCTGCATAGCGATGCTCAAGGATTCGATGCTGGCCAGCGCGATGGCCATGATCTCGGCCGACAAGATGAAATCAGTCTGGATGGCGCCCGAGACCTGGCGCGCCTCGAGTTCCGCCAGCGTGTCGGCTTCGAATAATTCTTCCTCGGCATGATGGTCGCCGGTGAGGACTTCGACGATTTTCTCGGTCGCCTCGAACGCGAGATAGGAGCCGCCGATCATGAGCAACGGCGTGATCGCCCACGGCGCGAACGCCGCCAACAGCAGGGCCACAGGCAGGATGATGAGCAATTTGTTTTTAAGGCTGCCCAGCGTGATCTTGGCGATAATCGGCAGCTCGCGATCGGGCGACAGGCCGGTCACATAACGCGGCGTAACCGCGGTGTCGTCGATCACCACGCCAACCGCCTTGGTCCCGGCCTTGCCGGCGGCACCGGCGACATCGTCAATCGAGGCGGCCGCAACCTTGGCGATCGCGGCGACGTCGTCGAGCAGGGCGATGAGTCCGGACGGCATGGACTGCGCCTTGGCGAAAGTCACGGCGCCCGGCAATGCCTTGGCACACGCTTGCCCTTGGCGCCGCTTTATCGCACTGCCGCAACCATGCTGGGCATGGATTTCATCAAGGCCAACCGCGAGGCGGTCGAACGCGCGATCCGCGACAAGGGCGTGGAGCTCGATCTCGATGCACTGCTCGCAGTTGAGACCGAGGTGCGCGGGCTGAAGACCACAATCGAGGGCCTCCGGGCGGAGCGCAACGCGATCAGTGCGCAATTCCAGAGCGCGACAGCCGAAGAAAAAGCCGAACTGGGCGCCAAAGCCAAGCAGGCGGGCGCGGACGCCGGTGAACTGGAGACCAGGCTCGACGAGCAGGAGACGGGGCTGAAGGCCATGATGCTCCGACTGCCGGGAATTCCATGGGAAGGAGCGCCGATCGGGCCGGACGAAAGCGCCAACACCGTCATCCGTACCGAAGGACAGCCGCCCAAATTCGGGTTCGAGCCGCTCGACCATGTCGCGCTTATCGAACAGAATGATTGGGCCGAGCTGTCACGGATCACCCAGGTGTCGGGGTCGCGCATGTACTGCTTGAAAGGGCGCCTGGCGCTGCTCGAAGCGAAGCTGATGGCCTGGGCGCTGGAAACCATCGCCGGGGCGGGCTTCACGCCGATCACCGTGCCGGCGCTGGCCCGCGAGCAGGCGTTCCTCAACCAGGGGCAGTTCCCCGGCCACCGCGACGAGACCTACGAGCTGGGCAATGACGATCTGTGGCTGGCCGGGACCGCCGAGGTCGCGCTGACGTCGCTCCATTCAGGCGAGATTCTCGACGCCGACAAGCTACCGATCCTCTATGCCGGGTCCTCGCCGTGCTTCCGGCGCGAGGCGGGCAGCGCCGGCAAGGACGTGCGCGGGCTGTTGCGCGTCCACCAGTTCGTCAAGGTCGAACAATATGTCATCTGCGAAGCCGACGAAGCGCTGTCGGCCGAATGGCACGCGAAGCTGCTCGCCCTTGCTGAGAGCCTGCTGGCGGCACTCGAAATCCCCTATCAAGTAGTCGAAACCTCGACCGGCGACATGGGGCTGGGCAAGTTTCGCATGAACGACATCGAGAGCTGGGTGCCAAGCCTGGGCAAGTATCGCGAGACCCACAGCTGCTCGACGCTGCACGACTGGCAAGCGCGGCGGGCCAACCTTCGCTACCGAGGGTCCGACGGCAAGGTGCGGTTTGCGCACACGCTCAACAATACCGCGCTGGCGTCCCCGCGGATCCTCGTGCCGTTGCTCGAGAATCACCAGACCGAGGACGGCCGCGTGCGATTGCCCAAGGCGCTGCAGGAATTGATGGGGAGCGAGTTCCTTTGATTACCCATCAAAGTGGTACTTTGATGGGGCCCAATGGATGAGCTGGGAGGGCGACGACCGGCCGCCGGCCAACTGGCGTCGGATGCATGAATTTGCCTGGCTGTTCGCCCGTTTCTGGCACGGCTTCGGGCGCCTCGGGCCGCGCGGGCCGGTGGATGGCGCGCCGGCGCTGGTCATTCCCGGCTTCATCGCCACTGACCGGACGACAATGGCGCTGCGCAAGGGACTCGCCGATGGCGGCTGGCGGGTTCACGGCTGGAAGATGAGCTGGAACCGTGGCGCCCAGGCCGACACGATCGAGCGGCTCGGGCAGCGGCTGGACGAGGTGAGCGGTGGGCGCCCGGTGCTCGTGGTCGGCTGGAGCCTCGGCGGCGTGTTCGCGCGCGAACTGGCGCGGGCCGTTCCCGACAGGGTGCGAGCGGTGGTGACACTCGGCTCGCCATTCTCGGGCGATGCCAAGCAGAACAATGTCTGGCGGCTTTACGAATGGGTCGCCGGGCACAAGGTCGACGAGCCGCCGATCCCGCGGATTACCGGCAAGCCACCGGTGCCGCACCTCGCCATCTGGTCGCGGCGTGACGGGATCGTCGCGGTGCGAGCCGCTCGCGGGCTCGAGGAGGAACGCGACAAGGAGGTCGAGCTGCGCTGCACCCACATGGCGTTCGGCGTGTCGAGCCGTACGGTCCGTCAGGTGGTGCGTGAAATCGACACCTTCCTCAAAAATGAGTCCTGATCGGCAACCATTCTTGTTTCGGTAACGTAAATACCCCATTTTCAGTGACATGAAGTGGGAACGGACCCCCGCGCCGCTCGGCCCGGCGCCAGATCGGTTCAGTCGCGACGACCTCGCGCCGTCGGGCTGGAGCCGCTTGGCTGAGGTGGTCTGGCATCTGCCGCGGCTGCTGTCGGGGCTCGGTCCACTCACTCCGCGCGGTCCCGAGGACGGGCCGCCGGCATTGGTCATCCCAGGATTTCTCGCCACCGACCGAACGACGATGGAGCTACGCCGGGCGTTGGCGCGGGTCGGTTGGCGCGTCCACCCGTGGCTGCTGGGGCTCAATCGCGGGGCCAAGGCGGACACGCTTGAGCTGCTCGGCGAAAGGCTCGACGCGCTGCGCGATCGACGCAAGCTGTTGTTGGTCGGCTGGAGCCTCGGGGGGATTTTCGCGCGCGAGCTGGCCTTCCGCCACCCCGACAAGGTGCGCGCGGTGGTGACGCTCGGCTCGCCCTTTTCGGGCGACCTTAAGACCAACACCAACGTCCGCGAATTCTATGAGAAGATCGCCGGCCACGACGTCAACCAGCCGCCGTTCGAGCGGCTGGCCGGAAAGCCGCCGGTGCCGTTCCTGGCCTTGTGGTCGAGGCGCGACGGGATCGTCGCCCCGAGCGCGGCCCGGGGCCTGGCCCATGAGGTCGACAAGGCGGTCGAAATCGACACTCGCCATACCGGCTTTGCGGTCCATCGCCCGGCGCTGAGCCGCATGGTCGCGGAGATCCGCAGCTTCCTGACGGAGGTCGAAGGCCGGCCGCCGGTCATGGGAAGCATCGCCGCTTGACGGTGATCCCCTCGAGGTAGTTCGGGGTGAAATCGCTGGCCATTGACTCCTTGCCGCGGACTCGGAGTATAAGAACAAAACTAGAACAAAGTGTTGCGAGTCGTGTGGCGAGAGGTCTTTCCCTGGTCGCCGGCGGAGGGTTCATTGCGCCCTTTGGGCCGGCTGTCGAACGCCCGATCCTTCAGGGTTTGGGCGAGGGCTGGAGCCTGCCTCGGCCACTTGGTCCAACGCTGTTCGAATTGTTCGCCGGCCACCCGCGCGACGCTGGCTGGGCGGGGTTCCTGCTGGCCCAGGTTGAGCCCGGAAAGCCGCTGCTGTGGGTGCAGGAGCGGATGGCGATCCTTGAAGCGGGGCGAATTTATCCACCTGGCCTCGGCGGGGTTGGCGGAAATCTTGGCGACCTCATTCACGTCACCGCGCGCGATGCCCGTTCGGCGCTGTGGGCGATGGAGGAAGGGTTAAGGTGCCCGGGTCTGGCGGCCGTGATCGGCGAGTTGTGGGGCGACCCGGCGAGCCTCGATTTCACCGCGACGCGGCGGCTGGCGGTCGCGGCCGAGCGGTCTGGCGTGCCGGCCTGGCTGGTGCGGCTGGGCGGCTCGGCCAATCTGAGCGGGGCGCGGATGCGCTGGCGGGTGGCGAGCGCGCCGAGCTTGACCCACCCATTCGACCCACGCGCGCCGGGAGCGCCAGCCTGGGACGCGGAGCTGTTTCGAGCGCGTGGGAGTGCCCCGGGACGGTGGAGCATCGCCCATGACGGCGGGGCAGCGGATCCTTTCCGTCTGGTGGCCGCAGCTGGCGATCGAGCGCTGGGCGAAGACCAACGACTTAGGGCCTGACGCGCCCGTCGCCCTCACGGTCGAGGGCACGCACGGCCTGGTGATTGCGGCGGTGACCAAAGCGGCGGCGCACAGCGGTGCTCGCGTCGGCGCCCGGCTGACCGATGCGCGGGCGCTCGACCCGAGCCTGATCAATGTCCCGGCCGATCTGGCGGGCGACGCGGCACTGGTCGGAAGACTGGCGCGCTGGGCCGCGCGCTGGTCGCCATTGGTCGAGATCGACGGGCGCGATGGGCTGCGGCTCGATATCACCGGCGTCGCACATCTGTTTGGCGACGAGGCAGCGCTGGTTGAGGATGTGCGAAGGCGCTTCGCCGCGCTTGGTCTGTCGAGCCGCGCTGCGGTCGCACCAACTCCCGCCGCAGCGTGGGCGCTGGCGCGGTTTAGCCCCTCTCCCGCGAGGGGAGAGGAGCTTGCTGTGCTCCTCGCTCCCCTGCCCGTCGCCGCGCTGCGGCTTTCCCCGCAGTCGGTGCGAACCCTCGAGCGGCTTGGGCTCAAGACCATCGGCGCGCTGGTTGGCGTACCGCGGCGTTCGCTGGCCCGCCGCTTTCGCGAGGCGGACAATCCACTCGATGCACTCGACCGCGCGCTGGGCCGCAAGCCCGAGCCATTGATCGCAACCGCCTGCGAGCCGTGCCCACGCAGCCTGCTGCGGCTCGAGGAGCCGGCGACGTATCCCGAGGCCGCGGCGCAGGCGCTCGAGCAGCTGATCCCTAACCTCGTCGGGCAATTGGAGCAGCGCCATCTCGGCGCGCGGCGGCTGATGCTGATCGGTTTTCGGGTCGATGGCAGCATGGCCGTCGCCAGCGTCGCTACCTCGATCCCCAGCCGCGAGGCGAAGCATCTTCAGCGCCTGCTCGCCGACAAAGCGGCGGCGCTCGATCCCGAGTTTGGCTTCGACGCCTTCGCACTTGAGGCGGAGTGGACCGAAACCCTGGGCGCGGCCCAGGAGAGTCTGGTCGAGGCGCTATCCGGGACGCGCGACATCGCCCGGCTGATCGACCGGTTGTGCGTCAAGCTGGGGCCTGAGCGGGTGCGGCGACCGAGGGCGCGGGAGAGCCATCTGCCCGAGCAAGCGAGCGACTGGGTGAATGCTGTTTCGTCATTGCGAGGAGCCGAAGGCGACGCGGCAATCCAGAAACGGGGAAAGAAACTGGATTGCCGCGCTTCGCTCGCAATGACGGCAAGACCCCAGCGCCTGCTCGACCGGCCGGAAGCGATCTCGGTGATTTATGCGACCCCTGAAGGCGTCCCGCGGCGGTTCGTGTGGCGGCGCGTGGTGCACGACATCGACCGCGTCGAAGGGCCCGAGCGGATCGCGCCCGAATGGTGGCGGGCGCCGTCGAAGTGCCGCCTGCGCGATTATTATCGGGTCGAGGACGCCAGCGGCCGCCGCTTCTGGATCTACCGCGAGGGCGTGATTGGCGATGGCCGCGGCGGGGCGCCCGCCTGGTATCTGCACGGGCTGTTCGGCTGATGCCCGAAACCAGCAGCTTTGCGCGGAAGATGCTGGTCCGCGATGGGCCGATCGAGGCGATTGCGCCGGCGCCGTTCGTCGAGCTTGGCGTGACCAGCCCGTTCAGTTTTTTGCGCGGCGCGTCGGACGCGATCGAGCTGGTGCTCGCGGCGCTGGGCCACGGCATGGACGCGATCGGCATCGCCGACCGCAACACGCTGGCCGGGGTGGTTCGCCTGCACAGCGCGGCCAAGGAAGCGGGCTTGCGACCGCTGATCGGCTGCCGGCTGGACCTCGTCGATGCCCCGAGCCTGCTGGCCTATCCGCAGGACCGCGCAGCCTATGGCCGGCTGTCGCGGCTGCTGAGCCTCGGCAAGATGCGGGCGAAGAAGGGTGAGTGCGAACTGAGCCTGACCGATGTTGCGGACCATGCGGACGGTATCGCCTTCATCGCCTGGCCAGCGGATAATTTTGAAGTGGAGCTGCCACGACTGCGGGAAGCCTTGCCGTCACTGCGTCATGTCGCGGCGAGCTACCTCTATCGCGGCGACGATGCGGCGCGGATTGAGCGGCTGGATCGGATGGCGAAGGCCAATGGCGCCATGATCTTGGCGACCAACGACGTGCATTATCATGCGCCGGATCGGCGACCGCTGCAGGACGTGATGAGCTGCATCCGCCAAAAGGTCCAAATCGCCGATGCGGGCTATCTCTTGAACGCCAATGCGGAGCGGCATTTGAAGAACTGCGCGGCTATGACAAGATTGTTCGATCGCTGGCCGCAAGCCATTGCCGCGACACGAGAATTTGCCGATGCGCTCAATTTCAGCTTGGACGAATTGCGCTACGAATATCCGCGAGAGACAGTGCCGGAAGGGCGCTCTCCCCAGCAGCATCTCGAGCATTTGACGTGGGCCGGGGCGCGCGGGCGGTGGCCGGCCGGAATCGCCCCAAAAGTGCGCAAACAGCTCCGCCACGAGCTCGCGCTGATCGAGAAACTCGACTTCGCGCGTTATTTTTTGACCGTCCACGAGATCGTCGCGTTCGCGCGCGGGCTCGACCCGCCGATCCTGTGTCAGGGGCGCGGGTCGGCGGCCAACAGCGCGGTCTGTTATTGCCTCGGCATCACCGCGGTCGACCCGGCGACCAGCGACCTGCTGTTCGAACGCTTCATTAGCGAGGAGCGGAAAGAGCCGCCCGACATCGACGTCGATTTCGAGCATGAGCGGCGCGAGGAAGTGATCCAGCACATTTACGCCAAATATGGCCGCCACCGCGCGGGCATCGCCGCGACCGTGATCCATTACCGCCCGCGCAGCGCGATCCGCGAAGTCGGCAAGGTGATGGGCCTGTCCGAAGACACCACCGCCGCGCTCGCCTCGACCATCTGGGGGCAGATGAGCGAGGAGCCCGTGGCCGAGCGGACCAGCGACGCCGGGCTCGACCTCAGCGATCCGCACCTGCGGCGGACGTGCCGGCTGGCCGAGCAATTGATCGGCATGCCGCGCCATCTGTCGCAGCACGTCGGCGGCTTCATCCTCACCGAGCGGTTGCTGACCGAGACGGTGCCGGTCGGCAATGGCGCGATGGACGACCGCACCTTCATCGAATGGGACAAGGACGACATCGACGAACTGGGCATTTTGAAGATCGACGTGCTGGCGCTGGGCATGCTGACCTGCATCCGCAAATGCTTCGACCTGGTCACCGCGCATCATGGCGAACGCTGGGAGCTGGCGACCGTCCCGGCCGAGGTAAGCGAAGTCTACGACATGCTGTGCCAGGGCGATTCGCTGGGCGTGTTCCAGGTCGAGAGCCGAGCGCAGATGAACATGCTGCCGCGATTGAAGCCGCGTTGCTTCTACGACCTGGTGATCGAGGTCGCGATCGTCCGCCCGGGGCCGATCCAGGGCGACATGGTGCATCCTTTTTTGAAGCGGCGCAGCGGCAAGGCGCCGGTGACCTTCCCCTGCCCGGCGCCCGAGCATGGCCCGGCCGATGAGCTCGAGAAGATCCTCGGGCGGACGCTCGGCGTGCCGATCTTCCAGGAACAGGCGATGAAGGTCGCACTGGATGCGGCGCGGTTCAGCCCGGCCGAGGCCAACCAGTTGCGCAAAGCGATGGCGACCTTCCGCTCGAAGGGGAATATCGCCTTGCTGCAGGACAAGATGGTCGGGCGGATGGTCAAGCGCGGCTACGACCCCGACTTCGCCCAGCGCTGCTTCGACCAGATCAAGGGTTTCGGCGAATATGGCTTCCCCGAGAGCCACGCGGCGAGCTTCGCGCATCTGGTTTACGTGTCGAGCTGGCTCCGGTGGAAATATCCGGCGGCGTTCGCGTGCGCATTGCTGAACAGCCAGCCGATGGGGTTTTACGCCCCGGCGCAGATCGTGCGGGACGCGCGCGAACATGGCGTCGAGGTGCGGGCGGTGGATGTGAACCATTCGGATTGGGAATGCACTTTAGAAGCCCTCCCCCTTGATGGGGGAGGGTTGGGTGGGGGTGGCGTCTCCGCCCACGCTGCGTTCGATGTCCAGCGTCACCCCACCCCTACCCCTCCCCATCAAGGGGAGGGGAGGTTGGCGCTGCGGCTTGGCCTGCGGCAGGTCGAGGGGTTGCGCGTTGCCGATGCCGAGCGACTGGTCGCGGCGCGGGGGGTGCGGCCTTATGCAAGTGTCGAGGATGTGCGGGTGCGCGGGCGGGTGCCGGTGCAGGCGATCGAGCGGCTGGCGGCGGCGGACGCGTTCCGGTCGATAAAGCTCGATCGGCGGGCGGCGCTGTGGGACGCCAAAGCGCTGAAACCGGCGCCAGATTTGCCATTGTTCGCGGCGGCGGATGCGCGCGACGAGGGCGCCGAGGCCGAGATCGCGCAGCTGCCGGCGATGCCGCTTAGCGAGCATGTGGTGAACGATTACCAGACGGTGCGATTGTCGTTGAAGGCGCACCCGATGCACTTTTTGCGGGCGCATTATGCGGGGCGCGGCTTCGTTACCGCCGGCGACCTGGCCGCCTTGCGCAACGGCAAGACCGTGGCAATCGCCGGGCTGGTGCTAATCCGCCAGCGGCCGGGCAGCGCCAAGGGCGTGTGCTTCATCACCATCGAGGACGAGACCGGGGTCGCCAATCTGGTGGTGTGGCCCGACGTATTCGCCAAGCAGCGCACAATCGTCATGGGGGCGCGGCTGATGGCGGTGCGCGGGGTGGTGCAGAGCGAGGAGGGCGTGATCCACATTGTCGCGCGCCGGCTGACGGATGACACGGTGATGCTGCGGCATTTGAGCGAGGATATCGTCGCAGCGCCGCTGTCCCGCGGCGACGCGCCCGGCGCCATGCGCCCGCCAACGCACACGCATCCACGCGATGTCGACGTCATCCCCAAGAGCCGCGATTTTCATTGAGCTGCCAGTCCGGACAGATTCGCCAATCCATATTCAACATGATTTAGTGAAGGCGCTGCTCTCGTCATGAGTCGCGTCTCTGGTGATCGGAGCAGCCGGCCTGCCAATCGACAGGCCGCACGCGGGCAAGTCCCGCACTTGGGGGAATATCCATGCGCTTCATCACGCTCACCGCGGCCGCGGCCGCACTCGCCATGGCGTTTGCCGCACCGGCATCGGCCCAGCCAAACGACAAGGCGATAGTCTCCATCTATCATTGCGCGCCGGGACAGCAGGGCGACTTCCTGAAGTGGCTCGACCAGCAGGATCGCATCTCGGCCGCCGCCGGGATCGCCAAGGGTCAACTCTACGCGCACACCGACGGCGACAGCTGGGACTATGTCGTGATCTATCCGGCGAACACGCCGGCGCAAGACGACGCGTTCGACGCCGCCGGCAAGAAAATGGGCATCAACACCAAGCGCGGCGGGCTGGAGCTGCGCAAATACCTGGCCAGCCACACCGATACCTTCGTGCGCGGCCCGATGACCGCGGCCGAATATCTGGCGTTTGTCGGCGAGAAATAAGGATGTGGGGCGCGGCTTCGGTCGCGCCCCTCAGCTCCCCGCGTCCGCGCAACGATTCGCCGAGCGCGTTCATCTGAGCGCAATCTGAGCGCACCATTACCGCCACAAATCGCGGCTACACGGACTCGCATGAAACGAATTTTGACCGGCCTCGCCTTGCTTGCGACCGCGGCCGCCGCTGCGGCGGCGCCAATCGAAGGCCAATGGACCAACCCCAAGCACAATGTGATTATCCACATCGTGCCCTGCGGCACCGCTTATTGCGGCAAGATCATTTGGGCGTCCGACAAGGCCAAGGACACCGCTCGCAAAGGCGGGACTGCCGAACTGGTCGGGGCAACCTTGTTGACCGGGCTCAAGCCCGCCGGCCACGGCGATTATAAGGGTCGGGCGTTCGACCCCAAACGAGGCCTCCATGGCACCGCGACCATCCGTTTGGTTGGCGACGACGGCCTTGATGTGAAGGGCTGCGCGTTCATGGGCTTCCTGTGCAAAACCCAGCGCTGGACGCGGGTTAGCTAAGGAATTCGGACTCCCCAATCACCCCCGCGAGCACGGCATCCTGGAGCGCGGCGATTTCGTCGGCCCAGTAGCGGTCGGTGGTGAGATAGGGCGACAGCGCCCGGACCTTGGCGTGGACGACCTGCAATGTGTACGAAGTTTCGAGCGGGGCGTGGCAGTCGACGCCCTGGGCGGCAGCAATCAGCTCGATGGCGACGACGCCGGCGGCGTTGCGGGCGATCTGACAAGCTTTGCGCGCCGCGATCGGGGCCATCGAGACATGATCCTCCTGCCCGGCCGAAGTCGGGATCGAATCGACGCTGGCCGGATAAGCGAGGCCTTTGTTCTCGCTGACCAGAGCGGCGGCGGTAACCTGCGGGATCATCAGGCCCGAATTGACGCCCGAATCCTCGACCAGGAAAGCGGGCAGGCCGCTCATCTTGGGGTCGACCAACACAGCGGTGCGGCGCTCGGAGATGCTGCCGACCTCGCACAGCGCCATCGCTATCATGTCGGCGGCGAAGGCAATTGGCTGGGCGTGGAAATTGCCGCCGGAGATGGCAGTGTCTTCGTCCGGAAAGACGATCGGGTTGTCGGTGACGGCGCCGGCCTCGATGGTCAGGGTACGGGCGGCGTGGGTCAGGAGGTCGAGCGCGGCGCCCATCACCTGCGGCTGGCAGCGGAAGCTGTAGGGGTCTTGGACCTTGCCGCAGCGGCCGTGGCTGGCGAGGATCGCGCTGCCGTCGAGCAAGCCGGCGATTTCGGCGGCGACGCGGATCTGGCCGGGCTGGCCGCGACGTTCGGAAATGCGCGGGTCGAACGGGCGGATGCTGCCCTTCAAGGCGTCGACCGACAGCGCCCCGGCGGCAATGGCGGCGGCGAACACCCGCTCGCCCATGAACAAGGCATCGACCGCGATCGCGGTCGAGGCCTGGGTGCCGTTGATCAGCGCGAGGCCCTCCTTGGGGCCAAGCTCGAGCGGCTCTATTTCGAGTTTCTGCAGCGCCGCGCGGGCGGGCATGATGGTGCCGGCGACATCGATGCTGCCGTGGCCCAGCAGCGCCGAAATCAGATGGGCGAGCGGGGCAAGGTCGCCAGAGGCGCCGACACTGCCCTGGCTGGGGATCAGCGGCATCGCATCGCGGTCGAGCAGGCCTTGCAGCGCGTCGATGATCAGGGGGCGGACGCCAGAAAAACCGCGGCCGAGGCCGAGCAGCTTGAGGACGATCATCAGGCGAGTGACGTGGCGCGGCAGCGGATCGCCAATACCGGCGCTGTGCGAGAGGATGAGGTTACGCTGAAGCTCGGCGAGGCGGTCGTCGGGGATGCGCGTGTTGGCAAGGCTGCCGAAGCCGGTGTTGACGCCGTAGACAGTCTCGCCGCCAGCGACGATGCGCTCGACCGAGGCGGCGGCGTTAGCGACGCGGCTCATCGAGGCGTCGTCGAGGCGGGCGGGGGCGCCGGACCACAGGTCACGCAGGGTGGCGAGGGATATCGCGTTAGGATCGAGAGAAAGGCTCATCGCCGCCGCGTCTAGGAGATTCGAGCGGCGCGGGCCAGCCGGACAACCGTTATGCGGTGGCGGCCGCCCGTGGCGCGACTGGCCGCGCGCCGGCGACCCAGCCATGCCAGGCGATGCCGACACTTGCGATTGCGGTCGTGACCAGCAGGAACGGCAGGTTGATGGCGGCGACGCTGGCGAAAATCGCCGCCCAACCCGGCAAGCGGCCAGCGGTCAAGAAAAGGATCGCCTGCGCAGCGATGATGCCCGCGACCAGCAGCCAGGGCCGGCCATGCCTGGGTGCCTGCGAGTAAAGGGCGAGCGCAATGGCGCAGGCCCCGGCGTTACCGAGCGCGAAGGGATAGTCGAACGGCAGCGCATCTATGCTGAACATCGGCACGTAGCCGCGAAGCAGGCGCCAAATGATCGGCGCGACGACGAACATCACCGTGCCGAGCATGTAGCGGGCGTGCAGCTGCACCTTGTAGCGGTAGCGAAGGCCGCCCCAGAACAGCAATGCGTAGCCGATGTTGGCGAGCGGATCGAAGAAACCGAATTGCGCGATGGTCATATTCTCCGGATCGGCCACGCCGCCGGCAAGTCTCGTCGCCTCGACATGGATGACCCACAATCCGGCGACCAGGAACAAGGGGAAGAGGGCAAACACGGCCAGCCCGACCGTGCGGTGCAACGCTCGCTGATCGTGGTGGATCGACCAGCTCTGGACGATGGCGAGCATGGTCCACAAAACGGCGCTGGCGGCATGAAAGTGGTGGGCGAGTTTCGCCTCGGGAAGCTTGCTGAGGTAGGACGGCCAGAAGGCGACAAAGGTCAGGACCAGCAGCGCGAGCACGAACCAATAGGCATTCCGATACGGCATCGTCACCCTCCCCCGAGGTCAAACGCGCGCTTGCTATCACGAATATTGGCTTGTCAGTAGCCCCGGCAACCTAGCCGATCATCGGCAAATCCAGCCCCTGTTCGCGGGCGCAATCGACGGCG
>NZ_JANMCO010000029.1:0-2723 GCF_031361285.1 Sphingomonas sp.
GACATCCGCCAAAGTCCTCAAGACCTGTGCCTAGGGCTTGATCTCCGCAGGCGGCACGACGGCCGGCGCATCGGCGGCGGCGGTCGCCGCCGCCACATCGACGTCGAAGTCGCTCATGTAGCGCTTCATCCCCTCGCGCTCGCCATATTCGGTGAACCACAGTACGAGGAAACCGTAGTTGAAGGCGATCGACATCACCAGCGCGAGTTCGACCGCGCCGATGCCCGCCGACAGGCCGATGCCGACCGACAGCAGGATGAACAAGGCGTCGCCTGAGCTCTTCAATGAATTCTTGAAGCGCACCGCGCCGGCGATCCCAGCCAGCGAAAAGGCCAGCGCCAGCGAGTTCTGGACGATGATCACGATGCCGGTCACGACCAAAGGCAGGATGATGATCGTGCTGATCAGCGACTGGTCATATTCGTCGGTGTTGCGGATCGACATGTAGGTCCAGCTCACCGGCCATGAGGTCAGGAACGCGCCGATCAACGCCGTGGTCAGCCAGAACAGGCTGTCGCCGAGGCTGTCGACGTGGCCCGACGTCTGGGCCTGGACCCCGGTCAGGCCGTTCGCCCCCGCCTTCTGCGGCTGGTTGATGAGTTCCTCGACGCCGCCGATCGGAAGATAGTCCCGGGCGTTAGGGAACAGCCTCATCGCCAGATATACGGCCAGGCCAATCACCAGATAATATGCGCTCAGCTGCGCAAACAGTCGCATGGCTTTCATGATCGTCCCCCCCAGCTAATCCTCAAATTACGCTATTTACCGCCGTCCGCAATGTGTCAGGGCTCAAAATTGGGAATCGGCTTGAGCACGCCGAACCGTTCCTTGTTCGGCTTTCCGGGCAGCGGCGGCCAGGCAATGTCCTTGAGCGGCAAATGGGTGTCGGGGACGCGATCGAGCAGGTCGCGGAGCAGGGTCAGTCGCCCCAGCGCCTGGTCGTTGAAATCGATCAGCGTCCACGGCGCGTGGTCGGTGTGGGTCGCCCGCAGCATTTTCTCGCGGGCGTGGGTGTAGGCATCATATTTGGTGCGGGCGGCGATATCGATCGGCGACAGTTTCCAGCGCTTGATCGGATTGTTGAGCCGGGCCTCGAACCTTTTCTCCTGTTTCTTCTGGTCGCAGCACAACCAATATTTGACCAGCAGGACCCCGTCATCGACCAACTGGCGTTCGAAGTCGGGGACGGCGCGCAGGAAAGCGTCCGCTTCCTCCTGGGTGCAAAATCCCATCACCGGCTCGACCCCGGCCCGGTTGTACCAGCTGCGGTCGAACAGCCCGATTTCGCCCTTGGGCGGCAAATGTTCGACGAAGCGCTGGAAATACCATTGGTTGCGCTCGTGCTCGTTGGGCGATGACAGAGCGACCACATGGCACTGGCGCGGATTGAGAATGCGCGCGAACATGTCGATCGAGCCGCCCTTGCCGGCGGTGTCGCGGCCTTCGAACAGGATGACGATCCGCTGCCCGGTCTCATCGACCCAGCGCGCCATCGTGCTCAATTCCTCGATCAGCGGCCGCACCAGCTTCTCATATTTCTTTTCGCTAATATCGGTCATGCGGCCGCTCCCCCGCGCCCATCTTGGCCAGTCGCAAATCGGACCGCAAGACCCCCCGTCGGCAGCCCGCGAGTCGCCCGTGGCGCGAGTCCAGAATTGTGACATGTCAACAATATTTGAAACCGCCGCGCCGCTAGGGCGTTAGAGCACCAAACGCTTTTAAGAAAAGAGAAATATTGTGACCCTGCGGACCCTGTTCCGCGGCGCGTCTGTTGCGCTGCTGTTTTCGGCCCTGCCTTTCGCGGTTGCATCGCCAGCCTCCGCGCAAGGCGCCAATATGCCCGCCGAGGCGATCGTCGGCACATCCGCCATCTATCCAGCGCAGGGCCGCTACCTGCTGGTCGACGCCGCCTCGGCGCGCCTGTTCATGGTCGAGGACGGCCAGATCCGCGACACGATGAAAGTCATCGTCGGCAAACCGACGTCGCAGACGCCGACCATCGCCAGCAAAATCTATTATGCGACGCTCAATCCCTATTGGAACGTCCCGGCCGACCTCGCGCAAAAGCTGATCGCGCCGCGGGTTCTCGCCCAGGGCACCAAATATCTGACCTCGCGCCATTATCAGGTGCTGGCGAGCTTCGACGACGGAGCGCCTGAAATCGATCCGAACTCGGTCGACTGGAAGGCGGTCGGCGAGGGCCGCTTGACGGTCAAGGTGCGCCAGCTGCCCGGCCCGGCCAATTCGATGGGCCAGGTCAAGTTCGGCTTCCCCAACGCCGGCGGCGTGTTCCTCCACGACAGCCCCGAAAAAGAGCTGTTTGAGAGCGACCAGCGCCAGCTCAGCAACGGCTGCGTCCGGCTCGAGGATGCGCCGCGCCTCGCGCGCTGGCTGATGGGCCGCGATCCCGAACTATCGTCGACCGCGCCCGAGCAGCACGTGCTGCTGCCCCAGGCGGTGCCGATCTACATCACGTATCTGAATGCGCCCGTGAACACGGCCAGTGCCGATGCCCCGATGAGCTTCACCAGCGCCAGCCGCTAGGGCTTAAGCGTCCTCAAGCTCGTCGGTCATCACCGGCCCGGAGTCCTGCCCCTTCGCCGCAACATCGCGGTCGACGAATTCGATAATCGCGATCGCCGCCGCGTCCGAGGCGCGGATGCCGGCCTTGATGATCCGGGTATAGCCGCCCGCCCGCGCCTTGTAGCGCGGCCCGATGACGT
>NZ_JANMCO010000060.1:0-2493 GCF_031361285.1 Sphingomonas sp.
GACACCCAGCTGGCGATGCTCGCTAACCAGGCGTCGAACGCGCTGATTTCGGGCGAAGAGCCTCCGCGGCAGGGCAATACCCACCCCAATATCGTACCTTACCAACCGTTCGATGCGGCCGACCAGCTGATCATCATCGCGGTCGGCAACGATCGCCAGTTCGCGCGGCTGGCGGACGTGTGCGGGCATCCCGAATGGGCGCGCGACGAGCGCTTCGCGAGCAATAGCGCGCGGGTCGCCAACCGCGGTGAAATCGTTGCGCTGGTCGCAGCGTGCATTGCCCAGAGGACGGCGGCGTCATGGTATGAGCGGCTCGATGCGGCGGGCATTCCGGCCGGACCGATCAACCGCGTCAGCCAGGCGCTGGCCGACGTCCAGGCGCAGCATCGCGGGATGGTGCGGATGATGAGCGGGGTGCCGCTGGTCGGCTCGCCGGTGCGGATCGACGGCTCGCGGGCGGATTCAGAATTGCCCCCGCCGGGCCTCGGCGAGCACACCGAGGAGGTGCTGGCCCCGCTGGGGCTGAGCGAGGACGAAATCGAGCGGTTGCGATCCGCCGGCGCGATCGGCGGCCGCGCTAGTTGATTGACAGGCCGAAAGCGTTGCCGTTGAACGGTTTCTACATGGTGGGTCGCCGAGATTCTTAGGGAGGTTGAGTGGCCAAGGTCTTTCTTAGCTACGCGCGCGAAGACGCTCCCGCCGCCAAACAGCTCGCCGAAAGCATCGGCCGTGCCGGCCACGAGGTGTGGTGGGACCGGCACATTCAAGGCGGCTCGCGCTTCTCCAGCGAGATCGATCGCGAACTCAAGAGCGCCGCAGTGGTGGTCGTGCTGTGGTCGCCGACCTCGATCGAATCGGCGTGGGTCCAGGACGAAGCGGCGGAGGGCCGCGACAGTGGACGGCTGGTCCCGGTCAGTCTCGGCGGCAGCCGCGCGCCGCTGGGCTTCCGCCAGTTCCATACGGTCGATCTCGCCAATTGGAGCGGCGCCGGCGAGCCCGCGGAGATCGACGACTTGCTCGATGCGATCGCGAAGACAGCGGGGAATAGCGCGGCGGCAGCAACTACGGCCCAGGCCAGCGAACCAAAAGTAGCGCGCGGTCCGTCGGTATGCGTGCTGCCGTTCGTCAACATGAGCGGCGACCCCGAGCAGGAATATTTCAGCGACGGCATCACCGAGGACATCATCACCGATCTGTCCAAAGTGTCGGCGCTGCTGGTGATCGCGCGCAATACCGCTTTCACGTTCAAGGGCAAGGTGATGGACGTCAAGGAAGTGGCGCAGGCGCTCGACGTCTCCCATGTCCTCGAAGGCAGCGTGCGCAAGGCGGGCGACCGCGTTCGGATCACTGGGCAGCTGATCGACGCCGCCACCGGCGGGCACCTCTGGGCCGACCGCTACGACCGCGACCTGACCGACATCTTCGCGATCCAGGACGAAATCTCCAAGGCGATCGTCGCCGCGCTCAGGGTCAAGTTGCTGCCCGAAGAGAAGAAGGCGATGGAAACTCGCGGGACGGCGAGTGTCGAAGCTTACAACCTTTACTTGATGGCGCGTCAGCAATGGACTGATGGAGGGATTGGCGACGTCCGCTGCCAGGAAACCATAGTTCGCATCTGCCGGCAGGCAATCTCGTTCGATCCTGACTATGCGCAGGCCTGGGCGTTGATGGCGCTTGCCCAGTCGCAGATGCGCTTCTGGCATGGCATGGACGCCGACCCGCAGCTGGCCGCCGAGCGGGCGCTGGCAATCAATCCCAATCTCGCCGAGGCCCATTGCGTTAAGGCACACTTGCTCGAGGAAGAGGGCAAGCCGGCCGAGGCAACTGCAGAAA
Source organism: Sphingomonas sp. (assembly GCF_031361285.1). Classification (GTDB taxonomy): domain Bacteria; phylum Pseudomonadota; class Alphaproteobacteria; order Sphingomonadales; family Sphingomonadaceae; genus Sphingomicrobium. The sequence continues at coordinate 1,834 of NZ_JANMCO010000060.1, forward strand.
TCGAGACTGCGGTTCGACTTGATCCAGAATCTTGGGAAGTAAACCGCGAAGCCGCGCGCCTGATTTTCCGTCAGGGACGCATTGCGGATTCGATTCCTTATTTTGAAAAGGCGGCGTCGCTGATGGAATCGGATTGGCACAATCCGTCCATGCTGATCACTTGTTATCAGGGGGTCGGCACTTCCGAACAATTGCTCCGCGCCGCCAGGGTAGCCTCGGAGCGTACGGAAAAAGCCATTGCCAAGGATCCGTCAAACACCGCAGTGCTCGCCGCTGGCGCATCCGCGCTGGCGATCGTCGGCGAGGATCAGAGGGCCCGGGACTGGATCGAACGCGCACTTCTGCTGGACCCAGACAATATCATCATGCGCTATAATCTCGCCTGCGCGCTCACGGGCCAACTCGCCGATCCAGACCGCGCGATTGAAGTGCTGGAGCCCTATTTCGACAAGACCGTGAGTGCGACCCACATCCGGCACGCCGATGTCGACCCGGATCTTGATTCGGTTCGTGACCATCCCCGCTTCAAGGAAATGTTGTCGGCCGCCAAGCAGCGGCTGGGAATTGCTGAAGCCGCCGCGTGACGACGCTGCTCGGGGCGGGTTAGCCGACGACTATGGGCCGTTCCGTCCGTCTGGGGGAAGGACGGCCTGCGGCCCG
>NZ_JANMCO010000120.1:0-3800 GCF_031361285.1 Sphingomonas sp.
GCGAATACAAATCAAGATTGCCTAAACTTTTGATGATGGGGTGGCCGGGCGGCGATCGCTCTCGCCGCCGGTGCGCCGCCGCGCTAGAAGCGAATCCATGAATATCGAGCGCAAGATCGGAAGCTTCCGGATCGGCAGCTGGGATTTCTATCCAGCGACCGGCGAGCTTCGTCGGGGGCCGGATCTGCGCCGCCTTGAACCACGTGCGGCGCGCACGCTCGAATTGTTGCGCGAGGCGGAAGGCGCGGTGATCAGCCAGGAGCAATTGATCGCGGGCGTCTGGAATGGCCGCAATCTGAGCGAGAATAGCGTCGCGGTGGTCATCGGCCAGCTGCGCCGGGCGCTGGGCGATGATGCCCGTGAACCGCGGCTGATCGAGACCATCCCCAAGCGTGGCTATCGCCTGGCGGCGACAATTCAACCGCGACCTCAGCGGGCCACGCGTTGGCCCATCGTCATCGCGCTGGCCGCGATCGCTGGCCTGCTCCTGCTGCTTGTCGCACCGCAGCTTGCGCGACCTTCGGCGGTGGAAGTCGGGATGGCGGACGTCGTCAACGCGACCAGCGAACGGGCCTATGATCCGGTCGTTCGCGCGACCAGCGAACTGATCGTCGCCGATCTCAGCAAGCGCGGCTTCAGTGTGCGGCGAGGAGGCCGGAGCAACACCCTCAACCTGACCGGCCGGCTGGTGATGTGGAATGGTGCGCCGTCGCTGGGCATGAGCGCGACGGATTCGAGCGGCGTGGTGGTCTGGTCAGCGATGATCAATGGCACCGCCGCGACGATTCCGGCCGGGGTCGCGCACAAGCTCGACGAGTTCCAGGCGCGCTTTGGCAGAAGGTAACGCGCGCCTTGCACCGGCGGGGCCCGCTCGCTAAGCCGCGCGAGCGTGGGCGTGTAGCTCAGTGGTAGAGCACTGTGTTGACATCGCAGGGGTCGCAAGTTCAATCCTTGCCACGCCCACCATTTTTTCAGTCTCTTAAAGGCCTGTCAGCTTGGCGCCGCGACAATAGCGCACCAGAAATCTAAATTGGTCAGGACGTCGATAGCTGGACGATCTGCACTTTGTCCCCGGGCGCGAGCGCCTCGGCATGCGGTAGTCGACGGATCAGCACCTGCGCCTTGGCCAGATTGGCTTGCAAACCGCTGTCCTGGCTTTCGACCGGAGCGACGAGCATTCTGCCATCGTTATCCCTCGTTACCGTCGCGCGGAGATATTGCTCTCGCGGCCCGTTTGCTGGAATCGCTACAGCCGCAAAGGCGAGCTGGAGTTCTTGTCCGACCGGCCTTCCAACCAGCGTTTGCATCAGCGGCTGGAGCAACAGATGGGCGCAAACGAAGGCCGAGGACGGGTTGCCCGGAAGGCCGAGCAAAAGCTTCGCCGTCGCCGAGCGGGCATGCCAGCATGGTTTGCCCGGTTGCACGGCGATCCCTTCAAATCGGAAGTCCGCGCTAAACGCTGTTGCCACGGCCGGTCGCATCAAGTCGCGTTTGCCCACCGACGCGCCGCCGATACACAGGATGATGTCGCACAAGGGTGCGGCCGCGCGCAACGCGGAGGTAATCTCGTTGAGCCGATCGGGCAGGATCGGATAGAGCTGCGCCTCGCCACCCCAGCATGTGACTAAGGCGGCCAGCGCATGGCTCGCGCTGTCGACCGACCGGCCAGCTTCCAGCGCCGCGCCCGGTGCGACCAGTTCGTCGCCCGCGGTCAGAATTGTGACGCGCGGCCTTCGCACAACCTTGACTGTCGCGCGATTGGCGGCGGCGATCAGCCCGATCTGAGCCGGTCCAACGACCGTTCCGCGGTCAAGCAGGCCATCACCGGCAGTGAAATCGGCGCCGGCGTCGCGAATGAAGGGCGCCGACCCCGGTTCGCTCGCCAATGTCACCGAATCCCCGGTGAAGTTGAGTATCTCCTGGGGAAGGACCCGCGTTGCATCCTTCGGGACGACGCCTCCTGTGGCGATGCGCACCGCTTCGCCGGGCCCGAGCGGAGCGGTGGCCGGCGCCCCTGCCAGCGCCTCTCCAGTGAGCGTCCAGCAGTCGCCGACCACGGGCGCGATTGCGGCCACAGCAATCCCGTCCATCGTCGCGCGCGGCTCAAGCGGTTGGGTGTGGGCGGCGACGACTGGCTCCGCAAAGGTGCGGCCGAGCGCGTCGTCGAGAGCGACGGTCTCCGTGGCCAGCCGTTGAACATCCTTGAGCAGCAAGGCGTGCGCCTCGTCGAGGCTGATCAGGCTCACGTCCGCCGCCAGTCGCCCGACTTGCCGCCCGATTTTGCCACCAGCTCGACCCGTTCGATGGTCATGCCGCGATCGATCGCCTTGGCCATGTCGTAAATCGTCAGGCAAGCGACGCTGACGGCGGTGAGCGCCTCCATCTCGACGCCGGTCCGACCGACTGTTGTTACCCGCGCCACCACGCGAACTCCGGGAAGGTCCGGGTCGGCTTCGGCAATCACGGATGCCGCGCTCAGCGGCAGCGGGTGGCACATCGGTATCAAGTCGCCGGCGCGCTTGGCCGCCATGATCCCGGCAAGCTCGGCGGTGCGCAGAACCTCGCCTTTGGCAATGGCGCCCTTCGCTATCGCGTCGAGCGTCGCGGCCTCCATCCGCACCAGGCCGCGCGCTTCAGCCACGCGTTCGGTCTCCGGCTTGGCCGACACATCGACCATGCGCGCGCGTCCGTCCGGCCCGATGTGGGTCAAGTCGCTCATTGCTCGCTCAGCCGCGGCATGATCTCGACGAAATTGCACGGCCGGGTCGAGCGGTCGAGCTGCGGCCCGATGACCTTGGTCCAGCCGTCGCGCACCGCCCCGTTCGATCCGGGCAGGCAGAACACGAAAGTGTGGTCAATAATCCCGGCGCAAGCGCGCGACTGCAGGGTCGACAGACCTATGCCGTCATAACTGACGCGGTGCCAGACCGGGGCAAAGCCGTCGATCACCTTGTCGAACATCGGTTGCACCGCTTCCGGTGTCACGTCGCGGCCGGTGAGACCGGTCCCGCCGGTCGAAATGATCACGTCGACCTCGGGATCGGCCGCCCAGCGCCGGACCGCCGCACGGATTGAGTCGATGTCGTCGGGCACGATCGCTTTGCCGGCCAGGCGATGCCCATCCGCTTCGGCGGCGCGCGCCAGATACGCGCCCGAGCTATCGCTTTCCGCGTCGCGCGTGTCGCTGATGGTCAGGACGGCGATGCCGACTCGCTGGTCATCCATCGCTGGCCACCCATCGCTTGGCGTCGGTCCGATCGGCATCGCTGGCTTCAAGCCAGTGATCGCTGCCGTCGCGGCGTTCTTTCTTCCAGAACGGCGCTTCGGTCTTGAGCCGGTCGATCAGTTCATCGAGCGCGCGCATGGCCGCGCGCCGGTGCGGCGCAGCGGTAGCCGCGAACATGATCGGCTCGCCCGGACGCATCTTCCCATAGCGATGGATCACGCTCGCCGCCGACAAGCGGTGCCGAATGATCAAGGCGTCGACCAGCCGGGTGATTTCGGCCTCGGTAAAGCCCGGATAATGGTCGAGCGTCAGCGTCTCGACGCCGCCAGCGCCGCGAACGATGCCGACGAAGCTCATCACCGCGCCTTCGCCGGCCCCGGCGATGAATGTCGCCAGTGCTTCCGCCGGGTCGAATGGTGCTTCGAGTACTCGGATCATCCGCCGCTCATCGGTGGCAAGACTGCGATCACATCATCCTGGTCGATCGGCACGGTGCCGTGGACCAGGGTTTGATTGACCGCCAATTTCACATTGGGATCATTAAGCTCGGGCCATTCGATGCCGAGATGTGCCC
>NZ_JANMCO010000041.1:0-3522 GCF_031361285.1 Sphingomonas sp.
AACACCAAGGCGACCGGGTGCTGCAGCGCCCACGGCAACAAGCCTTCGCGAAATTCGGTGACCTGCTGGCCGTCCTTCAAGACGATCGCGTCGCGCCCGACCAAGTCGATGCGGCTGATGTGCGCGTCGAGGTTGATCCGCACGGTCGGCCAATTCAATCGCGCCGCGACCTGCTCGATGTGGGTCGACTTGCCGGTGCCGTGATAGCCCTGGATCATCACCCGGCGGTTGCGGGCGAAGCCGGCGCAGATCGCCAGCGTGGTGTCGGGATCGAACACATAAGCGGGGTCGAGATCGGGAACGCGCTCGTCGGCTTCGCTGAACGCCGGCACTTCCATGTCGCTGTCGATGCCGAACAGCTCGCGGACCTTGGCGATCTTGTCGGGCGACATCATCACGGTGTCGCTGCGGCTCTCGGGATTCACGTTGGGAAGATCGGTCATGAAACCGCCCTTAGGCGCATGCGCGAGACGCCTCAACTCTCCGCGAGCGCGGCCTTGGCGGGCATCGGGAAGAGCGTGATGAAGCGCTGCATCAGGCCGCGGTCGCCCGCTACCGTGATCATGTCCGCCGGCGCCCCGGCGTAAACCACCGCCGCGACATCGCTTGGCGTGCCGGCGATGGTCAGGTCGGGATGGTCGATGGCACCGCGGCCGATGCGGACCTCGCCGTCTTCACGAATCCAGAAATAGGGCTCTCCCGCCATCTGCAGCTGGATTCGCGCGGCGAAATCGCCCGCCGCATCCGCGCTCATCATGGTGCGAAGCGCCAGCATCAATGAGGTCGGGCTGAACGGCCGGGTCACGTCATGGCGCGGGCTGCGCACGGCCCACCGGCCCAGGGCCTGGAAGATGGGCGCCGATTCATAGCCCCACGGCGTCAACTCATAGACCTGGACCGATGCCGGCGGCGGCAGCTTGCGGCGCACCAGCACGCCGGCCGCCTCCAGCCCAGCCAGCCGCTGGGTCAGGACGTTTGCGCTGATCCCGTTAAGGCTGGCCTTCAAGTCGCCGAACCGGCGCGGCCCGAGCAACAGTTCGCGGATCAGCGGCATCGACCAACGCTCACCGATCAGGTCCATGCCATGAGCGGCGGCGCAGGCATCGTCATACCGTCTTTTGTCTTCGTCCCACCCTATAGTGGATATCTTGTCTAACTCCATGGTTGTCAAATATGACTGACAGGCATAAAAAGCAAGCCGAATCGAGTCGCACAGGAGGAAGAAAGCGCATGCCCGTTGATGCCAACGCCGATATCGAAATCTCCGCCTTCGCCTGGGTGCCGCCGTTCGCCGAAGGGCTGGTCCGCGACCTGCGCCCGCGCTGGGCGCTCGAGGAGATCGGCCTGTCCTACAAGGTCCAGCTGCTCGAGGGCGAACGGCCGCCCGAATATTATCTCGACCAGCCGTTCGGCCAGGTGCCCTGCTATCGTGAAGGCCCGCTGAAGATCTTTGAAACCGGCGCCATCCTCCAGCATATCGGTGAGAAGAGCGAGAAATTGCTGCCGCGTGATGCCGTGGCGCGAATCCGGGCTATCCAGTGGACCTACGCGGCCTTGAACAGCGTCGAGCCGGCGATCCAGAATCTGGTCGCGATCGACCTGTTCTACACCAATGAGGAATGGGCCAAGCTACGGCGGCCGGGAGCCGAAGATTTCACCCGGCTGAAATTGAAGCGAGTCGCCGATTGGCTCGGCGACAAGGAGTGGCTCGAGGATCATTTCACCATTGGCGACCTGATGATGGCATCCGTCCTGCGGATACTTCGGCACACCGATTTGGTGGCTGAACAGGCCAACCTCAAAGCCTATGTAGAGCGAGCCGAGCAGCGCCCAGCGTTCCAGCGCGCGCTCGCCGACCAGATCGCCGTGTTCAAGCAACACCAACCCGAAGGAGCAATTGCATGACCTATTTTGAAGGGTTCGTCGTTCCCGTGCCGAAAGCCAACAAGGACGCCTATCGCAAGCACGCGACCGAGTTCGCCCCGATGGTCCAGGAATTCGGGGTGGCGCGCATGGTTGAAACCTGGGGCGACGACGTTGCCGACGGCAAGGTCACCGACTTCAAGAAGGCTGTCAACGCGACGGACGATGAGGACGTCGTCTTCTCCTGGTTCGAATATCCCGACAAGAATGCGCGCAACGCGGCCAACGAAAAGATGATGAGCGACCCGCGCATGGAGGAGATGGGCGCCAACATGCCGTTCGATGGCAAGCGCATGATCATGGGCGGATTCGAGGCGATCGTAGAGGAAGGCGCCGGCGGGGGCGGCTACACCGACGGTTTCGTCGTCCCGGTCCCCGAAGGCAAGCGCGACGCCTATCGCGAGCTCGCGGCCAAGATGGCGGGCGTGTTCCGCCAGCATGGCGCGACCCGGGTGATCGAATCGATCGCCGATGACGTCCAGCACGGCAAGGTCACCGATTTCTACCGCGCGGTGAAGGCCGAAGACGGCGAGACTGTAGTCTTCTCGTTCATCGAGTGGCCCGACAAGGCGGCCCGCGACAATGCGTGGAAGGCGATCATGGCCGACGAGACCATGAAACCGGACGGCGACATGCCCTTCGACGGCAAACGCATGTTCTGGGGCGGCTTCGAGCCGATCCTCGACACCGCCAAGCGCGAGACGGCGCACGCCTGACCCTACCGCAACGCATACGAAAGGAATGTGACCATGTCCGACACCACTTATGCGCCGACCCAGTCGGCCGCGAATGAGGATTCGAGAACTTCGGCCCACGGCAGCTTCATCTGGTATGAGCTTCTCACGCCCGATCCGGTCGCCGCCAAGACATTTTACGACGCGGTGGTTGGTTGGAATATCGAGCCACAGCCGTCGGGTGAGATGGACTACCGGATGATCGGTCGCGCCGACGGCGGCAACGCCGGCGGTGTGATGCGGCTGACCGACGAGATGCGGTCACACGGCGCACGGCCGGTGTGGCTCGGCTACGTCGGCGTCGATGACGTCGATCAGTCGGTCGCCGCGATCGAAAAAGACGGCGGCAAGGCGCTGATGGCGGCGTTCGACATCCCCAATGTCGGCCGGATCGCGTTGGTCACCGACCCGCAGGGTGCGCCCTTCTACGTGATGCAGCCGACCCCGCCAGCCGGCGACGGGAATAAGGTCAGCGACGTTTTCTCGGTCGATCAGCCGCAGCGCGTCCGCTGGAATGAGCTGGCCACCCCCGAACCGGACGGCGCGATCGACTTCTATCGCAAACAGTTCGGCTGGAGCCAGGACGGCGACATGGACATGGGCGAGATGGGCAAATACCGCTTCATCCAGGACCGCGGAACGAACATCGGCGCGGTCATGACCAAGCCGCCGCAGCTGCCGGTCAGCCAATGGACCTATTACATCGGCGTCGACGACATCGGCCGCGCTGCCGAGGCGATCAAGTCCGGCGGCGGGCAGATCCTCAATGGTCCGATGGAGATCCCGGGCGGCGAATTCTCATTGAATGCGCTCGACCCGCACGGCGCATCGTTCGGCCTCGTCGGCCCGCGCAGTTAAGGGAGAG
>NZ_JANMCO010000134.1:0-1535 GCF_031361285.1 Sphingomonas sp.
GGTCACGCCGGCCGGGCCCGGCTTCACGGCGGCGGCGCCGTCGCCCTGCCAGGCCTCGCCTTCGCTCAGCGCCTTGCCGTCGATGGTGGCACTGCCATGCACGACGAAGATGAAGCGCGGCAACGGCGCCAGCCGGAATTCGACATTCTCGGCGCTCGAAAGGATATCTTCGTAAAGGCGAAGCACGGGATGCATAGCGGCGGGTCTCCTAAGAGGCCGTTTCGAAAGAGGTTGAGTGATTGGGATCGACGTGATTCCAGGGGGTTCTGACACCAACCCCGGAGTTGCCATGTGGACCCCAACCACCCGCAAGAAGCATAACCGCAAGGCCAACCGATACCAAACCGACGTGACCGATGAGGAATGGCGCGTGATCGAACCTCACCTGCCTGCGGCGAAAGGCACAGGACGACCGCGTGCCTGGCCGATGCGCGAGATCATCAACGGCATCTTCTATGTGATGCGGGCGGGCTGTCCGTGGCGTCTGCTGCCGAGCGATTTGCCGCCGTGGAGCACAATCTATCGCTGGTTTGCGACGTTCCGCGACGAGAGTCGCTTCGAGAAAATCAACCACGCCCTGGTCATGCTCGATCGCGAACGGGTTGGCCGCCAAGCCAGTCCCACGGGTGCGATCATCGATAGCCAGAGCGTCAAGACGACCGAGGCTGGCGGGCCGCGCGGCTACGATGCCGGGAAAAAGATCAACGGGCGTAAGCGCCATGCTCTCGTCGATACGGATGGGCGCGGCCTCGTGCTTGAACCGCATCCGGCGAGCATCCAGGATCGCGATGGCGGCGGACCGCTTCTGCGGGCCTCGCGTCGCATCTTCCCGTTCATCCAGCGGGTCTTCGCCGACAGCGGATACGCGGGTGAGAAGGTTGCCAAAGCCACGTTGATCGCCGTCGAGATCGTGCGCAAGAACCCAGATCAGGTCGGCTTCGCCGTTCAGCCACGGCGTTGGGTCGTCGAGCGGTTCTTCGCCTGGATCGGGCGTAATCGGCGCCTGGCAAAGGACTTCGAGGCCACCATCGACTCCGCTCGCGCATTCCTCTACGCCGCCTCCGTCATGCTCCTCGTCCGCCGCATAGCTCGCGCCTCATGACTTTCGAAACCGACTCTTAGGGTCGAAACAGGCCAGTACCACATTCCGCAAAAGAACATATTGCGAACGGAGAACAAATGGTGTACATTGCTCCTACCAGTCGATTCCGGCGCTGCGGCAGGGGCCGCGTTTGTCGGGGGGTCGAATCCCGGCCATAAGGAGCGATACATGAGTCAGCCTGCGCTACGTGTCGTCGAAGGATCGTCCATGGATAAGTCTAAGGCCCTGTCAGCTGCGCTCAGCCAGATCGAGCGCCAGTTCGGCAAGGGCTCGGTGATGCGGCTTGGCAAGAACGACAAGTCGATGGACATCGAAACTATTTCCTCGGGCTCGCTCGGGCTCGACATTGCGCTCGGCGTCGGCGGCCTGCCGCGCGGCCGGGTGGACGAAATCTACGGGCCGGAATCCTCCGGCAAGACCACGCTGGCGCTGC
>NZ_JANMCO010000150.1:0-1699 GCF_031361285.1 Sphingomonas sp.
GTGGTGGGCATTGCCTGCGTCCGGGGCGTCGACTCCGACGACGAACACTGGCCGAGCCTCATCCGAGAGATTGGCTGTGCCGCGATGGATCGTCAGCGCCGAACGCGCCGACATGTCCCCGCGCATAGGCAGCTTTTGTACTGCGCGCTCGAAGTACCGGGGCCACGCTGCTTGACTGGGGAACAACCCGTCGCGTGCGTTGACAATGTCGTCCCAATGCGTTCCCGGCGCGATCTCCAAGGGGCCGTGATCCAGCCGCGTGTCCACCGCTGTCAGGTTAAACGCCAGGCTGTTTAGCCGACGTCCCTGCAAAGTCGCATCGGGTGAAGGAAAGTCGCGGTGCCACGGTTGGTCCTGTGCCCCCGGAAAGGGAATATCGAAGCCAACCTCGACGATCCGGTACTCGGGTCCAAGCACCGCATTGCACACGGTAACGAACCAGGGGTGCGTGGCAATATCCAGAAACCCACGAATTTTCTCCGGCTGGACCTCGACATAAAAGCGATTTGGCCCGCGCGCCAACGCGCCACCTGGCACCGCTTTCGCCTCATCGAAGCAGCCCCAGATATCCTCTGCCAGGCGATCCGCCCATTCGGGCGAAAACGCACCCGGAAAAGCAATAATGCCTTCCCCATAAAGGCCACCCATGATGGCGCCGACATCAAATTTTTCCACGCGCCTCTCCGATTGTGGACCACTAACCCAGCCGTCCAGAAGGTCGGGTTTAATCGCGGTGTCGATAGTCGCCACGGTACTCGAACGGGCCGATTTGTGCGCATTGGCAGCTGTTTGCAACGTCTCGAGAGGACCGCAAGTGGGCCCAAGCGCTAAAGTGAATGCCGGGTACGTCGAGTTCGTCGAAGCGTCCGATCCGCCCCAGGCTCAAATCACACCATTCGGGCGTCAGTTCCTGCAATGGATGGTGATCGCCGGAGTGTCAGAGTTTAAGCCGGGCTAGCACCTACGCGCGTGGCAACAAAAGGCTCGCATCACCGTAGCTGTAGAAACGGTATCCTTTTTCAATGGCATGGGCGTAAGCCTCTTTCATAAGCTCCAGCCCCATCAGCGCCGAGACCAGCATGAACAGCGTCGATCGCGGCAAGTGGAAGTTGGTGACCAGGCCGTCGACCGCCTTAAAGCGATAGCCGGGCGTGATGAAGATCGCCGTGTCGCCCTCGAAGGCGCGGATTTGCCCGACCTCGCCCGCCGCGCTTTCGACCAGCCGCAGCGAGGTCGTGCCGACCGCGATCAGCCGCCCTCCCTTGGCCCGCACGGCGTTCAACCGCTCGGCCGTCGCGGCATCGATCCGCCCCCATTCGGCGTGCATCCGGTGGTCGGCGACCACGTCCGCCTTGACCGGCAAGAATGTTCCCGCGCCGACATGCAGCGTCAGCGTTTCGTGCCCGATGCCGCGCTCGTCCAGCGCTTCCAATACCCGCGGCGTGAAGTGCAGCGCCGCGGTCGGTGCCGCCACCGCCCCTTCCTCGCGCGCGATCATGGTCTGGTAATCCTCGCGGTCGGCGTCATCAACCGCCCGTTTCGAGGCGATGTAAGGCGGCAGCGGCATCCGCCCCGCGCGCTCCAGCAGCACTTCGACCGGCTCGTCGCCATGAAATTGCAGCATAAACGCGCCGTCGTCGCCGCGCTCGACCGCGGACGCGACGACTCCTTCGCCGAACTCGATCCGGTCACCAACATG
>NZ_JANMCO010000018.1:0-94705 GCF_031361285.1 Sphingomonas sp.
CTAATGTACGCAAGCGTCGAAAGCGAACCTAGGCTTTTAATGTCCGCAATGGGTCGAAAACGGACATGAGCAGTATGAGATCGGAAGGTCCGCTTTCGGGCTTGGGCTAGCCGTGCCGTAGCGACTGGGATGGGCGCTAAACGGACCTTGAACTAGTGACCGCAGGAACGGCAAGCGACGGTTAGCCCTTTGAGAGCGTCCCGGCCGTCCAGTTTAAGGCCACTCTTTCCCTCGTCGGCGTAAGTCCTGACGATCTCGAAGCCACGCGTCGCTGCGTACTTTCGGATGGCCGCTGACTGATTGTCCGTAGAGTATTTCTGATGCTCGGTGGACATACGAACGTATTGAGCCGCTCGAATTAAAGTGACGGCCGACTCGCCCGAACTGTCAGGTTGATCCCATTTAATGACCATCAGCGCCTCGGAGGTCGCAAGTGCCTTTGTTGAAACCGGGCGCTTTAGCGCAGGGGAGCCGGAAAGATGTTTCCAAAGACGGGCAACAAGTTTCCTGAAGGTTTCGTATCCTGCAATGGTGAGTACGCTTCCTCAATTGCCGACGCCCTCCGTACTGAACTGGGTCAGAGCCACCGCGCGACGAAGACGCTCATGCGCTGGACGGGCGCTAGCGACAGGACAGCGAAGAACTGGCTCAGCGGCTGCTTCGGACCGAGCGGGGGTCATTTGATCCAACTCGCCCGCGAGTCTGACATTGTGTTGTCGACCGTCTTGAGCCTTGCCGGCAGGCATCAACACTTAGTCGGAGCCGACCTACTTCAAATAAGGGCGGCCCTCGTAAACGCGACTGCGCTCATTGATGACCTGCTGGGATCCGAGCCAAAACGGTCGGCTTATGGGCCAGAAGCGCCGATCGACTGATCGACCGAACTCGCGGACTCGCTCGCCCGTCTCGGATTTAGCGGCAGGCGCCGTCGCCGTGCGAAGCCGCGACTAAGGGGGGTTCGAACTCCGCTTCACATAAGATGGGTTGTCGCGGGCTCCAGCCCGATTTTCGCTAACGACCCATTGCGGGCGTCAGCGATTCTCGATCCAGCGAAGACCCTCATACACCAGGTCGACAGTCGCACCGCAAAAGAAGCCCAGCAGGGCTGCATAAAGGACGCCTTCCTGCAAGCCGTCAGTGCTGGCAGGTCCACGCGTTGTGAACAGATTTACGATCAGATCTGATGGTCCAATCGGAAGCTGCGCGGCAGCCCACAAACCAACAAAGACCAGTGCCGCTGCTATCCCGCCGGCAAGCCCGAAGCGGAGCACGCGCGCCCCGTCGATCCGATCGGAGGTCATAGTCGCCATAGCTGGATCTCCTTTCCGCACCAGCCCTTAGGACAGGCGAGGATGAGCTTGGATACGCAATCCTGCGTATCCTGATGCGTGCGCGACCTCTTTCAGACTGTCGAAGGGCTATGACGGCTCGAACTCTTGAGCTGTGTCCAACTTCCCCATTGGGGATATCCGCCACGAGTACCAACGGAAAAGACCGAAAGCAGCTTTCACTGCTTCCGGTCTCCCGGCCGCCTCGGATGTTACTCTCCGGCGACAGTTGACTTATGCTCCTCCTGGCGGTGCGCTCATATACGTAGATTCCCCTAGTCCACCGAAAGCTCACTGCCGTTCGGCGCGGAAGCCGCGCTATGGAGTATCACCTAGAGATTGGCAGCGGCAGTGGGCCCATGGTGTCTTCTTAAAGTCGGCACATTCGCCGATCGAATGGAGGCAATCATGGCAACCGCTCAAGTCCCGCAGACGACCATCAAGCAGCGTTCCACGAGTCACATCGGAGTCGTTCGTCTGGCCGCTACAACAGGAGCGGCAGCCGGTCTGATTTTCGTACTATGCTGGCTCGGAACGTTCATATCGTTCGCGAGCCCCACCCACGTTTACATCAGCTTGTTCACCGATGCCGAGACTCAATCGATCCAGGCATTGGTTGAAGGCGGCATTTGGTCGCTGCTGTTCGGCCTTCTGTCGGGAGGCATGATTGCCGGCCTCTATAACCTGTTCGCGGGCCTTGACCGTCGCTAACCACAGTTCGGGCATGAATCACCTATTCAAAGGACAAGATGATGAAGATCAACTTCTAATCAGCAGCGATCGGCTTTGCAGTCGGGCTGGCCGTTACGGCCGCAGGTGCGCAAGCGGCCGTTCAAGCGACGCAACACGAGCACCCAACCCCGTCAGCGCAGAAGCCAGCTGCTGATGCGATGAAAGGGATGGAAGGGATGAAAGACATGGACGTGAAGATGGCCGACCCTGCCATGCGTAAAAGAATGGTGGAGCATATGGGCCAGTGCCGCGACATGATGTCGAAGATGATGCAGCATATGGGTCACGGAGCAGGGATAGAGAAACTGGCGCCGCCACAACCAAAGCACTGATCAACACTCACTTCTTAAGCTGCGCTTGCAACGGTTGAAGTCGCGGCCGGCGCCGCGAAGCTCAGCACACAGACGAAGCCGAAGAATAGAAAAGCCGTCAGAAGATAAAGCGCCGGCGGAATCTCGAATGTGCGATCTTCGCACGCACGCGTCATCGGTGGCGCGACGAGCTCGTTGCGATGAAACAGAATGGCGCGATTTAGTCGTTCAGCCACTCGATCATCCTGTGCTCCACCTCCGCAATGAGTGCGGCGTAGGAGAGTCGCCCGCCATCCGAAATTTCCCGATGTCTGATGGAACTCGCTGGCAACTCCTTGCTACTGTGGTGACGCTCAATCGGTCACGCCTCATGCGCGGCGCATGATCCCCAATCATCGTTCCCATCGGCCGTGATCCGTTCACCATCGACATTGGCGTAACCCACAAACGTCGTTTGCGACCAGCCATCGGGACGTTGCGTCGAGACAGCCATGATCCTGTGCGCGTCGAGGATTCGGATCGCGTCGTTTTCCACGCTCATTGCTTTTTCCTATCCCACCACCGCGCCGAACAGACGACCGACCCCTGCGGTCACTGCCATCGCAAGCGCACCCCAAAAGGTCACCCGTAACACGGAAGGACCGAGCGGAGCCCCACCGGCGCGGGCGCCGAGCCCGCCAAGCACTGAAAGGCAGATGATCGAGACAATTGCGACGGCCGGAACCAGCATCGCGGGAGGCGCCAAAGACACGACGAGTAGCGGCGCTGCAGCGCCAGCGGTGAAAGTCAGGGCAGAGGCTGTCGCCGCCTGCAAGGGACGAGCGGTCATCGTCGCGGATAAACCTAGCTCGTCGCGCGCATGCGCACCCAATGCGTCGCGTGCCATCATTTGATCGGCGACGGCACGCGCAGTTTCATGTTCGACGCCACGCATTTCGTAAATCCGTGTCAGCTCTTCCAGCTCGAGATCCGGTCGCTGCGTCAATTCGCGATCTTCGCGAGCAAGATCTGCTTTCTCGGTATCCGCTTGCGAGCTTACCGAGACGTATTCACCCGCGGCCATCGACATCGCGCCTGCGAACAATGCCGCAATGCCGGCAATAAGTATGGTCGATTGAGTTGCGTTCGATGCCGCGACGCCCACGATCAGGCTTGCCGTGGATACGATGCCGTCATTGGCTCCGAGCACCGCCGCGCGCAACCAGCCAATTCTCGAGGCCGCATGGCGTTCAGCGTGGACGTGAAGTCGGCTCACGGCAGATTGCGCTAATTGATTGAAGCGAGCTTAAGCATGCTCGTCGATCTTTACTGGGGCCTCTGGCCTCCCTCGTGATCCGCCCAGGCCGGAAGCGATATGCCCGGCGAAACGATAAAGCGACGGCTCAGCGGCGTCGCGCGCCAGGGGGTCGACGTCGACGTACCGTTCGGCACCTTCGCTAAGTGGCTCGTCTATCAGGCTGCAGCGAAGTCGGTACGCGTCGGCGAATTCTTTGTGCCGCTCCCGCGCCTCGGGACCCGCAGCGTTGCGCGCGGCCTCCTCCTCCTCAGCAACGCGGCGGCGAAAGTATGAATAGTCATCTCGGCGCATTGGACCCTCGAGCTGTTGAACCTGTCTAAAGCAATACACCGCCAGCCTCGCCACGTGTGGTTGTTCGCCGGCACTGCAACTGTCCGATACTGAGCCCCTTTGAGACGGCGCGCATTAGGTAATGCTGCGGATAGTCTTTGGATCGAGAGCCGTCCGATAGTTCCACAAAACGGGAGAGGTTAAGCCATGACACGCGTAGCTCGCCGGATGGCTTTTGCGGGGCTGTCACTGGAAATTCTGCTTGCAGCGTGCGGATCGCGCGGCAACAGAGATGTACTGCAGCTTGAGTGTCGAGGCGACGAGGTTGTCGACGCTCAACCCGTCAAGCGCTCAGTCAACAGAATCTACCGATTGGATCCTCAAGCGTCTGCGCTGGAGAATTGGGATTCCCAAGCCGGTCGGTTTGTCCGGTGGGGCACCGGGCGAGTTTCGATCGACAGGAGATTTGCTGCATATGGAGGCGAGGTCCGGTCGATGAACCAGGACATACGAGTGAAAAAAGAGCTTGAGTTCAACCGTTCTACGAAGAAGATCCTTGACCGCATCGAGGGCTCGTGGGGCAGTGTGGCTGCGTTCAGTGGCACCTGCGAGGAGCGTTATGGGCCCGACGATCACTCCGCTTCAGCAAGCTGAATCGCGCGATCGTCGAGCAGCCGTTTCACCTCCTCGTCAGTTGTCTGGGTGAAATCATCATAATGAGCGCCGACAGCGTGAAACGGGTCCGGTGTGATAAGGCAGACCACTTCATCGCACTCGCTGTTCAACGATAGCAAGCTGTCGGGAGCTCCGACTGGAACGGCCAGGATCAGCTTGGCGGGATTCTTCTGCCGGATCGCGCGAAGCGCCGCTCGAACCGTGCTTCCGGTGGCGATCCCATCATCGACCACGATCACTGTCCTGCCCGTGACCGGAATGGGTTTGCGTCCGCCCAGATACTGCTCTCGCCTGCGTTCAATTTCCCTAAACTGGCGGTGCGCCTCGTTGTGGATGTAGCCGGACGGAACGGCGAGTTGGCCCACGACGTCCCGATTGATGAGGATCTGCGGGTTGTCGCCGTCGATCACTGCTCCGATGCCGAATTCCGGGTGATGCGGAGCACCAAGCTTTCGAACGAGCAACAGGTCGAGATCGGCGTTTAGCCGCTCTGCGACCTCATAGGCCACCGGAACGCCGCCGCGCGGAAGCGCCAGGATCAACGGGTGTGCATCCTTGAACTTGAGCAGCTGCCCGGCAAGCAGACGCCCCGCCGCCCGGCGATTGGGGAAGGGCAGCTCGACTGGATTACGGTCGCCCGCGTTGAGGTACGTTCCGAACCACCGTGTCGCCCGTGCGACAACCTCGTCGAGCGTGCCGAGCTCCTCGAACAGATGCGAGGCGCCAGGGACGATCGAGAGTTCGACCGTGCACCGCATATTCTGCATCGCCCAGCGGTTGAGCTCGAGCACGTGCTCGTCGCGGCTGCCGACGAGGAGCAGAGTCGGCGCCTCGACCGACGAGAGCGCATTGCCGGCAAGGTCTGGACGGCCGCCTCTGGAGACGACCGCGGAAACATGCTCGGGGTCCATTGCCGCGGCCACGAGCGCCGCGCCGCCGCCGGTGCTCGCTCCGAAAAAGCCAATGGGCAATCGCGCAATCTCCGGCGTCGCTCTTGCCCATTCGGTCGCCTCGACAAGCCGGGAAGCAAGCAGCTCGATATCAAACACGTTGCGGCGATCCGCTTCCTCTTCGGAACTGAGAAGATCGAGGAGCAGCGTCGCGAAACCCTCATGCTCCAGGCGACGGGCGACATGATTGTTGCGCGGGCTGAACCTGCCGCTGCCGCTGCCGTGGGCGAAGATGACCAGACCCTTGGGACTGGCTGGCGAACCAAGCAGCCCCTCCAGATGATGTGGCCCGACGATCATGCGTGTGGGCTGGGTTTGTGCAGGGGCCATTCGAGCCTCCGAAGCGACCGCGGCGGCGGGGCACGCCCGCCGCCGCGCTTTTCAAGTTCAGGCAACGATCAACTTGTCTTCGATCTGCGAGACGCCGGGCGCGGCCCATGCGGCGCGTTCGGCGATGCCCCGCTTGCCCCAAGTGGTCACGGTCCCTTCGAGGGTGATCTTATGCCCGTCGGCGCGGACCTTGATCTTCTCCGCCTCCAGATCCGCCTGGCGCTCGAACGCCTGCTCGATTCGCTGCTTCACGTCGCCGGTGCTCACCGACGGCTTGACGTTGATCCAATTATCGACGCGCAGCACGCCGGTGATCTTGGATGCGTCCTTGAAGGCGAGATCCTTCTGGTAATTCCACTCCACGTCGCCCCGAAGTCGGACGGCGCCATCTTCGACGGTTACGTTGATCTTGTCGTGCGGGACCAGCGAATCCCACTCGATCACATCGGCGACGCGTTTGGCGATCTCGGAGTCGGTCGTCTTGCTTTGGTAGGGGTACCGCACGGCAAGATCCTCGGCGAGAGCGCGAACGCCCTTTACCCGCCGCGCCGTTTTCTCCGCCAACAGCTTCTCCGAATAGCTGCCGACAACGCCCGAAAGGGTGACGACCCCGTCCTTGGCTGAGATGCCGATCTGCTCGTGATCAACTCCCGGTTCCCATTTCAGCTCGTCCATCACGTCTTGCTGAAGCTGACTGTCGCTTTTCATCACAATTCTCCTTTTGACTGGTTGTTGCGTTACGCAAACACGGGGGCCTGGCAGTGCAGGCCGCTTGGCTCGCAGATGTCGGCGAGTGCTTCAGTGACCTCCTTTTTGTCGGGGTCGTGCTTGGCCAAGTCCGCCAGCGCCACCATCCCGACGACCTCGTCGCGACCGTTGCAGACCGGCATGCGCCGGATCTGCTCACGCGACATGAGGGCGAGGACGGTTTCGATACTGTCCTCCGGCGAGCACGTATCGACGTTCTCGCTCATGACCCGGCGCACGGGCGCGTCTGTGGAAATTCCGGCCGCTACGCCGCGGACCGCAATGTCGCGATCGGTTACGATCCCGACGAGCTTGCCGTCGCTGAGGATGGGAAGCGCACCCAGGTCGTTCTCGGCCATTCGACGCGCCGCATCGGCAATGGTGTTCGTGGAGTCGATCGAGTCGACCGACTTGCTCATGATGTCTTTGATTTTCATCGCATCCTCCTTGGACGCTCTGGAAAATCGCAGGTCCTGCAGCAGTCCGCTTTACGGAAATATCCCTAGGTCGCCCGGGCCACCGCCCTGGACCGGCCGGCCCCTCGATCTTCCGGGGCTAGAGGCCGAAGGGATAGGTCTCGGGAGCCCCGTGAGGCCTTTCGTGACCGAGCGGCGTGACGGCGTGGGTTTGCTCGAACCATATCCAGCAGTCGAACTGCTCCGACAGAACGGCCTCGAAATAATGGCTGTAGAGCTCTGTTTCCGGCCGGTAGATCACGCCGATCGCCCGTTCGAGCCGCGGCTCGCGAAGCATTTCCCTGAGCTGGGAACGATCAGGGCTGCGCCACTCCGTGAGGCTCCGCGCCACGCCCGTGCGCCGAAAGACATGCTCGTAACTGTCGGCGCGCGCGGCGCGAACCGACTTGATCTCCATGTCGGCGCCCCAGTCGCTCGCGGCCGCAACCGTTCCGGTATCCGTGCCAAAACCGACGAGCACGGCGCCGTCGCCATAGGCGATCCGGGCGAGCTCGCCGATGTTGAACTGGCCTCGCCAGCCCATTGCGGTCGCGGCGGCATTGCCGACATGGCTGTTATGGGCCCAGACGACGGCCTTGGTCCCAAATCCGCGCTGCGCGACGATCGCCTGAAGCGTGTCGAACATGTGCCGGTCACGCAAGTTCCAGGACTCGTTGGAGCCCTGATACATGATCCGGTAATAGCGCTCGGCCGCGCGAACGATGCGGGCATTCTGGGCCGCGTCGAACCAGGACTCGCCATCCTGGTCGATCCAGTCCAGCCTGTTTGCGAGCATCTCCTTGAGCTGCTCAGCGACATTCGCCTCGCACGGGTCGAGACCGCCGTGAACCACGGCCTGTCCATATTTCGCCGGATCCTCCTGCCACGGAGACAGGCAGCCGTAGCGGTAGCGGGCGCGCTCCGATGCCTGCGGGTCGACGCGGTCCAGATAGGAGATGACGGCGTGTATCGATTCGCTCAGGCTGTAGACGTCGAGCCCGTGGAACGAGGCCTGCCGCTCCGATGACTTGCCCTCATTGTAGCCGCGCAGCCAGTCGGCAAATGCCAGCAGTTCGACATTGCGCCACATCCAGGTTGGAAATCGCACGAAAGAGTCACCGCGCCGCGGTCGCTTCGCGTGGTGCCGGACATAACCGTCGATCCGTGCCGCATCCGGCCAGTCGGCTTCGACGGCAACAACCGTGAAGCCATGCTTCTCGATCAGCCGGCGCGTGATCGCCGCCCGGGCGCGATAGAATTCCGACGTGCCGTGAGTAGCTTCGCCCAACAAGACGACATTTGCATCAGCAAAGCGATCAAAGAAGGCGCCAAATTCCTCAGCGCTTTCCGGCGGCGGCAGGGGCTCCAGATGCGGTAGCAGGGCAGCGGCCAACTGATCCGGCTTCTGGACCTTGCCGACCTCGGGATGCGTTACGATTCTCATAAGGCCACCGTGGATTTCCAAGTGAGCGCCAATTTAGCCGGCAAACCGTCGCCGTCTCTACGCAAGGATACGGATGCCAGCTGGCCGGCGCTGCCGTTATTCGTGCAAGCCATCTCAAGAGGAGTGCCCGTCAATGCCCAACACTGCCGCCGCCAAGGTCCATTTGAACAGGATGCTCACCGAACTGCAGGGACGGGAGCAGCGGATTGGCGAGGACCTTGAGCAGCCACTCAATCCTGATTCTTCCGAGCGCGCCGTCGAGATGGAGGATGACGCCTCGCTCGAAGGCCAGGCGACACTGCTTGAGCGGGAGATCGCATCGGTGAAGCAGGCCTTGGCGCGGATCGAAGATGGCGGTTACGGCGAATGCGTGCGCTGCGGCGAGGAAATCGTAGTGGCTCGCCTGGAGGCCAGACCGGAGGCGGCCCTTTGCATCAACTGCGCGCGCGAGGCAGAGTGACAGTGGTTTGGTTCTAACGCCTTGACGGCGCCGCTCGCGACCGCTCGATTGGCGCCGACGGTAAAGCGATCGGGTGAACTACGTATCCTGCCGTCTGCAAGGGCCGACATATACATGCGGTGCCATGCTGCCGAGCCCGGCGGAAGTGGCGTTTCACCAGGGGAAAGGCCCGCAGTTGATCCGAATTGCCTTGGCATTGACGCTTGTTGGCGTGCCGCTTGCGGCGATGGCCGCGCAGTCAGATCAGGGGCCACCGCGCTGGGCAGCAAACATTGTGCGGAAACAGCACGTCGTCATGAACGGGATTCCGATCCCATACAGGGCCTCGAGGGACCGATTGCCCGATACGAGCGCGAAACTGCGGACGGGCGCGGTTGTATTCGAGCGGCATTGCTCCGCATGTCACGGTTGGAGTGGACAAGGAGGCGGACCAGAGGCCTTCGCACTGGTTCCAGCCCCGGCCGACTTGGAGTGGCTCGAGCGCACCCCAAAGGCTCGTTCGGAGCCTTACATGTATTGGACAATCGCTGAGGGCGGCCGACCTTTCGAATCGGATATGCCTGCATTCAAACGAACTCTGTCCGATAGGGAGATCTGGTCGGTTATTGCTTATATTCGAGCAGGGCTTCCGCGCAGTTCGCCGTAATGGCAACGGTATACAGGTTCGTTTGGAAAACTCGCGTCGACAGCGTCCTTGAAGCTAAGGTTGTACACTTCGGTGTAGCCCATCTCTTGGAGTGTTTTTCCCGCGAGCGCGGAACGGCCGCCCGAGGCGCCGTACAGGATGATTGGCCGATCCTTTTGGCTCGCGGTTGGGCTCTTCATCGAAAGTCGGCGCCGATGGCTCCACGGCCATACCGCAAATGGGGCAATTGCCAGTATGATCCCACCGGATCTGCGGGTGCATCGGGCACGTCCAGATGGTGGCTTGCACCGTCACGTCAGCCTTGTTGCCGAATGGTCGAACTCGAAGACGTCGCCCATTTTCGGAATCACGCAACTCCAGCCGAGTTCAGCCTCGACCCGGTCGCGCAGTGCGGCCGACGAGGCGGGCTCGCCATGAACGACAAAGGTTTTCTTCGGTGGCGAAGTAAAGCCGCTCACCCATCGCAACAACTCATTTGAGTCCGCGTGCGCTGACAGCATGGTGAGGTCGGCGATTTCCGCGCGAATTTCGATCCAATCGCCGTGGATCTTCACGTCGCGCACTCCATCGACGAGGGCCCGGCCGCGGGTCCCGGGAGCCTGGAATCCTGCGAACAGGATGGTGTTGCGCGGGTCCCGCCCGAATGCCTTGATGTGATGCAGCACGCGGCCGCCTGTCGCCATTCCGCTGGCGGAGATGATCACCTTGGGCATCCTGCTGGCGGACAGCATCTTGGAGCCATCGGTATCGCGCACGTAGGTGGCCATCGAGAAGGCCTCGTGGCAGGCAAGCGGTTGCAGGCGGTGGTCGTCCATGTGCGCCGACATAAGATCAGTTGCGTTAATCGCCATCGGACTGTCCACATAGATGGGAACGAGCTGAATCTCGCCGGTCATCTTGAGCAGCCACAGCTGATAGAGCAAAGACTGCGTGCGGCCGATCGCGAAGGACGGAATTACCACCGTGCCGCCACGACGGACGGTCCGGTCGATGACGTCCTTTAGCATCGCTTCAGGATCGACGTTTGGATGGATGCGGTCGCCGTAAGTCGACTCGACGATTAGGTAGTCGGCGTGATCGACCCGCTCTGGATCGACCATGATGGGATCGTTGAAGCGGCCAAGGTCACCGGAGAATACGATCGTCTGCCCGTGCATTTTCAGCTCGACCGTTGCGGCTCCCAAGATGTGGCCGGCGCGCCGGAATAAGAGCGAAGTTCCTTCGCCCAACTCCAGCGGATCATGCCATGCGACCGATTGGAACTGCCCCAAAGCGCGCTCGGCGTCTTTGGTGGAGTAGAGGGGCATCGCAGGCTTGTGCCGGCTGAATCCGTGCCGGTTGGCGA
Source organism: Sphingomonas sp. (assembly GCF_031361285.1). GTDB lineage: Bacteria > Pseudomonadota > Alphaproteobacteria > Sphingomonadales > Sphingomonadaceae > Sphingomicrobium. Next base: position 10,991 of record NZ_JANMCO010000018.1, read on the forward strand.
ATTCGGCGTCCTTTTCCTGCAGGTGCGCGCTGTCGAGAAGGATCAAACGTGCGACATCTGACGTGGCGCCGGTGGCGTAGATCGGACCTGCGAAACCTTCGCGGACCAACCTGGGCAGGTAACCACTGTGGTCGAGATGCGCGTGCGTCAAAACCACAGCGTCAATCGATGAGGCAGGAACAACAAGATGCTGCCAGTTGCGCTCACGCAGATCCCGCGGACCCTGAAACAATCCGCAGTCGACGAGCAGCCGTCGTCCACCCAATTCGAGCAGATACTTTGAACCGGTGACTGTGCCCGCCGCGCCCAGGAACGTCAGAGTGTGCATGTCAGTCTCCTGAGTTGCAACAATGTTCTTCAAATTAGAGGCTCGTTCGGGTCGAGACGGCTGCGCTCACGCTGGTCGTGACCCTTGGCGTCATCACAAAGCGCGCCGCATACCATCCGCCGCAAAGCAGCCCGATGACGAGTCCGCCGAACAATTCGCTGGAACTCGGCTTTGCAAACCGCATGATTTCTATGACGGCTGGAACTGTGAGGGTCATCGCCAACAGGCCGGAAGCGGCTGCCAGTATCAGCCAGAACATGCGCCGATGCGCTCCAATCAGACCCCGTTCCTTGCTCATGAGCATGGACGCCGCAAGAGACATATGCCCGCTCACGAGAGCGATGAAGGCTGCCGTCCGGGCATGGCCCTCGCTAACTCCGCTATGATTCAGCCATGCATACAGCCCGAGCACACCCGCCAGCAGAATTAATCCCTGAACCACGGCAAGCGCGATCTGAGCTGAACCAAACAATGGTTCGTCTGACCGCCGCGGTGGTTGTCTCATCGCGTCAGCTTCGCTCGGCTCGGCCTCGAACACGATCGAGCAGAGCGGATCGATGATGAGTTCGAGCAGAACGAGATGCATGGGATAGAGCATCGGTGGCAGTCCAAGCAGGAGAGGCAGAAGGGCCAGCGCAGCGACTGGAATGTGGATGGCGGCGATGTAGGTCATGGCTCGGCGAAGATTTACAAAGATCCGTCGCCCGAGGCTGATACCGCTCACAATCGATGCGAAGCGGTCATCGAGCAGGATGAGGTCCGCCGCTTCCCGTGCAACATCGGTGCCGCGCAGGCCCATCGCTATTCCAACGTCCGCCGCCGCGAGGGCCGGCGCATCGTTTACGCCGTCGCCCGTCATCGCCACGACATGGCCAAGTTCCTGGAAGCGGCGAACGAGACTGAGCTTCTGTTCGGGCATCACGCGCGCGAAAACCCGTACGTTCGAGATATTGGGTGCGTTTTCGGCTTCGGCGCCGGTCAAGACACCGGCATTCGTGTCAATGCCCGCTTCGCGCGCCACCGCCAAGGCGGTCGCGGCATAGTCTCCTGTGATCATTGCGATGCTCACTCGAGCTTGCCGTGCAAGATCTAGGGCCGCCCGCACGTCAGCACGCACGGGGTCTTCGAAACCTAAGAGGCCTTCAAAGTCGTAATGGGCCTCATCGGGGTGGAGCCCATCCTCCTTGGCTTGCGCTGTCGCGACGCCCAATACACGCATTCCCGCTGCCGCCATGGCATGGATGGCGCTTTCCGCCTCGGCTCGGCTGTCCTCGTCTAGGTGGCAAAGATCCAGGATCGTCTCGGGTGCCCCTTTCGCGGCGTAGACAAGGCCGTCGGACTGGGCATTCTTCCACACCTGCACGACCGCGAGGAACTCGGGCCTGAGCGGATAGGATCGAACAAGTTCGGAACCATCGCGCGGACCGGCTGCGGTGTGCACCGCAATATCCATCGGGTCCTGCGGCCGGACGGCGGAAGCGAGTTGGGCGGCTTTGATCACAACGCGTGGTTCTGCGAGCAGGTCGTCGTTCATGTCGTGCACTGCCCCTGCCCGCCAGACCCTCCGAAGAGCCATTCGATTCTCGGTGATGGTGCCCGTCTTATCGACGCAAAGCATCGTCGTAGCACCCAACGTTTCGATGACGGCCGAGCGACGCACGAGAACTTTATGCTGGGCGAGCCGCCATGCCCCAATCGCCATGAAGATGACGAGGACCATGGGGAATTCTTCCGGGATCAATGAAATCGCGAGCGTGAGTCCGCTAAGCGCCCCTTGAAACCAATCGTGCCGAATTAGACCGTACGCGAGCGCGACCATCAGGCAGAAGAATATCGCCGCGACGCCTATGCGGCTGACGAGCCAGCGAATATCCCGTTGGACCAGGGTCGGCTGCTCTCGAATGTCGTGGAGCGCATTCCCTATCTTCCCGACTCTCGATGCCGTGCCGGTAGAGGTGATTTCGACCAGCCCCTGACCGCGAAGCACGAGTGTCGAAGCAAATAAGGCAAAGCTTCTCGGCTCTCCCGGCTCAACCTCAGTCGCGTGGGGTTCGCCTGATTCCAGTGGAATTTTTGTAGACGCGGCTGCCTCGCCCGTAAGCGCCGACTCGTCCACCTCGAGGGCATCCCCCTCGAGAAGAATTCCATCTGCCGGGACTCGAGTTCCCTCGGCTATGAGCACAACGTCGCCAGGCACAATCCCCTGCGCGGCAATTGTCCGGGCAATCCCGTCCCTCAAGACGCGCGCCTTGGGCTCGGCTAGTTCATTCAGAGCCTGGAGCGCTCTTTCGCTACGGGCCTCCTGCACGACCACCAGAGCAAGAGAGAGCATTGCCCCTGCGGACAGAAATACACCCTCCGCCAGGTCGCCGAAGATCAGATAGAGCGCCGCTGCTGCCAGTAGCAGAAGAAACATGGGCTCGCGCAGCGTTTCACGAGCGATCCGACCCAAGGTTCTGCGCGTTGGGGCAGCAATGATGTTGGGTCCGTATTGCGCGAGCCGCCGTGCAGCTTCCTGCTGGGTCAGTCCGGAAAGCTGCACTTTGTCTGCCATTGTACTAGTTAGCTGCAAGGCCGCGTTGATGCTTTACGGAAAACCACGGAGGCTCACGATCGGACAGGCGCGTTGAGTTGAATGCCTTCCGGAGAAAGAGGGCTGGGGAGCGAGGAATCTCCGGAAGGCCGCTCCTCTTTCGCGGTCCGTCGCGAGTAGCGGAATACGTAAGAATACCGACTCAGCTTTCAGCTGCCGCGGCGGCCATAAACCCCCAGTCATCTTCGCGTGCGGGCGTCATTTCGACGCCGCCCGGACTTACCGTCAGGAGATCGGCGTGACCGAAGCCCTTCGAATAGTCGAGAATCGTCACGACGCTGCAGTAGGCACGCATAACGGCTGAATGGCCAAGAGCGGGCCTCGGCAGCTTTGCAAGCGCGGGATGTCGCTGAAGGACGAGATCGATTGCCCGCTCGCGTTGTTCGGGATCGCGGACTTCAGACGCGTTGGCCGCTATGGACAGCGCCTTGATTTGCGCAGGGTCCTCGAAATCGCGGCCGACGACGATCGAGACGCGGCTATCCCGTACGATATTCGCGTATTTTTGACTGGCTCGCGAGACGACAAAGTAAAGCAGCAGCCCTTCGTTCGCGTAACTGACCATCGTGGCCTGCGGCCAGCCGTCCGGCCGCAGGGTCGCGACCGCCATCAGCCGGTACTTGTCGAGGATATCGATAGCCTTCTGCTCCATCAGCTGCTTGTCGCCCAATGGAGTGAGCCGGTCGCTACGCAATTTCCCATAAGGGACCTAGTCTAACCCATGATAAGAGGGTTCGGGAAATGGGCGGTTACGGCCACAGCAGAGCGGGAGGACTCCTGTTCGGCGGCGTGACCCGCTCGCTCCTCAAAGCGTGCCTTTTCACCCTGCTTATCGCTCGCTGAAGACGGCCAGGCGGCTAAGGGAAACTCCTCATTTCGAACGCTTGACGAAAGAGGAAGACTCTCTGGCAGTCGTAACGCAGCTTCGCAGGGAGAGAAACAATGCGCAATGATCAACAGCTAGTGATGGATCGGCAAACGAGGCCAGCGGCCGACAAGTCTGTCGGCGTGGGCATCAAAACGATTCTTTTCCACGTCATCGACGACGAGTTTCACAGCGAGAGGATCGAGACGGCCCTTGCCCTGGCGCGTAGCTGCTCAGCGCACCTGAGCTGCCTGCATGTGACGCCGATCGAAGCCTATGTGGCGTTTGACAGCTTCGGCGGCGTCTTCGTAATGAATGACATAATCAGGGCTCTCGACGAGCGTGACGTCGAATTACAGACCAAAGTCGAAGAACGTCTCGCGAAAGAGGACGTTAGTTGGGACTACGAGCAGGTGACGGGCAATGTCGCCTCGAGGGTGATCAGCCAAGCTGCGCTCGCTGACTTGCTAATCACGGCGCGCAATCCGCTTACTCAGGACTTCGTCGGCCCGACAGCCGGATTTCTCGGTGATCTTTTGCAGCGCTCGCGCACGCCGCTATTCATCCCGGGTTCGGATCGCGGCGCATTCGATCCAACTGGAAAGGCACTGATCGCCTGGAATGGAAGCTTCGAAGCGGCCAATACTGTACGTGCATCTCTGGGTCTCTTGAGGTTGGCGAGCGAGGTTCGAGTGCTTCAAGTCCTGGAAAAGAAGCCAGATGCGAAACAGTTCCCCGCGACAAAGCTGCTCGAATATCTATCCCGCCAAGGGGTGCATGCCGAACTCGCGACAGAGCCTTCCCCGACTGGCGACCTCGGCCACGACGTGATCGCCGGCATGATCATCGCTCAGGCTCGGGGTGCAGGTGCGGCATACATCGTCATGGGGGGCTACAGCCACATGCGCATCGGCGAGTATCTTTTCGGCGGCGTAACCCGGACGCTGCTTAGGGAGTGTCCGTTCTCCCTCGTGATTGCTCACTGAGACTGGGAAAATGAAGGTCGCGGTTTACAGCACCAAACCATATGATCGGCAGTTCCTCGAAGCCGCGAACGGCGGACGGCATGAGCTCCGATACCTGGATTGCAGGCTGACGATTTCGACCACCGCACTTGCGAAGGGCGCGTCGGCCGTTTGTCTGTTTGCGAACGACGAGGCGAACGCCACGACGATCATGGCGTTCGCACACATGGGCATTCGTCTGATCGCGTTGCGCGCGGCCGGCTTCAACAACGTTGATGTCGTCGCTGCGAAGTCACACGGAATCGTTGTCGCGAGAGTGCCCACCTACTCCCCGCATGCCGTCGCAGAGCACACCTTCGCACTTATCCTGTCGCTCGTGAGAAAGGTGCATCGTGCCTACAACCGGGTGCGGGAGGGCAATTTCTCGCTCGACGGTCTGATGGGTTTCGATCTCGTCGACAAGACAATCGGGATTGTCGGCGCGGGTAACATCGGGTCGGTTGTCGCCCGGATTGCCACGGGCTTTGGGTGCAAGGTTCTCGCCCACGATCCGGTGCGTCGGTCGGAATGCGAGCGCCTGGGCGTCGAGTATGTCGGCCCGCATGAATTGCTCGAGCAATCCGACATCGTGACGCTGCATTGTCCTCTGAACAGGAGCACCAGGCATCTCATCGATTCGGCGGCCCTTGCGCGGATGAAGGCAGGCGCAATCCTCATCAACACCAGCCGCGGCGCTGTCGTGGACACCCACTCGGTCGTCGACGCATTGAAGCGGCAGAGCCTCGCCGGCCTGGCCATCGACGTCTACGAAGAAGAGGACGCGCTGTTCTTCGAAGATCGCTCGGATCAGGCCATCATGGATGATCAATTCGCGAGATTGCTGACGTTCCCGAACGTGCTGATTACGGGCCACCAAGGCTTCTTCACAGTCGAAGCGCTGACCAATATCGCTGCAACGACAATTGCCAACCTCGACAGCTTCGAGCAGACCGGCCGGCCCTTGCATCCGGTGATGACTGATATCCCGGCCGTGCAGCACGCTGCTCAGCTGGTGCCCGCAAAGTAGAGCCAGACTAATCCGGCTGAGCAGCGAACGCGATGCGGAGCGCCTCAGAGAGACTGCGAACGCCGAGTTTCGTCATAAGATTCGCGCGATGGATCTCCACTGTGCGCGGGCTGATGCCGAGATCGTATGCGATCGTCTTGTTTGGCAGCCCTTGCGCCAGCCCATTCAGAACATCGCGTTCGCGCGAAGTGAGGGCTTGGAGCCGTACTTCGGCATCTTTCCTGCGCTCGCCGGTCGCTTCTTTTTGCGACAGTCGCCGAAAGCCTTGGTCCAGCGATGACTTCAAGGTTTCCTTTTCGAACGGCTTCTCGATGAAATCGATGGCGCCGGCCTTCATTGCCCTGACGGCGAGCGATACATCGCCATGGCCAGTCATGATGATCACCGGGAGAGTGACGCCTTTCTCCTGCAGCGCTTGCTGAACTTCGAGTCCGTCCATGCCAGGCATTCGGATGTCCAGTAGAATACAACCCTCTGTGAGATATCTAGCGGACTTCAGGAGCTCGATTCCAGACTCATAGGTTTGCACCTGGTAACCCGACGTCTTGAGCATGAAGCCGGTGGAGCGGCGGACTGCCGCGTCGTCATCGACGAGGTGCACGACGGGGAGGTCAGAGTCGCTGCTCATCAAATTTCCGCCGTCGGCAGAGTGAAGTGGAAAACAGTGCCGCCATTTACCGCTGGTTCAAACCAGATCCGGCCGCCATGTGCCTCAACGATAGTTCGGCAGATCGACAGCCCAATTCCCATGCCGGTCGTCTTGGTCGTGATGAACGGCTGAAACAACTGAGCCGCGATGGATTTGCTGATGCCGGAGCCACTGTCTTCCACGCTGACCAGCATGAAGTGGGATGACTCGGAACGGGTCCGGATGGTCAGACTTCGCACCGGGCCGTCCATCATAGCGTCAATCGCGTTGCGGATGAGATTGACCAGCACCTGCTGAATCTGGATTCGGTCAACGAACACCCCATCCGCCCTCGCGTCGAGCTCGACGTGCACTTCAATCCCATATTCGTGCGAGCCGACAAGGGCCAGGGCATTCGCCTCCGTGACCAGACGGTGGAGGCTTTCGGTCCGGCGCTCCAACTCGCCCCGGCTGACAAAATCCCGCAGCCGGCGGACGATCTGTCCCGCCCGAACCGCCTGTCCCGCGGCGTCATCCAGCGCCTCGCGAACGACCGCGAGGGTTTCTTCATCGGGAGTGGAGGCGAGGAGATCGCGCAGCGTCTCGCAGTAATTGGCGATCGCGGTGAGCGGCTGGTTCAGCTCATGTGCGAGGGACGAGGCAAGCGTGCCCATTTCGCTGACACGGCCCACATGAGCGAGGTCCGACTGCAGGCCCTTGAGACGGAGCTGGTCTGTCTGCCGCTGAGTGATGTCGTGGATGAAACCCGTGAAAATCCGTTTTTCGCCGAGCCAGGCCTCGCCAATCGAAAGCTCGATTGGAAATGTATGGCCGTTCCGGTGCCGAGCGGTGGTGACCCGTCCGATCCCGATGATCTTTCGTTGCCCGGTTGTTCGGTAATGCTCGAGATAACCGTCATGCCGTTCGCGGTCCGGCGAAGGCATGAGCATCGAGACATTCTCGCCGACAACCTCGCTCTCGGCGTAGCCGAACATCTTTTCTGCGGCTGCGCTGAACGAGAGAATGGTGCCCACGTCGTCGATCACCACCATGGCATCGGGCACGGTCGCTAGGATCGAACGGAGATGCGCTTCAGTGCCGTCCCCGAACTGGACGCTGGAATTCGCTGGCCGATCCATAGGAGGTCTCATACCAGCGCCTCGGTGCGCGACGCCAGAGGTTCGGCAATCAGCGAATGCTGGCGATCCGGAACGCAAGAACGGCGCCGTCCGACTCGACGACAGAGACCTGCTGCCCGAGACGAATCGGTTGGTCGTCGAGCCTTAGCATGCGAGCCGATGCTCCATTCGAGCTCATGGCCAAGGCGCCATTGACCTTCTGAACAAGTCCAGCCTCGTCGGGATCATTTGCCCAATGTCGGCGTACGGTTGCCAGACGAGGGCTATTCAGGAGCGCTCCTTCGTCAACGAGATCGTTATCATCAAGCGGCAGGCGAAGCAGGTACGCGCGGCTCACCGAGCCCGTCGGGAACTCAGGACTTTGCGCAAGCTCAAGGCGGATATTCTTCCAATTATTCATATAGTTCTAAGTGGACCGGCAAAAAGGGCAGCGCACGATACGCAATGATAAGCATGTTAAACCGCCCGAATCCGCGCAGACGAGGCTTGCGACCGGATCCTAAGGGCAACCGACATCTGATCAGCGAGAGCTGAAAGCCGGATTACGATCGGCAGGTTCGGATCGATCTGAAAGCCAGTTCCAGACCAGCGCGAACACCAAGCCGAGCAGTGCACCAATCACGAATGTCAGGCCCACGAGCATCGCTGCTGTCGATATCGTGAAAGGTGCCAGCGTAAAGTTGAACTGGATAAAATGCAGCTTCAGCACGAAGTCCATGACGGCCTTGGCAATGCCAATTGCCACCAGTGTGACCCACATCAGGTGCCAGACAGCAAACACCGCTCCAACTGAAATCGCCGCTTTCGACGGATTGAGATGACGCATTGCAGTTCCCCTTTCGCGACCACCTTCCTTTCTCCACGGGACATTCGCACTCCGTAATGTTCCGGAGGGCCTAAGGAGGTTTCCGTAGCGACCTCCCGCTCTTTGTCTGGGAAGCTTGCCCTCTCAGTCGGAGTCTAGTGATGATTCAGCAAACACCGCCGGACGAAGTCCCCTTCGAAGAGCCAGCCGGCGAACCGCCGCCGGAGCCCAGCCCGTTTCGGGAGCCCTGCCCCGGCGAAACGCCCGGGCCGGAGCCGCAGCAGCTCCCCTGCCTACCCGAATGTCCGCCCGATCCAAGTCAGTTGACGAAGTGAGAAAGCTGGTTTGTGCGGGATTGGCTGCATGGTTTGTGGCATGCCCCCCAGCAACTGCCCAGCAGGTTGATCTGCGTAGCGGCTCGATCGCACAGACGGTGGCCAAGCTTCGAGCTGGCCAATATGTCTGGGCCCCGCAAGCGGCCCCCAGCGGGCCTATATTGCTTATCGTCAACCTCGCCACTCAGCGCGGCATTCTTTTCCGCAACGGCGTGCCGATTGGCGCGACCACGATCTCGACGGGACGCTCAGGCTATCGCACGCCCACGGGCGTGTTCACGATCCTTCAGAAGCAGGTCGAGCATTATTCCTCCAAATACGACAACGCGCCGATGCCTTACATGCAGCGGCTCACGTGGTACGGTGTCGCGCTCCACGCCGGAAATCTGCCAGGTTATCCCGCGTCCCATGGTTGCATCCGGCTGCCGAAAGGATTTGCCCAGCTCCTTTACGGTGCCACAAGAGTCGGAATGACGGTGGTCATCACGGACCATGCCGTGACTCCCCGCCTCGCACCCACGCCTGAGATCGTATTGAGGGGGACTGGGAGTGGCCCGGCGAGCGAAGGCTTCGACTGGCATCCGGAGCTTTCAGCCGCAGGACCTGTCTCGATAATCGTCAGCGCCGCAGACCGGCGCGCCGTCGTATTGCGCAACGGTATCATTATTGGCTCCGGACCTGTGTCGGTCAGTGATCCGGTGACCACGACCTGGGCGTATACCCTTCGCGACATAGATGCCTCGGGTCAGCATTGGATCAGGCTTGAGCTGTCGTCGAAATCAACCGACGGTCTGCAGGTCCCCGCCCAGGAATGGCAGCGGTTCCATGCCCCTGAGGCCCTCCGACGCGCGGTGGCAGCGATCGTGGCGCCGGGCACCACCGTCATCGTCACGCCTGACTCTGTCCGGCCAGGCGGCAAGCCGATCGACATTCTCGAGGGCGAAACGCCGGCGAGGAACTAGGTCGTAACACCGGCGAGCTGCTCCGCGATTAACGGCGCGACACTGAACGCACTGTGCGGATTGGGAATGCTATCGCTCGTAAGAAGGGACTGGGCCAGTCCTTCGATCTCGGCAGCCGTTCTTTCGTCGCAGAGTGCATGGACAGCAATGCAGTAGGGTGGAAGCATGTCCGCAGCCATCAGGATCATCGCTGCTTGGATCATAGTCGCTCCCGATGAGATTATGTCGTCGACGAGAACTGGGGTGCGCATCGCATGCTGATCAAGTGATGGGGGAATGAGCTGCACTTCGCGGTCGCCTCTCCGTTCCTTGCGGAACACCGCCCAAGGGCAGCTCGCGTTTCGGGCTATGTTTTTAGCCCACTGGGCGCTTTCGATATCCGGTCCCAGGATAATCGGCGAAGCCACATGATCGCGCACCCAGCGTCCAATTAGCCCACTCGTATGCACGACGGTCGTAGGAATGCTGTAGATCTCCTGAAGGGACGCAATGCGGTGAAGGTGCGGATCGACCGTGATCAGGCGGTCGAACTCGCGGCTGATCAAATCCGCGAAGATCCGGGACGAGACCGCTTCGTTGGCGGCGAACGCCCGGTCCTGCCGCATGTAGGCGAGGTACGGAGCGATGAGGCTAATGCTTCTCGCGCCGGCCGCACGCAGGGCGCGTGCGGCGAATACCAAGGGCACAAAATGCTCATCGGGATGTGCCAAAGTGCAAACAAGGAATGTGTCGCCCTTCCTCACATCGCCATGGATACGGACATAACTCTCACTGTCCGGAAATCGACGGTACTCGATTGTTCCTGTTTCGGAGGCAGTGAGCACAGAAATCTCGTCGGTCAGGTCCCCATTGCCTGGCATAGCGAAGAACCGAGCCATCTTAGGCTTCGATCCTGAGACCGTTTTCGACCAAACGTGCGTAATCCGCCGCGTAGGCGATCTCCGACTCGGTGTCGGCATAAAGCGTGATGAGCGGCTGGCCGAGCTCGATCTGATTGCCAAGGCGTACGTGAATTCTGAGGCCCGCTGCGGGGTCATCCGGCGCGCCTGCGAACTTGGCAATGCGGGCGATCTTTCGGTTGTCGATCTCTGTGATTCGACCTTTGGTGTTGCTTTCGATCACCCGCTCAAGGGCAGCCTTCGGAGGCTCGCAAAACCGGCCTTGCGCTAGGCAGATCCGCTCGAACTTGCGATAGGCCGAACCGTCTTCGAGCAGCTCCCGGGCTCGTTCATTTCCGCTCTCGGGAGCGGCTGCCTGTCCGAGCTCCAATACCGCGCCGGCGATATCCAGAGCCCGCTCACGCAAGTCTCTTGGTGCATCATATTCGAGTCGCAAGACCGACAGGACGTCGCACATCTCGAGGGCAGGTCCGATAGCCCGGCCGACCGGTTGCGCGCCATCCGAAATCACGCTGACCGTTTCCACCCCAAATCGTGAAGCGACGTCTCGCATCCGCATGGCCAGCTTGTGGCCGGCAGCTGAGCTTCGGACCTTTGCGGTCGGACCGACCGGAATGTCGAGAACCACCCGCTGTGCCCCCGCGGCGATCTTCTTCGAGAGAACCGAAGCGATGAGCTGACCTTCGGGATCGATTTCGAGCTGTCGTTCGACGCCAATGAATATGTCGTCCGCAGGACTCAGCCGAAGCGCTCCGCCCCACGCGAGGCAGCCTCCTTCGGCTTCCACGACTCGCCGGATTGCGGCGAGGTCGAGGTCGACCCGAGTCACCGTTTCCATCGCATCTGCGGTGCCGGCCGGTGACGTGATCGCTCTCGAAGAGGTCTTGGGGATGGTCAGGCCCGCAGCGGCAGCGATTGCGACCACGATGGGCGTGGTTCGGTTGCCCGGGAGCCCACCGACGCTGTGCTTGTCGATAATGTCGCGATCCCAGCGCAATTGCGCGCCGCCTCTCGCCATGGCTCCAGTCAGAGCGACCGTTTCGTCATCGGTAAGCGGGAGAGCGGAGCCCGCAGTAATGAACGCGGCAAGCTGGACGTCGCTGTAACGCCCGGCGACGACATCCTGGACGATCTCGTCGAACGCTGGCGCATCAAGGGTCGTCCCGAAGATCCGGCTGCGGACAGATCCCATCGAATGGAGCGCCGGCGGATGGCTGATCGTCACCCATTCCCCTTCCGAGGCGCCCAACAGCTCCCAGGCAGCTTCGGAGAGACCAATCTCGTCTTCAGCGAGAGTGGCGTCGGCGCCCTGGAATAGAATCGCAACCACTTCGCGACCTTCGGCGCGCAGCAATACTTGCGACCGTGGTGCCAAGCCTTCCGATCTGCAGACCGGACAATCCGTCCGCATGACGACGATCGGCTCACGCTGGGTATGGAGATGCATGCGCCGGATACGCAGCCGCGCGCCGCGCGTCCGAGTCGGTTTTCGCGAAATCACAGCATCCATCACCCCGATCTAATCGGGTCGGTGGACGCAGCCATTACGCAATGGTCCGTACATCCGGGCATTTACGGATCATGGGCCCGTCCTCGGCAGCCTATGTCGATCTATTGGAGGCCCGCGATGCTCGCCAGCGAACTCAATTTCGGAATTCCCAACGTCGACTTGTCATGGAGTTGTGGCGGGACTATCAATCCTAGCTGTTTCGTGGGTCATCAGCTCCTTGTTCTGTTTCTGCCGACAGAGGAACGGCAGCAGGCGGTCGAGTTCGAAAGCTACGAAAAGCTGGCGGATGAACTGGCCGGAACCGATTCCTGGTTCCTGGTCATCGGAACCGAGCAGACGAAGAGCCCTGAGAAGCGACGCATTCCGATTGCCTTGGATCGCGAGGGAGAGGCATGGCGGGCGTTCAGGAAGGTGGCGAAGAAGGTCAAACTTGATCGAGCGGCTGGCGCGGCCTTCTTCTTCACCCGCGGCGGCGCGTTCCACCGGGTGTGGCCAGGACAAGGTCATGCATCCGCAGTAATTCGTGAACTGCTGAGCCGGCAGTAGGTCGCTTCAGCCCTTCAGCCCTTTGGCCGTTCGATCGTCGAGCCGAGATCGCTGAGTACTTTGCGTGCATCGATTGCCCGAGGCTCGCTGAGAGAAATTGGGCTTTTCCGCATCAAGATTTCGGCAGTCGTCTCGAACGCTTCGATACGTCTGACATCGACGCGGTCGGCCCAGAAAGGGCTGCCGCCACGCCAGTAATTCCACCCAGCGCCCGGCATGTAATATCTCCACTCCGGTTGCCAGTAGCCGTAGCCCGGGCCGTACCATGGGCGGTACAAGGAATCTCCTGGTCAGTTTCAGTATCATAGCGGCTATGAATTAACAGCAAGGGGGTCGGCTCGCCTGATAAGTGGCGTAAAAACAGGCAAAACAGGCGGAGACCGGTTCGCGAATGACTGCTTCCACCGCCATGTACCGCTGGCATAATTCTCCCATTGGGGACCAGCGCGCCAAGGCCCCGGGGACAGGGGTCAGCTTAGACGATTGCGGAATCAGCTGAATCGGCTGCGGGTGGGTCACATCAAGCTTGAAAGCACGATCCGCCATCATCGCGTCTAGGTGGAAGACGCCGGGCAACGATCGGAGGCGTTTGCGCTCTAGCGGCGGATAACCGGGTTGATGGTTGCTCAGGTTTGTACGGCCGCCAACAACGCCTCGACGTGGCTCGCGATCCCGTTGTCGATCGAATACCGTTCCGCCACTGCTTTCAATGACGTGGGTCTAGCGAGCGCCAGGGCAGCATCGATCTGTTGCGCAATGCTGGCCGGATCAGGCGCCGTGAGCGCGCATCCTTCGGCAGCGCCAAGCAGTGACTGGGCCGAAGGAAAGCAGTTCGTGCAGATCACCGGGCAGTTCGCGGCCATCGCTTCAAGCACCACCGCTGGAAGACCTTCATAATCTGATGTGAGGACGAACAGATCGCTGGCCCGGAGAGCTTCGGCCACGTCCTTGGCATAGCCCGGCATGGCTACTCGGTCCCGCAGCCCCAATCGATCGATGAGCTCGCTCAAGGCAGCTCGCTCCTCGCCCTCGCCCAGGATCAACAAGTGGGTGTCGGGCTGAGATAGCTGGGCAAAGCCTTGGATCAGGCGGTCGAGCCGCTTCTGCGCGGTCAGGCGGGCGATGCTAATCACCTTCGTGCGCGGCGCTGTCGCGGGCGGCGCCGAGGACGGGGCGAGCATCGCCGGCGTCACATACGGATTGTCGACATGTCGAAATATTCGGGCAAAGCCGGGGAACTCGCGGCGCATTTGCTCGCTTTCCTCGGCGCTGAGCGTCCACATCGCCGTCGTCCAGCGAAAGATCAGACGGTAACTCCAGAGCCTCGCCAAGCGGACCAAGCCCGTATGACGCGACGTCGCAATCGGATTGGTCGTCTTCAAGATCAGGGTTGCGTTACGCAATCCCGCCAGACGCATACCAATGGCGGTTACCAGCGACGTATTGTTGGCGGTCGAGATAATCACGTCCGGTGACTTGCGTCTCAGATGTTGGATCAAGCGCGGGAGTGAACGGATCAGGTCCCACCCGCGCGATTTGCCGGCACGCCCGAGGTAATGGATCGGGATGTCACTGCCGACGAGCTCGGTGAGGATGGCCTCGACTTCTCCGCCTCGGCACAGGACAATCAGATCGAGATTCATGCCGATGGTGGCGAAGCCGCGGGCAAGATAGGCAGCGACGCGGTCGCTCCCGCCCCGGCTGAACTTGTGCAAGACAAGGCTGACCCGCAATCCTGAAGCAACAGCAGGCTCAGGCGGCATTAGCGGAACTGGCGTTCAGTGCGTGCGAGGTCGGCCACCACAGCGCGAAGATGGTGATCGCATAAAGAATCCGGCTGTGATCGGCAGCTCCTCGCTTATGCTCGGCGAAAAGCCGATCGACCGCCGCAAGATTGAGATAGCCGGCTTCGCTGGCGCCGCTGTCATGCCATGCGGTCCGCGCGAAGTCCTGGAACTTCCCCCGCAGCCAGCTCGCCAGGGGAATCTGAAAGCCCTGCTTCGGTCGGCCGATAATGCCCGGTGGCAGCCACGGGGCAATCGCGTTGCGCAGGATGAGCTTGCCGGTGGCGCCACGAAGCTTGAGATCGGTAGGGATGGTCAGCGCCCAGTCGACCATCTTGTGCGACAGGAACGGGACGCGGGCTTCCAGCGAGTGGGCCATGCTTGCACGATCAAGGCGCGTCAGCATGGCCGAGGGCATGTTGAGAGTCAGGTCGGCGAACAAGAATTGTTCGAGCGCCGACGCCGTTCGCGTGATATTTTCCGGAAAATACTCTCTTTCAAGACTGGCGAACGAGCTCTCGCTCTCGTGCCGCGCCCAAAATGCGGGCTCATAGAGCTGCTTGCGTACGGCCGTTCGGCTGATCTGGGTGGCGGCAAAGAATTGTTGAAAGCCATCGGGCAAGCGAATGAACTCCGCGAAGCGCTGCGCGTGCTGGCGAAGAAAGTTGAGCCGCGGAGAGGCCGCGACCGGAAGGCGATCGAACAACGCCGTCAGCGGGTTGAGGACGTCGATCGCCGGCCGGTAGCGCTCGATCAACTTGGCGTTGCGGTGCCGTTTGTAGCCGGCAAACAGCTCATCGCCACCTTCGCCGCAGAGCACGACTTTGACATGTTCCGCGGCCAGCTTGGAAACGATCCAGGTGGGGATCGCGGCCATGTCGGCAAACGGTTCGTCGTAGCATTGCTGGATTTGGGGCAGCGATTTGATTGAATCATTGAGGTCAAGCGCCAAGGCGATGTGTTCGCATCCGAGGTGACGCGCGATGGCGCTAGCCGCATCCGTCTCGTCGATCCGATCGCCGGGATGGCCGATTGTGAAAGCCTTGATGGGATCGTCGGTCGCATGTCTCATCGCCGCGAGAACCGCTGAGGAATCGATCCCGCCCGAGAGGAACGCGCCGACCGGTACATCCGACTGCATGTGGCGCGACACGGTTGCGCGCAGCTTCGACCGCATCTGCTCGGTCCAGTCGTCCACAGAATGCCTGTCGCCGACGCGAAACCGTGGACGCCAATAGGCCCGCACTTGTCTCGCGCCGCTGGCGTCAACGCTCAGAAAATGTCCGGGGTCGAGGGTGGCCACCTCCTTAAATATGGAGCGCGGCCGGCGCACATGCCCGAACGAGAAGAAATCATTGACCGCGCGATCATCAACGGTGAAGTCGTGATCAGGCAGGAGCCTTAGCGCCTTGAGTTCAGACGCAAACGAAATGCCGCCGCGTTGTTCTGTGATATAGAGGGGTTTGATGCCGACGGGATCTCTGGCCAAGGTGAGCGATCGTTGTTGCCGGTCCCAGATGGCGACCGCGAACATGCCTTCGAGCTTGGCCCAGGCATCGTTGCCCCATTTGGCGAAGGCCGCGATGATTGTCTCGGTATCGCTGTGGCTCGAAAACGGGTAGCCGGTCAGCTGAGCGCGTAGCTCGAGGTGATTAAAGATCTCGCCATTGAACACGATCGACAGTCGGCCATCGGCGCTGTCCATCGGCTGATGACCACCCGCGACGTCGAGAATGCTGAGGCGCCGCATGCCGAAGCCAAAGTCGCCATCTATGAACACGCCGGAATCGTCCGGACCGCGGTGGCGGATAGCGTCGCATTGGGCGGTGACGACAGCCGCGCTGACGCTCCGGCCGTTTCGCCTGTACCACCCGGCAATTCCACACATAGGAGGCGCAACCTTCACTGCGTTTCGGAGCGCCCATCAAGGGCGGCCGTTCGCGGGCTCGGCCGATATCAGAGGTCGCAATTCATGGATAGGCGGAGCTCGGTCATGATTTTATCGGGCGCGATAACTATCCTGCTTCGCTGCGCATCATTCGCCTTGCCGACAACAGCAGCGTGCCGCGGATAACAATCGAACTGACGATCGCCGCCACGGCTGCACCGGCCGTCCCAATGGGCCCCAACAAAAGTACGAGAGCCAGAACGTAGGCGATCGCGCCCAGGACTCGGGCGGCGAGAATTTGGCCCGAATAGCCGTGGGCGTTGAGGATCGGCTCTAGCGCAAGCCCGGACAGGTCGATTGCCGCGGCAATCGACAACAACACCAGGTAGGGCTGGGCAAAGGCAAATTCCTTGCCGGAAATGACACTCAGCAGGGTTGGCCCGCCGAACCACGCCAGGATCACCATGATTACCGCCAGCAGAGACGCGATCCATGTCGTCCGCCACGACACCCGCGCCAACGTCCCGCGGTCGTTGCTCGCGGCGAGCCGGGCGAGTTCCGGATATAAGACCCGGGTTACCGTCTCCGCTGGCTTGGCCAGCGCCCCCGCCAACTTGCTGGCGATGCGAAACGCACCGGCCGCTGCCGGGCCGCCGTGGGCGCCCACCGCGAGTGTCCCGGCCTGCTCCCACAGGAGGCCAAGTGAACCCGAGAAACTGTTGTGCACCATGAATCGCCAGAGACGCGGGTTCTCTTTGGCAGCCAGCGCAAAGGCCTTTCGCCCGACGACGAGGCGCATCCCCCGGACGGAATAAGCGGCAATCCATCCAGCCCCGGTCTCGGCAAACGCGGCAAGCGCCCACACCGCCAACATGGCGTAGACCCCCAACCCAAGGCCCCAGGCAATCAGTGCGCCGATCAAGCGCACGCTCGGCCCAATCGACTCGGCGTAGGTCAACAGGTCGAAGCGATTATAGAGACGAAGCATGCCGGTTGCGGTGCCACCGGTCGAAAGCAGCAACACAGCAGCAAAAAGAACCGCACCGTGCTGCTGCTCGATGTTCCAGCCAAAGAGTGGCGCGGCAATCGCGACGCCGAGCGCTGCCAGCACCGCGCCAAGCACCGCGCCTGACAAATCGACTGTGGCGGTATAGCCGAGCAGCCGGGCGAGCCGATCCGGCTGATGTTCAGCGAGATGCGTCGAGCCGAAGCGGAGTACCGCTTTCCACGAGGAAAATTCGATAAAGCTAGCGAACGCTCCGCCGTAAGCGATGATCATGCTGAACATTCCGAACCCGGACACCCCAAGCGTCCGCGCGGCGAGCGCGAGGTAAATGAGGCTGACGACACCGGCAAAACCGCGGCCGCTGAGCAGCCAGCCAGCATTGCGGCCCATTCGCGAAAAGACATGGCCAGGGGTTGACAGCTGAGGCTGGCCGGCCACCGTCTCCTCCACACTGGTATGTCCGGCGACGGGATCGCGGCCCGGTCCGGCGGAATCGGAATTCGGGATCAGAGACGTGTCGATCGGGCCTCGCGTCACATTTCCTCCGGCATCGCAATCGGCGAGCATGGCACTAGCGCAGGGAAATGGTCCCTTCCACCGGCTATTGCGATTCACTGGCGCTGCAATCGGACCCGGAGAGTATCCCTGATCAGGGGTATCGGGTTGTTCGGCGGCATGTTCGGCAAATCCTGCTAGGCGCGTTAGACCCGCAGCAATCGCAGACCGACTGTTGCTCAAGGAGAGAGCTATGAGTTCCAGTGCTGGGGACGGCGGTATTCTCATGACTATGCATCGGCTGAGCCAGGGCGGCGCGGACCGGGTCGCCGTTCTGCTCGCCAATGGCTTTGTTCAGAAAGGCATTCCGACGCGGTTCGTGCTCTTGCGCGACCAGGGTGAGGCGGAACGTGAACTCCTCGACCTGTTGCACCCCGATGTATCAATCACCAGCGCGGGTCCGGCGATCGGCTCGCGCCATTTGGAATTGGTGCGCGGACAGCGGTTCATCCAGCGCGAGATTGTCAGCCACCGACCGGCCGTGGTCCTGGCGAGCAGCAGCAACATGGGCCTTGTCACCGGCCTGGCGTCGAAGGTTCGGCGGGACAATGGGCCGCGCTTCGCGATGAAGTTGACCAATCCGGTTGTACGACCCCGTGATCGAGGGGCCCTGAGAACGCTCTACAGGCACAAGCTCTACGCCTTCATTTTCAACCAATATGATCTCGTGTTGACGCTGTCCGAGGCAGAGCGCCTTAGCCTGCTGGAGATCTATCCGGCGGCTGGGGCGCTGTTTCGCACGGTCCCGAACCCCTATATCTCAAGCGAGATGTTGCAGGATCCGCCACGGCGGCGACCGGCGGGTCCCTGTCGCGTGCTGACGGCCGCCCGAATGATGCCGCAGAAGCGGCTCGATGTGCTGCTGCAGGCTTTCGCGCGCACCAGTCTGCCCGATTCGCGGCTGACGATCCTCGGCGACGGCCCCCTTCGCCCCGCGCTCGAGCGATTGGCGCAATCGCTCGGAATTGCGGACCGGGTGGAGATGCCAGGTTTTGTCGACGACGTGCTGCCATGGCTTCGTCGAACCGATCTTTTTGCCCTGTCTTCCGACTATGAAGGCTTGCCCGCCGTAATCCTGGAGGCGTTTGCCTGCAACGTGCCGGTAGTGACGACGGACTGTTTTGCAGGTGCTCGCCAGATGTTCTCCGAAATCGCGTCCTGTGCAGTCACCCCGGTTGGCGACCCTGCCGCGTTCGCGGCGGCAATCGATCGCTGCCTCACGTCAGCACGCAAACCGGAGGATCTTCGCAAGATTGCCGAAGGCTTCGGTATCGAAGCCTCGATCGCCGCTCACATTCGGGCGCTGGATCACCTGATGAGGTAGGCAATAATCCTCCTCTAGACACCGTTTTCCTGACCGACGGCGGAAGATTTTGCGCAACTCGGGGCTGGGTTAGCGGACTGTTGGCTCCGTCTGGGGGTCAAAATTGACTGAAGTTCCGTTGCGCCAGGCGGATGATGGCCACCTCCCAGCTTGGGTTTTAGTGCGGATTTCGATCAGCCGCGACGTCTTGGTGGCATGCGGATCGGCTTCCTGTTCAATCATGATCAAATCCACCAGGTCGCCCACAGCCTGCCGATCGCCCTCGCGCTTGTGAAAAGCGACCCCGACCTGGAGGTCATTGTCGCGACCACCAACGAAGTTTTGCGCCGCGAAGTGATGCGGATCATCGCCCTCCACGGCGGGCTGGGCCCACGCCTGGTACGTCTTCGTCAGAAAAATCCGATTGTTCGCGGCATCGTCCGGGCCCTCGATGGCGTGATTCCCGCCGCCAAGCTCGCGGTGTATCGCGACAATCTCGAATTCTTTCGATCGCTCGATGCACTGGTCGTTGCCGAAAAAACCTCGGCGGTCCTGAAGACTCGCTACGGGCTCGATAATTTGCGGCTGATCCATACCCGCCATGGCGCCGGCGACCGGGCGGTCGGGTTCAACAAGGCCAGCGCCCGTTTCGATTTCGTGCTCGTTTCCGGCCCGAAGATCCGCGATCGGCTGATCGCTGAAACCGGGCTTCCGCCGGAGAATATGGCGATCGTCGGCTATCCCAAGTTTGATCTTATCCGGAACCGTTCGCTGCCGCCCAAGCTGCAAGGCAATGGCCAGCCGACGGTGCTGTATAATCCGCACGCGTCGCCCCATTTGTCATCCTGGTACCGGCATGGCCGGGCGGTGCTCGATTTCTTCGTCGACAATCCGAACTACAATCTGATCTTCGCTCCCCATGTGATGCTGTTTGAGCGCAAGGTCGTGATTTCAATCGACAAATTGCGCCTGGATTGGCCCGGGCAAATTGCGCCCAAATATTGGGATGCGCCCAATATCCATATCGATCTGGGCAGCGCCGCATCGACCGACATGAGCTACACCGAAGCCGCCGACATCTATCTCGGCGATGTCAGCAGCCAGGTCTATGAATTCCTGCTTCGGCCGCGGCCCTGTATTTTCCTCAATTCGCATCGGTTGGAATATGCGGCGGATCCCAATTTCGCGCATTGGGCGGCCGGCACAGTCGTCGACGATCCGTCGGCATTGGAGGCCACCTTGGCCAGAGCGGCCACCGAGCATCGCAGATATCTTGGCATCCAGCGTGACTTGTTCGCCCGCAGCATTGCATTGACCAAGACCCCGTCGTCCGAGCGCGCGTCGCAGGCGATCCGCCAGTTCTTGCAGATCCCGGAGGGGTCAGCCCCGGCCGCTGCCGCGCGCGCAGCAAGTCGACGGGCGGCGAGCGCCGCTGCCTGACCTCCACACAGGATGGAGCGACGCGCGTCCGCGTTGTCCCCTCACACCGCTTGCTCTAGGCAGTCGGACGTCACCTCGTTCCAAGGGCGTCCATGCCAGCGCAATCGCTGCAAACACTGTTCATGGCGAGCCGCCCGGCGTTGCTCCGTTTCATGCAATTACGTGGCGTTTCGGCCGGTGAAGCCGAAGACCTGGTGCAGGACTTATTCCTGAAGCTCGAGGGCTTGACGATCGGTCCGATCGCCGACCCTCGCGCTTATCTATATCGTATGGCCGACAATCTTTTGCTCGACCGGCGGCGCGCTGCGGCCCGCCGGGTGCGACGTGAGGAACTATGGTCGCAAGTCAGGCCGGGTTCGCCAGCTTCGCCGATCGATCCGGCCGCCGCCGCCGATGACAGGCTGATTGCCCAGCAGCAACTCGTTATTGTCGAATCCGCATTGGCCAGCCTGCCCGCCCGCACGGTGGAAATCTTTCGCCGTTTCCGCATTGATGGGGAGAGGCAAAAACACATCGCGGCCGACTTCGGCATCAGCGTCAGCGCCGTCGAGAAGCATCTGCAACGCGCCTATGAAATTGTGCTCGTCGTCAAAGCCCAAATCGATGAGGAGAATGAACCGCGGCGGCGTCTAGGTAAGGAAAGTGAGTCCGATGCCAACTGAATCCGCCACTGCCCGCGCTCAGGCCATTGCCTGGCATATCCGGTTGCGCGACGGGCAGGCCGGCCACGGGGACGAATTTGCCGACTGGCTGGTGCTGGATCCCCGGCATTCGACTGCCTATGACGAAGTCGCGTTGGCTGATCGCGAGATTGAACCGGCATTGTGCAATTGGGCGAATTCGCAGACCAACGATCACTGGCTGGGGTTGGCCCATCGGTGGATTGTCCGCTGGCGTCGCGCTGGCCGTCTTCGCGCCCATCGGCCACCCGCGCGTCGATTTCTATGAAGTTGCGACGGCGCCGGAAGCTGTCTGAAAAATCTACTGTTTGACAACGGGTGACACTGGCACCCTCGAAAAATGGGTGAAAATTGGCGGTTTACTGAGTGCCGCCTTTCGCCCGCTCCGACATTTTTTTCCGCCTTACTCTGCATCCGCCGCGCCGGTCGCTTCGTAGCTTGACTGACAGCTCGCGAAGCTGGGTAAACAGGAGAGAAATCATGACCAAGTTAAATTCACGCGCCGCTTTGGCGCTGACCGCGGCGGTCGCGCTATCGATCGGAACGGCGGCATCGGCCAAGAACCCGATGGTCGGTGGTGCGGCGATGTATTCGACCAAGACGATCGTCGCGAACGCCGTCAATTCTAAGGACCACACGACGCTGGTCGCCGCGGTCAAGGCCGCGGGCCTGGTCGACACGCTGTCGAGCAAGGGCCCGTTCACGGTCTTCGCGCCAACCAACGCCGCCTTCGCTCGCCTCCCCGCCGGCACGGTCGAGAGCCTGGTCAAGCCAGAGAACAAGGGCACACTGACCACCATCCTGACCTATCACGTCGTCCCCGGACGGATCACCGCTGGCCAGATCGCCAGCATGGCCATGCGCCATCGCGGCACCGCCACGCTCAAGACCGTCCAGGGCGAATCCCTGCGCTTTCGTAAGAACGGCAAGGGCTGGGTCGTGGTCGATTCCAAGGGTGGCCAGGCGCGCATTACGATCGCCAACGTCATGCAGTCCAACGGCGTCATCCACGTCGTCGACCGGGTGCTGATGCCCTAACCCAGTGCAGCCGGCTGTTCCCTTGGCTGGCTGCCCCTCGGCGGGAGTGGACCGGATGCCGACCCGATTTGCATCTGGAGTGTCTGCTCCCGCCGACGTGGCCTTCCCCCCAAACCGCACATGGTTCATTGGGGGGCGAATGGTCCGCACCGCCCAGCCCCCTGAGCAAACCGCCGCAAGTCGGGAACTGGCGCCGCTGTTGCGCGGGGTTGCCGGCGGCGACCACGCCGCGCTGGCAGAGCTCTACCAGCGGACGTCGGCCAAGCTCTACGGCATCTGTATCCGGCTGTTGCCGGCTGAGATCGACGCCCAGGACGTGCTGCAGGACGTGTATCTGACGGTGTGGCGCAAGGCCGGCCTTTACGACCAGGCCAAGGCGAGCCCGATTACCTGGCTGGCGGTGATGGCCCGCAACAAGGCGATTGATCGCCTGCGCGGGCGGCAGCTCGACACCGATCCGATCGAAGCCGCCAACGATGTCGCCGACGACGATCCGAGCGCGTTCGACATTGTCGAGCGGGGCCAGGAGCGCGAACGCCTCGCTAATTGCCTCGGCGAGCTCGAGCCCCAGCACGCGGCGATCATTCGCGCGGCCTTTGTCGACGGCCTGACCTATGCCGAGCTGGCGGCGCGTGACGCGGTGCCGCTGGGGACGATGAAAAGCTGGATCCGGCGCGGTTTGCTGCGCCTGCGCGGGTGCCTGGAACGATGACCGATACGCCGATCACTCCCGCCCAGCGCGACGAGCTCGCCGCCGAATATGCGCTCGGCGTGCTCGACGGCGAGGCTTTGGCCCGTGCGCGTTCGCTGGCAGCCGCGGATCCCTCATTCCGGGCCGAAGTCGCACGATGGTCGGCGCGGTTGGCACCGTTGCTCGATGACGTGGCACCGGTCGCCCCGCCGGCGCGCGCCTGGCCAGGCATCGACGCCGCCATTGGTCGCCCGCAACAAGCTTCCAACGTCGTCACTCTCCATCGCCGCGTGACCCTATGGCGGGGGATCGCCGCCGGCGCGACTGCGCTCGCCGCATCGCTCGCCGTCATCCTCGTCACCCAGCCGGTGGCGACCTCCGCGCCGCCGGTCGCGGTCGCGGCCCAGGTGCCGCTGGCGGCTATGCTCGGCGACGACCAACGCGACTTGAAGCTGATGGCCAGCTACGACCCGGCCAGCCGCCGCCTGATGGTCGCCGCCGCCAGCGACATGCAGGCCGACCCTGGCCATGCGCACGAATTGTGGATGATCCCCGCCGACGGCAAACCGCGGTCGCTTGGCACCATGCCCGGTCCCAGGATGCGGGCGCAATTGCCGATGCTGATGGCCAAGGAATTTCGCGAGGGCGTGACTTTGGCGCTGTCGGTCGAACCGATGGGCGGATCGCCGACCGGACTGCCGACCGGGCCGGTGATCGCTTCGGGCAAGCTCGAGCGTGCGTAATGCATCCGCGGCGCAGTCTCATGCGTAACTAGGCCATGATGACCAAATCCAAACTCGATCGCCGCACCTTGCTCGGCGCCGCCGGGCTCGGCCTCGCGGCTTTGGCAGTCACCCGTGGCACCGCCGCGCAGGGCCGCTTTCCCTACACTTTGACCGACGCCGAATGGCGCCAGCGCCTCGGCCCCGACCGTTATCGCGTCTTGCGCCAAGCGGCGACCGAGCGAGCCGGGACCAGCCCGCTCAACAATGAGCATCGCCGTGGACGCTTCGTCTGCGCCGGCTGTGCCAACCCGTTGTTCGCCTCGACGACAAAATTTGACAGCGGCACCGGCTGGCCGAGCTTTTTCCAGGCGCTACCCGGAGGCACCGCCGAGCGCGGGCTCAAGAACATGTTCTTCGGCACCGAGATCGCTTGCGCGCGCTGCGGCGGCCATCTTGGCCACGTCTTCAATGACGGGCCAAAGCCGACCGGGCTGCGCTATTGCATGAACGGCCTCGCGCTGCGCTTTCAGCCGGCTTGAGGGGGTAACCAATGCTGTTGAGCGTTCGCCTTCATCTTTCGGTGAGTTGCCGGCGCGACCGTTCAGCCGCGCCGGCTTCGTCTTAATTCTTGTTGGCCGGGGTTACCTCGACCGTCGGCACTTCGACGGTCTTATTCTCGGTACCGACCGTCACTTCCGGGGTCTGGACATTATACTCGGGCAGCTGGCCGCCGGTCGTCGTGACATTTACGTCCGGCATTTCGCCTTCCTTGGTCTTTTGGACGTTGCAGGCGGCGGTGAAGGCCAGGCAGCTGACCCCCATCAGGATCTTGATCGCGTTCTTCATGGTCTCTCCCTCGGGTAATCCACCACGGCGAACACGCCATTGGATTCCAAAGGTACTAACCTGAACGGGGGTATCTGGTTCCCAGGCGACCGTTCCGGCGCCCTTACGCGACGATGCGCAGCTTGCCTTTGCGGGGCGGATAACAGGCGACGCCGAGTTCCTCCTGGAGCCGGGCGAGCTCTTTTCCCCGCGCTTCCTTGTAAGCGGCGGCGTAGCGCGTTTCGCAGTCGGCCTCTTCCGCCGTCTGATCGCGGAAGAAAGAGATCGACAGCTTGCGGCCGAACACATCGTCACCCCGCAGCCGCAATTCCGCCTCGGAGTCGGCCGGCAAAACGTCCCGCACGGCGATCAATTTGGCGATCAAATCGTCGAGCGACCGATGGTCCTCGATTTCGACGAATTCCTTGACACGTCGTTGCATTCCAGACCTCCCCCGGCCCCGGAGCATTTGATTACTCGGCGCACGAATCCCTGCGCAACGGCTAATGCGGATTTATCCCCAACGAACTTGCAGGCTTTTGAAGTGTTTGGGGGTTCGAGGAGTAGAAAATGATTGCCGGCCTACCAGTCGTGCTGTCCTCACGGTGCTTGGAAATGGGCGTAAGCCCTTTGATTGGTGGAAGTATTTCCTGGCTCGACCGGATCGACGGTGATCGGCGCCAGGCCGTATTGCGCAATTGCAACAGTGGCGTCGAAAACGTGCTGGACGCCGCCTGCTTCCCGCTGGTCCCGTTCGTCAACCGCATTCGTGGCGGACATTTTACCTTTCGCAGCCGTGACATAGCGCTCGCGCCAAACATGGCTGGCGACCCGAGCCCGTTGCACGGCCAGGGCTGGATGTCGGCGTGGCAGGTCGACAGCGTGGGCGCGTCCGACGCTATCCTGTCGTTCCACCACCAGGCCGGCGAATGGCCGTGGGCGTATTGCGCCGAGCAGCAATTCACGCTCGACGAAAGCGGGCTGACGCTGCGTCTGTCGTGCCGCAATCTGTCGGACGAGCCGATGCCGTGTGGGCTTGGCCTGCACCCTTATTTCAATTGCGGACCGAAGACCCGGATTGACACGCGGGTAAGCAACGCCTGGACCGTCGACGAGCATGTCCTGCCGGTCGAGAAGGTGCCGGCGAGCGAACGCTTCGACCTCACCGATCGCCTGGTGTGCGGGCAGGATCTCGACCACGGTTTTGGCGGCTGGGGCGGGAAAGCGCGAATGACCGACCCGGCGTGGCCGTTCGACCTTGAGCTTTCTTCGCCCGACGCCCGCTTCTTCCAGCTTTATTCGCCGGCGGCCGGCGGCATTTTCGTCGCCGAGCCGGTGACCCACGCCAACGCGGCGCTGAACGCCCCCGAGGAGCAGTGGGGCGAGCTTGGCCTGCGGGTCCTTGAGCCGGATGCGGCAATGCGCCTCGACATGCGGCTCGAGGTGATCGCCAAGGGAGCCGGTTGAACGGCTCGAAACCCGCCCCTATAGCGCCGGTCCTTGCTGCTTTACCGGAGACGTGGGTGAGTGGCTGAAACCAGCGGTTTGCTAAACCGCCGTACGGGGTTAACCCGTACCGAGGGTTCGAATCCCTCCGTCTCCGCCAGTCTTTTGCCCCGATTACACCCGTAGCGCCGCGGCGGCCTCTGCCTCGCGCTTGAGGTTGCGGGCGAGCTGGGCCTGGCCGTTGAGATATTGCGGCGGGACGTGGATGTCGCGGTAATCGAGCGCGGCGGCGGCGCGCAGGGTCCACATCGGGTCGATCAAATGCGGGCGGCCCAATGCGACCAAATCGGCGCGGCCGGCGGCGAGGATCGCATTGGCGTGGTCAGGCTCATAGATGTTGCCGACCGCCATCGTCACCACGCGTGCCTCGTTGCGCAGCTTGTCCGAGAATGGCGTCTGAAACATGCGGCCATACACCGGCGATGCGTCGGTCGAGGTCTGTCCGGCCGAGACGTCGATTAGGTCGGCGCCCTCGCGGGCAAAGGCTTCGGCGATGGCGACCGCCTCGGCCGGGGTGACGCCGTCGTCGCCAGCCCAATCGTTGGCCGAGATGCGCACCGACATTGGCATGTGCGAAGGCAGAGCAGCGCGCATCGCCGCGAACACTTCGAGCGGATAGCGCAGGCGGTACTCCAGTGAGCCGCCATAGTCATCGGTGCGGTGGTTCATGAGCGGCGTAATGAAGCTCGATAGCAGATAGCCGTGGGCGGCGTGCAGCTCGACCATGTCGAACCCCGCATCGACCCCCATGCG
The DNA here is from genome assembly GCF_031361285.1 of Sphingomonas sp. Taxonomy (GTDB): domain Bacteria; phylum Pseudomonadota; class Alphaproteobacteria; order Sphingomonadales; family Sphingomonadaceae; genus Sphingomicrobium. The sequence continues at coordinate 37,826 of NZ_JANMCO010000018.1, forward strand.
GACGGCGGCGACGAACTGATCGCGGACCGCGTCCATGTCGGCGCGGGTCATCGCCCGGGGGTGCTGGTTGACCTTCGACCAGGGCACGTCGGACGCCGCCATCACCGGCCAATTGCCGTCGTCGAGCGGCACGTCATTGCCTTCCCAGCCAAGCTTGGTTGAACCTTTACCGCCCGAATGGCCGAGTTGGAGGCAGATTTTGGCGCGGGAATTGGCGTGGACGAAATCGGTGATCCGCCGCCACGCCGCGCCATGCTCGGGCGCCCACAGGCCGGTGCAGCCGGGGCTGATGCGGCCTTCGGGCGAGACGCAGGTCATCTCGGTAAAGATGAGCCCGGCACCGCCCAGGGCACGCGCGCCCAGATGGACCAGATGGAAGTCGTTGGGCGTGCCGTCGACCGCCGAATACGTGGCCATTGGCGAGACGGTGATGCGGTTCTCGACCGTCATCTCACGCAGCTTGAACGGCGCGAACATCGGCGCCGCGGCCTGGCCGGGGACGCCGGCGCGTTCCCAGAACCATCGCTCGACGCCCTCCAGCCAGTCCTGGTCGCGCAGGCGGAGATTCTCGTGGCTGATCCGCTGGCTACGGGTGAGCAAGGAATAAGCGAATTGCAGCGGCTCGAAATGCAGATAGCGGTCGAGCGTCTCGAACCATTCGGTCGAATTGCGCGCGCTGTTCTGGAGCTTGAGCACTTCAAGGCTGCGCTCGGCCTGATATTCGAACATGGCGGCGTCGAGTGCCAAGGGATCGTCATTGCGAGCGGAGCGAAGCAATCCAGTTTCTTGTCCAGCCTGGATTGCCGCGTCGCCTTCGAATCCTCGCAATGACGGCAAGACGCGAGTGAGGACGTCGGCCAATTTGATCGCATCCTCGAGCGCCAATTTGGTCCCCGACCCGATCGAGAAATGCGCGGTGTGGGCGGCGTCACCCAAGAGGATGAATTTGCCGTGGTGCCAGGCCTCGCATTTGATGCGGCGGAAATTGAGCCACACCGCCGGTCCGGGCAGATGCGCGGCATTGGAGATCAGCCGATGCCCATCGAGATATTTGGCGAATATGGTTTCGCACAACGCGATCGCTGCATCCTGGCCGATGGTATCGAAACCCAGCCCGCGCCAGGTGCTTTCCGAACATTCTACGATGAAGGTCGAGCAGTCGGGCGCGAACTTGTAGGCGTGCGCCCAGATCCACCCGGCCTCGGTTTGCTCGAAGGCGAAAGTGAAGGCGTCGAACGCCTTGGCCGTGCCGAGCCAGACGAACTTGTTGGCGCGCGTATCGACGTCGACCCCGAACGCATCGGCGTGCGCGTCACGGACCCGGCTGTTGATGCCGTCCGAGGCGATGACCAGATCATAGTCGGCCCAACTGGGATCGTCGGGGTCGCACTCGCTTTCGAAGGTCAGCGCCACGCCCAATTCGGCCGCGCGGTCCTGCAAGATTTCGAGCAGGCGCTTGCGGCCGATGCCGATGAAGCCGTGGCCCGACGAGCGAATGATTTCGCCATGGATGTGGACGTCGATGTCGTCCCAATGGGCGAATTCGTCGGCGATGATTTTGGCCGACACCGGGTCGTTGGCCATCAGGTTGTCGACCGTCTGGTCGGAGAAGACGACGCCCCAGCCGAAGGTCACGCCGCGCGGATTGCGTTCGAACACATGCACCTCATGGCCTGCGTCGCGCAGCTTCATCGAGATGGCGAAATAGAGGCCGGCCGGCCCGGCACCAATGCAGGCGATTTTCATCGGAGCAGCCCCGGAAGTTCACTAAGTTCACCCCCCAACGCGTGCGCGCGCGCGGGATCGCGGTGAAACGCAGCGAATGCAGCGATCCCATGCGCGTGCGCGCGTGTGCCCGGGCGCGCGCGAGCCGCTGCAGTCGCTGCAATGATCAGATTGAAATTGAAGGAGCGCATCACCGCAGCATGGCACAGCAGCGCGCCTGTAGGACAGATGCAATGTCCGCTTTGCGTGGAAAGCGGACATTACGGCGTGTGTTGCGCTTTCAACAACTCAGACAGGCAAATGCGTTTCACTGACTGAAGCGCTGGATCATGGACGGAATTCACAGCAGGAATGGCTGCCTTGAAATAGGCACGCATTTCTTTGCGCGTCGGCTCGATCATTGGATAGCCACATGCGTCGATCCATGACGCGTCACGCTTGATGAGACGAAGAACTCCGACGGGGTTCTTGGGCAAGGCCTCGGCAATCACGATAGGAAGACTCTCGCCAGTTCCTGCATCTGTTCCAGGTGCCAACCTCGGCACGAGTCTCAACCAATGCGCATCACCCGACGCTATACCATCAAGCACCTTGTCGAAGTCGCCGAAGTCGGTGTGAGTATCGTTCGGCACGACATTGGACAGCCTTTGAACTGTTTGCCTGGCACCGTAACGATCAATCATTCGCCCTACCGAAGCGGGAGTAACGACGGACGGCGCATGATCGGCCAATAGGGCCGCGCTCAGGAATACAATTAGCAATGTCGAAACTCCTCTTTCGAGCGGAGGTATTATGTCGAGTAAGCTAGTGTCCGCTATGGGGTGAAATCAGGCATTAGGACGAGTGCGAATCCATGTCGCCGATGAAGTCGCCGACCAACGTGTTGAATTCGTCGGGCCGCTCAAGATTAGTAAGATGGCTGGCACGCTCGATCGCTTCGTAGCGCGCGCCGGGAATCAGCTGCGTAAGGTCGTGCGACAGCGCCGGCGGGGTGACCTTGTCTTCGGCTCCGCACAGCACCAGCGTCGGGACTCGAATTTCCGCAGCGCGATCGCGCTGGTCGGCGAGCCACACCGCCCCGGCGCCGATGCGGTAGGCGGCCGGGTCGATCCGGGCCATGGTCTCGACGACTTCCGAGCGGACCGCGGGATCGGCCGGTTGCGCGAGCAAGACATCGACACGCGCTTCGGCCATCGCCCTGAGGTCGCCGCTTGCCGCCAGCGAGCGGTCGTAGATCGCTTGCCCCTCGGGATGCACGGCAAAAGTGTCGGCGAGGATCAGCGACAGGCAACGCGCGGGAGCGAGCGCGTGCACGGCAATGGCGACCACTCCGCCAAGCGATAGCCCGCAGACATGCGCCCGCTCGATGCCCAGCGTGTCCATAGCGCCGAGGATCGCGGCGGCGAAATCGTCGCGCGTCGTGCCCGCAACGGCCGGGTCGCTGTCGCCATAGCCGGGATAATCGAACGCGACCGCCCGGCGCGAGGCGCCGAAATGCGCCAGCTGCGGCGCCCACACCGATTTGTCGGAACCGACTCCGTGCAGGAACAGGATTGGCACCGCATCGCCGCTGCCGGCCTCGTCAACGCCGAGCGCATGGCCCAGGCCCGTGAAAATTCGCGCCATATTACCCTCAATATCGTCACCCTGAACTCGATTCAGGGTCCATCCCGACGCTCGCTCTGCCCTACGAACAAAATGGATGCTGAAACAAGTTCAGCATGACGGCCACGGGGACGCGCGCTACCGTCGATCCATGACCAGCATGACCGTCAATGGCGAGCCGATCCATTATAAGCTCGACCCCGAGACGCCCTTGTTGTGGGCGCTGCGCGACGCGTCGAACCTGACCGGCACCAAGCACGGCTGCGACAGCGGCGATTGCGGCGCCTGCACGGTGATGGTCGACGGCCGCGCGGTGTTGAGCTGCGGCATTAGCATCGCCGCGCTGGAAGGGTCCGATATCGTCACCATCGAAGGCTTGTCGGCCAATCGCCTGCATCCCGTGCAGCAGGCGTGGGCGGTCGAGCAGGTCAGCCAGTGCGGCTATTGCGAGCCCGGCTTCATCATGGCCATCGCCGCCTTGCTCAAGGCCAGCCCGAGCCCGAGCGCCGAAGCGATCGATGCCATCCCCAACATCTGCCGCTGCGGCGCCTATCCGCGCATTCGCAAGGCGATTGCGCGGGCGGCAGCAACCGCCGCGCCGCTGGTTGCGGCTACCCCGAAAGCTGAACAATCGGAGTCGGAACGGTTAAGCAATGGCTCATCTGCGCAAGCGCAAATTCCTGAGCGTAGTCCATCTGGATGAGTAGGGAATTTGTCATGCGTAACAGTCTGTTTTTCTTGCTGCTTGCAAGCGCCGCCATGCCGGCCATGGCCGACGACCAGGATGCCAAAAACGATAGCAAGCGGGCGGCCCGGATCGAGGCTGTCGCCGAGGCACCTTCCGAACGCCAGGCCGAGCGGGCGCAACCGGCCGAGCGAGTGCAACAGCCGGAGCGCGTTGAACCTCCGGCACAAGGCCGGACGTTCGAACCCCGCCAGCAGGACCGGCCGCAAATGGTCCAGCAACCGGCGGAAGTCAGCCGTGAGCGAGTGATGGAGCATCGGTCGAACGGCGGCTTCGGCGGGGCTCCGGCGAGCCCGGCGATGGAACAGCGCCGCGAGTCGGTCGACAGCGTGCGGGACTGGCGGTCGCGGGAGCGCCGGGTCGACAACCCCGCGGCGGCGGTCGAGCAGCCAGGCGACACCACCGACAGTGTCCGCGAATGGCGAGGCCGTGAGCGCCGAGTCGACAATAATCCGGCACAAATCGGGCAGCACAATGGCTCGCTCGGCAACGGCTCATTTCGCGAGCTGAGGCGCGAGCCGAATGGACGCGATGGCATCGGCAATCGTCGCGGGCCGCTGTTCGGCAGCATCCCGCAGCCGGGCACGCAACCCCCGCTGCCCAACAGCAATAACCAGTGGCGCAACAACCGGCTGTCGAGCCTGACGGCGCAGCATTGGCGCAACGATTGGCGATCGGACAATCACTACGACTGGCGCAACCATCGCCAGCGTCACGGCTCGCTGTTCCACCTCGGCTTTTATTTCGACCCGTTCGGCTGGAATTACCGCCACTATTCGATCGGATCGCGCCTGTGGTCGAACTATTATCAGAGCAATTATTGGCTCAACGACCCGTGGCAATATCGTTTGCCTTATGCGCCGCCGGGATATCGCTGGATCCGTTATTATGACGACGCGATTTTGATCGACACGTGGGACGGCCAGGTGGCCGACGTGATCTACAACTTCTTCTGGTAGACAGGGTCATCGCGTTGGTCGAAGGGGCGTTGCGGATTGTCCGCGGCGCCCCTTGCCGCATTTGGACTCCGCCGTCCCATTTTTCGAAAGCGCGCTTCCCGATGCCCAGCCTGGCCCGTCAACTGATCGTTTCCGTGTCCGTACTGGCGCTTGGCGCTTGCGCCACCGCGCCCGCGCCCGCGCCCGCGCCGCCGCCAGCCGCGGCGGAGATCGCGCCGCCGGTGCCGATCGTGGTTGAGAAGAGCGCCCACGACCGCTTGTTCGAGCTGTTCAAGGCGAGCGACGACGCTAGCCTGGTGCGCAATCCGCTCAACGCATTGTCGCGCGGCGACATGCGCTTCGCCGACCGGCTCGGCGACAATATCACCGACGAATATTACGCTGGCGAGCGCGGCGCTGCCGAGGGCGATCTGGCGGCATTGCATGCGATTCCCCGCGAGGCATTGAACGCCACCGACCAGGTCGCTTACGACGTGTTCGATTATTCGACCAAGGACACGCTGCGCGGGCTGCAGCCGGACATGCTGGCGCTGACCGCGGTGCGGCCGATGAACCATTTCTTCGGCTTCCACACATTCTATCCGACGTTCGCCAGCGGCAAGGGGACGGCGCAGTTCAAGACGCTCGCCGACTATGACAATAATCTGAAGCGCCACCACGATTTCGTCACCTACATCGACCGCGCCATTGGTCGCTTCCGCCAGGGCGAGGCGAGCGGCGTCGTCGAGACCAAGATGACGGTCAGGAACATGATCGAGCAGCTCGACACGCAGCTGAAACAGAAGCCGGAAGATTCGCCTTATTATGGCCCGGTCAAAGAATTCCCGGCCGAAATCAGCGATGCCGACCGGGCGCGGCTGACCCAGGCCTATCGCGCCGCCATCACCAACGAGCTGTATCCGGTGCTGACCCGGCTGCGCGATTTCCTGCGGGACGACTATCTGTCGCACGCCCGCGCCGGCGCTGGGCTGATGTACATGCCGGGCGGCGACAAATTGTACCGCTATCTGGTGCAGTCGACGACGACGCTGCCAATGACGCCGGAGGAAATCCACCAGCTCGGCCTCAACGAAGTCGCGCGGATCACCACCGGCATGGAGCAGGTCAAGCAGGAGGTCGGCTTCAAAGGCTCGATGCCGCAATTCTTCGACTACATGCGGACCAGCCCCAAGTTCCAGCCCAAGAGCCGGGAAGCACTGACCCAGGGCTTCTATGCGATCGGCAAGGCCGTCGAAGCCAAGGTCCCGCAATATTTCTCGACCGTGCCCAAGACCAAGCTGGTCATCCAGCCCTACCCGTCGTTTCGCGAGAAGTTCGAGGCCGGCGGCAGCTATGACCAGGGCACGCCCGACGGATCGCGCCCCGGTACTTTCTATTTCAACGCCTATGATTTGCCGTCGCGCAGCACCTGGGGGATGACCACCTTGTTCCTCCACGAGGGCGAACCCGGCCACCATTTCCAGATCAGCCTGGCGCAGGAAAATGAGGCGTTGCCGAGCTTCATGCGATTCGGCGGGAATACCGCTTATCAGGAGGGCTGGGCCCTCTACGCCGAGACGCTCGGCTATGACATGGGCTTCTATAAGGACCCGTTCCAGCGCTTTGGGACGCTCAATGACGAGATGCTCCGCGCAATGCGGCTGGTGGTCGACACCGGCATCCATTCGAAGGGTTGGACCCGCGAGCAGTCGATCGCTTACATGCTCGGCCATTCGGGCATGGGTAAGACCGACGCCACCGCCGAGGTCGAGCGCTATATCGCGATCCCGAGCCAGGCGCTGGCCTACAAGGTCGGCGCGCTGACCATCCAGCGGTTGCGTAAACACGCCGAGGCCGAGCTTGGCGACAAGTTCGACATCCGCGATTTCCATGCCCAGGTGCTGATGACCGGCGCCCTGCCGCTGGCCATCCTCGAGCAAAAGATCGACGCTTGGATCGCGGCGAAGAAGGCGAGCTAGGGAGCTAGCGCCGGAGTCCGGGCAGGGCGCAGCTGAGCGAAGACGCGAGCCGTCCGCTTCTGGCGCTGGCGGCGAATGAACATTATGACTGGCGCATGGGACGCATCGAACGCCGGCGCCAGTTGAAGGACGACCAGAAGCGCATTGCGCGAGGTCTCGATGTGCGGAATGAAGATGCCGACGAGCTGGCCGCATTGATGCGCGTCCTTCATCAGCTGGTTCAAACGAGCATTGAGCGGCGATCGGTGAGTCCACTCATGCAATTCGTCTGCTCGAACCTGACGGCTGGCGCGAAACACATCGCGAGCGTTCAGATAGCATGCGTTCGTGGATGCTCTCACTGCTGCAACCTATGGGTTGATGCCAGCCCGCCGGAGGTCCTCTTCACCGTCAAGCAGATGGATGCCGCGCAGCGATCGAGGGCAATCAAGGCGGTCGAAGCGGCGTGCAGCCAAACGGCCGGCGCAAGCTTTGAAGCGCGCGCTGCGATGCTGACTCCGTGCCCGCTGCTGCAGGGGAACGAATGTGGCGTCTATGCGGACCGTCCGCTGGTTTGCCGAACGGCAGTGTCGCAAGATGCCGAGATCTGCCGCCGATCGCTCCTGATGTTTAGCGGCGAGGAAATCCCCACTACACCGCAATGGACCGCCCTGCGCAACGGCTACCGCGTCGCTCTCGACGGGGCGCTTTTTCATGCCGGGCTCGCGTACCAGTCCAGGGAATGGAACGAGTCCCTTCGCATCGCCCTCGTTGACATTGACGCCGAGGCAAACTGGTTGGCTGGCAGGGATGTGTTTGCGGGCCTTCCGATGCAGCAAGACACAGCGACATTCGCGCATCCGCATTTGCGATCGCTCTATGTTCATGCGTTCGGGTCATTGCCTTGATATTCTGTCGGCTGGCGTGTCGGTTACAGCCCGATCCTTGTTGGTGAAGGCCGACACTCGCGACCCCTGGTGCTTTAACCTAGCCGTCAACTTTCGGCCCACGCGACAACGATTATCCCCATCCAACCGCAAAGCGCGGCGTTTGTGTGACGGGCAAACCACCGTAGGTTTGCAAACCGCACTGCATTTGGAGGTGGCATGACGTTGAAACTGTCGGAACTCGATCGGATTTGGTTTGGGTGTGGCAATTTCGGCGGGATTGGTTCGTCGCCGGACTTGCGCAGCGCCGGCGACAGTGAAGAACAGGCGTTGAAGCTGCTCGATCATGCCCGGCGCGTCGGCCTTCGACGGTTCGATACAGCAAACACCTATGGTGGCGGATCAAGCGAGATCGTGCTTGGCAAATGGCTAAGGTCTCAGGGTGCTTCGTTCCGCCACAACGCCCAGATTGCCACCAAAGTCGGCAATCCTCACGGCTGCCCGCCTGGGGACACGCCGCTCAGCCGGATCCAGATCGCCTGGCACCTCGATCGGTCCCTGCTCCGGTTGGGAGTCGAGCGGATCGACCTCTATTACATTCACGAGTTCGATCGCGTGACGCCCCTGGAAGAAACGCTCGACGCCATGACGCGCGCTGTGGAAGCAGGCAAAATCGCCAGCTTCGGCATCTCCAACGCCTCGCTCTCCGACATCAAAGCCATCAGGAGCCTGGCGGGCAGCAACCTCGCTTCGCGCTTCGAACATGTCCAGAACGAGTACAATCTGCTCGCCACGGCCGACGCCGAGGCGCTGATCCCGTTCTGCGCCGAGCACGGTCTTCGTTACATTGCGTTCAGCCCGCTCGCCGGCGGGCTCCTCAGCGGCAAATATCGGTCCGGCGAGGAGGCCCCGCCCGGCAGCCGCCTGGCCCATGCGCCGGAGGCCTGTGCCAGTTATCTGACCGAGCAATCCTTCGCCGCGATCGAGCGGCTGAGGCGATCGGCCGAGGCGCGGCAGGAGACGATGACGGAGGCCGCCCTGCGCTTCGTGCTCGACACGCCCGGGATCGACGGCCTGCTCATCGCGCCGCGGCGCGTCGAACATTTCGTGAGTTTGGGTTTTGAGCCGGCTGAAGGAGCCGGGCTAGACCGGTGAGATTGAAGCAATTCTGAAAAGGGGCTCGCCGGTCGCAACGATCACAAACGTGTCGCCATCGACGCGTCTGACCGGTTCGCCAAAATCGAGCGCGAGCGGCTTGTTGCTTGCACCACGTAGCAGACCAAGCGCCGTGAGCGGGGGTACGAACCGCTGATACTCATGGAGATCAGCTCGTCCCCGTTGGTGTCCCTGACCGGAATGGCCTCGATTACGTCTTCCACAATTGCCATCCCCAGCCAGGCGCTGGCCTATAAGGTCGGCGCGCTTACCATCCAGCGGTTGCGCAAGAAGGCCGAGACCGAGCTCGGCGACAAGTTCGATATCCGCGACTTCCATGCCCAGGTGCTGATGACCGATGCCCTGCCGCTGGCCATCCTCGAGCAGAAGATCGACGCCTGGATCGCGGCGAAAAAGGTGAGCTGATCAGCGCCATCGAAGCGGCACGCCGTGACCTGTGTCTACCTTGAGTGGATTCCGGTCCGGCGGTTCTCCGGCGAGCAAAGCTAGCATTCTGCCGTTCGCGACTGGTCGGCTCGTGGACCGGAAGTCGAGGGTCTCCTCAGCAAGTGGCATCGAATTCCGGCCTTCTACAACTTCAGTAAAGCGGTATTAGCCAAGCTTTAAAGGCCAGATAATGTCTGATAAGTTAACAGTCCAAACGTCCAGTCAGGGGAACGAGCCATGAGAATTCTGGTCAATCTGGCGTTAGCTGTTGCAAGCGTGATGTTTGCATCACCGGCCGAAGCCCAGGTCGGGGCTGAGCCGACTGCTCAATCCGACGCCTCTCGGATACCGAATGCCAACCAGTATATCTGTACGTTCAATGCCGGCATCTTGCGCGGCGCCGTAGCGGCTGAGACCGCACGGAGCATCGGGCCAGAGCTTGGTGAAACTCTTTTTATCTATTCGCACGTACTAAAGGGATTCGCGGTCAGACTTCCCGCCATTCCGGGCGGTGCCGCTAGCGTCACAGCGCGCCTTAGATCACACAATCCGAACATTCGTTCCTGTGAGCGCGACGGTATCGTTCGCGCGGCTGCGATCCCGACCGTGGGTCGACCCGTCGGCGGGGCAACGCAATCTACTCCGTGGGGCGTGACACGCGTGGGAGGACCGGGCGATGCAAGCGGGTCGAATGCGCGAGCATGGATTATCGATAGCGGAATTGACCTCTCCCATCCTGATCTCAACGTCGACGCTGCCGATGGGGCCAGCTTTTTGACGAGCGACTCCAGTCTGAACGATACGTACGGCCATGGAACGCATGTCGCTGGAATCATCGGCGCCAAAAACAATTCAATCGGCGTCGTAGGGGTTGCGGCCGGTGCGAAAGTGGTTCCCGTCCGTGTGCTCGATGGGACCGGCACAGGTCCGGATTCCGGGGTTATCGCAGCGCTTGACTATGTCGCGCAACACGCCGTTCCGGGCGACGTTGCCAACCTCAGCCTGATCGCCGATGCGGTCAGTGTTACCATGGATCAGGCGGTTCTTAATCTTGGCGCTCTGGGCGTGCCCGTCGTCATTGCCGCCGGCAATAACTCGGCCAACGCCAGTAACTACAGTCCGGGCCGCACCAATGGCCCCAATGTTTTTACCGTTTCGGCGTTCAATTCTCGCGATACCTGGGCCAGTTTCTCCAACTATGGCTCCGCGATCGATTGGAGCGAGCCCGGCGTCAACGTGACCTCAACATACAAGAACGGGGGCTACGCTACTCTGTCCGGGACCTCGATGGCTGCTCCCCATCTCGCGGGTATCTTGCTGCTCCAAGCCGCTGCGAATAGCGGCGGAACCGTCAAGCGTGACCCCGATGGAGTGCCTGACAGCATTGGCGTTCGTTAGAAGGTCTTCCGGGTCTCCGTACTGTAAGAAGAATAGCGGTGCCGTGACGACCGCCTCGGATATCGCCAGCGTGTCCCACCAACGAATTCTGCTCGATTCTATCTAGCTGAACGCGAAACGAACGACGGCTTGCGGTTAAAGCCGTTCGAGCGCTTCCGCGATCAGGCGGCGGGTGTTGGCGATGCCGTACAGCGCGATGAAGCTGCCCATTCGGGGGCCTTGCGGCGACCCGAGGAGGGTTTCGTAGAGGGCTTGGAACCAGGCGCGGAGCGGGTCGAAATTGTGGCGCTTGCCGATTTCGAAAACGATGTTCTGGATTGCGTCGGCGCGGGCGTCGGGGGCGAGCGTGGCGAGTTCGGCGTCGAGGTCCTGCAACGCGACGCGCTCGGCGTCGGTTGGGGCGCGGCGCTTGAGCGTCGGAGCGACGAAGTCTCGCGCATAATTGACCGCCAGGCCGATCAGCTTGTCGAGTTCGGGATCGGTGTCGGGCGTCGTGCCGGGGGCATATTGCTGGACGAAACGCCACGCGGTGTCCTTGTCGCCAACCCCGGGGAGCGAGGCAAGGTTCAGGAGCAACCCATAGGTCAACGGCAGCCCGCCCTCGGGCACCTGGCCGGCGTGGATGTGGTGGACCGGATTGCCGAGCTGCTGCTCGATCGGCTGCTGCGCATAATTGCCGCGGAATTGCCAATAGTCGTCGACCGCGCGCGGAATTACGCCGAGGTGCAGGCTCTTGGCCTTCCTGGGTTCGCGGTAGATGTAGAACGCCAGGCTCTCCTCGCTACCGTAGCGCAGCCATTGCTCGAGGCTGAGGCCATTGCCCTTCGACTTGGAAATCTTCTCATTGTTTTCGTCGAGGAACATCTCGTAGTTGAAACCCTCGGGCGGGCGGCCACCGAGGACCCGCGCGATCTTGCCCGACTGGACGACCGATTCGATCAGATCCTTGCCCGCCATTTCATAATCGACGCCGAGCGCGACCCACCGCGCCGCCCAGTCGACCTTCCACTGCAGCTTGGCGAGGCCGCCCAATGCTGACTGGGTGACGGTCGCGCCATCTTCGTCGGCGAAAGCAATGGTCCCGGCGGCGGCATCGACGACCTCGACCGGGACTTGCAGCACCCGGCCGCTGGTCGGCGAAATCGGCAGTACCGGCGAATAGGTCTGGCGCCGTTCCTCACCCAGCGTCGGGAGCATCACCGCCATGATCGCGTCCCAGTTGGTCAAAACCTGGCGAATGACGTCGTCGAACGCGCCGCTAGTGTAGCGGTCGGTCGCGGAGGCGAATTCATAGTCGAAGCCAAAGCGATCAAGGAAGTGGCGGAGCATCGCGTTGTTGTAATGGGCGAAGCTCTCATCCTCGCCGAACGGGTCGGGGATTTGGGTCAGCGGCTTGCCCAGATGCTCGGCGAGCATCTCGGCGTTCGGCACATTGTCCGGCACCTTGCGCAAGCCGTCCATGTCGTCGCTGAAGGCGATCAACCGGGTCGGCGCGCCGCCGCTCAGTTCGGCATAAGCATGGCGGACGAAGGTGGTGCGCAGGACTTCGTTGAAGGTACCGATGTGCGGCAGCCCCGACGGTCCATAGCCGGTTTCGAACACGATCGGCTCGCCGCCTGGCTTTCCCTCGGGCCAGCGCTTGAGCAATTTGCGCGCTTCCTCATAGGGCCACGCCTTGGCTTGCATCGCGGCGGAACGGAGGGTTTCTGCGTCCAATCTCGTTGCTCTTTTGTTCTTGGCCCGCCAAATACAATGGAATGGCCGCTCCTTTGCCTCTTCCAGCCTTGCACGCAACCCACGCCGGCATCTGGCTCGCCGACACGGACGGCGAGATGCGCGAAGCGCAGCGCGGCGAAGCGATCGCCCGCGCCGCCGAAACGCCGCACATTATTTTGAACGCGCCGCTGATCGGGCAGCGGCTCGGCTATCCCGATTTGTCGGGCCTCGATTTGCTCGAGCTGTTCGCCTTCATTCACCCGGCGCGGTTCGCGGTGCCGACGGTGGCCGGGCTGAGCCGGGCGCTCGGGCTGGCGCCGCCGCCGAGCGAGGCGGAAGCGGCGGCATTGCTGCCGGCGATGGCGGCGCAATTGCTCGCGACTCTCAAGGACGGCAACTGGCCCGAGCGCGAAGGGGCGTGGACCGCTAATGCCACACTGGCCAGGCTCGGCTGGATCTGGGCACCGTTGATTGCCGCCCGGCTCGAGCGACCGGAAGCGGGCGAACGGATGCTGTTCTCGCGGCTGGCGCAGTGGGAGGAAGCCGCCGACCGGCCGCCGCCGCGCACGGTCGTGGTCGAACCCGCCGCCGCCCAAACCAGGCTCGATGAACTGACCAGCGACGGCGCCGAGCCGCGCGACGGGCAGCGAGCCATGGCCGCGGCCGTGACCTCGGTGTTCGCGCCCAAGCCGGGCGAGGGCGCCCCCAATCTGTTGCTCGCCGAAGCTGGCACTGGCATCGGCAAGACGCTGGCTTATCTCGCGCCGGCATCTTTGTGGTCGGCGGCGTCGGGCGGCACGGTGTGGGTGTCGACCTTCACCAAGGCGTTGCAACGCCAGCTCGATGCCGAAGGCGCGCGCCTGTTCGCCGACCCGGCCGAGCGCGCCAAGAAAATCGTCATCCGCAAGGGCCGCGAGAATTATCTCTGTCTGCTCAACTTGGAAGACGCGATGCAGGGCGCGTTTGCCGGGCGCGCGGCGATTCTCGCCCATCTGGTCGGGCGCTGGGCCGCCTACAGCCGCGACGGCGATATGGTCGGCGGCGATTTGCCGGGCTGGCTGCCGAGCCTGTTCCGGCGGGCCGGAGCGACGGCACTGACCGATCGTCGCGGCGAGTGCGTGTACGCCGGCTGCCCGCATTATCGCCGCTGCTTCATCGAGCGCGCCGAGCGCGCCGGGCGCGAGGCCGACATCGTCATCGCCAATCATGCGCTGGTGATGATCAACGCCGCCCGGGCGCGCGAGTCGGCGCCATCGCGGATCCTGTTCGACGAGGGCCATCATCTGTTCGACGCCGCCGATTCGACTTTCGCGGTGTCGTTCGGCGGGCAGGAAGCGATCGAACTGCGGCGCTGGATCGTCGGACCCGAAGGCCGCTCGCGGGGGCGGCGGCGGGGGCTGGCGGCGCGTTTGATGGACGTCGCCTCCTATGACGACGAGGGCGGCCAGGCACTGGACGCGGCGATTGAGGCGGCGCGGGCGTTGCCGTCCGAAGGCTGGCTGGCGCGGGTCGCCGAGGGCGATCCGTTCGGGACCGTCGAAGCGCTGCTCGCCGAAGTGCGCGGCACGGTCTACGCCCGGGCCAAGGCGCAGGAGGCTGGCTACGGCCTCGAAACCGAGCTCGCCGAACCGGACGGGGCGCTGGTCGCGGCGGCGAGCGCCGCGCTTGAAACGCTCGACGCGCTGCAGAAGCCGCTGGCGGCGCTGGCCCGGCGGTTGGAGGCGGTACTGGAAGACGCGCCCGACTGGCTCGACGGCCAGGCGCGGGCGCGGGTCGATGGGGCGATTCGCGGGCTCGCGTGGCGGCGCGAAACGCTCGCCGCATGGATTGCGCTGTTGGGACGGATTGGCGGTGCAGCCGACCCGAATTTTGTCGATTGGCTGGCGATCGAGCGGGTTGAAGGTCGCGAATATGATGTCGCCATCCATCGCCGCTGGCTCGACCCGACCCGCCCGCTCGCCAACGTCGTGATGGCCCAGGCCGATGGCGTGCTGGTGACCTCGGCGACGTTGCGCGGCGGCGACGGCTGGGACGCGGCCGAGGCACGGACCGGTGCGCTCCATCTGCCCCGCGCCGCCCTGCAATTCGAAGCGCAGAGCCCGTTCGATTATGGTGCTTGCTCGGAAGTGCTGATTGTTACCGACATCAAGCAGGGCGATGCCGCAGCACTGGCGGGGGCCTATGCGCGGTTGATCGAAGCGGCGGGTGGCGGCGCGCTCGGGCTGTTCACCGCCATTCAGCGATTGAAAGGCGTGCACGCGCGGATCGCTGACCGGCTGGCGCGCGCGGGCCTGCCGTTGCTTGCCCAACACGTCGATCCCATCGATGCCGGAACGCTGGTCGATATCTTCCGCGACGACCCGAGCACCTCGCTGCTCGGCACCGATGCCTTGCGCGACGGCGTTGACGTGCCGGGCAATTCGCTCCGGCTGGTGGTGTTGGAACGCGTGCCGTGGCCACGGCCGACCGTCCTTCATGCGGCGCGGCGGATGGCCAGCGGCGGCAGCGCCTATGACGATCGCGTCGTCCGGGCGCGGCTGGCGCAGGCCTTCGGGCGCCTGATCCGCCGCGACAACGACCGCGGCGTGTTGGTGATTCTGTCGGCGGCGATGCCGTCGCGGCTGCTGTCGGCCTTTCCGCCCGAAGTCACGGTCCGTCGCCTGCCGCTCGATCAGGCGATTGCGCGAGTGAGCGAACGCCTTGCTACGGCCGAGACCGCGAGGCCGGTGTTGGTCGCATGAAGACGCTGCTCGTCCTGCGCCATGCCAAGGCCAGCCAGGATTCGCCGTCCGGCATGGATTTCGATCGGCCGCTCAAGCCGCGAGGGCAGCGGCAGGCCCTGGCCCTGGGCCGCATGATGGCCGAGCGAAACCTGGCCGTCGATGCCATGGTCGCGAGCCCGGCAGCGCGGGTGGTCGAGACCGTGACAGGCATCATCGCCGGCAGCGGGTCTGGGGCCGAGCCAGTCTACGACCGGCGAATCTATAATGCCTCGCTCAATGCGCTCATCGCGGTGATTCGGGACGCGGACGATCACGCCCAGCATTTGCTCATCGTCGGTCACAACCCCGGGCTGCAATTGCTCTTGCTCAATCTTGCGGAGGATGACGGCGATGGCCGGCGCGGGGAGGTCGCTGCCGGCTATCCGACGGCGATGCTCGCTGACCTCACATTATCGGTCGACCGCTGGCGTGATGTCTGGCGGCAATGCGGCCGGATCGTCAGCCTGATTCGCCCCCAGGACTGATCGTCAGTGGTCGAGCGCGTCCGCGAGGCGATCGCGTAAAGCGACCAACCGGTCGATGTCGACACCGGGACGGGTCTGAGTTTCGGGATTCAATTGTACCGGCGGCGCTGGCGGCGCCATGATCGCCGGGGCTTCGGGTGCATCGTCGCCGGACTTGCTACGCAGGAGTTGCTGGACGCCGCGAACGGTGTAGCCGTCCTGGCTCAGCAAGCGGTGAATCTTGCGGGCAAGGTCAACGTCGGCGGGCCGGTAGTAACGGCGATTGCCGGCACGTTGCAGCGGTTTCAACTGGGGAAACTTGGTTTCCCAATAGCGCAGGATGTGCTGGGCGACGCCCAATTCCTGCGACAGTTCACCAATCGTCCTGAAAGCGCCGGGTCCTTTGTCGGCCGCCGTCATCGCAACGCCTATTTCGCGATCCGGTCGCGCATGATCTGGCTGGCGCGGAAGGTCATTACCCGTCGGGGAGCGATCGGCACCTCGACCCCGGTCTTGGGATTGCGGCCAACGCGTTGACCCTTATCGCGCAGGATGAAGCTGCCGAAACCAGAAATCTTGACGTTTTTGCCATGGGCCAGAGCGGAGCACATGTGGTGCAGCACGCGTTCGACCACGCTGGCCGATTCGGCCCGCGACAGCCCCAGCTTGCGATGGGTAACATCGGACAAGTCAGCGCGGGTCAACGTCCCCCCGACGCCTGCTTCATTGCCCATTCGGGCGATTCCAAGATCTGCCATTTCATTCTCCCGCCCTAAACGACGTGCCCCCCGTCGCGGAATTTAACTGTAACTTAACCGAAACGATCCGTGTCGGCAAATCGACATTTCGCCTAATTGCCGAGACTTTTCAATATCTGAGCGCGGCGGCCCCCCAAGTAAAGCCGCCACCCATCGCTTCCAGCACGATCAAATCGCCACGCTTGATTCGGCCGTCGCGCACCGCGGTATCGAGCGCCAGCGGTACCGAGGCCGCTGAAGTGTTGGCGTGGCGGTCGACAGTGACGACGATTTTATCGGACGAAACGCCCAGTTTTCGTGCGGTTGCGTCGAGAATTCGGGCGTTGGCCTGGTGCGGGACGATCCAGTCGACGTCGGCCGCGGTCAGCCCGATCTCGGCCAGCACTTCGTTGAGGACATCGGCGAGGTTGATGACCGCGTGGCGAAACACTTCGCGACCCTTCATCCGCAATTTGCCGACCGTCCCCGTGGTCGACGGCCCGCCATCGACGAACAGCATATCGTTATAGCGCCCATCGGCGTGGAGCTTGGTCGCGAGGATGCCGCGAGTCCCGTCTTCGGTGCCCAGCACCAGCGCGCCGGCGCCGTCGCCGAACAGCACACAGGTCGCGCGGTCTTCCCAATCGAGAATCCGGCTGAAGGTCTCGGACCCGATCACCAGCGCCTTGGTGCCATTGCCCGATTTCAGCATCGAGTCGGCGACGCTCAGCGCGTAGAGAAAGCCGGTGCAGACGGCGTGCACATCGAAAGCGATGCAGTCGGGAATGCCGAGCATCGCCTGGACCCTGGTCGCCGACGACGGGAAGGTCTGGTCGGGAGTCGCCGTGGCGAGCACGATGAGGTCGATGTCGGAGGCGTCGACGCCCGCATGCTCGAGCGCTTTGCGCGACGCGTCGGCAGCCAGGGTCGCGGTGGTTTCGCCGTCACCGGCGATATAGCGAGTGTGGATTCCGGTCCGCTCGACGATCCACTGGTCGGACGTGTCGACGGTCTTCGCCAGTTCGGCATTGTCGAGCCGCCGCTTGGGCAGGGCCGAGCCGGTGCCAAGAATGACCGACCGCATCGCCATTACGCCGCCTCATGATTGAAAGCGTGGGCGCGGAAATTGTCGAGATCTTCGCCAATCTTGCGGGTGATGTCGTTGAGGACCATGCGTGCGGCGACGCCGATGGCGTTGGCGACGCCCTTGGGATTGGCGCTGCCGTGGCTTTTCACCACCAGCCCGTTCAGTCCGAGAAAAACCGCGCCATTGTGGTTGTTGGGATCGAGCTGGACCTTGAGGATATTGAGCGCCGGCTTCGACAAAGCGAAGCCCGCCTTGGAGCGCAGCGAGCTTTTGAATGCGCGGCGCAACAAATCGGTGACGAACCGGGCGGTACCCTCGGCGGTTTTCAAGGCGATATTGCCCGAAAATCCGTCGGTCACAACGACATCGAAATTGCCGCGCGACAGCTGGTCGCCTTCGGTAAAGCCGCTGAACCGCATCGGCAGATATTCGGCGTCACGCAGCAGCGCGGCCGCTTCCTTCAATTCGTCGGTGCCCTTCAATTCCTCGGTGCCGATGTTGAGCAATTTGACCCGCGGCCGGTCGATTTCGAGCACGGTGCGGGCATAGGCCGAGCCCATGACGGCGAACTGGACGAGGTTTTGGGCGTCGCATTCGGTATTGGCCCCAAGATCGAGCATCACGCAGTCTCGCTCGCCCAGCGTCGGCAGCAGCGCGGCGAGCGCTGGCCGGTCGATCCCCGGCATGGTCCGCAGCGCCAGCTTGGCCATCGCCATCATGGCCCCGGTATTGCCGCCGGACAGCGCGGCGTCGGCCAAGCCGTCCTTTACCGCGTTGATCGTCATGCCCATCGAGGTCGTGCGGGCGCGACGAATCGCCTGGCTCGGCTTTTCGCTGGGGGCGATCGATTCGGCGGTGTGGGTGATGATTACCCCGGACCTAAGATTGGGGTGTCGATCGAGCTCCGGCTGGATCAGCTGTTCATCGCCGTAGAACAGGAACTGGAGCGAGCCATCCTGACGGCGCGCCCGCGACGCGCCGGCGATCATCGCCGAAGGGCCACTATCGCCCCCCATGGCGTCGATCGCGATACGTGGGCCTGCGTCCATCAGCGAGCGCCCCGGTCCCTAGCGCCGCTCAGGCCTCGCTCGAAACAATCTCGCGGCCATTATAGTGGCCGCAAGCAGCGCACAGATTGTGCGGCAGCTTCAATTCGCCGCAGTTCGGGCATTCCTGGAAACCGACGGGCTTGAGCGCATGGTGGCTACGCCGCATGTTGCGCTTGGACGGCGATGTTTTTCTTTTGGGGACAGCCATTGCGGCACCTACTTTGCAAAAATAAAAATTGCGACGATCTGCGCCTTCTCGACGGGAAAGCCCCGCGGCGGCGGCTGATCATCGCGACCGAGGTCCCTATAGCGCCTAGGCGCGCGAGTGCAAGGCTAGGCGGCGGTCAACGCCTGATCGCTGACATAGGGATTGGTCGCGCGTTCATGGCCGAAGGTCGACATCGGGCCATGACCCGGAACGAAGGCGGTAGCATTGCCCATCGGCCACAGCCGCGCAGTGATCGAGTGGATTAGCTGTTGCTGGTCGCCGTGCGGGAAATCCCAGCGGCCGACCGAGCCCTTGAACAGAACATCGCCGACGATCGCCAGCTGCGATGGCGGGTGGTGGAAGACGACATGGCCCGGGGTGTGGCCGGGGCAATGGCGGACGTCGAAGGTCAACTCGCCGACGCTCGCCTGGTCGCCATCGACCAGCCAGCGGTCGGGCGTGAACGGCCGGCCGGCGACGCCGTAGCGGGCGCCGTCCTCCTCGAGGCGGGAAATCCAGTAAATGTCGGCTTCGTGTGGGCCTTCGATCGGCACCCCGAGTTCCTCGGCCAGGATGCCCGCCGATCCGCAATGATCGATGTGGCCGTGGGTCAGCAGGATTTTCTCGATGGTGACCTGGGCTTGCGCGGCCGCGGCCTTTAACTTGGGCAGGTCGCCGCCGGGATCGACGAACGCGCCCTGCATCGTTGCCGTGCACCATAGGAGGCTGCAGTTTTGCTGTAATGGAGTCACCGGGATGATCGCCGCCCGGAGCGGGGGATGGCTCATTTTCCGGTGTCGACCTCGGACATTGCCGGGGGCTCATTGCGCATCGCGGCGGACACGGCTTCGGCCTGGCGCAGCACGCGCAGGACATTGCCGCCGGCGAGCTTGGCGAGGTTGGCATCGCTCCAGCCACGGCGGATCAGCTCGGCGAACAGGTTGGGAAACGTCTCGACGCCTTCGAGGCCGCGCGGCGTAAAGGGGATGCCGTCGAGGTCGGCGCCGATGCCGACATGGTCGAAGCCGGCGATTTTCGCGACATGGTCAATGTGGTCGGCAACGTCGGCGGAGGTTACCACCGGGCTGGGATGCGCGGCTTCCCACGCCTTCAGTCCCGCCTTGACGTTGGCGCTGCTGGCCCGGTGAATCGCTTTCAACCGGGCTTCCTCGGCGCTTTGTTCGGCGCCCCATTTCCACACCGCGCCGGAGATAAAGTTCGGGACGAAATTGACCATCACGACCCCGCCGTTCGCCGGCAGCAAGCGAAGGACATCGTCGGGAACATTGCGCGGATGGTCGACCAGCGCGCGCGCCGACGAATGGGAGAAAATGACGGGTGCGCGCGACGCCGCGATCGCGTCCTTCATCGTCGCCGGCGACACATGGCTTAAGTCGACGAGCATGCCGATGCGGTTCATCTCGTGCACGACCGTGACGCCGAATGGATTGAGGCCGTCATATTTGGGATCGTCGGTGGCGCTGTCGGCCCATTCGGTGGTCTGATTGTGGGTCAGGGTCATGTAGCGCGCGCCGAGATTATAGAATTGGCGCAGCGCGGCCAGCGATCCGCCGATCTGGCGTCCGCCTTCGATCCCGAGCATCGAGGCGACCCGGCCTGCCTTGTGGATGCGCACGACGTCGTCGGCGGTCCGGGCAAACTCCAAATCGTTGGGATAGGCGTCGATCATCCGCCGGACGATGTCGATCTGCTCGATGGTCTCACGGATCGCCGCGTCGCCGGTGATCGTGCCGTCGATATAAACCGACCAGAACTGGCCGCCGACCCGGCCTTGGTGGAGCCGCGCCATATCCGTCATTAGTGGCTTGGGCTGACGCTGGTTGGTGCCGTTCGCCAGCCCCGCGACGCTCCGCTGGTAATTTTCCGCGAGCTGTTCGGCGATGTCATTGTGGCCGTCGATCAGCGGCGTCGCCTTGAGAATGCGGTCGATCCGCGCCTGGACCTTGGGGTCGATCGGCTGGGCATTGGCGCCGGCGCTCATGGTCAGAGCGAGGACTAAGGCGGCATGATAAATTGTTTTCATGCGTGCCAATTAAGGAGTGACGGGCGGCAGCGCAATCGGCGGGGGTTGCCGTCGCTCATCGCATGTGGATTAAGGGAGGCAATGTCCGCCGCCCGACAAACCGCCGATCTGACCGAAATCATGCGGTTCGATCCCGATGAGGGAATCCTCGATATCGACCAGCATCTCGACCGGCTGATGCGGTCGGCCGAAGCGCTGGGCTTCGACTTCGACCGGCACGCGGCGCGCAACGAGCTGCAGGCGGCGACGTTCGGACGCAAGCGGCCGGCGATCGCGCGGCTATTGCTGTCGCCGACTGGGGCGATGGCGATCGAGGTTAGAGCGGAAGAGTAATCAGGCGGCGAGCGGGAAGCGCAGCAGGCGGTCCGAGACTGGAACGAGCGCTGAGGCGCCGTCGCCGACCTGCTTCATGATTTCGGGATGCGTGGCGTCGAGGCCGCCGGTGAGCGAGCCGAACGCGGGCAGGATGAGCTTGGTCGCCGACACCACGAAGCAGCGCCGCGACACGTGGCGACCTTGCAGGCGCAGCCGTAGCTTGGGATGGTAATGGCCCGACATTTCGGGGCGCGGGTCGTCGCGGATCGCTTCGTGGCGCAGGACGATCCCGGATACCTCCAGTTCCTCGGCAAGCCGGCCGCCGCAATGATCCGAAAAGCCCGGATCGTGGTTGCCGACGATCCACACCCAATCGAGCGTCGAAGTCATCTCCAGCAGCAACTCTCGGGCGGCGGCGGGTAGGCGGTCGCAACCGAAGCGGTCTTGGAAGCTGTCGCCGAGGCAATAGAGACGCGTGGCGCCGGTCCGCGCCACCTCGTTGGCGAGTGAGGTCAGCGTCGCGTGCGTATCATAGGGCGGCAGAAACTGCCCCAGCCGCGCGAACCAGCTCGCTTTCTCGAGGTGCAGGTCGGCCACCAACAGCGCTTGCTGGGCCGGCCAATAGAGTGCGCCTTTGGCGCCCGCGACAAATGTTTCACCAGCGAACGAAAAGGGAACCATGGTCCGTCATTGCGAGGAGCAGCGCGACGATGCAATCCATTTCATGCGGGCTTGATTGCTGCGCTGCGCTCGCAATGACGTCCTGCTCGTGTTTCTCAACGGGGGACGGGCGCACAGACGTCAGTCGGCAGTGGCTTGCCCTTTTGGCATCGCTCGAGCTGGAGGCGCGCCCGGCGGCCGCGCTCTTCCTCCGCCTTGCGCAGCTCGCGCCCGCGTTTCTCGTCGGCTTCGGATTGGCTGGTGGTTGCCGCATCGACGCCGGCCGAGACGACTTTGACCGGCAGCGTGACGACATCGAAAGCGGTTTTGGCGATCGACGTGACGCAGCCGCCGAGCGCCAGCGGCACGAGCAGGATGGCCATGTGTTTCATCGGCTTAGAGTCGCACATGCGTTGTTCCCCGGCAACGCGGGTCACAGCTGCATGGCTTCCCGGGCGAGCGCTTCCGCCTGAATTAGCAACGTCTCGTCGGCCTCGCCGCCGGGCGGCATCGCCTCGCGGCCGACGATCACCATCAGTGGTACCGCCATCGGCGTAATCCTGGTCGCCTCGACGTGAACCATGGTCGCCGCCGCGCGATCGACCAGCCGAACCAGCCGGCCCAGCTCGGTCATCCGGGCGCGGGCGTCGGCCCAGGCGGCACGCAGCAGCAAATGTTCAGGCTCGTAACGGCGCAGCACGTCGTAGATGAGGTCGGTCGAGAAGCTCACCTGCCGCCCCGACTTGCGCTTGCCGGGGTGGTGGCGCTCGACCAGTCCGCCGATCACCGCCACTTCGCGGAACGCGGTCTTGAGCAAATGGCTGTTTTCGACCCAATCGATAAATTCCTGTTCGAGGATGTCGGGCGAGAACAGGGCTTGGGGGTTGCGGATCGGCTCCAGCCCATAGCAGGCGAGGCCATAGTCGTTGGCAATGAATCCCAGGGGTTTGAGGCCCAGAATCTCCATCCGCTTGGTGATCAGCATGCCCAGCGACTGGTGTGCGTTCCAGCCTTCGAAACTGTAGGCGACCATATAGTGGAGGCCGTGGTGTTCGAAGGTCTCGACCAGCAACTGCTCGGGCTCGGGCAGCGTCGAGCGCTGGTCCTGCACCTCGAGCCATTCGCGGACGTCGTCGGGAAAGCGGTGCCAGTCGTTGCGGTCGGCGAGCATGTGGCGGACCCGGGTGGCGAGATGGGTCGACATCGACATGCGCTGGCCGCCGTAGGTGACGATCCGCGCCGATTTCGACGAAGCGTGGACGATGATGTCGCTGTCCTTGAGCTGTTCGACCTCGAGACTGAGGCCGGCGAAGAAGAAATGGTCGCCGGGCGAGAGGGTCGAAGCGAAACCTTCCTCGATGGTGCCGAGCCGGCGGCCGTTCTTGAACCGCACCATCATCAAGGGCTGCTCGACGATGATGCCGGCGTTCATCCGATGCTGGGCCGCGACTGCCGGACGCGTGATGCGCCAGCGCCCGTCGGGATCGCGCACCATCCGGCGGAATTTGTCATAGGCCTTGAGCGCATAGCCACCAGTGGCGATGAAGTTCAAAACTTCGGCGAAGACTTCATCGCGCAGACCCGCATACGGCGCCGCGGAGCGGAGTTCGGCGAGCAGCTCGGCCTCCTCGAACGGCCCGCCGCACGCCACGGCGAGAATGTGCTGGGCAAGCACGTCGAGCGCGCCGGGGCGGAAATTTTCCGGGTCCAGCTCACCGTCGTCGATCGCGTCCAGCGCCGCGCGCGCTTCGAGATATTCGAAGCGATTGCCGGGGACGATGATGCCCAGCGAAGGCTCGTCGAGGCGGTGGTTGGCGCGACCGATCCGCTGCAGCAGGCGCGAACTGCCCTTGGGCGCCCCCATCTGGACGACGAGGTCGATGTCGCCCCAGTCGATGCCGAGGTCGAGGCTGGCGGTGGTGACCAGCCCGCGTAGGCGCCCCGAACTCATCGCCCATTCGATCTTGCGCCGCGCTTCCAGGGCCAGGCTGCCGTGATGGATGCCGATCGGCAAAGCGTCGTCGTTGAGCGCCCACAGGTCCTGGAAAATGAGCTCGGCGAGGCTGCGGGTGTTGCAAAAGACCAGCGTCGTTTTGTGGGCCTTGATCAGATCCATAACGTCGCGCGCGGCGTGGCGGCCGGAGTGGCCCGACCAGGGGATGCGGCCGTCGGGAATCAGGATCGACAAATCGGGCTCGGCGCCGGGATCGCCGGTGATGAGGTCGACCAGTTCGGCATCGGCATCGGGCGCCAGCCAGCCGCGATAGGCCACGGGATCGCTGATCGTCGCCGACAGACCGACCCGCCGCAGCCCGGGCGCAAGCGTCTGCAACCGCGCCAGAGACAGCGCCAGCAGGTCGCCGCGCTTCTCCTTGGCGAAGGCGTGGAGTTCATCGACGACGATGGTCTTCAGCCCCGCGAACAGGGTGGCGCTGTCGGGATAGCTCAGCAGCAGGCTCAGCGATTCGGGCGTCGTCAGCAGGATCTGCGGCGGCCGCGCTCGCTGCCGCGCCTTGCGGTCCGACGGCGTGTCGCCGCTGCGCGTCTCGACCCGGATCGGTAGCCCCATCTCGCCAATCGGCCCCAGCAAATTGCGCTGCACATCGACGCTCAGCGCTTTCAAAGGCGACACATAGAGCGTGTGCAGCCCTTCCGCAGGCGCCTCGATCAGCTCGCAGATTGTCGGCAGGAACCCCGCCAGCGTCTTGCCGGCCCCGGTTGCCGCGACCAGTAGCCCGCTCCGTCCCGCCCGCGCCAGATCGAGCATCTCGAGCTGGTGGCGGCGCGGCTCCCACCCGCGCGCGTCGAACCAGTCCTGGACGATTTCGGGCAATGCGGTGGCAGTCGGCATTCGTCTCACTATATGGCTTTAGACGGCGCAGCTGGGTACCTGGATCGAGTATGTGGCCCCGGCCGACGCCTGGGTCGACCCCTCAGTGGCCAAGCTCAAAGCGCTGATGCTTGACCCACCAAATCAACGCGCGGGAATTGAATTTGGTCGGGTATGAGGATGAAGATGATTAGCCTTGGAATGTCCGCTTTGGGTGGAAACCGGACATTGATCTACGCGTCGCCGTTGCACTCAACCCAAAGTAGCTTCCTGTTGCGTGCATCGTATCGGATGTTCAGCACTGTACAGCCCCCGTCGTAAACCACCGGTAGGTCATCGACGGTCGTCCATCGAGATGTGCCCGCCTTTCCGGCGATTGGAACGTAGCCTTCGTTCGCGAACAGATATACCGCCTGCACCGAGCCGTTTTGTTCGTGTGCATAGAAGCGCGCGAATCTCTCAATCGCGATGTCTGGATGCGCAGTGGCGACTTGCCGTTCGATGTCCGTTGCAAGGACTCTGTCTGCGTTGTTCGACCGTGAGCATCCGCTTGTGAGGGTTACGAGAGCGAAAAGGGAAAACGCGGCTCGCCAGTGCATCTGCTGACTATCTTAGAAACAGCTAATGTCCGCAATGGGTCGAAAGCGGACATTGCGAACTTAATGGGCTGCTGACTCCGTCCGTTCCACGCCCGACAATCCGAGCTGCTCGTCGATTTGCGCGACGAGGCGGTCGAGGCCGGCTTTGTCCTTCGCTTCGGCGCGGGCGACTAGAACGTCTTGGGTGTTGGAGGCGCGAAGGAGCCACCAGCCGTCCTCGGTATTGACCCTCGCGCCGTCGGTGGCATCGACTTTCGCGCCCTCGGCCAACAACCGTGCCAGCACTTCGTCGACCACCGCAAACTTGCGGCTGGCGTCGACTGGGAAGCGCAGTTCGGGGGTGGCGACCGACTTGGGCATGGCGTCCATCAGCTGGGTCAGGCTCTTGCCGCTCGCGCTGACCGCTTCGATCAGCCGCACGGCGGCGTAGAGCGCGTCGTCGAACCCGTACCAGCGGTGCTGGAAGAAGATGTGGCCGCTCATCTCGCCAGCCAGCGGCGCGCCGGTTTCCTTCATCTTCGCCTTGATCAGGCTGTGGCCGGTTTTCCACATCAGCGGCTTGCCGCCCAATTCGGCGATGCGGTCGAACAGCAGCTGGCTCGCTTTCACGTCGGCGATGATGGTTGCGCCGGACTCGGCCTCGAGGACCGGCCCGGCGAGGATCGCCAGCAACTGGTCGCCCCAGATCACCCGGCCCAAACCGTCGACCGCGCCGATGCGGTCGCCGTCGCCGTCGAAGGCGATGCCGAAGTCGAGCTCCTCATAGGTGACCAGCGCCTTCAAGTCGGCGAGATTAGCTTCGACGGTCGGGTCGGGGTGGTGGTTGGGGAATGCCCCATCGACCTCGGTGAAAATCGCATGGTGCTTGCCCGGCAGCCGCTCGATAAGCTTTTCCAGCACGGGTCCTGCCGCCCCGTTGCCGGCATCCCAGCCGATGCGGAACGAGCCGCCCAGAAAATCCTCGACCAAGCGATCGGTGTAAGCGGCAACGACGTCGGCCTGCTCGATTTTGCCGTGTCCGTCGCTCCACTCGCCGGCGGCGGCGCGGCGGCCGAGTGCCTGGATTTCCTCGCCGAACACCGAGCGGCCCTTGAGCAGCATCTTGAAGCCATTGTAGTTGGCGGGGTTGTGGCTGCCGGTGACCTGAATGCCGCCATCGACGCCAAGAGTCGCGGTGGCGAAATAGAGCATCGGACTGGGGCCCATGCCGATCCGCACGACATCGAGCCCGCCGCGGGTCAGGCCCTCGATCAGCGCCGACTCCAGTTCCGGCGAATGGGTGCGACCGTCGCGGCCGATCGCGATCCGCTGCGCGCCTTCTTCGGTCGCCAGTGCGGCGTAGCTGCGCCCCAAGGCATAGGCATTGGCGTCGGTCAGCGTGTCGCCGACGATCCCGCGGATGTCATATTCGCGCAGGATCGACGCGTGAAATTGGTGGCTCATGCGATCATAACTCTGGGCGCTGTGAAAAGGGGTCAGCCGGCGACGGCAACGGGCTCGGGCAAGCTCGCGCCCGGTTCCGGGATGCCGAGCCCGGCGATCATCTCGCGCAGTTCCTGGCGGGCGGTGATGTGGCCCATGCCGACTTCGCCCAGATCGGCAAGATCGAGCAGGGTCAGGCCCTTGGGGAACAGCTCGCGGTAGATGACACGCTCGCCCAAGCCCGGAATGACGCGGAAGCCGACGCGGCGGGCAAGCTCGTCGAGCGCGGCGCCAACCCGGCGTAAATTGTGGCTGTCGACGTGCTGCAGGCGGTTGCGCAGCACGACCCAGTCGACGCCGCGGCCGGTGGTCTTGGCGCGCTCGGTGCGGCTGTTCCAGATCAGTTCGGCGTAGAAGCTGGGCTTGGTGATCTTGTAATTTTCGGGGTGGACCTGGCCGATCAAATCGAGGTCGACGAAGCTGTCGTTCATCGGCGTGACCAGCGTGTCGGCCTTGAGGATCGCGGCGTGGGAGACCTCATCGTCGCGGCCCGGCGTGTCGACGACGATCACGTCGGCGTCCTGCGACAGCCGGTCGAGCGCGGCGTGCAGCCCGTTCTCGCTATGATCGTCCAACACCTCATAGCGCGCGTGGGGCAGCTGTTTATCGAGCCGGCGCATGGTGGCGTCGCGATTCTCGAGATAGCGGGTCATGGTCCGCTGGCGATTGTCGAGGTCGAGCGCGCCGACCCGATGCCCCGACGCGGCGAGCGCAATTGTGGTATGCACCGCCGTCGTCGACTTGCCGGTGCCGCCCTTTTCGTTGGCGAAGATAATAAAATGCGGCTGGCCCATGGCTCCCCCCAAAAGGCGCTGACACCCTTGATTTCTGCTCCGGCGCGTGCGCAAGCGCCGGTCAGCCATGGTGTATCGGAGGGGTTGCCTCGGTGCAAATTATCCGTCGCCTTGAAGAGCTTGCTTCTGCGCTTGCAGGGCTGCGGCAGACGGGTGAAAAAATCGCCCTGGTGCCGACCATGGGTGCGCTCCATGCCGGCCACATCGCGCTAATCGAGACGGCCCGGGGCCAGGCGGATCGGGTGGTCGCGACGATTTTCGTCAATCCGATGCAGTTCGGGGCCGGCGAGGACCTGACACGCTATCCGCGTCAGGAGACGGCCGATGCTGCCATGCTCGAGCAAGCCGGTTGTGACCTGCTGTGGCTGCCGGCGGTTGCGGGCATTTATCCCGACGGTTTCGCGACCAGGATTCACGTCAGCGGCCTGTCCGAACGCTGGGAGGGCGCAGCGCGGCCGGGCCATTTCGATGGGGTCGCGACGGTTGTCGCCAAGCTGCTGCTGAGCGTGGGGCCGGATGTCGCGCTGTTCGGCGACAAGGACTTCCAGCAGCTCGCGGTGATCCGGCGGATGACGGCAGACTTGGGCCTCGGCGTTGCAATCGTCGGCGTGCCGACCGTGCGCGATGCCGACGGTCTCGCCCTCTCGTCGCGCAATGCCTATCTTTCGGCGGATGAGCGAAAGCGGGCGATTGCGCTGCCCGATGCGCTCGACGCCGCCCGTCATGCGATTCTGTCCGGCGAGCCGGTCGCCGAGGCTCTCGCAGTCGCCCGGCAATCCATCGCGGACGCGGGTTTTTCGAGCATCGACTATTTCGCTCTGGTCGATGCCGGTTCGCTCCAACCGCTCGATTCATCCTCCGGAACGATGCGCCTGATCGCCGCGGCAACCATCGGTGACACGCGCCTGATCGACAATATTGCGGTCGAAATGGACGCATCGCCCGAGCGCTGATCGCCGCGTTAACCATTTGTTTGCCTTAAACAGGCGAAACCCCCCGTATTGAATATGAGGGGACAAAGCATGGGTGCTATTAGTCAGAAGGGGGCGGAGTTCCTGATCCGGAGCCGCCTGGCCGACGCCGAGCGCGGTGATGTCGATGCATTGTACGAACTTGGCGTAACCTATTCGACCGGACAGGGTGGGGTTCCTGTCGACCTCATCGAAGCGCACAAATGGTTCAACCTGGCGGCGCTTTCGGGCTGCACCCGCGGCCAACACTGCCGGGCCGAGATCGCCATGGAAATGACCGCTCGCGAAATCGCCGAAGCCCAGCGCCAGGCGCGCTCATGGCTTGGCGCCGGACATCAACGCTACGCTGCTTGAATTAGCGCATCAGCACCGTCGTCACCCGGCGGTTCAGGGCCAGCGCCGTCTCGCTGGTTCCGGCAACCGCGGGACGCTCTTTTCCCCAGCTGATGATGGTCAGCTGCGCTTCCGGTACCCCCTGCAACACCAGATAATCGCGCGCCGCACTGGCCCGCCGCTCGCCAATCGCCAGCGCAAAGTCACGCGGCGTGCGCTCATCGGCAAAACCCTCGATCCGCGCCCGAATCTCGGGATGGGCGAGCAGCCAGCGCGCCTGGGCGGTTAGCGTCGCCTGTCCGGCGGCATCGATGCTATGCGAACTGCCGGCGAAATAGACCGTGTCGCTGCCCGATTTCGCGACCATGTCGGCTTGCATGGTGTCGATCGTGACCGGGGCCGGCGGCAGTTGCGCCGCGGCTAAGGTACCGCCGCTCAGCGCCATCGCGACTAGCCCGGTAAGAATCATCCGGCGCATCATTTTGCTCCCGTCGACCAGTCGGGGTCGGAGCCGTCCTGGGGGGTAATGATATTGCGCGGGTTGCCGCCGTCGACCGAGACCACGGCAAGGCCCGTCCGGCCACCAGCATCGCTACGCTGGAACAGGATATCGCGGCCGCTGGCGGCCCAGCTCGGGCCTTCATCCTGCGGTCCGTTGGTCAGGATCCGCTCGTCGGCCCCGGCCGGCGTAATCACGCCGATGCGCAATCCGTCGCCGGCGGCGCGGGTAAAGGCGATCCGCTCGCCGTCGGGGCTCCATGACGGCGAAGCATAGCGCGCGCCGCCGAAGGTCAGTCGCCGCTGGTCGGTGCCATCGGCGTTCATCACGTACAACTGCTCGGTCCCCGAACGGTCGCTTTCGAAGACGATTCTGCTGCCGTCGGGCGAGAAAGCGGGGGCGGTATCGACGCCCGGCGCGCTGGTCAGGCGCTGCAACGCGGCGCCATCGGTGTTGACGACATAAATATCGACGTTGCCGCCGGCGGCCATGCCAAACAGGACGCGCTTGCCATCGGCCGAAAATCGCGGCGCGAAGCTCATCGTATTGCCCGGCAGGAGCGGCCGGTCCTCATTGCTTTCCAGATCAATCAAGTGAACCTGCGGCTGCCCACCGGCATAGCTGACATAAGCCAGGCGCTCGCCGCCGGGCGTCAGGCGCGGGGTCAGCACGGTCGAATCGCCGGCAGTCAAATACCGGTGGCTGGTGCCGTCGCTGTCCATCAGCGCGATGCGTTTGACCCGCGCGTTCTTGCTGCCGCTTTCGGCGACATAGGCGATCCGCGTGTCGAACGACCCCGGCCGACCGGCGAGCCGCTCGTAGACCGCGTCGGAACAGCGGTGCGCGGCGCGGCGCCATTCCGCCGGCGCGACGACGAAGCCCTTGCGGGCAATCTCGCGCGCGCCCGGAATATCGTGGAGATAGCAAGCAACGGTGATCCGGCCATCGGATCGCGCCTGAACAAAGCCGGTGACCAGTGCCTTGGCCCCGGTCGCACTCCATTGCTTAAAGCCGGGCGCCGTCGCCTCGGGATAGGAATAGACCCGGGCATTTTCGGGACCGATCGGCATCAGCTCGCGGGTTGAGCGGAGGTCCGAGGTAATGACGTCGGCGACGTAGCGGGCGAGGAGCCCGGTGTCGCCAGCCGGGGTCGAAACATTGTCGGGTGTCGCCAGCTGCGGAACCGCAACCACCGTAACCGGCGTCCCCTGCGCCATCGCCGACGACGGCAACACCAGCATCGCCGCCCAGATTTTGACCTTCAATCCTTGCATCATTGTCCTTGCGTGCTGACCGCCTTGAAGCGCTCGACCCACGCCTTGGGCTGCCGCTGCGGCCGGCCGTCGGCGGTAAGGAAAGCCGCGGTGACCCGGGCATCGGTCAGTACTTCGGTTCCGCGCATGACTCGCTGGTGACTGAGGACCGAAACGGCGCGGACTTGCTCGACGATGCTCAACACCACGAGGTCGTCGCCAAGGCGGGCTGGCTTGAGGTAGCGGATGGCGACATCGGCAACGGCATAGGCACCGCCGCCGGCATGGTGGGCCGAAGCCTGGTCGACGCCGGCGGCGCGGATCATGTCCGATCGCGCCCGCTCCATGAACTTCAGATAATTGGCATAATAGACGATGCCGGCAGTGTCGGTGTCCTCGAAATAGACGGTCAGCGCGAAGTGATGCTCAAGGCCGACGAAGCCACCGCGATAGGGCTGGTCAAGCGGGGAAGAAGTCATCGCTATCCCCTAGCCAGTGCGCGGCGGCGCGGAAACCCGCTTGACAGTGATGTAACCTTCGCGTTACTTGTCACCTATAGGTTACGAATAAGCGCCTGAAGGGATGGAGTTCGATGAGCGAGATATCCACTGTCGACACCGCCGAGCGTCTCAGCCGCAAGCGCGCCCGAATGTTGCCGGTCCTGGCGCTAATCTACATCAGCCAGCAGGCCACGTTCTTTACCGATGACGCCTTGGAGGGCCGCGCGGTCGACCATGTCAAAATCGGCGCCTGGCTGGTCCTCTCGCTGGTCATGCTGCTGGCGCTGGCGACCAATGGCTTTTGGCTCCAAAGCGCCGAAGTCCGGGCGTTGATCAATGACGAAAACACCAAGGCCAATCGCGCGGGCGCGATGACGGTGGGTTTCATCTTCGCAATGCTCGGCGGGATGGCACTCTATGTTGTCAATCAGTTCGAAACGGTCACGGCGCGCGCGGCCATCCACGTCATTCTCTCGCTCGGGCTTGGGGCAGCGCTGGTCCGCTTCGGCGCGCTCGAGCGGCGTGCACACCGCGATGGCTGAGCAGCTCCATAATCGGATCCGTGAAGCCCGCGAGGCGCGCGGCTGGACCCAGGCCGAGCTGGCGGCGCGCATCGGCGTAAGCCGCAAGACCGTCAACACGGTCGAGAACCGGGTGTTCACGCCGTCGACGCTGATTGCCCTCAAACTGGCCCGCGCACTCGATCTGCCGGTCGAGGATCTGTTTTCTATTTCTTCTGAGTGAACGCGCCAACCGCGGCGATGAGGTCGCCTTGCGCTTCGGCAATATCGGCGAGGTGCATCCCCCAGCCGGGCAGGAAGAAGCCGAGCAGGCCGACTTCACCGCCAATGCGATCGGTGCGCTTGCCCTTGGGATCGACGTTGGTGCGGATCGACAGATAGCCGCGCGGGCCGTCATTGACGCATTTGGCGGAGACCAGCCCTTCGGTGCGCAGATAGGGCGTCGGCGGCGGCCCTTCACTCGACCAGCTGATCGGCCCGCCCGGCACCGGTAACATTGAGCGCGCGTACCAAACACTGTCGAGCTTTTCCCAAGCGCGCGACCCGGGCCGGGCCGGATTGACGCAGCCAACCGTCATCCCCGGCTGGTCGGCATAACCGAAGATCGCGCCGGGCGGCGGCGCATTATTCTCGCGAAAGCTGACCCAGGAAATCACACAGCCGGTCTGGCCGGTGCGGCTGCACAAAGGCGTCGTCTTGAAGGTTCCGCCGACGAGTTTGCCTTGGGGCACCAGCACATTGAACCCGGCCAGGATGGCCAGTTTCATGCGCGCCGCTTCCGGCTTGCCCTCGATCCGGTTGGCGATCAGTAGGTTGAGCATCAGGCTGCCCTGGCTGTGGCCGATGAGGACGAACGGTCGCCCCTGATTGTATTTCGCAAGATAGGTGCGCCACGCGTTGGCGACGTCCGAATAAGCCAGGCTGGCGGCGAAACCGACGTCGCCCCCTGTTGCCGCGACCGTCACCGCGCCAAGGGTCATTTGGCGGTACATTGGCGCGAATGGGCGGCAGACCCCGGCGAAGCGGGCGAACTGGACCTCGGCCGCGCCTTTTTCGGCATTGTCTGGGATGAGGTCGCTGTTCATGCCGCGGTCGTTCGAAACCGTCGGATAGACGTAGAAACAGTCGATCGGCGTGTCCTTGGCGACCGGGCTGGTTCCGCTGGAGCCATAGCCGTTGGGGTTGAGCGCGGTGGTCGGCAGCGGTTTCGCGCAGATGTCCGCCCGGCCCGGCAGGCACAGCCAGTTCGCCGGCTTCGCATAATCGGTGACGGCGGCAACCGGCTGAGCTTCGGCAGGCGCGGTGGCGAACACGGCCAAACCCGCTAGCAACAAGAGTCGAATCACTTGGGCATCGCTCCCGGGTCGAACAGGCCGGTCTGGCTTCCCTCGGGGGGGTTGAGCCCAAGGTGAGTCCAGCCACGGCCATTGAGGCAGCGCCCCCTTGCCGTGCGGGCGATGATGCCAAGCTGAATGAGGAACGGTTCGATCACGTCTTCGATGGTATCGCGCGGTTCCGACAGCCCGGCGGCCAGTGTCTCGATACCGACCGGGCCCCCGCCATAAATGTCGGCAATCATGGTCAAATAGCGCCGGTCCATCGCGTCCAAACCCAGGCCGTCGATCTCGAGCCGGTCGAGCGCCTTGTCGGCGACTTCGGCATCGATTGCTTGCGCCCCGACCGCATGGGCGAAATCGCGCACCCGCCGCAGCAGCCGCCCGGACACGCGTGGCGTCCCGCGCGACCGTCGGGCGATCTCGTGGGCGCCTTCGTCCTTGAGCTCGACGTTGAGCAGCCGCGCGGCGCGGCGGACGACCTGCTCCAATTCGGGCACGCTGTAGAAATTGAGCCGAATGGGGATGCCGAAGCGGTCGCGGAGCGGGGTCGTCAGCAATCCCTGGCGGGTGGTCGCGCCGATCAAGGTGAAACGCGGCAGGTCGATCCGCACCGACCGCGCCGACGGCCCCTCGCCAATCATCAGGTCGAGCGCGCGGTCCTCCATCGCCGGATAGAGCACCTCCTCGATCGCCGGCTGGAGGCGGTGGATTTCGTCGATGAACAGCACGTCGCCATCCTCGAGATTGGTCAGGAGCGCGGCGAGGTCGCCCGACTTGGCGATCACCGGCCCGGAGGTGGCGCGGAAGCCGACCCCCATTTCGCGCGCCAATATTCCGGCGAGCGTGGTCTTGCCCAGCCCAGGGGGACCGAACAGCAGCACATGGTCGAGCGGTTCGCCGCGCGACTTGGCGGCATTGACGAACACGCGGAGATTCTCGCGCGCGACCTGCTGGCCGATGAACTCGTCGAGCGATTTCGGCCGCAGCGCCGCATCCGCATCCTCGGGCGTGCGTTCGGGCGTCGTGATGCGGGCGGGGTCGGTGGCCATCCATCATGCTTGTGGCAAAAAGGACGCGTAAAGGCGAGCGGCTTGCGGCGCACCGCCTGACGGGGCAGCATCATTTCAAAGGGGGGCGCTTCTATGGATATATCTCGGCGATCGGTTTTGGCGGGGGCAGCGGCGCTGGCGGTGGCCGGCCCGGCGGTGGCGAAATCGGCGATCAAGGGCAGTGGCGGCGACTGGTACAGCCGCGCCATCGTCATCGACGCGCTCGGCGGGACCGGCGATCCCTATGCCGCCGACGGCGTCACCCGAATGACCGACCGCGGCTGGGCCGAGACACTGGCGACCGGTGTCACCGTGGTCCGCGACACCGTCATGCCAGTCGGCAACGTCCCCGACCCCTGGGGCGATTATCAAAAGGACATCGCCGCCAAGCATGAGCTGATCGCCGCCAACCCGGACCGGATGCTGTTGATCACCAGCGCGGCCGATATCCTCAAGGCCAAGCGCGAGGCAAAGTTCGGGGCGATTATCGGCACCCAGGATAGCTGCATGGTCGGCCCGAACCTCGACCGGCTGGCGGAGATGAAGAAGGACGGGGTGCTGACGATCCAGCTGACCTACAACAAACGCAACCTCGCCGGCGACGGGGCGCTCGAGCCCGCCAATGCGGGCCTGTCCAAGCTCGGCAAGGCAACGATCGAGCGGATCGAGGCGGAGAAGTTGCTGCTCGACCTGTCCCACGGCGGGGCGCGAACGATGGCCGAGGCGACGGCGTTCGCCAAGCGGCCGCTGGTCATCAGCCACACCGGCGCCCGGGCGCTGACCGATCACCCGCGCAACACCGACGACGCGACGATCCGCGCAGTGGCTGACAAGGGCGGTGTGGTCGGGGTCTATTTCATGCCGTTCCTGACCCTCGACAGCCACCCCAAGGCGGCGGACGTAATCGCCCATGTCGAACATGTCGCGCGGATCGCCGGCGAGGATCATGTCGGCATCGGTACCGACAATGGCGTGCTGCCGACGACGCTCGACGAGGAAACCAAGAAGAAATTGGAAAAATGGCAGCTCGAACGGATCAAGGCCGGAATTGCCTCGCCGGGCGAAGCGGTCGGCGTTTATCCGATGGTCGCGGACTATAATAGCATCGACCGCTACCGCCGCTTCGCGAGCGACCTGGCCAAGCGCGGCTGGAGCCAGGCGCGACTGGAGAAATTGATGGGCGGCAATTTCCTCCGCGTCTACCGCGACGCGTGGGGCGGGTAAGCCTTACTTAGCCGCCTTCCTCAGTGCCAGCCGCACCAGCGCGTCGAGTGCCACGTCGGGGCCGAGTTCGTCTTGCGCGGCGGCGACGGCAGCGCTGGCTTCGGCCGGCTTGAAGCCCAGGTTGCCGAGCGCGGAGACGGCGTCGGCTGACGGGCCGGAACGAGGCAGACCGGCGCCGGCAGTTCCGGCGAGGCCGGGCGCCCCCAATTTGCCTTGCAGCTCCATCGCAATGCGCTGGGCGAGCTTGGGACCGACGCCATTGGCGCGGGCGATCATCGCTTTGTCGCCGGAGGATACCGCCAGCGACAATTCGTCTGGGCCGAGCGCCGACAGGATTGCCAGCGCGACACGACCGCCGACGCCCTGGACCGAGGTCAACGCCCGGAACGCCTCGCGCTCGCCGGCGGTGCCGAAGCCGAACAGGGTCATCGAATCCTCGCGGACCTGCATTTCGGTCAGCAGCAGGACCGCGCCGCCGACCGGTCCGATGGCGTCGAGCGTGCGGGCGCTGGCCAGCACCTGATATCCGACGCCGGCGACGTCGATCACCGCGCCGTCGGCGCTGGTTTCGGCGAGAGTTCCGGTGAGGCGCGCGATCATTGCCCGCAATGCTTAGGGGATGCGGCGCGCGCTCGCCAGATGGTGCGCGTGGGTGATGGCGACGGCGAGGGCGTCGGCGGCGTCGGGGCCGGCGATCTTGATGCCGGGGAGCAGGCGCGCGACCATCGCGTGGACCTGCACCTTTTCGGCATTGCCGTTGCCGACCACGGCTTTCTTGACCAGCCGCGCGGCATATTCGCCGACAGTGATGCCAGCGCGGGCAGCGAGCATAATGGCGATGCCGCGCGCCTGGCCGAGCTTCAAGGTCGATTGCGGGTTCTTGTTGACGAACACTTCCTCGACCGCGGCGCCGTCGGGCCGGTGCTCGGCGAGCAGCGCCTCGAGCTGATCGGCGAGGTCGGCGAGACGCTCGGGCAAAGGGGCAGCGGTCTTGGTCTTCAATTCGCCGTTGGCAACGTGCGATAGCCGGTTTCCCTGCGCCTCGATCAATCCCCAGCCGGTCGTTCCGAGGCCAGGGTCGAGGCCGAGGATCTTCACAACCGAGCAAGCTCCTCATCCGGCACGTCGTAATTGCCCCAGACGGTCTGGACGTCGTCGTCATCGTCGAGCGAATCGATGAGCTTGATCAAATTTGCCGCATCGTCGCCGCGAACTTCGATCGAAGTCGACGGTTTCCACGCCAGCTTGGCGCCCTCGGCCTCGCCGAGCAGCGGCTCGAGCGCTTTCTGGACTTCGTGGAGCTGGTCGAGCGCAGTCCAGATCTGGTGGCCGCCGTCGTCCGATTCGACATCCTCCGCCCCAGCCTCGATGGCGGCTTCGAAGACTGTGTCGGCGTCGCCGGCGCCGGCGCCATATTCGATCAGGCCGAGCCGTTCGAACCCGTGGCTGACGCTGCCGCCGGCGCCCAGATTGCCGCCATTCTTGGAGAAAATCGTGCGGACGTTGGTCGCGGTGCGGTTGCGGTTGTCGGTCAGCGCCTCGACGATCAAAGCGACGCCGGCCGGGCCGAAGCCTTCGTAGCGGA
This sequence comes from Sphingomonas sp., assembly GCF_031361285.1. Classification (GTDB taxonomy): domain Bacteria; phylum Pseudomonadota; class Alphaproteobacteria; order Sphingomonadales; family Sphingomonadaceae; genus Sphingomicrobium. Next base: position 74,703 of record NZ_JANMCO010000018.1, read on the forward strand.
TTTCCTCGTAATTCTCGACATCGCTGCCCGACGCCTTGTCGATCGACCGCTGGATATTGTCCTTGGGCATCGACTGCGCCTTGGCGGCGAGGATCGCCGACCGCAGCCGCGCGTTCATCTCCGGGTCGGGCAGGCCCATCTTGGCCGCCACGGTGATTTCGCGCGACAATTTGGAGAACATCGTCGAGCGCTTTTTATCCTGCGCGCCCTTGCGGTACATGATGTTCTTATATTTGGAATGGCCGGCCATAGCGGTCTCTTAGGCCAGCCCGAGCGCGGTGCGATAGGTATCCAGCAACGCATCCATTTCCTGGCGGGTATGGGTTTCCATCTTCCGCAGGCGAACGATCATCCGCATGATCTTGGTGTCGTAGCCATTGGCCTTGGCCTCCGAATAGACATCGCGAATGTCGTCGGCTATTGCCTTTTTCTCTTCTTCCAGCCGCTCGATGCGCTCGATGAATAGCCGCAGCTGATCAGCCGCGACGGTGCCTTCCGCCATAAACAAACTCTCCGATTCAGGTTGAACGGCGGCTCTAGGCGAGGCGGTGCGCCGGCTCAAGCCGGGTTGAACGCTGGCCTCAAGAGGTTATGGCCAAGCCGCCGCGAAAATGCGTGGAAAGGACTTTAGTGACCGACGTGTTCACACCGCGTTCGCGCAAGGTGAAGATTCTGGCGACGCTCGGCCCGGCGTCGAGCACCCCGGCGATGATCCGCAAACTGGTGCTGGCTGGAGCGGATGCGTTCCGGATCAACATGAGCCACGGCGACCACGCTCAGAAAGCCAAGCTCGTCGCCATCATTCGCGCGCTCGAAAAGGAATTGAAGCACCCGACGACGATCATGTTTGACTTGCAGGGCCCCAAGCTTCGGGTCGGCCGGTTCAAGGGTGGATCGACGATCCTCAAGACCGGCGACCGCTTCACCCTCGATGACAAGCGCGGCCTCGGCGGTCCGGATCGGGTTGAGCTGCCGCATCCCGAACTATTCGGCACCATCCGCCCCGGCAACCGCATCCTGATCGACGACGGCAAGGTGCGCTTGCAAGCGATCGAGGTCGACGACCGGACGATCGTCACCAAGGTCGAAGTCGGCGGCAAGGTCTCTGACAATAAGGGCGTCAACGTCCCCGATGTGCTGGTGCCGATCCCGGCATTGACCGAAAAGGATCGCGTCGACCTCGCCTTCGCGCTCGAGCAAAAAGCCGATTGGATTGCCTTGTCGTTTGTCCAGCGGCCGGAGGACGTCGCCGAAGCCCGGGAGCTGATTGGCGAGAAGGCATCGCTGCTGGCCAAAATCGAGAAGCCGGCGGCGATCGACCAGTTGGAAGACATCGTCGCATTGGCCGACGCGGTGATGGTCGCGCGCGGCGATCTTGGCGTGGAGCTGCCGCCCGAGGCAGTGCCGCCGCTGCAAAATCGGATCATCGCCTGTGCCCGGCATTATGGGAAGCCGGTGGTGGTGGCGACCCAGATGCTCGAATCGATGATCATTTCGCCGACCCCGACCCGGGCCGAAGTCAGCGATGTCGCGACCGCGATTTACGATGGCGCCGACGCCGTCATGCTGTCAGCCGAGAGTGCCGCCGGCCAGTATCCGCGCGAGGCGGTGGCGATGATGGACCGGATCGCGTCGAGCGCCGAGCGCGACCCGATCTATCCGGCGCGCATCCATTTCACCCCGACCCGGCTGGAGCCGACCACCGCCGACGCGCTGGCTGGTTCCGCACGGCATATCGCCAGCACCGTCTCCGCCACCGCAATGGTCTGCTACACCAGCTCCGGATCGACCGCGCGGCGGATCGCCCGCGAACGCCCGGCGGTGCCGTTGTTGGCGATGACAGCATCGCTGACCACTGCCCGGCGGTTGGGCATCTTGTGGGGCGTCCACGCGGTCCACACGCGCGACGTGTCGAGCTTCGAGGAGATGGTCGCCAAGGCCAAGCGCATGGCCTTGCGGCACCGGATTGCCGAAGGCGGTGATCGCGTCGTGCTGATGGCCGGCGTGCCGTTCGGGACCGCCGGGTCAACCAACGTGATCCACGTCGTCCGGCTGGTCGGCGACGAGCTCGAACGGCATGTAGCCAGCAAGGACTCAGCGCAACACTGAAATCCTAGCGGCGCAGCGTTTCCGAATGCTCGACGAAATCGCCCAGCGCCTGGCCGAGCGGCCGCAGGAGCAAACCGCGATTGCTGGTCAGGCTGGTGTCGGATGGACTGGCATTGTCCGCGACCCGCACCCGGTCCGGGCTGACATCGGCCATGCCGGCGATTTCGCGGGCGAGATCGTGCCAGCTCACCGCGCCCTGATTGGTCAGGTGCCAAATGCCTTTCTCGTCATCGAGCAGCAGGTCGAGCGTCGCGTGGACCAGGTCGGGGACATAGGTTGGCGTGACGACCGTCTGGTCGGACGCGACGACGTCTTCTCCACGCTTCAAGCGCTCGATGGTGTCGAACAGGAAATTGGAGCGGTCCCACGGGCCAAAGAAGGCGCTGGTGCGGATGATCAGCGCGTCGCTATCAATTCCCAATAACCGCGCTTCGGCTTCGACCTTGCTGCGGCCGTAGGCGTTGGCTGGGCCGGTCAGGTCGGGCTCGATGTACGACCGGCCTAGCTGGCCGTCGAACACCAGGTCAGACGAGAAGGTCACCAGCGGCATACCGTGTAAGGCGCAGGCTCGCGCCAGCAATTCTGGGCCGGTGGCGTTGATCCGGAAACATTCGTCGGACTGCGCTTCCGCATCGGCGACGCGGACGAAACCGGCGGTATTGATGATCGCCCACGGCTTGATGCGCGCGAGCGCGGCGGCGATCGACGCTTCGTCGGTGATGTCCAGTTCGGCGCGGCCAGTCAGCACGTGCGCGAGGCCGCGGTGCGCGCAGATCCTTGCAAACGCCTGGCCGAGCGTCCCGGTCGCGCCAATGATCAGGATCGGTCGCGCGGTCGCCGAGCCCGCCGGCATCGTGTCGTAGCGCGGCCGGGCGAGCGTTCGGCCGGGACGCTTCCACCAGCCCGGCAGGTCGAGCAACGGATGGTCGAACGCCTCGCCCCGCCCGAGCTTGGCCGCCGCCTTCGCGACCAGGGTCGGTCGCGGCGACGGCGCGCGGGTATCGAACGCGCCGACGTCATAAGCGCCTTCGCGGCGGGTCAGCAGCGAACGCCAGTCGACCACGCCGAACAACGCCCACAACGTCACCGCGCGAATGTCGGCGCCGTGGGCACGTTCGGCTTCAACCGCGCGCCACATCTCGTGCAGCCAGCGTACCTGCTCCTCGCGCGTGCAGCCATGGTGGACTTCGGTCACCGCGATCGGGATGCCGTAGCGCTCCCAGGTCTCGCGCAGCCGCGCTGCCGGGCCCAGCTGCGGCCTTAACTGGTCGATCCGCGTCGCCTCGACATCGACGTAAGCGTGCCCGCCATTCGACCCGGCCTCGACGCCCGGATAGCGATCGACGCGGTCGTCGAGGAAACGCTCGCTGGTCAGATAATGGTCGAACCCGATGATGTCGGGCATGCCAGCCCCGGCGGCGAGTTCATCGAGTTCGGCCTGGGTGGTCGCGCCTTCAAGCAGCCAGCGATAAAACGGATGACCGTCCACAACGCGCCCGGCGAGCAGGTCGAGGCTGAGCCAGCGGCGATCATTCTCATGCTCCGCCTGATAGGCCAGTTCGTCGGTCGCGAAAGTCTTGCCGATGTCCTCGGTGGCGAGCAGCTGCGCGTTGGGATTGACGCCTCGGATCGCGCTCATGGCGCGGGCGATCCCAAGGCACTGGATGACGGTCGCGCGGAAGGTCGCATCGATGTCGCGAAGGTGCGGGTGCCAATGCCCGTACAGGCACGACAGGCGCGCCGTGGTCAGCGGTTCATTGACCGGCGTCCAAGTATCGATCCACGGATATCGCTGCGCCACTTTGGCGGCAAAGTCCGCGAGCAGCGTCGGAAAATTCGGATCGAGCAAATGGGTGTAGCGCGGTCCGGAACCGTGGTGGACGAGCCCGCCAATGACTCTGATGCCAAGCTCGCGCAGCCGGTCCAGCCGCGCATCGTGCCAGTCAAAATCGAGCTCGGTCGGGGTTTCCGGCGCAATCGTCTCCCACAGGATCGGATAGCGCACCGCCTTGATGCCAAGTTCGGCCATCGCGTCGAGATCGCTCATCCGCGATGCGTGGCCGGTGTCGATCAGCTGGTTGCGATAATCATCGCCGATCCGGACGACGGTGCACTCGACCCCGCCCCACAGCTCCAGCGGCGCGCCGGCGCCGCCCGTGATCATGCGGCCGCGACCGCAGACTCCTGCGGCCCTCCAAGCCGTCGCTTGTCGTCCATCTTGCGGAACGTCGCCAGCGCCTGGCCGACGATCTGGTCCATGTTGTAATAACGATAGGTCGCCAGCCGGCCGACGAAAGTGACGCCCGGGGTCGCGTCGGCGAGCGCCTGGTAGCGCTTGAACAGCTCTTCATTCTCGGGCCGCGGGATCGGATAATAAGGATCGCCCTCCGCCGCCGGATATTCATAAGTGATGCTGGTCTTCGCGTGGGTCTGGCCGGTCAGATGCTTATACTCGCTGATCCGCGTGTAGGGCGTGTCGGGCGACGGATAATTGACCACCGCGACCGGCTGATACTGTTGCTGGTCGAGGATGCGGTGATCGAACCGCAAACTCCGGTAGGGCAGCTTGCCGAAGCGGAAATCGAAATATTCGTCGATCGGGCCGGTGAAGATTAGGTGACCGGCGTCAACTTGCCCACGAACGCCGCGGTAATCGGTACCGAGCCGGCGCTCGATCAGCGGATTGGCCAGCATCGTCTTGAACATCGCGGTGTAGCCGTCTTTCGGCATCGCCTGGAACGTATCGCCGAAATAGCGGTCGTCGGTGTTGGTCCGGGTCGGGATGCGCTGGGTCACCTGCTTGTCGAGCAGGCTCGGATCGATGCCCCATTGCTTGCGCGTATAGCCGTGGAAGAACAGCTCGTAGAGCTCGCGCCCGATGGCGTTGACGACGACATCCTCCGAGGTTCGGATATCCGCGACCGGCTCAGCGCGCGCGGCGAGGAAAGCGGCGGCTTCGTCGTCGGTCTCGAGGCCGGCGTCGAACAGCATGTTCAAGGTCGTGCGGTTGATCGGGATCGGCACCAGCTGCCCGCGCACCTGCGCCAGCACGCGATGCTCGTACGGCCGCCATGCGGTGAATTGCGACAGATAGTCGACCACCTGATCGCTGTTGGTGTGGAAGATGTGCGGCCCATATTTGTGATACAGGATGCCGGCTTCATCGAGCTCGTCATAAGCGTTGCCGCCGATGTGATCGCGACGATCGATCAGCAACACGCGCGCCTTGTGCTCATTGGCCAGGCGCTCGGCCAGCACCGAGCCGGCGAAACCAGCGCCGACGATCAGATAGTCGTAACGTCCCTTGGGTTGGTGAACGAAGCTCATTCCGCCGCCACTAGCAGAGCCGGCGTCACGGTGCCCGTGTGTTCGCCGAGGACTTCGGCAACCAGGCCCGCCATGCGCGCCTGGGCGGTGTGCCAGCTGGTCGCGGATAGCAGCAGGTCAGCCTCCCCGAGCCACGCGCCGCCGCGGTCGCTGGCAAGCGCAAGCGCGGTCTCGCAGGCGGCGACAAAGCTGTCGGCGTCGCTGGCGATCTGCACGCCTTCGAGCTGGCCGTAATGGCGCACCACATCCTTGACCGGAGTCGACACCACCGGCTTGCCACCGGCGAGATATTCGGGGGTCTTGGTCGGCGAGATGAATTGGGTCGATTCATTCATCGCGAACGGCATTAGCGCGATGTCCCAGCCGCCGAGATAGGCCGGCAGCTCGGCATAGGTCTTGGGCCCGAGATAATGGATGTTCGGGCGCCGCGGCAGCTCCTCGGGCGAGATCTTGACCACCGGGCCAACCATGACGAACGACCATGATGGGCGCAACTCGGCGGCGCGATCGAGCAGGTCGATGTCGAACCGCTCATCGAGCACGCCGAAGAAACCGAGGCGCGGATGCGGCAGTAAAGCCTGGTCGGCGGGATCGTCGATCGTCGTGCGGGCCTTGCCGAAATGGGCGCGATCGACCGACGACGGGAACAGATGGACGCTGTGGTGGCGGTCCTTCTTGGCTTCGAACAAGCTCGATCCACCGGTGAAGACCAAATCGGCCCGGGCGATCAGCTCCTGTTCGAGATTGAGCAAGCCTTCGGGCGCGAAGCGGAATTTCGATAGCTCGTCCATGCAGTCATAGACCAGTACGTCGGCGTCGAGATGCCGCGAGAAGGTCAGCATCATCGGCGTGTAATACCAGGCGATCAGCGGCCGGCTGAGTGTGGAGACAAAGCCGTCGAGCAGGCCCTTCAGGCTCGCCGCGCGCTGCTCATCGCTGATCCCGCGGGGAAGGTGCGGGACGGCAATGCGGACGCCCGGAAAGCCCTCGGCCTCGCGGACCTGGAGGAACGCGGGATCGTCGGCGTCGATGTCGAACGGCTCTTCCCAGAACACCACCGGCATGTCGGCGGCGAAGCCGCTCATCAGATGCTGCGGACGCTGGAAAACAAAATCCCACCGCAAGTGCGAGAAACAGATCAGGTTCTGGCGGTCCGTATCCCGCGGCGAGGGATCGGCAAACGAACCATCTGACATCCCGACGTGATTGAGCATTTCTCGATTATTCCCTCTGATGTTAGAAACCTATCTGTCCAACGGACAGGCGCCGGTTGCAGTTCCGCAGGCTCGGGCAAGATTGCGACGAACGGTGATTGTGCAGTGCAGCATACACCAACGCCGCTGATTGACCTAATGGCCGCCACATGGAAGGAAGTCGGCCTTGCAAGCGCTCGTTGAACGGGAAAACATGGCGACAACGATCGAGGAACTCGAAAAACGCCGCGAACTGGCGAAGCTCGGCGGCGGCGCCAAGCGTATTGCAGCGCAGCATGCCAAAGGCCGGCTGACCGCGCGCGAGCGCCTGTCGGTCCTGCTCGATCCCGGCAGCTTCGAAGAAACCGGCATGTTCGTCGAGCATAATTGCTCCGATTTCGGTATGGAGACGCAGAAGATCCCCGGCGACGGCGTGGTCACCGGTTCGGGCACCATCAACGGCCGGCTGCTGTTCGTCTTCGCGCAGGATTTCACCGTGTTCGGCGGCAGCTTGAGCGAGCGTCACGCGCAGAAGATCTGCAAGGTGATGGACGCGGCGATGAAGGTCGGCGCGCCGGTCATTGGCTTGAATGACAGCGGCGGTGCGCGCATCCAGGAAGGCGTCGCCAGCCTCGCTGGCTATGCCGAGGTGTTCCAGCGCAACGTGCTCGCTTCGGGCGTCGTCCCGCAGCTGTCGCTGATCATGGGCCCGTGCGCCGGCGGCGCGGTTTATTCGCCGGCGATGACCGACTTCATCTTCATGGTGAAGGATTCAAGCTACATGTTCGTCACCGGGCCGGAGGTGGTCAAGACCGTGACCAACGAGGTCGTCACCCAGGAGGAGCTTGGCGGCGCCGTCACCCACACCACCAAGTCGGGCGTCGCCGATGTGGCGTTCGACAATGACATCGACGCGCTGCAGGCGACCCGCGAGTTCTTCGATTTCCTGCCGCTGTCCAACCGCCACGACGTGCCCGAGCGGCCGTGCACCGACCCTTGGGATCGCATCGAGGACAGCCTCGACACGCTGGTGCCGCCGTCCGCCGCGACGCCGTACGACATGCACGAACTGATCCGCAAAGTCGCCGATGAGGGCGACTTTTTCGAATTGCAGCCGGCCCACGCCGCCAACATCATCATCGGCTTCTGCCGAATCGAAGGGCGCACCGTCGGGGTCGTCGCCAACCAGCCGATGGTGCTCGCGGGCTGCCTCGACATCAACTCATCGAAAAAGGGCGCGCGCTTCGTGCGGTTTTGCGACGCGTTCGACATCCCGATCCTGACTTTGGTCGACGTCCCCGGCTTCCTCCCCGGCGTCGCGCAGGAACATCACGGCATCATCAAGCACGGCGCCAAATTGCTGTTCGCTTATGCCGAAGCGACGGTGCCCAAGATCACCGTGATCACCCGCAAGGCCTATGGCGGGGCTTATGACGTGATGGCGAGCAAGCATTTGCGCGGCGATTTGAACTATGCCTGGCCGACCGCCGAGATCGCGGTGATGGGGGCGAAAGGCGCGGTCGAGATCATCTTCCGCGGCAAGACGGCGAAGGAAATCGCCGAGCACACCGCCGAATATGAAGAGCGCTTCGCCAACCCGTTCGTGGCCGCGAGCATGGGCTTCATCGACGACGTCATTATGCCGCACTCGACGCGGAAGAGGGTGGCGCTGGGACTACGCAGATTGCGCGACAAGCAATTGGAAAATCCGTGGAAGAAGCACGACAATATTCCGCTCTGAGGCGAAAGGTCAGTCGCTTCGGCCACGCCGCCAAGCTTTGGCTTTTCGTCTTTGTGCTAGGGTACGGCGGGATTATTTGGATCGGGCCGGGTCGTGTCGACGAAGGATGGCCGGGCTTCGTTGAAATCCTAGCTTTGTGGACGTTCCTCGGTGGTGCACTCCTCTGGACTCAAACTCGGCAGCGTGTCTGGTATGATGATAGGGCGATCTGCGCGGTCACCGTCGACAAGCAATCTCAGTGCATATTGTACTCCGAGATCGAATGCGTCAGCGCATCACATTCATGGAGGCGAGCTGCGGCGGGCCGTCCCGTCAGTGAATTGGAAGTTAGGGCTCGGGATGGACGTTCAATTCTGATCAGCTTGCGTCATCTGTCCTTGGCCGAATTGCAAGAGATGGTGGATGAGATTCATCAACACACTGGCTTGCACGTCCCCGAGCTGCGGAGGTTTGTAAAATGAGCACCTACACCGCCACGATCCGCTGGAAGCGCGGCGCCGACGACGCCTTCGCGGCGGGACGCTACAGCCGCGCGCATGAGTGGGCGTTCGACGGCGGGGCGGTGGTGCCGGCTTCGGCCAGCCCGCACGTCGTGCCCAAGCCCTATTCCGACGAGGCCGGGGTCGATCCCGAGGAAGCTTTCATCGCCTCGCTGTCGAGCTGCCACATGCTGTTCCTGCTCGATTTCGCGCGGCGGGCGGGTTTCGTCGTCGACCGCTATGAGGACCGCGCCGAAGGGGTGATGGAGAAGAATGCCGAAGGGCGCATAGCCATCACCCGCGTGACGCTGCGCCCGAACATCGCCTGGGGCGACGACTTGGCGCCCGACGCCGCCGCGCTCGCCGAGCTTCACCACAAGGCGCACGACGCCTGCTTCATCGCCAATTCTGTGACGAGCAAGGTGACGGTGGAACACTGATCGTCATTCCCGCGAAAGCGGGAATCCCACTTTTCTTTTCCGCTATTGAAGGCAAGAAGCGGGACCCCCGCTTCCGCGAGGGCGACGAAGAGGATTGTCATGAGTCTGGGACGATTGAACCATGTCGGGATCGCGACGCCTTCTATCGAGGCGAGCCTGGCGATGTATCGGACCATGTTCGGCGCGGAACCGCATGGGCCGGCGTTCGACTTGCCGGCGCAGGGGGTGCGCGTGTGCTTTGTCGATACGCCGAATGCGCAGATCGAGTTGATCGAGCCGCTGGGGGCGGACTCGCCGATTGTGAAGTTCCTCGAGAAAAATCCTCTCGGCGGGCAGCATCATGTCTGCTTCGAAGTCCCCGACATCCACGCCGCCAAGGCCGAGTTCGAAACCAGGGGCGCCCACGTGCTCGGCGAACCGCGGATCGGCGCGCACGGGACTTTGGTGTTCTTCGTCCACCCCAAGGACATGGGTGGAGTCCTGACTGAGATCATGGAGACGCCACGCTAGCCCCTCTCCCCGGCGGGGAGAGGTTGGGTGAGGGGGTTCCGACTTTTTCGGAAATGTCCTAGCCCCCTCACCAACTTCGACTAACCAGCAAGCTGGTAAGTCTTCGTATCCTCTCCCCGCCGGGGAGAGGGGAAATGGGTGCATGACCGACAAGCCGACGCGTCAGGACTGGGAGACGCTCGCCGCGAAGGAAGCGCGGGGGCGGGATCTGGCGCGCGCGACGCTTGAGGGCATTGCGTTGAAAACCGTCTACGGGCCCGCCGACGCGGCGGCGGTCTACAGCGGCTTCCCCGGCCTGCCGCCCTACACCCGCGGGCCCTATGCGACGATGTACGCCGGGCGGCCGTGGACTATCCGCCAATATGCCGGTTTCTCGACCGCCGAGGACTCCAACGCTTTCTACCGTCGCAATCTCGCCGCCGGGCAGAAAGGGCTCAGCGTCGCCTTCGATCTCGCCACCCACCGCGGCTATGACAGCGACAATCCGCGCGTCGCCGGCGACGTCGGCATGGCGGGCGTCGCGATCGACAGCGTCGAGGACATGAAATTGCTGTTCGACGGCATTCCCTTGGGCGAAATGTCGGTCAGCATGACGATGAACGGCGCGGTGCTGCCGATCATGGCCTTCTACATCGTCGCCGGCGAGGAGCAGGGCGTGCCGCTCGATGCGCTGACTGGCACCATCCAGAACGACATTCTGAAGGAGTTCGCGGTCCGCAACACCTACATTTACCCGCCCGAACCCTCGATGCGGATCGTGTCGGACGTGATTGCTTATTGCGCCGCCGAGATGCCCAAGTTCAACTCGATCTCGATCAGCGGCTATCACATGCACGAGGCCGGGGCGACGGCGGTGCAGGAGCTCGCCTACACGCTCGCCGACGGCATGGAATATGTCCGGGTGGCGATCGCCGACGGGCTCGACGTCGATGATTTCGCGCCGCGGCTGAGCTTCTTCTTCGGCATCGGCATGAACCTGTTCATGGAAGTCGCCAAGCTGCGCGCCGCGCGGACCCTGTGGGCGCGGATCATGACCGACCTTGGCGCCAAGAACGAGAAATCGAAGCTACTGCGCACCCACTGCCAGACATCGGGCGTCAGCCTGACCGAGCAGGACCCGTACAACAATATCGTCCGCACCACGGTGGAGGCGCTGGCCGCGGTGCTCGGCGGCACGCAATCGTTGCACACCAACAGCTTCGACGAAGCGATCGCGCTGCCGACCGATTTCTCCGCCCGCATCGCCCGCAACACGCAGCTGATCCTGGCCGAGGAGAGCGGCGTCACCGCGGTCGCCGATCCGTTGGGCGGCAGCTGGTATGTCGAGGCGTTGACGCGTGAGCTGGAAGAGCATGCGTGGGCGCTGATCGAGGAAGTCGAGGCCCACGGCGGCATGACCAAGGCGGTCGCCGAAGGCTTGCCCAAGCACCGGATCGAGGAAGCGGCGGCGGCCCGCGCGGCCAAGGTCGACATCGGCGAGACGGTGATCGTCGGCGTCAACCGCTATCGCCTGGCCGAGGAAGAAGAGCACGACTATCTCGAGGTCGACACGGCCAAGGTGCGCAGCGGCCAGATTGCGCGGCTGGAGCGGATGCGGGTGAGCCGTGACGAAGCGCAGGTTCGCGCGGCGCTGGATGCGCTGGAAGCAGCGGCCAGAAATCCTCCCCGGAACGGGGAGGGGGACCATGTGGAACATGGTGGAGGGGGCGGCGTGCAGGGCTCCAACCCCCCTCCGTCAGGCCAACGGCCTGCCACCTCCCCGTCCCGGGGAGGATCGAATCTGTTGGCTCTCTCCGTCAACGCGGCGCGGGTTCGGTGCAGCCTCGGCGAGATATCCGACGCGCTCGAGCGCGCGTTCGGCCGCTACGGGACGGTGCCTGAGCCGGTTCGCGGGATCTACGGCAAGGCGCGCGGCGATCCGCGCTGGCAAGCGGCGGTCGAGGGAACGATGGCGGTCGCCGAACGGCTCGGCCGCAAGCCCCGGATCATGGTCGCCAAGATGGGCCAGGACGGCCACGACCGCGGCGCCAATCTGGTGTCGTCCGCCTTCACCGATCTGGGGTTTGAGGTGATCCCCGGCCCCTTGTTCCAGACCCCGCGCGAGGCAGCGGAAATGGCGGTCGAAAGGCAAGTCGACGTCGTCGGCGCCTCGACCCTCGCGGCCGGCCACAAGACTTTGGTCCCCGAGCTGATCGCCGCGCTGAAAGACATGGGCCGCGCCGACATCAAGGTCGTCGCCGGTGGCGTCATCCCGCCGCAGGATTATGCGATGTTGCGGGCAGCCGGCGTCCAGGCGATCTTCGGCCCCGGCACCAACCTCGCCGACGCCGCCGACGAGGTGCTGCGCCTGCTCGGGCATAACCGCCCGCCGATGGACGAGGCGGCGAAGTGAGCAGTCGAATCACAGAGTTCATGTCGGCGAAGGCTTGGCGCTACAGCGCGGTCGAAGGGCTCCGAGGGACAATCGGCATCACGCTGGCCGTTCTGCTGGCCGGCATTGCAGGAGGCCTCATCAATCACGTCCAGCCAAGCTTTCTGGTGCCCCGCTTGGCCAAGATTGCCGCAATCGTCACAGTGCTAAGCTTCGCGCTGTTCACAGCATATGCGCGGTGGGGACTGTGGCGGGGCAATCAGGTGAAATCGAAGTAATGTTCAAAAAGATCCTGATCGCCAACCGCGGGGAGATTGCGTGCCGGGTGATCCGCACCGCCAGGCGCATGGGGATCGCGACCGTCGCGGTTTATTCCGACGCCGATGCGCGCGCGCCGCACGTCAGGATGGCCGACGAGGCGGTGCGGCTGGGGCCGGCGCCGGCGAGCGAAAGCTACCTTAAGGCCGAGCTGATCATCGATGCGTGCAAGGCGACGGGGGCCGAGGCGGTGCATCCGGGGTACGGCTTTCTCTCCGAGCGCGAGAGTTTCGCGAAAGCACTCGCCAAAGCGAACATCGTCTTCATCGGTCCGCCGCCAAAAGCCATCGCGGCGATGGGCGACAAGATCGAATCCAAGAAGCTGGCGCAGAAAGCGGGGGTCAACATCGTGCCGGGCTATCTCGGCGACATCGCGACGACCGCCGAAGCGGTGAAGATCGCCAAGGACATCGGCTATCCGGTGATGATCAAGGCGTCGGCCGGTGGCGGCGGCAAGGGCATGCGGCTGGCGTACGCCGAAAAGGACGTGCGCGAGGGGTTCGACAGCGTCAAGCGCGAGGGGCTGGCCAGCTTCGGCGACGATCGCGTGTTTATCGAGAAATTCATCGAAGCCCCGCGCCACATCGAAATCCAGGTGCTCGGCGACCAGCACGGCACCGTCCTCTATCTTGGCGAGCGCGAATGCTCGATCCAGCGCCGCAACCAGAAGGTCGTCGAGGAATCGCCGTCGCCGTTCGTCACCCCGCCGATGCGCAAAAGCATGGGCGAGCAGGCGGTCGCGCTGGCCAAGGCGGTCGGCTATTATAGCGCCGGCACGGTCGAGCTGATCGTCAACGGCGCCGACAAGAGCGGCAAGAGCTTTTACTTTCTCGAGATGAACACAAGGCTGCAGGTCGAGCATCCGGTGACCGAGGAGGTGACCGGCCTCGACCTGGTCGAGCAGATGATCCGCGTCGCCGCCGGCGAGAAACTGAGCTTCGGTCAGAAGGACGTGAAACTCTACGGCTGGGCGGTCGAAACGCGGGTCTATGCGGAAGACCCGTACCGCGGGTTCTTGCCCAGCACGGGGCGGCTCATCCGATATCAACCGCCGAAACCTACTCCCCTCCCTGGAAGGGAGGGGAGGCCGAGAGTCCGCGTCGACGACGGGGTCGCCGACGGCGGCGAGATCAGCATGTTCTACGACCCGATGATCGCCAAACTGATCACCTGGGCGCCGGACCGCGTGGGCGCGATCGATGCGCAAATTGCGGCGCTCGACCAGTTCGTCATCGACGGCATTTCCGACAATGTCGATTTCCTCTCCGCCCTGATGCAGCACCCGCGCTTTCGGCGTGGCGACCTCGCGACCGATTTTATCGCCGACGAATTTCCCGACGGATTTCACGGCGCCCCGGCGGACGCGGAGCTGGTGCAGGATCTCGCCGTGCTGGCTGGCATGGTCGGCGCGATCACCGACGCCCGCGCGGCCGAAATCGACGGCCAGCTGGGCGACACGATCGATCTGCCGTCGGAGCGCATCGTACGGATCGCCGGCGCCGACCATCGCGTGCGGATCAAACCCTATGACGGCGGCACGCTGGCGGTACTGGATGACGGCGAGCTGATCGACATTATCGGCCGCTGGACGCCGGGGCAGCGGCTGCTCATCGCGGCCGTCGACGGGCGCCCGCGGATCGTCCAGGTTCGCCGCGTCGGCCGCGCATGGGAACTGCAGACGCGCGGCCAATCACACCAGGTACAAGTGCTGGCACCGCACGTCGCGGAGCTGTCGAAGCACATGATCGAGAAGGTCCCGCCGGACCTGTCGCGGCTGCTGCTGGCGCCGATGCCGGGACTGCTGACGCGGCTAGACGTCAAGGTCGGCGACACGGTCGAGCCCGGCCAGCCGGTCGCGGTGATGGAGGCGATGAAGATGGAGAATATCCTCCGCGCAGACCGCGGCGCGACGGTCAAGGCGACCCCCGCCAAGCCCGGCGACAGCCTCGCCGTCGATCAAATCATCGTCGAGTTTGAGTGAGCCGGATTCTTACTGTCTGCATCTTGGCAATTGCCCTGACTGCTTGTTCACGGTCGCCAGCCGATGTTTCAGCTTGCGCCGCGCCCAGGGCTAATTGGCAGAAGCCTCATTGCATTGAATGTGGATTGGAAACACCGCGAATCTCGTTTGAGATCGACCGCAATTCGAATCTCTATCAAAACGGCAAACCCATTTCGCTCGCCGAGATGTCTAAGCAACTGGGCGAGATCGGAAAGATCGATAATCCGCGCATTCAGGTGCAACTAGAAACGGAGATGGGCGCCAGTTGCACGACGGTTGAGAGGGTGAGGGATCTTTTCGACCAGCACCTGCAATGCGGCGAGTTCGGTCAGTGCGCCGAGGGTATCAAAGATGTTTGGCGAGAGTGGCCCGTGCCACCAGGAACACCACCCTCTTAGACACAGGTCCTAAGCTCGCTCCGCCTGAGCTTGCCTGTGGCGGTCTTCGGCAGGCTGTCCACGAACTCGATTGCGCGCGGATATTTGTAGGGGGCGATCTGGTCTTTGACGAAGGCTTGAAGCTTTTCGGCCAGCTCGTCGCTAGGCGTCGCGAAATCGGCGAGCACCACGAACGCCTTCACCTTCTGCCCGCGCTCCGGACACGGCACGCCGATCACCGCGCATTCGGCAACGGCGGGGTGGGACAGCAAGGCGTTCTCCACTTCGGGTGCGCCGATGTTGTAGCCCGAGCTGACGATCATGTCGTCGTTGCGCGCGACGTACCAAAAATAGCCGTCAGAGTCCTTGGCGAAGGTGTCGCCGGTGACGTTCCAGCCGCCCGCGACATAGTCGGCTTGGCGCGGGTCATCGAGGTAGCGGCAGCCGGTCGGGCCCTTGATCGCCAGGCGGCCTTCGCCCTCGGTGAGTGGATTGCCCTCTGGGTCGAGCACCGTGGCCTCGTAGCCGGGCACCGCCTTGCCGGTCGCGCCGGGGCGGATGTCGTCGCCCGCCGCCGAGACAAAGATATGCATCATTTCGGTGGCGCCGATGCCGTCGGTGATGGCGATGCCGGTGCGATCTTTCCACGCGGTCCAGGTTGCCGCGGGCAAATGCTCGCCGGCCGAGATGCAATGGCGCAGCGTTTTGAGCGCCGCGTCGAGCGACGGTTGCGACAGCATCGCCTTATACGCCGTCGGCGCGGTGGCGAGGTGGGTGACGCCGAATTGCGCGATCGCGTCGAGCACGAGCGGCGGACCGCCTTGCTCGATGGTCGCCGTCGCCGCGCCGAAGCGGAGCGGGAACAAGAGGGTTACGCCCAGCCCGAAAGTGAAGGCGATCGGCGCCGAAGTCATGACAATGTCGCCGGGCTGGTAGCCAACCAGATGCTTGGCGAAGGTATCGCACGGGGCAAGGATGTCGCGGTGGAAATGGACGCAGCCCTTGGGCACGCCGGTAGTGCCGCTGGTGAAAGCGATCAGCGCCGGGTCATCGCAGGCGGTGGCGCGCGCGGGCAGGGGATCGAGGGCGGCGCAGCGCGTCTCGAGCTCGCCATGCCCGTAGTCGCCGTCATATTTGACCAGGTGCTTGACGAAATGCGTCTGGTCCATCGCTTGCCGAAAGTCACCGATGAAGCGGCTGTCGACGATGGCGTGGCTGATCTGGGCGCGGTCGATCACGGTGGCGATCTCGCCCGGGCGGAGCAAAGGCATGGTCGCGACCACCACGCCGCCGGCCTTCAACATGCCGAGCCAGGCGGCGAACATGGTGTAGCCGTTCGGCCCGCGCAACAGCACACGGTTGCCGGGGATCAGCCCTTCCTCCTCGACCAGCAGCCGCGCGATGCGGCCCGAGAAATCATCGAGCTCGGCATAGGTCCAACGGCCATGTGCGTTGACGATTGCCAGCGCGTCCGGCGCGCCGCCGGCGAGCAGTTCCGCCGCTGCGTTCAACTGCTGCGGATAATCGAGCAAGCGAAAGTCCGGAAGCTGGTCCGGCGGGGGCAAACGGTCCTCGACGAACCGGTCGCTCACTCTGGCACCACCGCCGTGGTTTCGATCTCGACCACCGCCGCATGCTCGATCAGCGCCTTGACCTCGACCAGCGCCATCGCTGGATAATTGGCGCCCATGATCGACTTCCACACCGGCGCGAGCTCGTCGCGCTGCGACAAATAGTCGGTGCGGTTGGTGATGTAGCAGGTCATGCGGACGATATGTTCGGGGCCGGCGCCATCCTCGGCGAGGATGGCAAGGGTGTTGCGCAACACCTGCGCGAACTGGTCGACCAGGCGATGCGACGGGAAATTCTCAGTTTCGTCCCAGCCGACCACGCCGGCGGTGAAGATCATCCGTCCGGTGGCGGAAATGCCGTTCGAATAGCCCTTGGGTCGCGGCCAGCCGGGCGGCAGCAGGGTCTTCATCGGATTTGATCCTTGAGCGAATGTTCCTTGAGCAGGTCGCGGGCGATGATTTGGCGTTGCACCTCGGATGCGCCCTCGTAAATCCGAAGTGCGCGGACCTCGCGGTACAGTTCCTCCACTTTGGCGCCTTTGGTCACGCCGAGGCCGCCATGCATCTGCACCGCCGCGTCGATGACTCGTTGCGCGGCTTCCGTGGCGTACAGCTTGGCCATCGCGGCGGCGCGGCGGTTGTCCTTGTCGCCGACGTCTTGTTGCCAAGCGGCGCGATAGACCAAAGCTGCGGACGCATCGACGCTGACCGCCATGTCGGCGAGATTGGCCTGGGTCACCGCATTGTCGACCAGCGTGCCAGCGCCGAGCTTACGGGTGGAAGCAAAGCCCAGCGCTTCATCGAGCGCGCGGCGGGCGAAACCGAGCGCCGCTGCCCCGACCGTCACCCGGAAAAGATTGAGGGTCTGCATGGCGATCGCAAAGCCTTGTCCGGGTTCACCGATCAGGTCGCCGTGCGCGCCTTCGAACTTCAGACGAGCGAGCGGGTGGGGCGCGATCACCTCGATGCGCTCGACTACATTCAGGCCGGGTGTGTCGGCGGGAACGATGAATGCCGACAAGCCCTTGGCGCCATCCCCTTCGCCGGTCCGGGCAAAGGTGACGTAGAAATCCGCGATGCCGCCGTTTGAGATGTAGGTCTTCTCGCCGTCGAGACGCCACGCGCTTCCATCGCGGCGGGCCGTCATCGCGAGGTTAGCGGCGTCCGACCCACACTCGGGCTCGGTCAGCGCGAAGGCTGCAATCGCCTCGCCCGATGCCACCTTGGGGAGCCAAGTCTTCTTCTGCCTGGCGCTGCCAGCGAGGCTGATCGCACCCGAACCGAGTCCCTGCATCGCGAAGGTGAAATCGGCGAGCCCCGAATACCTGGCCAGCGTTTCTCTCGCGATTGCCAGGCTGCGTACGTCGGGCGGCTTGTCGCCGTCGCCTACGCACAGCTTGAGGAAACCCGCGTCGCCCAGCGCGCGAACGAGCGACCGGCATTCGGCATCGATATCGTCACCGTGCGTGTCGGTCGCGTTCGCCGCGCACCATATTTCGAGCTTTTCGGCCAGCGCGCGGTGGAGGGCTTCGAAGAATGGCCAGCTGGTATCAGTCACCCTGAAACTCCGGCGTGCGTTTGGCCGCGAACGCTTCGTAGGCGCGCTTGAAATCCTTGGTGGCCATCAGTTGCGCCTGGGCTTCGGCTTCCATGTCGATCGCGGCGTCGATCGGCACCGCCCATTCGGCGTCGAGCTGGCGCTTGGTGACCGCGTGCGCAAGCGATGGCCCGTTGGCGAGATCGGCCGCCAGGGCTTTGGCCTCGGCCAGCACGTGGTCGGAAAGGCGGTTGAAGAAGCCCCACGCGAGGCCTTCTTCGGCACTCATGCTGCGCCCGGTGAACAGCAATTCGGCGGCGCGACCGTGGCCGATGATCCGCGGCAGGATCGCGCACGCGCCCATGTCGGCGCCCGACAGGCCGACGCGCGTGAACAGGAAGGCGGTCCTGGCGTTAGGGGCGGCCAGCCGCAGGTCGCTGGCCATCGCCAGGATCGCGCCGGCGCCGGCGCAGACGCCCTCGACCGCGGCGACGATCGGCTGCGGGCAGGCGCGCATCGCCTTCACCAGATCGCCGGTCATGCGAGTGAATTCGAGCAGCCCGCCGGAATCCATTTTGGTCAGCGGGCCGATGATTTCGTGGACGTCGCCGCCCGAACAGAAATTGCCGCCCGCTCCGGTCAGGACGATGCATTTGACCGCGCGCGCATCGACCAGCGCGCGAAACATGTCGCGCAGCTCGGCATAGCTGTCGAAGGTCAGCGGATTCTTGCGCTCGGGCCGGTTGAGCGTGACCGTCGCGACGCCGCCCGCGAACTCCCACCGGAAATGCTCCGGCGCGAAATTCGCGGGGTCGAAGGTCACGCGGCGGTTCCGCCGTCGATGGTCACCGCCGCCCCGTTCACGTCGCGGCTTTGCGGCAGGCACAGGGTCAGGATCATGGTGCCGATGCCATCGGGATGCACGAGGCGGCCGCTGGCATTCATGTTGGTGATCGCATCGCGCGCTTGCTCTTCGCTGCGGCCGGTAATCTCGGACACGCGGGCGATCGACTGGTTGGTCATCGGCGTGTCGACATAGCCGGGGCAAACCGCGTTCACGGTGAGATTGGTCTTGGCATATTCGGCAGCGAGGCTGCGCATCAAGCCCAGCAGCCCGTGCTTCGACGCCGCATAATGCGCGGCATAGGGAACGCCGCGCAGGCTCGCCACCGAGGCGACATAGACCAGGCGGCCATTGTCGCTGGCGAGCAGGTCCTGGATCGCCGCCTGGGTGCAGTCGAAGGCGGCGGTCAAGTTGGTCGCGATAATCCGGTCCCAGCTGTCGCGGGTCATTTTCGCGAACGGCGCGCTCTCGGCGATGCCGGCGTTGACGACCAGCAGGTCGATCGGGCCGTTAGCAGCCCGCGCCTCGTCAAATGCCCGCTCGATCGCGGCGCGGTCGGTGACGTCGCACTGCACGGCGGTGCCGCCAACGATCGCGGCGATCTTGTCGAGCGGTTCGCGCCGGCGGCCGAGCAGCGACAGTTTGGCGCCCGCCGCGTGGAGATGGGTCGCCGCCGACGCCCCGATCCCGGTGCCGCCGCCGGTAATCAGCGCATGCTTGCCACTTGCCCAGCCCATCAGACGTCCCCTTGTTCCCCAGTGCGCAGATTGGCCTAGCACGACGGGACTGGCAACCGCGCCTGAGTGGAAAGCGCGACCGCATAAGCGTATGCCCGACGACGATCATCAATGGAGAACGTAATGAACGCCAACAAGGCCTTGTGGGAGAAGGGCGACTTCACGCGAATCGCCGATTGCATGCGCCAAAGTGGCGCCGAGCTGGTCGACCGGATCGGAATCGGCGCGGGCGAAAAAGTGCTCGACCTGGGCTGCGGTGACGGCACCACTGCGCTGCCCGCCGCCGAGCGCGGGGCCGACGTCACCGGGGTGGACATCGCCGCCAATCTTGTTGCCGCCGGCAACCGTCGGGCCGAAGCGGCTGGCCTCAGCAACATCAAATTCGAGGAAGGCGATGCGAGTAGCCTCGAATCGATCGAAGACGGCAAGTTCGACCGCGTGGTCAGC
>NZ_JANMCO010000027.1:0-7158 GCF_031361285.1 Sphingomonas sp.
GAGCGCTAGGCTCGCTCCCATGCTCCAACCCGCTGACCTTTCCCCGCTCCCCCAGGCCGAAGCGCCGCGCGATTGCCCGCTGTGCCCACGTCTGGCGCGGTTTCGCGGGGCATGCCGCGCCGAGCATCCCGACTGGTGGAACGCGCCAGTGCCGGCGTTTGGCGATCCTGAGGCATGGCTGGCGATCGTCGGGCTCGCCCCGGGCAAGCAGGGCGCCAACCGCACCGGACGGCCGTTCACCGGCGATTTTGCGGGGGAGTTGCTCTATGCGACGCTCGCCAGGTTCGGGCTGAGCGAGGGCGACTATCGCGCCGACCGCGGTGACGGGTTGCACCTGTCGGGCGCGATCATCCTCAATGCCGTCAAGTGCCTACCGCCCGCCAACAAGCCTGAGACGGCCGAAATCGCGACCTGCCGCCCGTTCCTTGAAGAGGCGCTGGGCCAGTTGCCGCGACTGAAGGTGATCGTCGCGCTCGGCCAGATCGCACATGGCAGCGCGGCGCGGGCGCTGTCGCTGAAGCCGGGGGCGACCCGTTTCGCTCATGCCGCCGAACATCCCGCGCCGCATGGGATCACTTTGCTGTCGAGCTATCATTGCAGCCGCTACAACCAGAACACGCGGCGGCTCGACGCGGCGATGTTCGAACGCGTGTTCGCCCGCGCGGTGGCGTTGCGCGATGGCTGACGAGATCCGCACCGAGCGGCTGGTGATGCGGCGCGCGCGGCCCGACGACGTGACCGCGCTCCATCGCATCATGAGCGATCCGGTCGCGATGCGTTACTGGTCGACCCCGCCGCATACCGAGCTGGCGACGACCGAGGCGTGGCTGGAGTCGATGATCGGCGCCGATCCGGCGCACAGCGACGACTTCATCATTACCCTTGACGGAGCGTCGATCGGCAAGCTCGGCGCGTGGAAACTGCCCGACGTCGGCTTCCTGATCGACCCGGCTGAGTGGGGCAGGGGATTGGCCAGCGAGGCGCTCGCCGCCTTTATCGCCCGCCGCCGCGCGCTTGGATCGGCGGAGCTCCTCGCCGACGTCGACCCGCGTAACACGCCCTCGCTCAAATTGCTCGAGCGCCACGCCTTCGTCGAAACCCACCGCGTAGCGGGCACGTGGAAGGTCGGCGACGCGCTGTGCGACAGCGTCTATCTGCGTCTGGACCTTCGACCGCGTTAGGATGCCGCGCTAGGCTGGCGGGATCAGCAGGCTGAGGCAGGTCAGTCCGGCTTCGGCCTTGGCGAATTCCGAGACATCGACGCTGGCCACCGCGAACCCCCTGGCGGCAAGCCTTCCGGCGGTGCGCGGGTGGGCTTGCTGCATGACGAGGGAGCCGCCGATCGCGAGGCAGTTGCCGGCGAACGGCTCGGCCGGGTCGACCTCGATCTGGTCGAACGCGGCGAACAGGGTGCGGTCCACCCAGGCCGGGTTGATCAGCACGCACGCGTCGCTGGCGGCGGTTACCGCGGTCTTGAGATGCAGCGCGGCATCGCCCGGGACCGCGGTGACCGTGTAGCCGAATGGCGCGACCGCCGTTCGCAGCGCGTCGATCCCGGCGACATTGGTGCGGCTGGTGAGGCCGACGAAGACCGCCGTGCCGACGCGCAGCACGTCGCCGCCGTCAATCGTCGCCGGGCGGTCGATGGCGAGGACCGGCCGGTCACCGGGAAGCGCGCCGCGCAGCATCGCGGGCTCGGCGCGGCGCGATTCGACGCCGGGTGAGGTCAGGACGAAGCATTCGCGAAAGGCGAGCGCAGCGTCCTCGACGAAGCAGCTGTCGGGATAGGCGGGCAGCGGGTCGAGGATGGTGACCGCGGCGCCAAGTCGCGCGAGCAGGTCGGCGTAGGCGCGGTGCTGGACGAGCGCCCGCTCGATGTCGATCGGAACGCGGTCGATATGAGTCAGCTCGCACTGGGCCAGCGACGGCGACGGCATGCGCAGCACGGCGCGCACCCGCTCAGACATCTTCGACCAGTCGTCCGTACAGCTCGGGCCGGCGGTCGCGGAAGAAGCCGAACGCCGCGCGGTGCTTTTTCGCGGCCGCAATATCCAGCTTGGCGACCAGCACGCCGGTCTCATCGGCGCCAAACTCGGCAAGGATGTCGCCGCGCTCGTCGCAGATGAAGCTGTGGCCATAAAAGCGTTGGTCGCCTTCGGTGCCGATGCGGTTGGCGGCGACGACGGGGACGACATTCGACACCGCGTGGCCGATCATCGCCCGGCGCCACAGCCGCGAGGTGTCGAGGTCGGGGTCATGCGGCTCGGTCCCGATCGCGGTCGGGTAGAACAGGATTTCGGCGCCCATCAGCATCATCGCCCGCGCGGCTTCCGGATACCATTGGTCCCAGCAGATGCCGACGCCGAGCGTCGTCCCCGCGCCGGGCCACACCCTGAAGCCGGTGTTGCCTGGTCGGAAATAGAATTTTTCCTGATAGCCCGGGCCGTCGGGGATGTGGCTCTTGCGATAGACCCCGGCGATTTTCCCGTCGGGGTTCACCATCGCGAGGCTGTTGTAATGGTGCTGGCCGTCGAGCTCGAAAAAGCTGGTCGGGATCCAGATTTTGTATTCCTCGGCGAGCTTTTGCATCGCCAGCACCGAGGGGTGGTCAGCGGTGGCGCGCGCATTGGCGAATAGCGCCTCATCCTCGGTGCGGCAGAAATAGGGTCCTTCAAACAGCTCTGGTGGAAGCACGACCCGCGCGCCCTTGCCATGCGCCTCGCGGACGAGGTCGGAGACATTGGCGATGTTCTCAGCGGTGTCCTCGCCGAACGCGAGCTGGAGCGAGGCGACGGTGATCTTGGTCATACCTGTTCTGACCCCGAGACGATTTCCCAACGAGCCTCTGGTGTATCGTTGGCGGTTACGAATTGACGAGCTTCAGCGAACCTCTGCGCTGGCGTGGAGATCGGAGCACCAGCCATCGTGAAATCGATTATCAAATCGATCGGAGCTTCGTAACGCCCATCTTGCAAGAACCTAAAGCCGTCTAATCCAAACAGCTCAATTCCAGCACTTTCAAGGCGTTGCAGTTCAACCGTCGCTTCGTGCGTCGTGAGCATTTCGATCATGCGGGCACCTGCTGGCTGATGCAGTGGAAGCTGCCGCCTCCGGTTAGCACATGGTCGGCGCGCAGCCCGATGACGCGGCGATCGGGGAAGATGTCCTGCAGCGCCTCGACCGCGGCGGCATCGTTGGGCGCGCCGTACTGGGGCACCACCACGACCGCATTGCCGATGTAGAAGTTCATGTAACTGGCGGGGATGATCTTGCCGTCACGCTCGACCGCGCCGGGCGAGGGGATGGCGACCACTTCGAGATCGGCGTCGAGCAGCGCCTCGGCGGCGTCGGCGTAAGTGGCGGCGTTGGGATCGTCCTCGACCGCCTCGGGAATCGTCACGCGCCCCGGCGCGACGAACCGCGCCAGATTGTCGACATGGCCGTCGGTGTGGTCGTTGATGAGGCCATCACCGAGCCACACAATGCGGCTCGCGCCGAGGTCGCGCGTCAAGCGCTGCTCGACTTCGTCCTTGCCGAAGCCGGGGTTGCGGTTGGGGTTGAGCAAACACTCCTCGGTGGTCAGGAACACGCCCGTCCCGTCGCCGTCGATCGCGCCGCCTTCGAGGATCCAGTCGGACTTCTGGTAGGGGAGCCCCGCGGCGGCTGCGAGTCGCTCGCCGATGCTGTCATCGCCCTCAAGGTCGTACTTGTCGCCCCAGCCGTTGAAGCCGAAGCCCTGCGCGCGGCGCTCGGCGCCGGTCCCGCACAGGATCGCGCCGGTGTCGCGCAGCCAGATGTCGCCGAACGGCTCGACGATCACCGTGGCGAACGGCGCCAGCCGCCGTGCCTCGGTGGCCACTGCCTCGTCGGCCGCGACCAGCCGCACCTCCTCACCCGCGCCATCGGCATGGACCGCCGCGGCGAAGGCGGCGACTTCGGCCTGGGCCGGGGCGAGGTCGTCCTTCCACAGCGCGGGGTCGCTCGGAAAGCCAATCCACACGGCTTGGTGGGGCGCCCATTCGGGTAGGGGATTGGAATTCATGTGCGGCCTCTAACGCGACAAACGAAAAAGGGCGACCCCGCGGGGCCGCCCTCTCGTTTCCGCGATGTCCCAAAGGATCAGCGCGAATAGAATTCGACCACCAGGTTCGGCTCCATCCGCACCGGGTAGGGAACTTCGTCGAGCTTTGGCACGCGGGCGAAGGTCGCCTTGGCGGTGCCGTCGGGTACGACATAATCGGGGATGTCG
The DNA here is from genome assembly GCF_031361285.1 of Sphingomonas sp. Lineage (GTDB taxonomy): Bacteria > Pseudomonadota > Alphaproteobacteria > Sphingomonadales > Sphingomonadaceae > Sphingomicrobium. The sequence goes on from NZ_JANMCO010000027.1 coordinate 4,250, forward strand.
CGCTCGGCGAGGCTTTGCGCTTCCATCACCAGCGCCATTTCCTGCGCCTTGGGGCCAAGCTCGATCACGTCGTTGACCGCGCAGCGGCGCGACGCGATGTTGCACTTGATGCCGTTGACGCGGATGTGACCGTGGCTGACCATCTGGCGGGCCGACCAGATGGTCGGCGCGAACTTGGCGCGATAGACGATCATGTCGAGCCGGCGCTCGAGCAGGCCGATGAGGTTCTGCGACGCATCGCCCTTCATCTTGGCGGCGTGCTGGAAGGTCTGCTTGAACTGCTTTTCGGTGACGTCGCCGTAATAGCCCTTGAGCTTCTGCTTGGCGCGCAGCTGGATGCCGAAGTCCGACACCTTGGACTTGCGGCGCTGGCCGTGCTGGCCGGGACCATATTCGCGGCGGTTGACCGGGCTCTTGGGACGTCCGAAGACGTTCTCGCCCATCCGGCGGTCGAGTTTATACTTGGCGCTTTTGCGCTTCGACATGATGTTCTCCAACTTGCTTCGTTTCGTGTCCGGGGCCGCACCGCTTGGCCATATACCAAACGCGACCACCGCTTCACCGGACGTGCGGGGTCAATTGCGAAGGCGCGCGCCTAGCTGCCCCGCCCAATTACGTCAAGCAAAAGCCGGTTTAAAGACCATGGGCCATGGTGACGGAGTCGCGCGCCTGCTTCTCCTGCCGCATCCGGTCGAGTTGCTGCTCGGAGATGCCGTCTCCGGTCGTGTCGACTGTTCCACACGCGGCGCGGCGGTTCATGATCGAGCCGGTCGGAGCGCGAACCGGGCAGACCTTGGGCTTTTCGGCCACGTCGGTCACCGCCGGTTTTGTCGAGTTCGCGGTCGAACCTTGCGGGTCTCCTTGCATTCCTATCGCGAACAAAAAGACCAATGGAATCATGATCGCTCCCCTCTCTGCAACCGTGTATGGGTCCGATCCTGATTGACCTCGGCGCGAGTGCCCCAACCGGTCGGAATCCACAACCTTCGTTAACATAGCAGCGTGCAATGCGCCTTTCAATTGGAGCAATTGCCGCGAAGATGATGAACTCCGCGCCCTAATCATGTGAGTTTCCGGACCGACCGGGTGGCCACTAACCGATCGCGGCTCGACAGTCGCCCGATCGCGGCTAGAAAGGACCGATGCCCCTTTCTCCCCGACACTGTTCCACCATGACCGACGTCCGTGCCGGCGTCGATGAGGTGGATCGGCAGATCCTCGCTCTGTTGCAACAACGCTTCGGTTACATGGAGGCGGCGGCGCGGATCAAGCCGGATCGCGGCGCGGTCCGCGACGAGGCGCGCAAGATCGAGGTTCATGCCAGGGTTGCGGCCGAGGCCGAACGGCTCGGTTTGCCTGCTGGCCGACTGGCTCCCGTGTGGGAGGAATTGATGGAGCAGTCGATCGCTTATGAATTGGAGCGCTTCGACGAGCGCCGTTGAACTAGCTGCGGGGATGTGGGCGTTCGAGCGAGGATAGTACCCCGCGCAGCGTACGGATTTCCTGCGATGACCAGCCGGGCTTGGTCAGCACGCCGCGCAACGCCCGGCGGAAAGTCGGCGCCCGGCCGGCCGGGAAGAAATAACCGGCGCCTTCGAGCATGTGGTCGAGGTGCCCGATCAGCCCGTCGAGTTCCTCTTGCGGCGCGGGCGGATCGAGCGCCGTCGCCGGCGGGCTTTCAAGCGCGACCCCTTTCGACCCTTCATAGGCGCACAGGATGACCGCCTGGGCGAGGTTGAGGGAGCCGAATTCGGGATTGATCGGGACCGTGATGATCGTCCGCGCAACGCCCAGGTCGTCGGTCTCGAGGCCCGATCGCTCCGGCCCGAACAGGATCGCCGAGCGGCCAACGGCGGCGTGGATCGAGCGCGCGGCCTCCTCTGGAGTCATCACCGGCCGGTCGACTCCGCGCTTGCGCACGGTGGTCGCATAGACATAAGCGCAGTCGGCGGTGGCCTCGGCGACGTTGTCGAACAGCTGGGCTCGCTCCAGCACCACGTCCGCCCCGCTCGCCGCTGGTCCCGCGTCCGGGTTCGGCCAGCCGTCGCGCGGCGCCACCAAGCGCAACTCGGTCAATCCGAAGTTCAACATCGCCCGCGCTGCCTTGCCGATGTTTTGCCCAAGCTGCGGGCGGACGAGGATGATGATGGGTGGCGAAGTCTCGCTCATATCAGCTTGTCGAGGAGGCCGGGGCCGTCGGGCGGCGTATCGCCGACCGCTTCGGCGATTTCGGCGAAGTCGCCGGCTTCGCTGAAGTCCTTGTAAACGCTGGCGAAGCGAATGTAGGCGACCGGGTCGAGACCCTTTAGGCCGTACATCACCAGCTGGCCGATCTGGTTGGCGGTAGCTTCGTCGCCGCTGGTTTCGAGCCGCCGCTGGATGCCGTTGGCGAGCCGCTCGATCTGCCCGGCATCGATGTTGCGCTTGCGGCAGGCAAGAGCGATCGCCCGCTCCAGCTTGGCGCGATCGAACGGCTCGCGCTTGCCGTCCTTCTTGAGCACGGTTAGCTCGCGCAGCTGGACCCGTTCAAAGGTGGTGAAGCGCTGGCCGCAGCCGGCGCATTCGCGGCGGCGGCGGATCGAGGTGCCGTCCTCGGACGGGCGACTGTCCTTCACCTGGCTATCGTCATGGGCGCAGAAGGGGCAGCGCAAGCGTCGCTACCCTTGGTAAATCGGGAAGCGGGCGCACAAAGCGCGGACGCGGGCGTTGACGTCGCGCTCGATCGAAGCATCGCCACCCTTGGCCACGGCTTCGAGGACGTCGGCGACCATGTCGCCGATGTCGGCAAATTCGGCCTCGCCGAAGCCGCGGGTCGTGCCGGCGGGCGAACCGACGCGGATGCCGCTGGTCTGCATCGGCGGCAGCGGGTCGAACGGAACGCCATTCTTGTTGCAGGTGATGCCGGCGCG
>NZ_JANMCO010000058.1:0-13236 GCF_031361285.1 Sphingomonas sp.
TAAATTCGCGTCCACCCGCGCTGCTGCCAGCCCCAGGCGACGATCCCCGCCGGGACGCCATAAATCGCCGCCGAGGCGAGGCTCCAGCCGATTTCGCGCCGGACCTGTGCGCCCTGTCCCGACAGCCGCCCGGGGTAGCGCCGCGCGGTCAGCGCCGCGAACAGGCCGGAACTGACGAGATAGCGCAGCGCGACGATCAGGCTCATCGCCAGCGCGGACAGGAACAGGGCAGCGGCCATGGCGCCAGACTAGGCGCGCACCGCCGCTCCCGCTAGAGCGCCAGCAATGCCGATCGACCGCCCCGACCTGATCATTGTTGGCGGCGGGCTGGCCGGCGGACTGGCGGCGCTGGCGCTTCGGCGGGCACGGCCCGCGCTGGCGTTGACCATCGTCGAGCCGGGCCTGACAATCGGCGGCCATCATCTGTGGAGCTATTTCGGCAGCGACATTGAAAGCGGCGACCGGCAGCTGGTCGATCCGCTCGCGGCGCACCGCTGGCCCGGCTACCGCGTCCGTTTCCCGGCGCGCGAGCGGCGGCTGGCCGAACCCTATTACACGATTGAAAGCGAAGCGCTCGACATCGCGGTGCGGGCGAGTGGCGCGACCATCGTCAGGGCCAGCGCAGTCCATGCCGCGCCGACCGAGGTGCACCTCGATAACGGGAAATCTCTCTCCGCCTCCGCCGTGCTCGACACGCGCGGAATCGCTGCCGCGCCTGTTGGTCTGCGCTGCGGCTGGCAGAAATTCGTCGGTCAGCTGCTCGACGTACCCACCGGCCACGGTCTTGCCGAGCCGCTGGTAATGGACGCGGCGGTCGACCAGGCCGACGGCTACCGCTTCGTTTATTGCCTGCCCTTCTCGCCGACGCAGGTCTTCGTCGAGGATACCTATTACTCGGATACGCCGGACCTCGATCCGACCGAGCTTGCAGGCCGCATCGCTGACTATGCGGCGCGCCAAGGCTGGGCGGTCGCGAGCATCAGCCGCACCGAACGCGGCGTCCTCCCGGTCGTCACCGGCGGCCAGTTTGATACGTTCTGGCCCGCTACCGACACCCTTGCCCGCGGCGGCGTGCGCGCCGGACTGTTCCACCCCTTGACCAGTTTTTCGCTGCCCGACGCGGTGCGCTTCGCCAGCTGGCTTGCAGCCCGTGCCCCGCTCGATAGTCGACTCGGCGGCGCCACGCGCAACTTTGCCGAGGCGCACTGGCGGCGAGGCAAGTTCGACCGGCTGCTGGCGAGAATGTTGATGGAGGCCGCCGACCCGCCGCGGCGTTATCGCGTGCTCGAACGCTTCTACCGCTTGCCGGCCCCGCTCATCGCCCGCTTCTACGCCGGCCGCTCGACCCTTTTCGACCGCGCGCGCATCCTCGCCGGCCGCCCGCCCGTATCGCTGGCGCGGGCAATCCGGGCCATCGGAGGGACCAGGTGAAGTCAGCGATTGTTATCGGGTCGGGGTTCGGCGGACTGGCGCTCGCCATCCGCCTGCAGTCTGCCGGCGTGCCGACGACCATCGTCGAGGCGCGCGACAAGCCTGGAGGCCGCGCTTATTTTTGGGAGCGCGACGGCCATATATTCGACAGCGGGCCGACCGTCATAACCGACCCCGACTGCCTGAAGCGATTGTGGACGCTAAGCGGGCAGGACATGGCGAGCGACGTCGAGCTGGTTCCGGTCATGCCCTTCTACGCGCTGGACTGGCCCGACGGCACGCGGTTCGATTGTTCCAACCACGACGAACGGCTGTTCGCGCAGATCGAAGCGCTCCACCCCGCCGACGTCGAGGGCTACAGACGTTTCCTCGCTTATTCGGCGGGCGTCTATCGGGAGGGGTATGTCAAACTCGGCGCCAAGGCATTCGAAAGCCTCGGCGACATGCTCAAGGCAGCGCCCGCGCTGGTGCGCTATCAGGCGTGGCGCTCGGTGTATTCGGTAGTTTCAAGCTTTGTGAAGAACGAATATTTGCGACAGGCACTCAGTTTCCACACGCTACTGGTCGGTGGCAATCCGATGACCTGCTCGTCGATCTATGCGCTGATCCACAAGCTCGAGCGTGACGGTGGTGTCTGGTTCGCGATGGGCGGCACGAACACACTCGTCGCCGGCCTGGTCACGCTGTTCAAGCGGCTGGGCGGGACGCTGCGTCTGAATGATCCCGCCGTGGCAATCGAGACGGAAAACCGCCGCGCGACCGCCGTCCGGACCGCATCGGGCTGGCGCGGCACCGCCGACGCCATCGCCTGCAACGGCGATATCGTCGCCAGCTATGGCCTGGTCGAGGGTGACGAGCGCGGACCGGCCCGGGTCAAGGCGCTCAAACGCAAGCGCTATTCGCCGTCGCTATTCGTCCTACACTTCGGGTTGACCGGCACCTGCCCGGACATTCCGAATCACATGATATTGTTCGGCCCGCGCTACCGCGAGTTGCTGGGCGACATTTACGACCGTGGCACCCTCGCCGCCGACCCCGCACTTTATCTCCACCACCCGACCGCTACCGACCCGTCGATGGCCCCACCGGACTGCTCTACCTTTTATGCGCTGGCACCCGTTCCGCATCTCGGCAAGGCGAACATCGACTGGGCTGGAGAGGGCAAACGCTATGCCGAAGTGGTCCTCGACACGATCGAGCAGCGACTGATCCCCGGCGTCCGCTCGCGGATCCGCTCCCGCTTCCATTATACCCCGAGCGATTTCCAGTCCGACCTGTTCGCTCACCTCGGCAGCGCTTTCAGCCTGGAGCCGGTCTTGACCCAGTCGGCCTGGTTCCGCCCGCATAACCGTGATGACGTCATCAGAAATCTCTATTTCGTTGGCGCCGGGACTCATCCTGGCGCGGGCATTCCCGGTGTCGTCGGCTCGGCCGAGGCGACCGCGGGACTGATGCTAGCATGACGGCTGACCGCCAGCGTCTGGTCGAGGAGGCCCAACGGTCGATCGCCACCGGATCGAAAAGCTTCCGCTTCGCCAGCCAGATTTTCGACCTGGCAACTCGCGAGCGCAGCTGGCTGCTTTATTCCTGGTGCCGCGCCTGCGACGATATCACCGACAGCCAGACTCTTGGCCATGACGCGAACCTGACCGGCGACCCCGCCGCGCGACTTGCCTTCCTGACCGAGATGACCGATGCCGCGCTGGCCGGGCGGACTACGGGCATCGCCGCGTTCGACGCTCTGGCCGCCGTCGCCGCCGAGACTGGCATTCCCTCGGACTTGCCCCGAGAGCATTTGGCCGGCTTCGCCCGCGACTCCGCCCGATGGAGCCCCGCCAACGTCGAGGAGCTGCTCAGTTATTGCTTCCAGGTCGCCGGCGTGGTGGGGGTGATGATGGCCCATGTCATGGACGTCGACCCGGCCGAATGCGACACAATGGACCGCGCGGCGGATCTCGGCATTGCCTTTCAGCTCGCCAACATCGCCCGCGACATCGTCGATGACGCTCGCGTCGGGCGCTGTTACCTCCCTGCCGATTGGCGCGCGGTCGAAGGGCTGGCCAGCGCCGATTTGACCGATCCGCGCCACCGCCCGGCGCTTGCCCGAATCACCCGCCGCCTCGCCGATCTCGCCGACGCCTATCGCCGGTCGAGCAAGGTCGGCGCCGCGCGACTGCCGTTCCGCAGCCGCTGGGCGGTGCTGTCGGCGGCCGGCATTTACGGCGAGGTCGCGACCCGCGCAGTGGCGCTCGGCCCGCGCGCCTGGGACCGGCGCATCAGCATTTCCAAAGCGGAGAAATTCGCTTTGGTAATCGAAGCGTTCGGCGAGGCCCTTATGCCCGCTCCGAAGCTCGGCCGCGCGGGGCTGTGGAGTCGCCCGCCGACGCCCGCAGCCGCCCAGCCAGCGCAACCTTGAGCTGTTCGACCGGCGGCGCCCACAAAAAGCCGAAGCTGACCGCCCCCTCGCGGCTTTCGATCGCATGGTGGAGTCGGTGCGCCTGGACGATCTGCTTAAAATATGGAGACCGCGGCACAATCCGGTGCGCGACGCGGCGGTGGACGATGATGTCGTGGAAGCCGACATAAATCGCGCCATAGGCTGCGATCCCCGCCCCGACCCAGATTGCCCACGCACCCCATTCACCCTGCACGCCGCCATACAGCAGCAGGATCGACGGGACCGCGAAGATTACGCCATAAAGGTCATTGAGCTCAAACCGCCCCCCCCGCGCCCGGTGATGGCTTTCGTGTAGGACCCAGCCCAGCCGCCCGTGCATCAACCAACGGTGCATGACATAGGCAAAGCCCTCCATGAAGGCGACGGTCAGGACGAGCAGCAACAAACCGGAAATCAGGGACATTTCCCGGCCTATACACCGATCATTGCGGCTCGGACAGGAAGCGCATCAGCTGCGCCAAGGTCGCTTCCATCTGATCCTGCATCTGGGTGATCAACTCATTTTCGCGCATGCCCTCATGATCGAGCGGCTTCGAATAGCTGTCGGAAAAGGCCTGCAAATCTTCCTTGTCGAATATGCCTTTGGAGACCAGCTTGGCGAGGATCACGAGGAGGCCGTTGGTGTTGGCAATGTTCCCCGCGACCAGCGCTTCGTCGACCATCGAAAGATTGGCGTCTTCTTCCTCTTCATCGCGGCTTTCGATGAGTTCGTCCATCACTGCATAGTGCCGTATTTCGGTGCCAGCGCAAGCGGCCCCAACACAGCCCATCGCGCCGCCTTTTCGGCAACGGAGAGGGTGTAGGCCGGACTTGACGACGGCAGGTCGATCAGCGCCAGGCCGGGTGCATCGGACAGCGCGGCCCGCCCGATTCGCGCCGCGGTTTTCCCGTTGAACGCGACCGCCCTCAACCGCGAAAGCCTTCCCGCGAACTCGGCCAGCGGATTAACGCGGGCATCGCGGATCGCGCCGTCGAGGCTGCCTTGGCGCTGGGCTTCGGCGACCACATCCCACAACGCAACGCCGCGCTCGGCCAGCCGCTCCAGCCGCGCGCCATAGTCTAGCCCGGCGAGCGGCTCGCCCAGCGCCGCGCCGAGCAGCTGCCAGAACTGATTTTGCGGGTGCGCATAGTAACGCTGGGCGGCGAGCGACGCCTCGCCCGGCAGGCTGCCGAGCAACAATAGCACCGCATCAGCCCCGCCAACGGGGGCCATCGAGGACTTGCGTTCCATCGTTCGCCACTAGCGCGACAGTTGCCCGAACGCATCCGCTTTGGCTAAGGCCGAGCGCAATGACCCCCGACGCGCTCCGCATTGCCCTGTTCTCGGGCAATTATAACTATGTCCGCGACGGTGCGAACCAGGCGCTTAATCGGCTGGTCGACTTTCTCCTTCGCCAGGGTGCCAATGTCCGGGTCTATTCGCCGGTCGTCGCTGAACCGGCCTTCCCGGCGACCGGCGACTTGATTGGTGTGCCGTCGCTGGCGATTCCCGGGCGCGACGAATATCGTTTCCCGCTGGCTTTGACGCGGGAGGTGCGGCGCGATCTCGCCAATTTCGCGCCCAACATCGTCCATATCGCCAGCCCGGACCTCGTCGCTCACCGCGCCGTCAGCTGGGCGCGGGCGCGCGGTATCCCCGCCGTCGCATCGGTTCACACGCGATTCGAAACCTATCTGCAATATTATCACCTGCAGGCTCTTGAACCAGCCGTTCGCGCGCTGTTGCGCCGACTCTACCGCCGCTGTGACGCGATTGTCGCCCCAGCCGAATCGACCGCCGCCATCCTTCGCGCGCAGCGAATGAATCGCCATATCTCGATCTGGTCGCGCGGGGTCGACCGCGAGCAGTTCAACCCGGAGCGGAGAAGCGCGGAGTTCCGCCGGGCCAACGGCATCAGCGATGACGAAATGGTGGTCGTCTTCCTTGGCCGGTTGGTGCTGGAAAAGGGCCTGGACGTGTTCGTCGATGTGGTTGACGCTGGCCGCGCCGCCGGCGTGCCGATGAAAATATTGGTGATCGGCGAGGGTCCGGCGCGCGACTGGTTCGCCGAACGGCTGCCTGACGCAGTGTTCACGGGCCAACTGACCGGGGCCGAACTGGCCACGGCGCTGGCCTCGGCCGACGTGTTCCTCAATCCCTCGATCACCGAAGCGTTCGGCAATGTGACGCAGGAAGCCATGGCCTGTGCGTTGCCGGTGGTCGCCGCCGCCGCGACCGGCGCCAACAGCCTGATCGTCGATGGAGTCAGCGGCGTGCTGGTCGCGCCCGACGACCTAGAGGGCTTCGCCGAGGCGCTCGCTACCTATCAACGCGACCCGGCATTGCGCGCCCGCCACGGCGCCGCCGGCCTTGCCTTCGCCAGGACGCGCGACTGGGACGAGATTAACGGCGCGGTAATGCGCTTTTACCAGCAGGTCATCGCCCGGCGGGAACGCCTTCAGCGCAAGCTTGGCCGCTAACGTCCGGGCCGCTCGATCCGCTGCGCCGCCTCGTAGCTTCACCGGTCGACCGGGGGATACAAATTTCCTCTGTCGTGGTTAGAAGCGGACATGGCCGACCTGTTCGCCCCCGAGCCCGCGACCGAAGCCGAAGCGGCGACCCGCGCCCCGCTCGCCGACCGCGTCCGGCCGCGGGCACTCGATGAGGTGGTCGGACAGGAGCATCTGACTGGCACCGACGGCGCGATCGGGCGGATGGTCGCCGCGGGCAAGCTCTCCTCGATGATCTTGTGGGGCCCGCCCGGCACCGGCAAGACCAGCATCGCCCGGCTGCTCGCCGATGCGGTCGGCATGCGCTTCGTCGCGCTGTCGGCGGTGTTCTCCGGGGTCGCGGACCTCAAGAAGATCTTCGCCGAAGCGCGCACCGCCGCCCGCGCCGGTCAACGCACCTTGCTGTTCGTGGACGAGATCCACCGCTTCAACCGCGCCCAGCAGGACGGCTTCCTGCCATATGTCGAGGACGGCACCGTCACCCTTGTCGGGGCCACCACCGAAAATCCCAGCTTCGAATTAAATGCGGCCTTGCTGTCGCGTTGCCAGGTTTTGATCCTGCGTCGGCTCGATCACCAGGCGTTGGAGACGTTGATCGAACGCGCCGAGGCCGAGGTCGCCCGCCCGCTGCCCGTGATTGAGGAAGCGCGGGCCGCCTTGATCGCCAGTGCCGATGGCGACGGCCGGTTCCTGCTCAATCAGGCCGAAACCCTGTTCGACGTCGAGCTTGACGCGCCGCTCGATCCCGCCGCGCTGTCCGCGCTGCTGCATCGCCGCGTGGCGGTCTACGACAAGGACCGCGAGGGCCACTACAACCTCATCTCGGCGCTCCACAAAAGCCTTCGCGGCTCCGACCCGCAGTCGGCGCTATATTATATGGCGCGAATGCTCGTTGCCGGCGAAGAGCCGCTCTATTTGCTGCGGCGCCTGGTCCGTTTCGCCTCTGAGGACATCGGCCTCGCTGATCCCCAGGCACTGGTCCAATGCCTCGCCGCCAAGGAAACCTACGACTTCCTCGGCTCGCCCGAGGGCGAGCTGGCCATTGTCCAAGCTTGCCTTTATCTCGCCACCGCGCCCAAATCGAATGCCGCCTATGTCGCGCAGAAGACCGCCTGGCGCAGCGCCCGGGAGACCGGCTCGCTGATGCCGCCGGCGCACATCCTCAACGCCCCGACCAAGCTGATGAAGGACATCGGCTACGGCCAGGGCTACGCTTACGATCATGACACAGACGAGGGGTTTTCCGGCGCTGATTACTGGCCTGAGGAAATGGAGCCACAGGCATTTTACCAGCCGACCAATCGAGGCTTTGAAGCCAAGGTCGCCGAACGCATTGCATATTGGAATGAGATGCGGCTGAAGCGAGCAACAGACGTTCAAAACAACTAAACCACGGAGACCATCGATGTATACCAGCGACGCACCCGCCGCTTATTGGCGCGACCAGTTGGTCCTGTGGGGGCCCAAGGTCCTACTTGCGATCCTGATCCTGGTCGTCACCCACTTCATCGCCAAGGCGATCCAGTGGGCGGTGGCGCGGGGCATCGACAAGGTGCCGGTGTTGAAGCGCCATCCGCAAGCCGGCGGCGACTCTGTCGGGATCGAGCTTGGCCGCCTTGCCTATTGGCTGGTGTGGCTGGTCGGGCTGATCGCGGCGCTCCAGCCGCTCGGCCTGTCGCAGGTGGTGACCCCGGTGACTTTGCTGACCAACGAAGTCTTCGCCTTCATTCCCCATTTGCTCGGCGCGGGCTTGATCTTCTTCGCCGGACTGATCCTGGGGCGGATCGTCGGTCACATCATCGAGGCCGCGCTCGGCGCACTCAATCTAGAGCGGCTGGCGAGCCGCGCCGGCCTCAAGCTGGGCGACACCCCGGTAGCGGTCGATACGGCGGGCAATGCCACCGACGGCGCCGCCCCGGCGCGCAGCACCATCGCCCGGGCTGTCGGGATGACGGTCAGCGCGATTATCATCATCTTCGGAGCCATTGCGGCGCTTCAGGCGCTCGGCATCAGCGCCATCGCCGATCCCGCCATAGCGATGCTGCAAACCATCGCGCTCGCTATTCCACGGGTATTCGCCGCGCTGGTGTGGCTGGCGATCGCTTTCCTGATTGGCCGCTGGGTCAAGACGTTGATCGAGACTGTGCTGCCGAGCTTGCGCTTCGACGACAGCGTGCGCGCGCTCGGCATCATGCCGGCGAACTCCAATCCGTCGCGTGTCGTCGGCGCCATCGCCATGACCGCAATCCTGCGCGCCGCCGCGAGCGAGGCGGCGCGGCAGCTGGGCGGCGACAGCGTTGCGGCCTTGCTGTTCCAGATCACCGCGCTGGGCGGCAAGGTGATCTTTGGCACCGTCATCATCGTCGCCGGGCTGTTTCTCGCCCGGATGCTCGCGTCCTTGGTCGGCAGCTCGACCGGGGAAGCCGGCTACGCACAGGCCATCGTCAAATATGCGATCATCGCCTTGTTCACTGCGATCGGCCTGACCTTCATGGGCCTGGCCGACCAGATTGTGATGATGGCGTTCGGCCTGATCCTCGGTTCGGCCGCGGTCGCGACAGCGCTGGCGTTCGGGCTTGGCGGGCGCGATGCCGCGGCGCGGATTCTCGAGGAATGGGCGGACGAGCGGACACCGCCTGCCCGCCTGCCTCCGCCGCGCATTCGCAAAGCGCCACCCGAGGACGACAGCCACTCACCACTGGTGTGAGGGTATTCGAGAACTTCGCGATCGTTGATTGGTCGGGCGAAGCAGTCGCGCGTCCTCTGATGATCACTCGACGGACGCGATCTTGACCACGGCTTGGCTCCGTGGCTCTGCTCAAGGCGAGGTGCTTTGGGCTCCAGCCGGACTGTCTGCCGAGTTCGAACAAACCGAAGGCTGGACGTTCGGCGTGCTCTGACGCAAATGCGCAATCGTTGCCGGATTAGCTCAGTTGGTAGAGCAGCGGTTTTGTAAACCGAAGGTCGCGGGTTCGACTCCTGCATCCGGCACCGACCGCAGACCTGCCGGGGGCAGGTCGAGGCCGGTGCCCCACGCGCAGTCCGGGGGACTGCCGAGAACGGTGCCCACGCCGCCATCGATCGTTTCGCATTCAAGTTATCCACAGCTTTTCGCTTTTTGCCGATCCATTTACGCAGAAAGCCCGGAACAACCGTGGGCCAACATCGTTCTATTCCCGTGCTTCAAATCTTCGGAGGCGAAGTATGGAAAGCCCCGGCAACTTCGGTTGTCGGGGTTTACCGCGTCTGGGGCCTAGAGGTCCGTTGGCCGCGCGGTCGCCAACGCCAACTCCCGCGAGCGATCCGGCAGCGGATATTTGTTACCGTTGGCGCAATTGAACAGCAGCACCGTCTCGTCTTTGGCGACCAGGCCGCGTTCCAGGGCCAAACGCCACCCGGCGACCACCGCGCCGCCTTCCGGACACAACAGAATCCCATCATCCCGCGCGACATCTTCGACTGCCTGGATGATCGCGACCTCGTCGACGGCCAACGCCGCGCCGCTGCTTTCCCGCACCGCGCGCAGGATCAGGAAGTCGCCGACCGCCTTGGGCACGCGAATGCCGGTCGCGACCGTGGCGGCGCCTTCCCACCGTTCGGCATATTCCTCGCCCGCGTCGAACGCGCGGACGATCGGCGCGCAACCGGCGGCCTGGATCGCGAACATCCGCGGCCGCTCTGGTCCGATCAGGCCGACTGCCTCCAGCTCGTCGAACGCTTTCCACATGCCAATCAGGCCGGTGCCGCCGCCGGTCGGGTAGAAGATCGCGTCGGGCAATTTCCAGTTCAGCTGCTCGGCGAGCTCGAAGCCCATCACCTTCTTGCCCTCGAGGCGGTACGGCTCCTTCAATGTCGAGCAATCGAACCACAGCCCTTGCGCCGCGCCCTCGCCGACTAGCCGCCCGCATTCGTCGATCTGCCCGTCCGCGACATAGACCCGGGCGCCATAGGCCGCGGTTTCGCGCACGTTGATCTCGGGTGTTTCGGCGGGACAGACCACGACCGTCTCGATCCCCGCCCGCGCGCCATAAGCGGCGAGCGCGGCGCCGGCGTTGCCATTGGTCGGCAGCGCCATGCGGGCGATCTCGAAATGCCTGGCCATGGTCACCGCCATCGCCAGCCCGCGCGCCTTGAACGATCCGGTCGGCAGCCGCCCTTCGTCCTTGACCAGCAAATTGGGTGCGGTTCCGGTCAGGCTCAGGATCGGCGTCTCGGGCTCGCCGAGGCTGACCGGTTCAACGCCGTCGGGCAGCGGCAGCAATTCGCGCCATTTCCACATCGTCGGTTCGCGGCTCGCGAGGTCTTCGCGGGTCAGCGTCGCCCGCGCCTTGTCCAGATCATAGCGCACCAGCAGAGGCTTGCCCGCCCGCGACAGGCCATGCACCTGCCCTGCTTCGTAGCGCTCGCCGGTTAGCGAGCATTCGAGATGGGTGACATACATCGCGGCGCCTAGCAGTTGCCGTTGCGGGCATCGCTCAGTTCGACCTGAATCGTGCAATGTTGAATATGAAATCGATCGTGCAGCAGCGCTCTGGCGCGCGCCAGCAAGGCATCGCTGCTCCGCCCGGGCACGACGAGATGGGCGGTCAGCGCGGTTTCGGTCGTGCTCAGCGGCCAGACATGGAGGTGATGCACCCCCACCACCCCGTCGAGCTGCTCCAGCGCGGCTTCAACTTCGTCGACGTCGATGCCACTCGGCACGCCGGCCAGCGACATCCACACCGACTCTTTGAGCAGGCCAATGCTGCTCCAGAAGATTACCACCGCGACCGCCAGGCTCATCGCCGGATCAACCCATTGCTGGCCAGTCCGGAGGATGACGAATCCCGCGACCACGACGGCGGCTGAAACGCCGGCGTCGGCCGCCATGTGGAGGAAGGCCCCGCGGATATTGATGTCCCGCGATCCGCCGCGCGCGAACAGCAGCGCGGTCAGTCCATTCACGACAATCCCGATCGTCGCGACGATCATGACCGTGCCTCCGGCGGTGGGGGCAGGATGGAACAGCCGCCGGACGGCCTCGGCGACAATTGCGCCGATCGCGACCAGCAGGAACAAGGCATTGACCAACGCCCCCAGGATTGACGCCTTCTTGAGGCCGTAGGTGAAGCGGGGCGATGGCGATGCTCGCGCCATGGTCATGCCCGCCCAGGCGACGACCAGCCCGAGCACGTCGGCAAGATTATGCCCGGCATCGGCGACCAATGCCATCGAGCCGGCGAGGAAGCCGAATACGGTTTCGGCGACGACAAAGCTTAAGTTGAGCGCGATCCCGATGGCGAACGCCCGGCCATAGTCGGTCGCGTTTGCGTGGTGATGGGAATGGCCGCCGCTCATCGGCGCGGCCTACCGGCAGTATTTCCGCAACACAAATGCGGCTGGACGAACTGATGGGACCGTTCGTCGCTGCCAGGGTTGCGATAATATATCATACGGAATAGCGCGCTGCCCAAGCCCAACAGGAATTCCCGCTCCATGTCTCAGCCGATCTATTCGCTCGCCGCGCTTGCCGTTCTGCTTCCTCTCCATCCGGCTCACGCGGAAAGCGGAGCCGTTGCGGACTCGGCCGCAACCCCGGCCCCGACCGCCGAAGCGGCGCACAAGGATCACGATGCGGAAATCGTGGTCACGGGGGTGCGCCGCAATGCCAGCGACGTGCTTGGCGGCATTTCGGTGCTCGACCAGGAGGACCTGACGCGCCAGGTCCGACCAAGCATCGGCGAGACGCTGGCCAGGCAACCCGGCGTGTCGTCGACCAGCTTCGGCCCGACCGCGTCGTCGCCGGTGCTGCGCGGCCTGTCCGGCGACCGCATTCGCGTGCTCACCGACGGCATCGGCAGCCTCGACTTGGGCTCGTCCGGCCCCGATCACGCGATCACCATCAATCCCTTGACCGCCGAGCGGATCGAAGTGCTGCGCGGCCCCTCGGCCTTGCTGTTCGGATCTTCGGCGATCGGCGGCGTCGTCAACGTCATCGACGCCCGCATCCCGCGAAAAATGCCCGATGGCCCGGTGGGCGTCGATGCCCTCCTCAACTATGGCAGTGCCGCCAACGAGCGCTCGGGCAATGTGTCGATCGACGTGCCGGTCGCCGGGCATTTCGTGCTGCATGGCGACGGCAGCTATTCCAAAACCGACGATCTGCGCACCGGCGGCCACCTGCTGTCGGACGACCTTCGCGCGGCGGCGCTCGCCAGCCCCGATCCCACCATCCGGGCGCTCTCAGATCTCAAGGGCAAACTGCCCAACACTGCCGGCCGCGCGGCCGACATTGCGGGCGGTGTCGCCTACGTCGATGGCAGACTGAATGTTGGCATTTCGATTGGCCATCATACCGCCCGCTACGGCGTGCCGATCCGGTTCGCGCTCGATCCCGAGGTCGAGTCCGACAAGCCCACGATCGACGTCCACCAGACGCGCGGCGACGTGCGTGCCGAAGTGCCGCTGAGCGGCCTGTTCAGTTTCGCCAAAGTGCGCGGCGGACTGTCCAAATATCACCACGACGAGCTCGCACCCGATGGCAGCATCGCCTCCAGCTTCTTCAGCAACGGCAGCGAAGCGCGGGCCGAACTGGTCCAGACCGAGCGCTCGGGCTGGGGCGGTACCAGCGGCGTGCAATATCTGAATCGCGACGTGCGCATTCGCGGCGACGAGAAATTCCTGCCCGACGCCCGTCAAACGCAGAGTGGGCTGTTCACTCTGCAAACCTTCGTCAGCGGACCGTTCAGGCTGGAGGCCGGCGGCCGCGTTGAGTTCAGCCAGCTGATCGCCAAGGCCGACGAGCAGATCGACACGCCAGCCGCGAGCCGCAAGTTCAAGACTCTCTCGGGCTCGCTCGGCGGCAGCTATGAGTTCAC
>NZ_JANMCO010000087.1:0-8625 GCF_031361285.1 Sphingomonas sp.
TGATCAGGCCGGGCATAACCATCAGATCGGTGATCCCGCGAACGCCCTGCTGCAGCACCTCGTCGGCCATTTCGAACGCTTCCTTGAAGGTCGTGTCGGAATTGGCGAGGCGGAACAGATTCTGGTTGGGAATGACGATCAGCGTATCGACGTGCTGCTGGAGCTCGTCGATGCCGGCGTCGGCCGCACGGCCGCGGCGCGTGCCCTCGAATGCGAACGGCTTGGTGACCACGCCGACGGTCAGGATACCCTTGTCGCGCGCAATCTTGGCGATGACCGGTGCGGCGCCGGTGCCGGTGCCGCCGCCCATGCCAGCGGCGATGAAGCACATGTGGGTGCCTTCCAATGCGCGCTCGATTTCCTCGAGCGACTCTTCGGCGGCGGCGCGGCCGATCTCAGGCCGCGATCCGGCGCCCAGCCCCTGGGTAATTTTCAGGCCCAGCTGGATGCGGCGGTCTGCGGTCGAGGCATTGAGCGACTGCGCGTCGGTGTTGGCGACGATGAAGTCGACCCCCTGGACGTCGGCGCCGATCATGTTGGCGACCGCGTTGCCGCCGGCCCCGCCGACCCCAATGACGCAAATCCGCGGGCGAAGTTCGTCGACTTCCGGCCGGACGAAATCGATGCTCATGACCATACCCCCCTCAAGCAGCCAAGGTGCTGAACCCTCACGGTGAATCAATGCACTAGTCCGATTCGCGGACCAAGCGAAAATGTTAACGTGGCCAAGAAATTTGGGGAAAACCGTGACCCGAAAGACTCACATGGCGTCAAATCGGATCAGTTTGGCGTGAAATCGACCGGCGCGATGCGGGGAACGCCCACCGCCCACCAGATTGCGCCGAACGCGGCGACCGCGGCGGTGAGGATGAATGCGCTGCCATAGCCCGCCCGATCGACAATGATTCCGGTGATGATCGGACCGAATATGCCCGACAGATTGCCGAACGCGTTCTGGACCCCGACCCAGGTCCCCGCCGCGCGCGGGCCGGAGAAAATCTGCGCGATGGCGTAGAGATTGAGCGACAAGGAGGCGGTCGCCGCGCCCGCCAGCGACAGCAGGATCGCGAATTCGACCGCGCTGTCGGCATAAGCGAGCCCGAGGATAGCGACGGCGGCAAACGCCTGGCTGGCGACCATCATCCACCGCCGGCACAAAGCTTCGGATCGGCCCGAGCGCGTCCACCAATCCGAGAACTTGCCATAGGTCAAAGCGCAGACCGCCTGCACCGCATAACCGAGCGTCGCCAGCAAGGTCATTTGCGTGATCGTGAACCCACGCGACTGGACCAGATAAAGCGGCAGCCAGGCAAGTAGGAAATAGAAGCAATAATTGCCCGCGCAGTGGCCGATCGACATCGCCCATAAAGGCCATTTGCCAAGCACCGTGCGGATCGCAACGCGCGGCCCCTCGTCGCCGTGACCGACCGTCGCCAGGGTCCGGACGATCCGCCGCCATGGCCACAACCAGATCAGCGTAGCGAGACCGAACAGGATGAACATCGGCCGCCAGCCCTGCGAGGCGACGATCAGCCCGCCGGTCAGCGTGCCGACCGCGGGGCCAAGCGCGATGCCGGCGGCGACCGCGGCATTGGCGATGCCGCGGCTGTCCGCCGGGACGTGCCGGGCGATGATTTTTGACGTCCCCGGAAAGGCAATGCTCTCGCCAACGCCAAGCATGATGCGCAACACCAGCAACGATGCGAAACCGCCGATGAAGCCCATCATCAGGGTGCTGCCCGCCCACAAAATGATCCCGCCGGCCATCATCCGGTAGACCGAAAAGCGGTCGCACAACCAGCCGACCAGCAGCTGGACCGGCGCGTAGACCCAAAAGAAGGCCGATACGGCAATGCCGAAGGTCGTCGCCGACATCCCGAGCTCGGTCTTCATCAGCGGCGCCGCGACCGCGATCGCGCCGCGGTCGACGTAGTTGAGGAACACCGCCGCGCCGAGCAGGA
Source organism: Sphingomonas sp. (assembly GCF_031361285.1). Taxonomy (GTDB): domain Bacteria; phylum Pseudomonadota; class Alphaproteobacteria; order Sphingomonadales; family Sphingomonadaceae; genus Sphingomicrobium. Next base: position 1,962 of record NZ_JANMCO010000087.1, read on the forward strand.
GGATCAGCCCCCGGTTCGCCACTTGTGTTACCGCTCTGCTCGCCATCCCTGTCCCCCCGGACCTTGGTTAAAACCCGCCGCGCATCGCGCTGATCAGCCGGCCGACCATGCCGGTAGCGGGTTTGCGGTCGGTCAATTTGCCGATGGTAATATCGCGGATATCGCTGCTGCCCGACCCGGCGAGATAGGCCAAGCCGACCAGGGTCGAGAACGCCGGCCCGCTGTGCGCGTCGGGCAAGCCGGTAATGGTGCGCGGGCGGCCGACCCGCACCGCGCGGCCGAGCACGCCTTGCATATAATCGGCGATATTCTTCAATTCGGCCCCGCCGCCGGTCAGCACCACCTGCCGGCCGACCGGCCCGGTAAAGCCCAATGCCTTGAGCGCGGCGTCGATCTGGGCGGTCAATTCCTCGACCCGCTGGCGAATGACCATCATCAACTGGGCGCGGGTGATGCGGGTTAGCTCGGCGCCCTCCTCGGCCCCGACCTGGGTCGCCTCGATCATCTCATGATTGTCGCGCGGGCTGGTCATCGCCGAGCCGTAGAAGCATTTCAATCGCTCGGCATCGCGGCGCTGGACGCCGAAGGCGCAGGCGATGTCGTCGGTGATATCCTTGGCGCCTAAGGGGATCGAGCGGAGCCCGACCAGCATGCCCCCGGCATGGAGCGAGACGTTGGTGACTTCGGCCCCCAGTTCGACCAAAGCGACGCCCAGTTCGCGCTCCTCCTCGGTCAGGCAGGCAATCGCCGCCGCAACCGGCGAGGCACCGATCGCTTTCACGCCAAGATGCGCCGAACGGATCACATAATCGATGTTCCTCAACGGCGCCGGGTCGGCCGCGACAACGTGGATATCGACCCCCAGCCGGTCGGCGTGCAGGCCGATCGGGTGCTTGACGCCTTCGACGCCGTCGATGGTGTAGAGCGCCGGCTGGGCATGGAGCACCACCTGGCCACCGCGATCGAGCGCATCGCGCCCGCCGGACAGCAATTCGTCGATGTCGGCCTGCTCGACCTGGTGGCCACCCAGCTCGACCTCGACATTGGCGACGTCGCTGACCAGCCCGCCGGCGCCATAGCTCGCCCACACTTCGTCGATCGTTACGTTGGACATGCGCTCGGCCAGTTCGACCGCTTCGCGCACCGCGAATTCGCTCGCCGCCATGTCGGAGATGTAGCCGCGCTTGACCCCGCGGCTTTCGCGCTGGCCGGTGCCGAGGACGCGCAGGCGGCCGTCGTCGTCGGCGGTGACGATCAGCGCGCTGACCTTCGACGAGCCGATGTCGAGCGCGGCGATGACTTTGCTGTCGGCGGGCGACGACATGCGGCCGCTTACCCTTCCGCCGGCGCGGCGATAATCGCTTCGCCAGGCGCGCGCGGCAGGCGGACGATCATCTTGCCGGGAATGCGCAGGTCGAACCGGACCAGCCCGCGCCCGAGCAGCCCGGCCGAGCGATCGACCTTGGCGAACCTCGCCAGCGCTTTGCGCGATGCATCCTCGCCTTCGGGCAGCGCGACCGTCTCGCCGGTCTGGAACGCCAGGTCCCAGCGCCGCTGGCCGATCCAGGTCGCCGAGGCCAATTGCGGTTTCAACGTCGGCACCTCGGACATCAGGCGGTTGAGCAGATTGGCCTGCCCATTGGCGCCGGGACCGATAAGCAATGGCAAATCGGGCATCTGATCGACCGGCACCCGGTCGAGCACCACGCCGTCGGCGTCGATCAGGGCGAGACGTTGCTTGTCCTGCCACAACGCCGCGGGCCGCCGTTCGACGACATCGATGACCAACGTATCGGGCAGCCGCCTCGACACCCGCGCGTCCTTGACCCAGCCGAACTGCAGCAGCCGATCGCGGATCCGGGCGACGTCGACCAAAGGTTGCGCGGGCCGCCCGCTGCCGGACTCGTCGGACGCGCGGCGCAGTTCATCGACGATCACGCCATCGACCAATTTGCGGTTCATCCGATTGAGGCCGACGATCTGGTAGCCGGTGACGGTGAACCCGGCCCGGTCGATCGCCGCGCCGGCGGAGACCGCGGCCTTGGACGGAATATCGAGCGCGACCAACACGACGACGCCGATCACCAGCAGGAAGGTAATGAATGCCAGGCCGGCAATGCGGTTGGCGCGGCGATGGCTGGCCGCGGTTCGTTTCGATACGCGCGACGCGGGTTTCTGTTTGGGGCGCGCCGGTGCGCCACGGCGAACATGGGAGGCGCTCATATTAGAGCTTCCGCGATCAGCCGTTCGACCAGCTCGCCGTAACTGATGCCGCGAAATTTGGCTTGCTCGGGGACCAGGCTCAACGGCGTCATGCCCGGCTGGGTGTTGATTTCGAGCAGATAGATACCGGCCTCGCCCGCCTCGTCATCCCAGCGGAAATCCGACCGCGACGCGCCCTTGCAGCCGAGCAACCGATGCGCCGTCGCCGCCATGTCCATCATCGCCGTGGCAATGCTCTCAGGCACGTCGGCCGGGCAGACATGGACCGTCCGGCCATCGGTATATTTATGCTCATAATCGTAAAAGCCGTTGTCGATCTTGAGCTCGGTCACCGCCAGCGGTTCGCCGTTCAGCACCGCGACGGTCAGCTCGCGTCCGCGGATGAACGGCTCGGCCAGCAATTGGTCGAAATCGTTCCACGGGCCGGGCACGTCGCGCCCGATCGGATCGCCATAATTGCCATCGGCGGTAACGATTGCGACCCCGACTGATGAGCCCTCGTTGACCGGCTTCACCACATAGGGCCGTGGCAAGGGATCCTCGCTGTACAAAGTCTGGCTCTCGACCACCTTACCGGCCGGCATACGCACCCCGTGCGGGACCAGCACCAGCTTGGTCAGCTCCTTGTCGATGGCGATCGCCGACGTCGTCAGCCCGCTGTGGGTGTAGGGGATCTGCATCAGGTCGAGCAGGCCCTGGACGGTGCCGTCTTCGCCCGGCGTGCCATGCAGCGCGTTGAACACGACGTCGGGCTTGAGCGAGGCAAGGCGCGCGCCAACATCATGCTCCATGTCGAGCTCGGTGATATTCGACCAGCCGCGTGACCGCAGCGCTTCCGCCACGCCGTGTCCGCTGGTCAGCGACACCGCGCGTTCGGACGACCAGCCACCCATCAGCACGACGACGTGGATGTCCTTATTCATTCCACTCCGATCCGCTGGATTTCCCATTCGAGGGCGATGTTGGTCTTGGACCGCACGCGGCGCCGGACTGCCTCGCCCAGCGCCTCGATATCGGCGCTGGTCGCGCTACCGAGGTTGAGCAGGAAATTGCAATGCTTTTCGGACACTTGAGCGCCGCCCAGGATCATTCCGCGGCAGCCGGCGGCGTCGATCAGCGCCCACGCCTTGTGGCCCGGCGGGTTCTTGAAAGTCGAACCGCCGGTGCGGCTGCGGATCGGCTGCGTCTCCTCGCGCGCCGCGGCGACGCGGTCCATCTCGGCGCCGATCTTGGCCGGGTCGCCCGGATGGCCACGGAAGGACGCGCCGACGACCACCGCCCCTTCCGGCAATTCGCTGTGGCGATAGCTGTAGGCAAATTGCTTGAACGGCCATTCCTCGACGGCGCCGGACCGCAGCACCAGCGTCGCCGCGATCAATATATCTTTCACCTCGCGGCCGTAGGCGCCGCCGTTCATGCGCACGAAACCACCGACCGTGCCGGGGATGCCGCGCAGGAATTCCAAGCCCCCGATGCCGGCGTCGCGTGCGGTCGAGGAGACCAATATGCCGCTTGCCCCGCCGCCACATTGGAGGCTCGTATCGTCGAGCGGCGCGATCTTGGCGAACGTCTTGCCGAGCCGCACGACGACGCCCGGCACGCCGCCGTCGCGCACGATCATGTTCGATCCCAGACCGAGCGCCATCACCGGCACTTCGGGGTCGAGGCCGGCCAAGAATTCCGCCAGGTCGTCGGTGTCGGCGGGCTCGAACAGCCATTGCGCGCTGCCGCCGCTCTTGAACCACACCAATGGCGCCAACGGCGCGTCGGCGGTCAGCTTGCCTCGGACTTTTGGCAGCGTCTCGACGTCGCTCATTTCGACGCCCGCGCTTTGGCGATGCCGTCGGCCAGCCCGGCGGCCCATTTAGTGATGTCCCCCGCCCCCATGCAGACGATCACATCGCCGTCGGCGGCGATATCGCGCAGCGATTCCGCCAGATCCTTCGGATCGGCGACGGCCTTGACCATGCGGTGCCCATGCGCCCGCAGCCCTTCGGCCAGTGCGGCCGAATCGACGCCTTCGATCGGCTCCTCGCCGGCGGCATAGACCGGGGCGACCATGACGATGTCGGCGTCGTTAAAGGCGTTCTGGAAGTCGTCCATCAGGCTGTGCAGCCGGGTATAACGGTGCGGCTGGACGACGGCGATGACGCGACCCACGGCATCGTCGCTGTTTTCGGTGGCCTGGGCGCTTTCGCGCGCCGCCGACAGCACCGCGCGGATTTCGACCGGGTGGTGGGCGTAATCGTCGATCACCACCGCCCCGCCGACCTCACCAACGCGGGTGAAGCGGCGCTTGACGCCCTCGAACTTGTCGAAGCCTATGACGATGCTGGCGTCGTCGATGCCGAGCTCGATCGCGACGGCGATGGCGGCGAGTGCATTCTGGACATTGTGGCGCCCCGGCATCGGCAGGCCGATGCGCTCGATCGTCCGGCGCGATCCGTCGCGTTGCAGGACAATCGCATCGAACCGCGTCCCGCCGCGCTCGGCGACGACATTGTCGGCGCGCAAATCGGCCAGCGCCGAGAAGCCATAGGTCACGACCCGCCGGTCGCGGATGCGGCTCAGCAAATTTTGCACTTCGGGATGATCGACGCACATCACGGCGAGCCCGTAGAACGGGACATTCTCGACGAATTCGACGAACGCATCCTTGATCGCCTCGAAGCTGCCGTAATGCTCGAGATGTTCGGGATCGACGTTGGTGACGACCGCGATCGTCCCGTCCAGACGCAGGAAGCTGCCGTCGCTTTCGTCGGCTTCGACCACCATCCAGTCGCTTTTGCCGAGCCGCGCGTTCGACCCGTAGAGATTGATGATGCCGCCGTTGATCACCGTCGGGTCGAGCCCGCCGGCGTCAAGCAAGGCCGCGATCATCGACGTTGTCGTTGTCTTGCCGTGGGTGCCGGCAACCGCGACCGTCTTTTGCATCCGCATCAGCTCGGCCAGCATCTCGGCCCGCCGCACGCGCGGCAGGCGCCGCTCGGCCGCTGCATCGATTTCCGGATTGCCGTCGCGGATCGCGGTCGAGCAAACGACCACCGCGGCGTCGCCGAGATTATCGGCGCTGTGGCCGATCATCACTTTTATGCCGGCTTTGCGGAGGCCCTCGACGACATAGCCTTCGGCGACGTCCGAGCCCTGCACCTGATAGCCCAATTGATGCATCACTTCGGCGATGCCGGACATGCCGATACCGCCGATGCCGACGAAGTGGATGGTGCCGACGTCGGTGCCAAATGCTTTCATGCCGGAACGCCTCCAGCGAACGCGGCGCGGCTGCGCGGGGTCAGGACGGACCCGACCATCAGCGGCGCCAGACCGTTGCCGATCCGCTCGGCCAGGTCGGCGAGATCGCGCGCGGCGTGCGGGCGACCGACCGAGAGCGACCGCGCGGCGGCATTGGCCAGCGCCTGCGGGTCAGCGGCCATGGCTTCGATCTGGCGCGCCAGCACCTCGGGCGTGAAATGCGTTTGCGGAATGGTCCGCGCTCCGCCCGCCTTGGTCATCTCGCGGGCGTTGACGGTCTGGTGATCGTCGGTCGCCGACGGGAACGGGATCAGGATCGCCGGACGGCCGGCGGCGGTCAGCTCGGCGATGGTCGAGGCCCCCGCCCGCCCAATCACCAGATGCGCTTCGGCAAGCTTGTCGGGCATGTCTTCAATATAGGTCATCAACTCGGCGGGGATGCCCAGTTCGGTGTAGCGCTTGCGGACCCGGTCGATGTCGTCGGCGCGGCATTGCTCGATGACTTGCAGGCGGCGGCGCAGCGACGGGGTCAGCAGCCCCAGCCCTTCGGGCACCACCTGGCCGAGCACGGTTGCGCCCTGGCTGCCGCCGGTGATCAAAATCTTCAGCGGTGCGACCTCGTCGAACGGCGGGAACGGCATTTCGCCAAGCCTGGCGACCGCTTCGCGCACGGGATTGCCGACCGTCACCGTCTTGGCCTTGTAGCGCGGCTTTAAGCGTTCGACCCGGTCATAAGCGGTGGCAATGGCCGCCGCTTCGCCGGCGAGGAAGCGGTTGACCCGGCCGAGCACTGCATTCTGCTCGTGGAGCAAACTCGGGATGCCCATCGCCGACGCGGCGAGCAAGGACGGAAACGCCGGATAGCCGCCGAAGCCGACGACCGCATTGGGCGTGTGGTTGCGATAGAGACCCTTGGCCTCGCTGCGCCCGGCGACCACCGATCGCAGCGCTTTCAGCCAGCCCAGCGGGCCGCCGCCCAGTCGGCCGGCGGGCAAGATATGCACCGGGACATTGCCGAACAGTCCCGGAAAGCGCGCGCCGCGCTCGTCGGTGATCAGCATCACGCCATGACCGCGGGACTTGAGCTCGACGGCGAGGGCGTGGGCCGGAACCATATGTCCGCCGGTGCCCCCGGCAGCGAGAACGAAATTCATCCCGGAAGGCAATCCCCGCTCCATTTGACGACGTA
>NZ_JANMCO010000117.1:0-15278 GCF_031361285.1 Sphingomonas sp.
GCATGGTCGCCGGATGAAGAAGATCGAAGCGATCATCAAGCCGTTCAAGCTCGACGACGTCAAGGACGCGCTCCACGATGTCGGCGTTTCCGGCATCACCGTCACCGAGGTCAAGGGCTTCGGCCGCCAGAAAGGCCACACTGAGCTCTACCGCGGCGCCGAATATGTCATCGACTTCCTGCCCAAGGTGAAGATTGAGGTGGTAGTCGAGGCAACCTTGGTCGACAATGTCGTCGAAGCAATCATGAACGCCGCCCGCACCGGCCGCATCGGCGACGGCAAGATTTTCGTTTCCGACATCGAACAAGCCATCCGCATCCGCACGGGCGATACCGGCGCCGACGCCATTTGACGCCTTCTCCAGCCGTCATTGCGAGGAGCGAGGCGACGCGGCAATCCAGCGATAACAAGGCAACTGGATTGCCGCGCTACGCTCGCAATGACGTTGAAGCCCTTCCCCGGGCGCTTGCCGTCCGGCTACAGAGCCCAACGATGGCCGACTCCAGTTCCGCAGCCGAGACGCTCACCGCCGATGCTCCCAGAGATGAACGCCTCGCCTCGATGGCGCCCGATGAGCTGCGCGCGGCGATGCGGACCCTGGGATATCGGACCCAGAACGATCTCGCCCACGCCATTGGGGTCAGCCGCTCGGCGGTCAGCCTGTGGCTCGAGGGCAAGGTCGGCGTGCCCCGCCCCGTGGCTATGTTGCTGCGAATGCTCGTCGCCGCCCAGCGCCGGGCATTCTAACTGTTCCCGCGGTGCAACCGGCAGTGATGCCATTTCCGAGGAGCCTCCTGAATCGCGCGCCGCGGGCAACCGGTCATGCCTCGTTGGTGGAGAACATGGTCTGGGTAGCGGTGACCAGCACCTTTTCGCCCGTCATGGGAGCGGTCGCGGGCCAGCGCGCTTCGAGCAGCCGGTCACGAGCGATCCTCGCGATCGACACCGCGTTACTCTGGTTTCCGCCCAGCAGATGATACGCTCCGCTGCTTTCCTCTCCCGCATAAAAGCCGACATGGCCCTTGAAGCTTGTCCGGCTTTCGCGCCAGAACACCAAAATCGCGCCGACGCAGGGTTCGCATGGAGCGCCGAAGTTACTCCACTGGCGGGCGCCGAGCGGGTTGTTCGGGAGCGGCTCGTCAGCAAGCGTAGCGCTGACGCAATGCGCGGCGAACAGCCCGCACCAAGCGATGTCGTCGTCGGTATAGGAGATTCCCGCCGACTTCGCCCAATTGATGATCGTTGGCTCGTTCCCGGGACCTACTTTTTCCCTGATCCCGATCAGCCTACGCGCTTCCTGGAACCACGGCACCGCCGGGCTATTGAACTGGTCGTCGACCGCATCGTTGCCGAACAGCGACCGCCAGGTAATCGGACCGACGATCCCGTCCGGGAGCAGGCCAGCGGATGCCTGGTACGCCCGGACCGCTTTCTCGGTGCGCCGGCCCCAAATTCCATCGATTACGCCCGGGTCGAAACCTTTGCGGGCGAGTTCATGCTGGATGAGCTGGATGTTTTCCTTGGACTTGCTGGGCATGGCCGATCGCTCCCGTGAGGGCGATTCGGCGCAGCTCTTCTAAGCGAAGTTCATCGCTTCTCCGAATCGGCCCAGACCCTTGGGCGAAAGTGCGACTCGGCGTCAGCATAGGGGAGTGAGAGAGCAGTCGTGCAATTTCGTTAGTACGGAGGTCGGGCGCCTTTCGGGGTCGAACGACGTGAAATATTCGCCGCCCACCTGACTCTTCGGGGATGATCTGGAATCTGTGCGTCGCAAGCTTCGGATTCGCATTGTGTCGCCTCGGCGCAGGCTGAGGTCCAGGTGGCGTTTGCCGAGAGCAAGACATCAGGATCCTGGCCAACGCTGGGGTAACGAACATCGAGCGAGGACATCATGGCAACCGACGCGGGCAAGACGCTTTCACGCATCAAGGACGAGGAGATCGATTGGGTCGACCTCCGCTTCACCGATCCCAAGGGCAAGTGGCAGCATCTGACCATGGCCTCGGGCGTGATCGACGAAGACATGCTGACCGACGGCTTCATGTTCGACGGCAGTTCGATCGCCGGCTGGAAGGCGATCAACGAAAGCGACATGATCCTCAAGCCGGATTTGGACGCCGCCTACGTCGATCCATTCAGCGCCACCCCGATGCTGATCCTGTTCTGCAACATCGTCGAACCGTCAACCGGCGAGCTCTACGGTCGCGACCCGCGTTCGACCGCGACCCGCGCCGAAGCTTATCTCAAGGCGACCGGGGTCGGCGACACCGTGTTCGTTGGTCCCGAAGCCGAATTCTTCATGTTCGACGACGTCCGCTTCGAAGATAGCTATGCCGCGTCGGGGTTCCGCCTTGATGACATTGAGCTGCCAACCAACACGGGGCGCGAATATGACAGCGGCAATCTCGCCCACCGGCCGCGCGCCAAGGGCGGCTATTTCCCCGTCGCCCCGGTCGACAGCGCAATGGACATCCGCGGCGAGATGATCGCCACCATGATTGAGATGGGGCTGCCGTGCGACAAGCATCATCATGAAGTCGCCGCCGCCCAGCACGAATTGGGCCTGACCTATGGCGGGCTGGTCGAGACCGCTGACCGCATGCAGGTCTACAAATATGTCGTCCACATGGTCGCCCACGCTTACGGCAAGACCGCGACGTTCATGCCCAAGCCGATCGCCCAGGACAATGGTTCGGGGATGCACACCCACATGTCGATCTGGAAGGGCAAAAAGCCGCTGTTCGCTGGCAACGGCTATGCCGGCCTGTCGGAAATGGCGCTCTATTACATCGGCGGCGTAATCAAGCACGCCCGCGCCTTGAACGCCTTCACCAACCCGACGACCAACAGCTACAAGCGCCTGGTCCCGGGCTTCGAAGCGCCGGTGCTGTTGGCTTACTCGTCGCGCAACCGCTCGGCCTCGTGTCGTATCCCCTATGGCGCGGGCGAGAAAGCCAAACGCGTCGAGTTCCGTTTCCCCGACGCGCTCGCCAACCCCTATCTCGCTTATTCGGCGCTGCTGATGGCCGGTCTCGACGGGATCCAGAACCGCATCCATCCCGGCGACCCGATGGACAAGAATCTCTACGATCTGCCGCCGCAGGAATTGGTCAACGTGCCAACGGTGTGCGGCAGCTTGCGCGAAGCTTTGGTGTCGCTCGACAATGACCGCGCCTTCCTGACCCGCGGCGACGTGTTCAGCGACGACCAAATCGACGCTTACATGGAATTGAAATGGGAAGAGGTGATGCGCTGGGAGACGACGCCGAGCCCGGTCGAGTTCGACATGTATTACTCGGGCTGATGGACACCATTCCGTAACCCTGTCGCGCCCATAATGCGCGGGCACACGACTGCGGAGCGGATGGATGAACAGTATCAGGTCGCAGATTTTCGGCGGCGAACAGCCCGAACGGCGGTCTCTGATCGGCAGCAAGCGCCCGCGCGGCGCCAAGCCCGATGCTCTTCAGAGCGTCGCCATTGCCCGCGCCGAAAGCCGCCTGCAGGATAGCCGTGACGCCGACCGCCACCGCCTGATCGAAGAAGCCGTGCGCGTGACCCACGGCAGCCGGTCACTGGATGCGCAGCTCGTCAATCTGTCCGGCGGCGGGGCGATGATCAGCGCCGAAATCACGCCTAAGCTGTGGGACCGGGTCGATCTTCATCTGGGTGAGAACGGCACCGTCGAATGCGCCGTGCGGTGGATCCGGGATGGCCGGATCGGGCTCGAATTCGCCCACGAGACACACATCGAATGCTCGCTGACCGAGCGTATCGCCGTGCTGAACTCGGTCCTCGCCCGCAACTTTCCCGATTTGGTGCTTGAGCCCCCGCCCGCGCCGCAGCCGGCTGGCGACGGCTCCAAATCCGAAAGCGACCATCGTCGGACCGATCCCCGGCATCCGCTGATCTGGTCGGGCCTCATCCACTACAACCACGCCAGCACATCGGTGCGGCTGCGCAATATCTCGACCACGGGCGCGCTGATCGATTGCAGCATGCCGCTCCCGGTTGGCGCGGCGCTGCTGCTCGACCTCGGTAACGAAGTAACAATTTTCGGCAAAGTCGCATGGGCGATGGGTGACCAGGCTGGGCTAACGTTTGACTTGCTGTTCGACCTCGGCAGGCTCGCCCATGCAAAGCCGGAGGTCGCGCCGATCCGCTGGCAGCCGCCGGCCTACCTCAGCGACGGCATCGAGACCGGTTCGGCGTGGGATGACAAATGGGGGCGCCTGTCGCTCAATGAGCTGCAGAACTCTCTCGAAGGCTATCTCAAGCACTAACTCGCGCGAGGCTAGTTCTCGGCGATCAGGCTGGTGGTCTTGGTTTCGGGCATCATCCAGAACCCGATCGTCGCCATGCCGATGATCGCGGTCAAATACCAATAGAAGCCGCTCTCGATGCCGGCGTTCTTGAACCACAAAGCGGCATATTCGGCCGTGCCGCCGAACAATGCGTTGCCGATCGCATAGGGCAGCGCCACGCCTAGCGTGCGGATGTGCGGCGGGAACAGCTCGGCTTTGATCAGGCCGCTGATCGCCGTGTAAGCGCCGAGGATGGTCAACGGGATCAGCGTCAGACCAAACGCACCCAAGGGGCTCGCGGCGTGACTGAGGGCGGTAAACACCGGGACTGACACCAGCATCCCGCCGAACCCGAAGATGAACAGCATCGGCTTGCGCCCCCAGCGGTCGGCGGCGAGCCCCCACAGCGGCTGGATGGCCATGAACACGACCAAAGCGGCGGTCATCACGAGCGTCGCGGTCGGCCGGGTAAAACCGGTCGTGTTGACGAGGAATTTCTGCAGGTAAGTGGTATAGGCGTAGAACGCGATCGAACCGCCGGCGCTGATCGCCGCGACGATCAGGAACTCGCGCGGATGGTCGGCCCACAGTTTGACGATCGACGATTTGGGCCGGTCCTTGGCCTGCCCCGTGAATGCCTCGGTCTCCGCCAGCCTGCGGCGCAGGACGTAGACTCCCAACGCCAGCACGGCGCCAATGCCGAACGCCACTCGCCAGCCCCACGCCTGCAAGGCCGCTTCGGACATCGTCGCCTGCAAGACCAGGACGACGCCCAGCGCCAGCAGTTGGCCGCCGATCAGGGTCACATATTGGAAGCTGGCCCAGAACGCGCGGCGGTCCTTGAGCGCCATTTCCGACAAATAGGTCGCGCTGGCGCCATATTCGCCGCCGACCGACAGCCCCTGCAGCATCCTGGCGAGCAGCAGGATCGCCGGCGCCAGCGTTCCCGCCATGGCGTAAGTCGGCGCGGCGGCGATCATCACCGATCCGCCGGCCATCAGCCCGACCGACAAAGCGAGGCCCGATTTGCGGCCGTGGCGGTCGGAGTAAATGCCCATCACCCAAGCGCCGATCGGCCGCATCAGGAAGCCGACGGCGAAGATCAGCGCGGCGCTGAGCAATTCGGCGGTGCGGCTGTTGCCGGGCAGCAGCACCGGAGCGAAATAGATCGTCAGGACCGAATAAGCGTACCAGTCGAACCATTCGACCAGATTACCGGTCGACCCGCCGACGATGCTGCGCAGGCGATGCGCCCGGCGTTCAACCATTGGCAACGGCGGCGCGCGCCTTGGCGGCGGCGCGGCTGCCGTAAATGGCGTAAAGCACGAGGCCGATCGCTTGCGCGGCGAGGAAGAAAGTCTGCGTGCGCACCGGCAGGCTGATGAACAGATAGAGGCAGCCAAGGATGCCGCCGATGCCAATCACCCACGGCAACGGCGTGCGGAACTTCCGCTCGCGGTTCGGCTCGCGCACGCGCAGCACCAGCATTGCCGCGCACACCGCGACGAATGCCGCCAGCGTGCCGGCATTGGCCAATGCAGCGATGGTCGCCAGCGGCACCAGCCCGGCGATGATCGAAACGACGATGGCCGTGAAAATCGTGATCCGCACCGGTGTGCCGCGCGCCGATACACGGGCGAGACTGGCCGGCAGCAGGCCGTCGCGAGCCACCGTGAAGAAAATCCGGCTCTGGCCGAAAAAGAACGCCAGGATCACGGTCGGCAGCGCGATTACCGCCGACGCACCGAGGATGCGCGCCGCCCAGCCCTGGCCGATTTCGCGCAAGATCAACGCCAGCGGTTCGGGGCTATTGGCGAAACGGTCATAGCCGAGCGCGCCGATCGCGGCGGCGGCGACCGCCATGTAGATGATCACGCAGACGACCATCGATCCGACAATACCGATGGCGAGGTCGCGATCGGGATTCTTGGCCTCCTCGGCGGCGGTAGCGATGGCGTCGAAGCCGTAGAAAGCGAAGAAGATGATCGCGGCGGCGGCCATCACCCCAACTTCGCTGCCCGCCGGCCCACTGCGTGGGAAACCAAACGGCATGAACGGGTGGAAGTTCGCGGCGTCGAACACCGGAAAGGCGACGGCGAGGAACAGCGCCAGCGCTGCCAGCTTGATCACCACCAGGATAGCGTTGAGCGTGGCGCTCTCGCGGGCGCCGGCGATGAGCAGGCCGGCGACCACGACGATGATGAAAATCGCGGGAAGATTGACGATGCCACCAAGTTCGGGGCCGTTGATCAGGTCGGACGGCAAGCCGAACCCAACCGATTGCAGAAATCCGGCGGCATAGCCCGACCAGCCGACCGCGACAGCGCTGACGACCAGGCTATATTCGAGGATCAAGGCGACGCCGATCATCCACGCGATCAATTCGCCGAACACGACATAGGAATAAGTGTAGGCCGAGCCCGAAGCGGGGATCATCGTCGCCACCTCGGCATAAGCGAGCGCGGCGCAGGCGCAGATCACACCGGCGATGGCGAAGGACAAGATGACCGCGGGCCCAGCCTTCGCGGCGCCGACGCCGATCAAAGTCAGGATGCCCGTGCCGACAATCGCCCCAACACCGAGCGCGACCAGGTGCGGCCAACCCAAGGTCCGCGCGAGCCGATGGTGCTCGGGCATGTCATCGCGCGCGACAATCGCCTTGCGGACGTTCCAGTTCTTCATGCGGCCAATCCCCTTTTTCGTCGTTGCGAGCGTAGCGAAGCAATCCAGCGGCGCAACTGGATTGCCGCGTCGCTCCGCTCCTCGCGATGACGGATCTAATAATCCTTACTGACGCGGACGTTGGCGCTGGTCCGGCCGATGGTCGACACCGACGACAGCAAGGATAGCCAGCGCGTCATCTGATATTCGATCCGCGTCGCCGAATAGCCCTGCCCATCGGTGATGACTTCGACGAACAGCTTGCGACCGATATATTTGCCCGCCGACAGCGCGGTCTTCTGCCCGGTGGCGATGTCAGCCGGTACGATCCGCAACCGATCCAGGCCGACCGCGCGCCGCAGCGCATTGATCGGGTCGAGGCTGCCCGAACCTGAATTGAGCGCCGCGACGGCGGACGCCAGCTGCAGCGCCTCGGGCGCCGACAGGTTGGTAATCGACGTGCCAAACAGGATCCTCGACAACAATTCGTCCTGCGGTAGTGCCGGGACGCTGGCGAAAATGATCTCTGGCTTCAACCCGGTCCCCGTCACCCGCACGCTGGCGTCGAGGCCCTGGACCTGGGCTTCGGCGTGGATATCGAGCAACGGATCAACCGGACTCTCACCACGGAAGCGGATGACCCCGCGATCGAGGCGGAAGTTGCGGCCAGCGAACTCATAATCGCCACGAACCAGATCCGCCCGGCCAGTGAAGCGCGGCGAGTCGGCGGTCCCGCTGATCGCCAGCTGGGTCGTCCACAGGCTGTCGATCCCCAGCCCGCGCACATCCAGGCTCCGCCCTGTCACATCTAAATCCAATCGCCATGGGTGCAATTGCGAAACTTCGATCACATCGGCGGGGTCGAGCCCGCGGTGGATAACCTGCAGTTGCGGAACCGCCGCGGCGGCGCTGGCCCGGCCAAGCTGGAAGCGACCTTTGTCGAGGGTCAGCTTGCCCGAGATCGTCCCGCCCTCTGCGGTTGAATGGATGCGCAGCGGTCCGGTCACCCGGGCAGCGATGTCGTCGCGGTTGAGCAGCAGCGCCTGGCGAGCGTTGAAACTCAGGTCGAGCAAGCTGCGCCCGCCCGCAAAGGTCACCGTGCCCGTTCCGTCAATCGCGCCGCCGCCGCTGGTTCGGCCAGTCATCCGGGTGAATACCAGCTTGGGGCCGGAGAAGCGGGCGTCCGAAGCCATTTGGTCGATGACCATGCCGGTAACCGCGCTTTCCAGCCGCGCGTTTTGGGTGCGCAGCGAGCCGTGAATAGTCGGATCAACCAGCCGGCCACCGATATCCGCGCCGATTGCGATCGGCCCCGAAAGGTCGATCACTTCGGTGCCCGATAGGCGCCACAAGGTATCGGCCGGCCCAATGTAGCGCAGCTGCGCGAACAGCGGCGCATTCATCAACTCGGCGACCAGCGGACCATGGCCCAACGGCGCGAACCGGGCCTGGGCGCGGCCAATCGTCTTGCCGCCGCTCGCCGCCACCGCCCGCACTGCGGCTTTGTCGCCGCTGACGACCGCGGCCAACCCGACATCGATCGGTTGTGAAGCGAGCACCAGCCCGGCTCGGCTCAGCCCGCGGATCTGGAGGTCGGCGCGGCCGCTGCGGTTGCCCTGCCAGGCATAATCGAGGCGGCCGGTGGCGGAACCCTCGAGGCCGAGGCCGGGCCAGCCGATGTCGAGGATTTGCATCGGCATCGCGCGCACTTGCGCGTGCAATTCAGGCAGCGAGCCACTGCGGCCCGACAGCGTGCCGGTGCCGCCGGCGAAGCTGAAATTGGTCTGCGCCAGAGCCCAACCATCGCCCGACCGGGTCAGCACCGCCGCCTGCTGCAAGACGAGTGACCGGCGCTCGATCTGCCCTCGCCCGGTCAACTGGACGCTTTCGGGCGTGACGTTGGCGAGCGTGGCGAAGTCGAAGGCGGCGCCGCGGCGACCGGCGATCGCGGCGCGGACCTGGCCGCTGCCGTTGATCAAATGCGCGTTGGCGGTGAGGCGGGCCAGGGTGATGCCGGTCGCCTCGAACCCGCGGGCGTCGACCACGCCGTCGATGGTGGTGCGCGCGTCGGCCAGTACGATGGTCCCGTCGAGCCGGCCCGAGCGGACCGCGAAGATACCGGGAAAGCGCGCACCATTGGCCCTGAGATGGGCTTCGATTTTCTGGGCCTCGGCGACCGGCGCAAACGCCAGACTCCCGTTGAGACCGCCGCCGACCAGTGCCAGCGTGCCGGTGAAACCGCCGGGATCGGATCGTAAATTGCCGCTTGCCGTGGTCCCCCCGACGTTGAGCGCCGCAATGGCGACGGTCGCTCGGCCACCCGTCGGCAACAGGATCTGCCCGTTGCTGGTGAACGGCCCCAGGCGCGACGCCCCGTTGGCGGTATAATCGAACCCGGCCAGGTTCGGGACCAGCAGCAAGCGCACGTCCTTGAGGCCCATCGGATCGTTGGGGCGATCGAACAACAGGTCGACGCGCGGCCGCTCGATGTGGCCGTCGAGAATCATCTTGAGCGGACCGTATTTCGCCTGCCGGCCGCTAGCGACGATGTGGAACGTGCCGTCGCGCATGCGCTGGCCGGTGCCGCTCAGCCGAAGCTTGGGCGCGAACAGCTGGAGGTTGGTGAAATGGACGATGCCGTCGCTGCCACGCTCGAGATCGGTCTCGATCCGCGGCAGGCCGCCGGCGATGTCGCGGAAGAAGCTGTTGTCGAGGCGGCGCACCCACGCCTTGCCCTTGCCGATGACTCGCGAACCATGGCCGCCCGGCCCCGGCACAACCTTCAGGTCGCTGGTCACGTCGACAATGCCGAGACCCGGAATCAGATAGCGGGTCATGCCGCCGGAAATGAGGATTTCGAACCGCCCGGTGACCAGATCGATCAGCAGCGACACCTTGCCGTTCAATTTGCTGCTGGTCAGCTTGTGCCCTTCGCCGCGAACGAGCCTGGTGGAGATGGTCAGCATGCCCTCGAGCCGGGCGTTGGCGAGAATGGCGCCGGCGACATCGCCGACCCCGGTGATCGCCCGCGCTTGCAAGCGCAGCGGCACGCGCATCGGCCACGGCGACCCTTGGCCGCGCCCTTCGGCATGCACGTCGACAAAGCCATTATTGTCGAACTTCACCCCCGGCGAGCTTAGCCGATAGGCGTAGATCGACCGGCCGAACGGTCCGTCGAGCGTCCAGACCATCCGCACGTTGCGCCCGGTCATGTTGGGGAACAAAGCATGGGGCCGCGTGAGGTCGATCCCGACCCGGACCGCGCGGTAGCGATTATTGGCGAGGTCGAGCGCGCCGCGCGTCACTGCCCGCAGCGACGGCGAAGTCAGCGCCAGCTCGCCATCGAGAATCCGGTCCTGCAAACGCGCGTCTCCGCGCACCCGAACCACCGGCTCGGTTAGCCGCTGAAGCTTGCCTTTGAGGAATTGGGCCGACGCAATGTCGCCCGCCAGCCGGTAGCGCCCGGCGTCTGCGGCCAGCGCCAGCCGCGCGGTTGGCCGGCCCGACAGGTCGAGCGCCGCGCGACCCCGCCAGCGGCTCCAGCTGCCGTCGCCGCTGATCGTCAGGTCGATCGAGCGCTTGGTCCCGACAATCGCCGGCAACAGGCCATTGGCCGGCGACTTGGCGACCAGGTCGATGTCGAAGCGGTTGCGGTCGGGCTCGGCATCCAGTTTCAGAGCCACGCGATCACCGCCGTCGACCGCGACCCGAAGCTCGACCATCGCCCGGCCCGCCCGGACGTCCGCTTGCCCGCGCACCCGGCCGCTACGCGCCTGCCCGGTAATCGCCGGGCCAAGCTCAAGCCGGTCGATGGCCAGCTCGCCGATGTGAATATCGAAGCCGGGCAGGATCGGCCCCTTGCGGCCGGTCGGCTTCAATTTGGGCAAGCGGATCAGGCGCACCTGACGCGCCGACACGCGATCGATGTGCAGCACATTGTAAAGCCACGCGCCCGGCGCCCAATCGAGCTCGATTTCGGGTGAGGTCAGGAACACCCCGTGGCCGTCGGCAACCGAGACATTCTTGAGCTTCGACTTGCCGAACACCGACCCTTCGATACGACCGACGCGGATGTTGAGGCCCGAGGCCGTTTCGAACTTTGCCAGGCGATCGACGATGAAGCGATGACCGGGCGCAGTGTCGAGCAATACCAAAGCGCCCGCAATCAGGATCAATAATGCCAGCAACAACGCCAGCAATTCGTTGGCCAGCCGGCGCGGCCAATCCTGCCGGAGCCGGCGTCGGGGCGGGTCCGCGCGATCGACGGCAAGGGCGTCTTCGGCCACGCTAGAATGCCTGCCCGAGCGACACCACGACCGCGATCCGGCCATCGCTGGCCCGCGGGTTGAGCGGCGTGCCGACGTCAATCCGGATCGGGCCGAAGCTTGAATAATAGCGCACGCCGACGCCGGCGCCGAATTGCCAATTTTTCAGGCCCGGCCAGGCTTTGGTCGTCAGGTTTCCGCCATCGAGGAACGGGACGACGCCGAAATTGCCACCGAACGCCTTCAGCTTAACCCGCGCTTCGAGGGCGAATTCGGCCAAGCCCCGCCCGCCGATCGGGTCACCGTCGATGTCGTGCGGGCCGAGTTGCTGATAGCCATAGCCGCGGACCGATCCGCCGCCGCCAGCATACAGCCGCCGGGACGGTGCAATCGACAGCGAATGGGCGCCGATAATGGTGCCCAGCCGAATGCGCCCAGCGACGACTACGCTCGACGAAACCGGCCGGTAGGCGCTGGCGTCGATCTGCGTCCGTGCATAGGCGAAGCTGCCGCCGTGGGCGGAGATTTCGGGGCTGATCCGCCCGCCCAGGCGAAAGCCCCGGCTCGGATCGAGCAGATCGTCGCTGCCGTCATAACCCAGCGTCGCTGGCACGGCCGCGATAAGGAACGTCTTGGTGGCCTTCAACCCGAGCAAGTCGAACACCCCGCGTTCGTCAGTCGCGATCAGGTCGGCGCCAAGGCTGTACGTCCACTTCTTGTGCCAGATGATATTGCTCTGGCGCTCAATGCTACCGCCCACCTGGACGGTCTTGGCCTCATAAGCGCTGCGGTTGGCGTGGCTGGCCAGTGCTTGCAGGTTGAGCACCTGGTCGCGCCGGCGGAAATTGCTGCGGCGGAACTGGACGGCGGCGAGCTGCTCTTGGGTGCCGGCTACCCCGCGCACGGTCAGCGCCCCTTCGGGGTTGAAGAAGTTGCGGTGTTGCCAGCTGGCCTCGGCGCGGATGCCCTCGCCGGTGCCGTAGCCGAGTTCGCCGGCAATCGTGCGCATTGGCGCCGGCTCGAGATTGACGGCGAGATCGACCGTGCGCCCGTCGGCGGCAGGCACGACCTTGACGTCGGCCGATGCCACCAGCCCGGTGGCGATCAACGCCCGGCGAAGATCATCGACCTTTGATCGCCGGAACGGTTCCCCCGGATCGAAGCGAGCGATCAGGCTAACGTGCCGCGCGCTGAACGGCGGTTTGCCATTGACGGTTATTACCCCGAACCTGGCCAGCGGTCCGGTCGAGACCGGCAGCACCAATTGCGCCGTATGTAGCTCGTGATCGATGACGACCTGCTGATCGCCGATCTTGGCCAGCGCGAAGCCCTGCTCGCCAAGCGCAACGGTAAGCGCCACATTGGCCGCAATCACATTCTCGGCGATGACCGGGTCGCCGGCTTTGACGGCAAAAGCTTCGCGCAACTTGGGCGCTTCTGGACCTGCCGCATCGAGGCCCGGCAGTTCCACCGACTGGAATCGATACTGCGCGCCCGGCGCGGCCTTGAGCACGACCTGGATTAATTTTGCCGCCCGCTCGATGCTCGGCTCGACCATGGCGTCGTAATAGCCTTGGCTGCGCAGCAGTTCGGCGAGCAAATCGGCGTCAGCGCGCGAGCGGCGGTCGATCTGGGCGGCATTGACCGCTTCGTTGCGGTTCTTGTGCAGCGCCGACTGCTGGTTGAACGCCGCGATCAGCTCGGCGGTTGAGCCGATCGCCTCCAGCCCTTCGAGTACGGTGCTGTAATGGAGCTCCGCCGCCGCGTCGGCGGGCTGGTTCTCGCTGACCGACGGCGCAGCCGGAATAGCCCTCGGCTCGCTCGCCGCGCCCACTGGAGCCGGGTCAAGTACGGATTGGTCGATGGATCCAGGATCCGGCCAATCGACGCCGAGATCGGGCAACGGCGCGAGCGGCGCGGACGGATTGAGTTCAGCCGGATCGGAGGGTGGCGCCGATTGCGCGAGCGCCGGCGCGGTCATCGCCAGTGCCAGCGCGGTCGCGCACAACAGCTGCGCAGCGTTCCGCCGTGAGCAGGCTCCAATCGCTAGCAAGCGCTTGTCTTGCCTGTTCACTCCCCGCCAATTCATTGAGCTAGCGTAGCCAGCCGTCCTGAACCGCGCCAGTCTGAACGGCGCGCGTCGAGCTTATTCGCTTCGAAACCTAATGAATGGTGCCGCGAACCTCGTCGCTGCTCAACGTTGCGATTACTCGCTCGATCTGCCGCCAATGACAAAAACGAACGACATTGCCGGCGTCGCGGCTCAAGTCGGCCAGCGCCGCGGCTTCGTAGCCGGCGTCGTCGCCGAAGCGGCTGAGAAGCTCGGAGGCGTCGGCAAGTGCCACTCGCCCGCTGATGAAAAGTGCATCCATGCAGGAGCATGTACGGGCGGACCCCTTTCCGGACTGCCGACGAAGATCGTCAACGCCGCGTTCACCATCTTCGGGCGCATTGCCGCTGGAGCCCGTGAGCCACTTCTGCCATGGCGCGGCATGGTCACGCGCAACGCCCGCTCAGGCGGCATCTTTTTGATGATCGGCATCCTTGGTGGAACCATCTTGGGGGTCGCGACGGGCGTACCGATGAAGGGCGTGCTCATCGGCACCGGCCTGGGGATTGCGTTGGCGCTGCTGGTCTGGCTGCTCGATCGGCGGCGGTAGCCGCTCAATCGATCTTGCGGCCCGCCCAGACGACGCGGCCAATGCAGGCGATCCCTGCCATGTCGCAGTCGGGCCAGTCGGGATAAGCCGGATTGTCTGATTGCACCGTGACCCGACGGCCAACCGGATGCAGCGCGATCCGCTTGACGACCAGCGCATCGTCGATCCGCAGCACATAGATGCCGTCGCGCACGCGTTCGGCACAATCGGACGGGTCGACCAAGATGTCATCGCCGGCATTCAAGGTTGGCGACATGGAATCGCCTTCGACGCGGATGATCGACAGCTTGCCGGCCGAGGTTCCCGTCAGCGCCTTGAGCCACCGTCCGTCGAAGGCAAAATAGGGTTTGGCCATTTCCGCCGGGACGATCGCCCCGGGTCCCGCCGACGCGCGGACCGCGACCCGCATCACTGGCACCAGGCCGTCCGCGCCCTCATCTTCGGCCGGACCGCCCAGCAATGCTTCGGATATGGCAAAATAACGGGCGAGCTTGCGCCGTTCGGCTTCCTTCAACCGCTTGGGCACCCCGCGGCGGACGAACTGCTGGATATAGGCCGGATTTCGCCCGAGCATCCGCGACAATCCAGCGAAGTCTTCACCTCGCTCCGCACAGAGGCGTTCGATGACCAGGCGCGGTTCAGACCACATATCTTTTCCTTAATTATAGGTAAGTGCCTAGACAAGTAGGAAATGCGTTGGGAAATAATGTGCAGCCGAGTCGCTCTGGATAATAAGGAATTGAGGAGTGTACTTGCTTCGAGAGATAGAGAAATTTCTTCGCCGTAGCCACACGGCTCCCACCCGCTTTGGACGTGAAGCCCTTGGCGACCCTCGGTTTGTCTTCGATTTGCGAAAGGGTCGTGAGCCCCGTCCCGTGACCGTCCAACGCGTCCGGGACTTCCTGGAGGCAGCCCAATGCTGACCATGGCGATGACACGCGCGGCATCGGGGCTGCTGCGCGCCCTGCTTGAGCGCACCGGCGATCAATCCAGTAGGATTTTACTCAGCGAAATCCAGTCGGTGGACTGGCAATCGCTAACTTTCACCGGCGAAACGCATTTGCTGTGGCTGCGCGTCCCCGGACCGAACGCCGACCGGATCGTCGGCCGACTCACCGCCAACCTTGGCAATGCCGAGTTTGCGATCCCGGGCCATCTGGTCGCGGATATTGCCGTGGCCAGTGCGCCGTCCTGCGCGTTCGACGGCTCGGTCACTTTGGCCATCGAGGCGCTGACAATTGCCGACTAAAGGTGCGGCCGAACCACGCTCAGTACAATGAACGCCGCAGCTCAGCGAGGGCTTCGACCAACGCCTGGGATGCATCCGGGAGAGCTGGGCTGCGATAGTTTGACGGAAGGTGGCTTTGGCTCGGGCCGAACAGCCGAAC
>NZ_JANMCO010000121.1:0-4439 GCF_031361285.1 Sphingomonas sp.
GGAGCGCGCCGAGCTCGACCATCGCCTGGCCCTGCACCGCGACCGCATCGCGATCGGTCGGTTCGAGCGCCAGCGCTTTGTTGGTCAGGCGGATCGCCTTGCCGAACAGGTTTTCGCGGATCGCGACCCGGCCCAGCGCGATGAATGCCGCACGGTTGCGCGGATCGACCGCAAGTGCGGTTTCGAGCAGGTCATCGGCGGTATCGAGATTGCCGGCGGTCAGCGCGGCCTGGGCCTGTTGCACCAGCGCGACCGAGCGGGGGGCGATTTGGTCGTCCGGTCTCTGGCCGCTTACCGCGACCGACATAGCCGACGCGGTCAGTCCAAATGTGAGTGCAAGCGGCGAAAAACGCATGAAAATCTCCAACCAGTCGCGCTTCCCTAGCATGGGCCGGTGAAGCGCGCGACGAAAAAGCCGTCGGTGGCATCGTGCGCCGGCGAGAGCAATCTACCCGCGCCGTCGTCTCGTCCACCATCGAAACCGACATCCTGCCCGGCCCAAGATGAATGGCGGCCTAAGAAGTTTTTCGCCTGGGCCGCACCCTCTGCGGCGACGATCGAGCAGGTCGCATAGATGAGCGCGCCGCCGGGCCGAACTAGCGGCACGGCGAGGTCCAGCAAGCCCGACTGGAGCGCGACGACCCGCTGAAGCCGCTCTGACGTCAGGCGCCAGCGGCCTTCGGGGTTGCGGCGCCAGGTGCCCGACCCGCTGCACGGCGCATCGACCAGCACGACATCGGCCAGCCCGGCGAGGTCGGCGAGTTGCTCGGCCTCCCGTCCGCCGTCGAGCAAGCGCGTCTCGATCGTCGCGCGGGCGCGAGCGGCACGGGGCTCGATTTGCGACAGGCGCTGGCGGTTGGTATCGGTGGCGACGATCCGCACGCCGGGCGCGGCGGCGGTCAGCGCCAGCGCCTTGCCGCCCGCCCCGGCGCACAGGTCGACGATGGTCATGCCGTCGGCGGGGGCGCAGGCCAAAGCGATCAGCTGACTGCCCTCGTCCTGGACCTCGACCCGCCCGTCGATGAAGGCCGGATCGGTGCTGATTTGGCTGTCGGCGGAAAGGCGCAGGCCCCACGGACTGAGGCGGGTCGGCTCGGCGCCGGGGAAATGTGCCGCCATGACGTCACGCGAACTGCGCGCCGAATTGACGCGGAGATCGAGCGGGGCGCGCTCAAGCAAGGCCGCCCATTCGTCAGGCGTGATCAAAGGTGACAGCTCAGCTTCGATCCAGCGCGGAAGGAGGCCCAGCACCGCGGCTTGCTCGCCCTCACCGATTACTGAAGGACCGTGCGCGGAGCCATCGAACGTTGCCGCCAGCTCCCCATCGACAGCAACCAGCGCGAGCATCGCCGATCTGCCACTGGCGGGCCGCTCGCCGACCGCGCGGATGCCGCGGAACACAAGCTCGCGCACCGCGCGGCGGTCCTTCGATCCAGCATAGCGGCGGGTCTTGAAATAGCGCTGGACGAGCGCGTCGGCGGGCGGGCCATCGGCCTCGGCCGAAGCGATGACCTGGTCGAGAATTTCGATCGCGGCCTGGGTGCGGGAGGATGGGATCACCTAACGCGTCGGATAATTGGGGGCTTCGCGGGTGATGGTGACGTCGTGGACGTGGCTTTCGCTCAAGCCCGCGTTGGTGATGCGGACGAACTTCGCGCGCTTTTGCAAGTCGGCGATCGTCGGGCTTCCGGTGTAGCCCATTGCCGCTTTCACACCGCCGACCAGCTGATGGATGATATCGCGCACCGGGCCCTTGTAGGCGACCTGTCCCTCGATGCCTTCGGGGACGAGCTTGAGCTGATCCTTGATGTCCTGCTGGAAATAACGGTCGGCCGAGCCGCGCGCCATCGCCCCGACGCTGCCCATGCCGCGATACGCCTTGTAGGCGCGGCCCTGGTAGAGAAAGGTTTCGCCCGGCGCCTCGTCGGTCCCGGCGAGGAGCGAGCCAACCATGACGGTCGAGGCGCCCGCGGCCAACGCCTTGGCGAGGTCGCCGGAAGTACGAATACCACCGTCGGCGATGACCGGAATGCCGGCCTTTGCGGCGGCAGAGGCGGCGGCCATCACCGCGCTCAGCTGAGGCACCCCGACCCCGGCGACGATCCGAGTGGTGCAGATCGAGCCCGGGCCGATGCCGACCTTGATCGCGTCCGCCCCGGCGTCGGCCAGCGCCTTGGCGGCGTCGGCGGTGGCGATGTTGCCGGCGACGACCTGGACGCTGTTCGACAATGCCTTCAGCCGCTCGACCGCGCGGGCAACGTCGCGGTTGTGGCCGTGGGCGGTATCGATGACGATGCAGTCGCAGCCGGCCTCGACCAGCGCCCGCGAGCGTTCGAAGCCATTGTCGCCGACGGTGGTCGCTGCGGCGACGCGCAGACGGCCCTCGCCGTCCTTGGTGGCGAGCGGCGAGGCGACGGCTTTTTCGATATCCTTGACGGTGATCAGGCCGACGCAATGGCCGTCGTTATCGACCACCAGCAATTTCTCGATTCGCCGTTGATGAAGGATCCGCCGCGCTTCCTCCTGGGTGACGCCCTCGCGGACCGTGGCGAGATTGTCGGCGGTCATCAGCTCTTTGACCGGCTGACGCGGGTTTTCGGCGAAACGGACATCGCGGTTGGTAAGAATGCCGACCAGCTTGCCGTTTTTCTCGACGATCGGGATGCCGCTGATGCGGTTAGCCTTCATCAAGTCGAGCGCATCGGCGAGCGACTGGCCGGGGGTCATGGTGATCGGGTTGACGACCATCCCGCTTTCAAACCGCTTGACCGCGCGCACCGCCGCCGCCTGCTGTTCAACGTCCATGTTGCGGTGAAGCACGCCGATTCCGCCCAGCTGGGCCAGCGCGATCGCCATGTCGACCTCGGTCACCGTGTCCATCGCCGACGACAGGATCGGGATATTGAGCGTGATCGATCGGGTAAGGAAGGTGCTGGTGTCGACAGCGGACGGCAGCACGTCCGAGGCGAGCGGCTGCAGCAGCACGTCGTCGAAGGTCAGTCCAAGCGGAATATCGGGGAGAGCGGTAAGTTGGGCCATGCGCGCCTTTGGCAGCGATTGGCCGATTCGCCAAGTACTGTCAGCCGTAGCGGGCGATAAGGCGGCGGGCAGCAGCGACGTGCATCGCCTCGACCATGGCCCCCTCGAACCGGTCGGCACCGCCCGATGCGGCGGCGACCAGGCGACGGGCGCGATCGAGTTCTTCGGCCGAAGGCGCGAAGGCGGCGTGGCACGGCGCGATCTGATCGGGGTGGATCAGCGTCTTGCCATCGAAACCCAGCGCGCGACTCTCGGCGGCTTCCGCGGCGAAGCCCTCGGGGTCGTCAAGCCGGTTGAAGACGCCGTCGAAGGCAGCGATGCCGGCGGCGCGGGCCGAAAGCACGACATGCTGCAGGGCGTAGCTGATCGATCCCCTGCCCGCTCCGGCGGGAAGGCGGAGGTCGGCGGCGAGGTCGTTGGTGCCGACGATCAGCGCTTGGCAGACCCGCGTGATGGCCGACGCATCGAGCACGGCGGCGGCGGTCTCGATCATCGCCGCGACCGGTTTCGTCAGGGCGGAGATGTCGGCGGCCGAGCGGATCGAGGGCATGATGACGAGGTCGCAGTTCGAGGCGGTGACGGCGGCGAGGTCGTCGGCGTGCTCCGGAGCGGCGGTGCCGTTGACCCGGATCGCGACCGGCATCGGCCAGGACGATCCCACCGCTTCGACCGCCGCGGCGCGGGCGGCAATCTTGTCCTCCGGTCTCACCGCGTCCTCGAGGTCGAGGATGACGAGGTCGGCGGCGCTGGCCCGCGCCTTGGCAATCGCCCGCGGGTTGCTTGCGGGCAGGAACAACAGCGCCGAGCGGTCGAACAGGTTCAGCGTCATCGTCGTCCGCTCCACGAGTCACGATGCAGCGTCATGCCCGCCACATCAGACGGCGGCGACGACCTTGGGGCCGGCCTGGCGAACGCCTTCTTCGACATGGTCCGCGAACTCGGCGAAATTGTCGACGAACAGGTCGACCAGCCTGGCTGCAGTGCGGTCATAGTCGGACCTGTCGGCCCAGGTCGAGCGCGGGTCGAGGATGCCGCTGTCGACGCCGGGTACCCCGACCGGCACTTCAAACCCAAAGTTGGAATCCTTGCGGAATTCGGCCTGGTTGAGGCTGCCGTCGAGCGCGGCATTCAAGAGCGCGCGGGTGGCCTTGATCGGCATGCGGTTGCCGACTCCATATTTACCCCCGGTCCAGCCGGTATTGACCAGCCAGCAGGTGACATTGCCCTCGGCGATGCGCTGCTTGAGGAGGTTGCCGTAAACCGACGGATGGCGCGGCATGAACGGCGCGCCGAAGCAGGTCGAAAAGGTCGCCTCGGGCTCGGTCACGCCGATCTCGGTGCCGGCGACCTTGGCGGTATAGCCGGACAGGAAATGGTACATTGCCTGGTCGGGAGTTAGC
>NZ_JANMCO010000129.1:0-2299 GCF_031361285.1 Sphingomonas sp.
CATCCGGGCCAAGGATCTGGCCTATTTCATCATTCTTGCCAAGTTCGTGCTGCCGCTCGTCATCGGCACCAGCGTGGTGCTCGCGCTCTACGTGTTCGACGTTCGCCCCGATTGGGGTGCGATCAAACGCTACGGCGCGACCGCAGTCTCGTTCTTGCTGTCGTACAAGGCGCCCGACATCTGGCTCAGCAACAAGGTCAAAAAGCGCAGCCACGCGATCCGCAAGGGCCTGCCCGACGCACTCGATCTGCTCGTCATCTGCGCCGAAGCCGGCCTGACCGTCGACGCCGCCTTTGGCCGGGTCGCCAAGGAATTGGGCAAGGCGTACCCCGAACTGGGCGACGAATTCGGCTTGACCGCGATCGAGCTCGGCTTCCTCAACGAGCGCCGCCAGGCGTTCGAGAACTTCGCCACCCGGGTCGATCTCGACGCGGTGCGCGGGGTTGTCACGACCATGATCCAGACCGAGAAATATGGTACGCCTCTGGCTAGCGCGTTGCGCGTCCTGTCGGCCGAATTCCGCAACGAGCGGATGATGCGCGCCGAGGAGAAAGCGGCACGCCTGCCAGCGATCATGACCGTACCGTTGATCCTGTTCATCCTGCCGACCCTGTTCATCGTGATCTTGGGCCCGGCCGCCTGCTCGATCAGCGACAGCTTCATCAACGGCTAGTCGAAAACAGACTTGTGGGGGAGAACCGCCGTCGCTCGAAAGTGCGGCGGCGGTTTGCTGTTGGGAGGGATTTGGCGTCGCTCGAAAGAGCGGCGGCGGTTTGCATTTGGGAACGGTTTCGCGCCACCAACGGTTTAGGCTGCGAAACGACATGTCAGGGAGGCCCAAATGCTCAACTTCGACCCCAACCAGGTGGTGATTTACGCGCTGGTATTCGTGCTCGGCCTGCTCATCGGCGGGTTCCTGTTCACCGGCGGCGGCCGCAAGTGGAAAGGCCGCTACAACGCCGAAGTCGATCGTCGCAAGGAATTGGAATCGCGCCACGTCGCGGCCGAGAAAGACTGGCGCGAGCAGGAGAGCTTGCGCAACGCTGCCGCCAAGGATCGCCCGGTAGTGGTCGATCGCGATCCGGTGATCGATCGCGATAACGATGGGGTCGATGACCGGCGCGAGGTTTGATCGCCAACCGTCATCCCGGGCCTGACCCGGGACCCGCCTTTTATTCGATTCCACCGGCGAAGGCAGGCAGGCCCCGGATCAAGTCCGGGGTGACGGCCTTTCTACCC
This sequence comes from Sphingomonas sp., assembly GCF_031361285.1. Lineage (GTDB taxonomy): Bacteria > Pseudomonadota > Alphaproteobacteria > Sphingomonadales > Sphingomonadaceae > Sphingomicrobium. The sequence continues at coordinate 1,240 of NZ_JANMCO010000129.1, forward strand.
CCCGATTTTCGAGAAATCCGCGACGGCATGAACCGCATCGCGGAACCGTGCGAGCAGGCTGAGGCGACGCGCGCGGACGCCAAGGTCGGGATCGTTGACGATCACATGCTCAAAAAACGCATCGATCGGCGCGCGCAGTGAGGCGAGCGCGGACATCGCGGCGGTGAAGTCTTCGGCCTGGATGGCGGCGGTGGCGGTGGGGTCGGCGATATCGAGCGCGGCGGCCAGCGCGGCTTCCTCGCTTGCCATATCGCCGTCACCCCGGACATGATCCGGGGTCCAACTGCCTTCTTCCCTCTTGAGAATATTCGCGGCCCGCTTGTAGCCAATTAAAAGGTTACCCCCTTCCCCGGTTTCAACAAACGCCTGCAGTGCCTTCACGCGGGCAAGCAACCGAACAAGATCATCCTCCCCGCCAAGCGCAAAAACCGCGTCGATCAGGTCGTGCCGGACACCCGCCTCGCGTTGCTGGACCTTTAGGCGGTCGGCGAAGAAGTCGAGAAGTTCGAAGGACTGAGAGTCGTGCTCACCAAGACCGGTGCGGGTGCCTTTCCCTCTTAATAAGCCACCCGAACCTTTCAGATTCTTCTTCCACGTCTCAGACAAACGTTCGATCGAAAAATCAGCCAACGTGAGAAGCGGCAATCTAACTTCATTTTCGATCAAAACTCGGATCGCTCCCAGAGCTGATCGGCGAAGCGCAAACGGATCCTTCGAGCCAGTGGGCACTTCTCCGTAGAAGAAAAATGCAACGAGGCTATCCAGCTTATCCGCAAGACTCACTGCCACGGTCACCGGCGCGGTCGGCACGTCGTCGCCCTGCCCGACCGGCTTGTAATGGTCGCGGATGGCGTTGGCGATGGCGTCGGGTTCGCCTTGGGCGCGGGCGAGGTGGCCGCCGATGACGCCCTGCAATTCGGGGAATTCGCCGACCATGCCGGTGACGAGGTCGGCCTTGCACAATTCGGCGGCGCGCTTGGCGTCGGCGGGTGAGCAGCCTTTCACTATACCTTCGGTGACCAGCCATTCGGCGAGCTTGGCAACACGGACAATCTTGTCG
>NZ_JANMCO010000011.1:0-2409 GCF_031361285.1 Sphingomonas sp.
TGGGATCAGCAACAGCGCCGAAGTCGCAACCGCTGCAACCATCAATAGAGCCTTCATAGTCACGCTCCTTCATCAAGCGCGCGAGACCCTTGATTGGGGGCTGAGGATTTCGCGTCGCCCGATCCTGTTACGCACTGCCGGAAATCAAATCCTGCGCCGCTCGACCAGCGCGCACGGATTGTCGGCAATCGTTACGGGTAGCGACAAAGGCCGTTTGTGGGCCGCTCAATCGACGAACGACGGTCAGCTGGCGTTCAGGTTTCGCCCCTGTTTTTCGCGTGTTGAGTGATTGACCACGGTGGTCACCGCGACGTCGAGCGTGACATTGCCGAGCGTGCGGAAAATGTCCGGCACCATCTCGACGGCGACCAACAGCGCGAGCGGGGCAATCGGCACCCCGAGCGCCATCGCGATGGGCGCAATCGAGCTGATGAAGCTGACTTCGCCGGGTAGGCTGACGGCGCCATAACTGATCACGGCGGCGACTGCGGTCGCGGCGATCATCTGGCTGACGCTGGGTTCAAAGCCCAGCCAGTGCGCGACGTAGAAAGCGACCGCGACATTCATCGCCGGCCCGGTCGCACGGAACAGCGCCACCGACAGCGGCAAAGTGACATCGGCGACCTGCTCGCGGACTCCCATCACGCGCGCCGCGGCGAGCATTGCCGGCAGTGACGCCAGTGACGAGCGGGTCGAGATGGCAACGCTCTGCGGCGAGATCATCGACCTCGTAAATGATCCCAGGCTGATGCCCCCCGCGAGGATAGCCAATGGATAGCCGACCAAGGTCGCCCACAGCACGCCGATGGCCGAGATCAGGACGATGTAATGGGCCAGCGCCGCGAACGCCGCCCCGCCGGCGCTTGCCCCGACGGTAAAGGCCAGCGCGAACACACCCAGGGGCGCGATCCACAGCACCCAGCCGTTGACGACCAGCGAGGCGTCGCCGACCGCGTCGTACAACCCGACCAGTGCGCGCCGCCCCGTTTCGGGGATCCGCGCCGCAGCCAGCGCGAACAACAAGGAGAACACCACCAGCGGCAGCACGTCGCCATTGGCCGCGGCGGCGACCACATTCTCGGGGATGATCCCGCGGAAAAAGTCGGCCACGCCGGGGACGGTTGGCGAGGCGGTCGCCGTGTCGATCCCGGCCAAGCCCGCGCGCAGCGCCTGCGCCGCGCCCTCGGGCAGCGGGAACAGGCCGAGCAAGAACTGGATCATCAGCGTGCCGAAGATCGCCGACAAGGTGCAGACGACTACGATCCACACCACCGAGCGGCCCGCGATCCGTCCCGCGCGCGCCGCTTCGGCGCCCTTGGCGACTCCGGTTACAAGCAAGGCGACGATCAACGGGATGACCGTCATCTTCAACGCATTCAACCACAGGCCGCCGACCATGTTCGAGGCCTGCAGCGCCGGTTCGCGAAGCCCGTCGCCAAGCGCTGCTGCGCCCGCCCCTGCAATCAGGCCGAGGAGCAGCGCAACCAACACATAATAAGCGCGGCCGCCGCGGACGCTATCCTCCGCGGCGGCGACCGGCGTCTTGCTCAACGCGGCTTCCGGAAGCGATAGACGACGCGATCGGTCTTGCCGCGGATGGCGGGGTCGAACACCAGCAGGGTGTGATCGTCGGCCGGGTTGCGCAGGAAGTTACGGATGCCGACGAGTTCGAAACCGGCGCGGGCGAAGTCGGCCTTGATCACTTCCGGGTCGATCCGATGCAATTTCTCGACCGTCGCGCGGGTGTCGCCGTTGGGCAGCGCGACATGGTCGATGATGCCGACCGTGCCACCGGGTTTCATCGCCGCGTACAGCGTTTTCAGCCACGCGTCGGGCTCCATGCGCGTGATCTTGCGCTCGGGATTCTGCCAATAGACGTCGTGATAATCGAGATTCATGATCATGAAGTCGTAGGCGTTGGTGCCGAGCTGGGGCGCCTCGAACGGGCTCGAGATCAGCGACACATTCTTCTGGCGCTTGGCGAACGCGGCGAACTTGGTGCGCCGTTCGTCGTTGAGGAACTGGGTCGGCTGCCACACGGTGACATGGCCCCTCGGCCCGACCACCGGCGCCATGATCTCGGCCCAATATTGGTTGGCACCGAACATATCGATGACGCGCATGCCCTTGGTCAGCCTGAAGAAACTCAGCACTTCGCCCGGCTTGCGGGATTCGTCGAGCTTCACATTGTCGGGCGTCCGGGTGGACGCTGCAACGGCCACGTCGATCCCGACCGGCGCGGCGGGCGCGATTGTTGGAACCATGGTGAGCGCAAGTGCGGCGAACAGAAATGCAGTCGGTTTCATAACCCCTCCGTAGATCCTTGGTCGCGCTCTAATACCACGCGCCTTCACGTTCGCCAGCCGGTGAAGATTTCCTGGTCCGCCATACTTTGCAGCCGGGCGATTG
>NZ_JANMCO010000032.1:0-4652 GCF_031361285.1 Sphingomonas sp.
CTGATGGACGCGGGCGTTACCATCAACCGTCCACCGCGCGACGGCCACATGGCGTTCGTCCGCTCACCCGACGGGATCTCGATCGAACTGCTGCAGAAAGACGGCGCGCTGGCCCCGGCCGAGCCGTGGGCATCGATGCCCAATTCGGGTGAGTGGTGATGCTCGAGATCGTCCCCGTCCCGGCCTTCTCCGACAATTACATCTGGATGGTCCACGATGCCGACAGCGGCGAGACCGCGGTGGTCGATCCCGGCGACGCCGCCCCGCCGCTGGCCGAAGCGACCCGCCGCGGCTGGACCATCACCCAGGTCTGGAACACGCACTGGCACCCCGATCACACCGGCGGCAATGCCGCGGTCAAGGCGGCGACCGGTGCCAAGGTGTCCGGCCCGGCGGCAGAGACGATCGGCGCGCGCGATGTCGCGCTGGCCGAAGGCGATACGCTGCGCATCGGCAGCCACGATGGCCGGGTGATCGAAATCCCCGGCCACACGCTCGGCCATATCGCGCTGGTCTTCGAAGATGATCGCATTGCCTTCGTCGGCGACACCCTGTTTGCGATGGGGTGCGGACGGCTGTTCGAAGGCACCGCTCAACAGATGCACGCGTCTTTGCAGCGGCTGGTCGCACTGCCGGAAGAAACCGCGCTTTATTGCGGGCATGAATATACGCTCGCCAACGCGCGCTTCGCTGCGCACGCCGAGCCCGACAATCCGGCCATCGCGGCACGTCTGGCCGAGGTCGAGCAGATGCGCGCTGAGGGCCAAGTGACGCTGCCCACGACGGTCGCTTGCGAACGCGCAACCAACCCCTTCGTGCGCGCTTCGGACTGGCAGGAATTCGCGAGGCTTCGAGCGGAAAAAGACAGCTTCCGTTAAGCTTCGCGAGCGCTCATGGGTTCGACACGCACATCATAGGAGGTTTGCGATGCGCAGCATGTCTTTCCTCCTGCTGACCGCGGCGCTGGGCGCCTGCGCGGTCGGCCCGCAGCCCGGCCGCACCGCCGAAGCCGAAGCTCATCTCGACAAGTTGCTTGCTGGCAAGGTGGCCGGACGGCCGATATCCTGCCTCCCGCACTACCGCGCCAACGACATGATCGTGATCGACGATAGCACGGTCGTCTTCAAGAATGGCCGGACAGTCTATCGCAACGACTTCCAGGGCGGAACCTGCTCGAATCTTGGCCGGGGCCACTACGCGCTGGTGACGAGGACCAGTGGCAGTGGCTTGTGTCGCGGCGATATCGCCGACGTTCGCGATCTAAGCGCCGGCATTGGCGTGGGAACCTGCGTGTTGGGCGATTTCATTCCGTACACCAATCCGCGCAGCTGACGGCGCCAGGAGGTTTGCATGCGCAGCTTGTCTCTGCTTATCCTGACTGTAGCGATCGGCGGTTGTGCCCCGGTCCAGCCGGTCGAGCGCAGCCCGCAAGCCGACGCTCACCTCCAGTCGCTGCTGGCCGGCAGAACGGCGAGTCCGCCAATCTCGTGCCTATCCGATTATCGCTCCAACGACATGGTCGTGATCGACGACAGCACTGTCCTGTTCCGCGACGGCAGGACGGTTTATCGCAACGATTTCCAGGGCGGGTCCTGCAATCATCTGGGCAGCGGCTTCTTCGCCCTGCTGACCCGGAGAACCGGTGGGATCGGGCTATGCCGAGGCGATATCGCGGAAGTGATCGATACCGGCACGGGCATGACGGTCGGCAGCTGCGTGATCGGTGACTTCGTGCCGTATACCAAGCCGAGCCGCTAAAGCCTCCGCTCGCTATTTCCCGTAGAGCGAGTCGAGCCGCTCGCCGTAAACTCGCTTGAGCACGTGGCGGCGGATTTTCATTGACGGCGTCAGCTCTTCGTTCTCGATCGTGAACGGGCCGTCGGCGATAATGAAGCGGCGCACCCTTTCGAGAATCGACAATTCCGCATTGACCCGGTCGACCGCTTTCCCAAGCATCTGCTGCAAATTGGCCTCGCCGGCATAATCCGCTTCGGGGACCAGCAGCGCGACGAGGTGCGGGCGGCTATCGCCGACGACCATCGCCTGGGCAATCTCCGGCTGAAGAGTCAGCATGCCCTCGACCCGTTGCGGCGAAACATTGTCGCCCTTGTCGTTGACGATCAGATCCTTCTTGCGGTCGGTGATCACGATCCGGCCGCGCTCGTCGAGGTGGCCGACGTCGCCGGTCGCGAGCCAGCCGTCCTGGAGCACCCGCGCGGTTTCCTCGGGATTGCGCCAATAGCCGTGCATCACGAGCTCGCCGCGGATCATGATCTCGCCGTCCTCGGCAATGCGCACTTCGTCGCCTTTGACTGGGGGGCCAAAGGTATCCATGCGAATGCCGGCGCGGGGTCGGTTGCAGCTGATCACCGGCCCGGCCTCGGTCTGGCCGTAGCCTTGCAGCAAGGTCAGGCCGAGCGAGTGGAAGAACAACCCGACCTCGGGATTGAGCGGCGCGCCGCCGGAGACCATGGCCTTGATTCGGCCGCCAAATTTCCCACGAACCTTGCGTCGAAGAGTCAGAGACAGAATTCCACTCATGGGCAGATCCCACGGCTTGATCCTGCCGCGATAGTGATCGGAACCGATCGCCAGCGCGCGCTTCAGCAAATAGTCGGAGACGCCGCCCTTCTCGACGGTCTTGAGGATCCGCATTCGCAGCATTTCAAACAGGCGCGGAACGACCACCATGATCGTCGGCCCGACCTCCTCGATGTTGGCGGCCAGTTTCTCGAGGCTCTCGGCATAATAGATCTGGGCGCCGAGCCCGACCGGGAAATGCTGCCCGCCCGAATGCTCGTACGCGTGACTGGCTGGGAGGAACGACAGGAACACTTCGTCGTCCCAGCCGAAGTCGGTCGAGATGATATCCGCGCAGCCGGCGATGTTGGCGAGGATCGCGCCATGGTGCTGCTGCACGCCGCGCGGCGCGCCGCCGGTGCCGCTGGTGTAAATGATGCAAGCGAGGTCCTCGCGCTTGACCGCCTTGAGGCGATGCTCGAGCGCCAGCCGGTCCGGCTCACCGACAATCAACTCATCCCAATGGTGATAGGTGGCTTCGTCGCTGACCTGGCCGGTGCGGATGTCCTCGATGCCAATGATGTGGTGGCAGTCGGACGAGAACAGCACCGCCGGAACGAGCGTCCTGGCCAGTTTCTGGTTGGAAACAATCACCGCCTTGGCCCCCGAATTGCCGAGGATATGGGTGTGATCGCGCGTGGTATTGGTGGTGTAGGTCGGGACCGTGACGCAGCCGGCGGCCATGATGCCGAGGTCGGCGATCAGCCATTCGGGCCGGTTTTCGCTGACCAGCATCACCCGGTCGCCGGGCTCGAGGCCCATGCGCATCAGGCTTTCGGCCAGCGCCGCCACTTGCCGCGCCGCCTCGCGCCAGTTGACCGCCTGCCAGCTGCCGTCGCGCTTGGCCCACAGGAACGGCCGGTCGCCTTTCTCGGCCGCGCGGGCCAGGAACATCGAAACGAGATTGGGAAAATGCTCGAGCTGGCGGGCTGTCATCCGGTCACTCGCTTACCGCCGCGCCTTCGCTGCGGGGATCGGTGGCGCCGATCCAGCGGCCTCCCGCCCGCTCGATAGCGTTGCCTTTGAAGGTCATCGGCGGCCTGAAGTCGATCTTGGCGTGGCCAAGCGCGCGAAGCTGCGGCGCCATCGGTTCGAGGAACGTGCCCTGTTCGAGATAGACCGTGTCGCCAGGCGCAAACAGCGTCGGCAATGCAATCGCCTGCTGTGCGGTTAGCTTCCAATCGATCACGCCGATGATCGCCTTGGCGACCTGGGCGATGATCGTCGCTCCGCCCGCCGCGCCAAGCGCGAGCCGGACGCGACCGTCGGGTCCCCAGACGATGGTCGGGCTCATCGCGCTGCGCGGGCGCTTGCCGCCCTCGACGCGGTTGGCGATCGGGCAATCGAGTTTCGTGGGGACAAAGCTGAAATCGGTCAGCTCATTGTTGAGATAATAGCCGTTGACCATCAGCCCCGAGCCGAACGCGCTTTCGATCGTCGAGGTTTCGGAGGCGACGTTGCCCCAACGATCGACCGCAACGAAGTGCGACGTGCCCCTCTCGGGCTGGGTAATACGCGGGCAAGCGGCGATGGTTGCGCCCGGCGGCACGCCGGCGTCAGCAGCGGCCAAGGTGCGGTCGACCGCGATCAGTGCCGAGCGCTGGTCGAGATAGCCGGGATCGATCAGCCCGGTCACCGGCACGTCGACGAAATCGGGATCGGCGAGATATTTGTCGCGGTCGGCGTAAGCCAGCCGCATCGATTCGGCGATCAAATGCCAGCTGGCCGGATTATGCGGGCCGAGCGCAGCGAGGTCGAAGCGCTCGAGCTGCTTGAGGATGGCGAACACCGTGGTCCCGCCCGACGACACCGGGCCCATGCCGCAGATGCGGTAGCCGCGATAATTGCCGCACACCGCGGGGCGCGGCTTGGCGTCGTACGATGCGATGTCGCCGACCGTCATCGGAGACGGGTTGTGCGCGCTGCCATTCACCGTCGCGGCGATGGCTTGCGCGTTGGGGCCGACGTAGAAGCTGTCGGGCCCGCGCTGCGCGAGCTGCGCAAGAAAACCGGCCAGCGCGGGATTGCGGATGATCGTGCCGACCGGCAGCGGATGGCCGTCCCGTCCGAAA
>NZ_JANMCO010000047.1:0-2630 GCF_031361285.1 Sphingomonas sp.
AGCGACCCATCGGTGCGATTGTGCACCCAGCCGGCGACGCCCAGCGCGCGCGCCTGCTTGATGGCCCATTGGCGGAAAAAGACGCCCTGCACCCGCCCGAACAAGCGCACTTTGCGGCCGACCGGGTCCGCCACTTGGCTAGACCGTGGCGATGTCGGGGGCGTCCTCGGCCTTCATGCCCACGACATTATAGCCGGCATCGACATGGTGGATTTCGCCGGTAACACCGCTGGCGAGGTCGGACAGCAGGTAAAGCGCGGCGCCGCCGACATCCTCAATCGTGACATTGCGGCGAAGCGGCGAATTATACTCGTTCCACTTCATGATGTAGCGGAAGTCGCCGATGCCGCTGGCCGCCAGTGTCTTGATCGGGCCGGCCGAAATGGCGTTGACGCGGATGCCCTCGGGTCCGAGGTCCATCGCGAGATATTTGACGCTGGTTTCGAGCGCCGCCTTGGCGACCCCCATGACATTGTAATGTGGGATGACTTTTTCGGCGCCGTAATAGGTCAGGGTCAGCATCGAGCCACCGCGGTCCATCATCGCCCGCGCCCGCTGGGCGACCGCGACGAAGCTGTAGACCGAGATGTTCATGGTCAGCAGGAAATTGTCGAGGCTGGTGTCGACGAACTTGCCGCGCAGCTCGTTCTTGTCCGAAAAGCCGATCGCGTGGACCAGGAAGTCGAGCTTGTCCCATTTTTTGGCCAGGCCGGCGAACGCCTTGTCGAGCGCGCCGGTGCTGCTGACGTCGCAGTCGATGAGCAGGTCGGAGCCGAGCTGTTCGGCCAGCGGGCGGACCCGCTTTTCGAGCGAATCGCCCTGGTAGGAGAAAGCCAGTTCAGCGCCCTGTTCGCCCAATGCCTTGGCGATGCCCCAGGCCAGCGAGCGGTCGTTGGCCAGGCCCATGATCAGCCCGCGCTTGCCCTGCATCAGTCCGCCCGAAGCCTTGGTCAAAACTGTGGTCCCCCTGTTACCAGCTCCGGTACCACATCCTCGCCGGGCTGCGGCTCTTCGACTTCGAGCTCGTCCTTGAACGGCCCGCTGTAGATTTCACCCTTTAGCGCCGTCGCCCCGCTTTCCGCTAGGGCAGCGTTCAATTCCGCGCCGGTAACCACGCCCAATCCGATGACGAAGAAGAACAATAGAGCGATCATCACGCCGGCGAGGCTGCCGTAAGTCAGGCTGTAGCCCCCGAACAGGCCGATCGTTTGGGGCAGCAGCCATACCGTCCCCAGCCACCAGCCGGTGATCAGCAGGGCCCCCGGCCATTTCTTGCAACCCTGCTTGCGATAGCGAACCGGCGTCAGGGCGTAAAACAAGACGTAAAAGGTGAAGAACATCATCACCGCGGGCACCGCCTGAAAGGTCCCGAGCGTGCTGCCGACTTCGGCGGAAATGGGCAGCAGCTGCTCGATCGCGCGCTGCAGCGAACTCAGGATCACGGTGAACGCAAAGGCGAACATCAGGATCACCACCGCAGCGAAGATGATCGCGATCGAGGCAAGCCGGTATTCCCAGAACGGCGCGCAGAATTTGACGCCATAGGCGCGGCGCAAAATGTCACGAATGGTCTCGATGAAGCTCGCCGCGGTCCACAGGCCGACCAGCGCGCCGAACCACAGCAAGGGTCCAGTGCGCGCGGTCAGCACTTCGTTGACTGGCCCGCTCAAGGTCGTGGCGACGCCCGGCGGCAGCTTGGCGAGAAAGGTTGCGACGGTCAGTGCTCCGTCCTCGGTGCGGCCGAGAAGATGGGCCATGGCCGCGGCGAGGATGAAGAACGGAAACATCGCCAGAAGCGCCAGATAGGCCAGGTTCCCCGCATGGATGAAGCCGTCATTATAGACCCCGATCGCCACGCGCTTGACGATTTCCCACGGGGTTGGCGGCTGGTAAATCTGCTCGATGACATCGGGGCCATAAGCCGCGGTCTCAGCGGCTTGGCGCTTGCGCCGGTCTTCGGGCGAAAGGGGATGCTGTTCCTGCACTAAACCCCCAATGCCGCGCGCGGGTTGCCGCCGCCGGCCCAGCCCTCGACGAACGCCTCGAGCGCGGCATCGCCCGGCGGAATGTCGATTGCCAGCGTCACCAGCAAATCACCGCGCTTGCCGGCCTTGTCGGTAAAGCCGCGCCCTTTGAGCCGGAGCACCTTGCCCGAGGTCGCGCCCTTGGGGACGGTCAGCATCACCGGCCCCTCGGGGGTCGGCGCCTTGATCTTGCCGCCCAGCACCGCTTCGGTCAGGCTGATCGGCAACGACAGGCGGATATCCTTGCCGTCACGGGTGAAGTGCGGGTGGCTGGCGATCTCGATCGCGATGATCGCGTCGCCCTTGCCTCCCGGCCCCGGCTGGCCCTGCCCGGCGAGGCGGATCTTGCTCCCCTCCTCGACCCCGTTGGGCATTTTGACGTCGATCGTCTTGCCCCCCGCGAGCGTTACCCGCTGGGCCTTGAGCGTTGCCGCATCGAGGAACGGCACCTTGAGGCGATAGGCGACGTCGGCGCCCTTTTGCGGTGCGCGCGTCCGCCGGGCCCCGCGCGATCCGCTGAACAAGCCTTCGAACAGGTCGCTCAAGTCGGCGGTCGCCGCGCCTTCGAATCCCTCGAACCCGCCGGGCTGCCCGCCGCCCGGACTG
>NZ_JANMCO010000065.1:0-10449 GCF_031361285.1 Sphingomonas sp.
CGCGAACGGCCGCGGGATTGGGCGCATTGGGCATGTCCATGCCGGCCATTCCAGCCATGTCGCCGCCGCCCATATCGCTCATGCCCATGTCTTTCATGGTGGTGAGCGGCCTCGGCCGAAGCGGCGGAACAGGAGCGGACATGCCTGCGCGGGGTGCGAGCGTCGCCCGGCCAAGGCCGGAGCGGTCGATGGACTCGCTGACGAAGCTGTAGGCGCGGTCCCGCGGCATGACGATTACGTCGAAAGTTTCGGCGACGCCGATCTGGAACTCGTCAACGGTCACCGGCCGCAGGTTCTGCCCGTCGGCCTGGACGATGGTCATCGGCAGGTCGGGGATGCGGACGTTGAAATTGGTCTGGGCCGCGGCGTTGATAATCCTCAGGCGGACGCGCTCGCCGGGTCGGAACAACCCCGTCCAATTGTCGAACGGGCCATGGCCATTGACGGTAAAGGTGTAGGTCGAGCCGGTGACATCCGAGATGTCAGCGGGATCCATGCGCATATTGGCCCAATCTCGTCGCTCTGATGCCGGCAAGTCACGACCGGAGAGCAGCCCCGACAACGTCAGGCGTTGCATGTTGAAATAGCCGCCACCCATTTGCTTGAGCTTTTTGTAGATGGTCGCGCCGCTCATCGGGCTGTGGTCAGCAAGCACCAGGACGTGCTCGCGGTCGAACGCCACCGGGTCAGGGCCGGCCGGCTCGATGATGATCGGCCCGTAAAGCCCATCCTGCTCCTGGTAACCCGAGTGGCTGTGGTACCAGTAGGTGCCGGACTGAACGACCGGGAACTCATAATTGAAGGTCGAGCGCGCCGCGATGCCGGGAAAGCTGATCCCGGGGACGCCATCCATCGCGAACGGCACCAGCACGCCGTGCCAATGGATCGAACTGTCCACATTGAGGGTGTTGGTGACGCGCAGCCGCGCGGGCTGCCCCTCCTTGAGGCGCAGCAACGGCCCCGGGACCGTGCCGTTGATGCCGACTGCGCGGCCCACCTTGCCGTCGACCCTGACCGCAACCTGACCGATGGTAAGGGCAATGTCGGGGCCGCTAAGTGTCGGTAGCGACGGTGCCAATCCGGCCGAAACGGGTTGGGCCCATGCGGGCATGATACCGGCGAACGTCGCACCGGCGCCCCCGAGAGCTGCGGCGCGCAGGAACTCACGCCGTTCGATGGCGAGCTTGTCAAACATATTTGATCCTTGCGAGTCCACGGGTCGGCATCGCCACAGTGGGGAGAATATGGGCTCTGTTCATAGAAATTACCTGCGGCCTATCTGGCGCGGTCGAGGAGCTGGATCAGCTCGGCTGCCTTGGCGCGCTGCTCATCCGGGTTGCCGCCGGTGATGGCTCCTTCGATGCAGTGGCTGAGGTGTTCCTGGAGCATTGCGGTCTCGACGCCGGCAAGGGCCGCTCGGACCGCGCGGATCTGGGTCAGCACGTCGATGCAATAGCGGCCATCGGCCAGCATCTTCGAGATGCCGCGGACCTGGCCCTCAATGCGGTGCAGCCGATCGAGCAACTTCTTGTCGTGCGATTTTTCCACCGCATTTCACTCCCGAAATAAACCCTATAGGGGTATATTGACTATGCCCTATGGGGGTATATACAACTGACATTGCAAGCACAAGACTGTAGATGGGGTCATGGAAAACAAACCCGATCGCTGCCATCATTCGACCTCGCGGCCTGTGTCCGACCCGCACGATGTGGCCGAGGGCACGATCTGGACCTGCCCGATGCACCCGCAAATCCGGCGATCCGGGCCCGGCGCTTGCCCGATCTGCGGCATGGCGCTCGAGCCACTCGAGCCGAGCCTCGAGGAAGGCCTCAACCCCGAGCTGATCGACATGACCCGGCGCTTCTGGGTGTGCGCAGCCCTGTCGATCCCCTTGTTTGTGTTGGCGATGGGGGCCGAACTGACCGGTTGGGCACCGCTCCCGATGCGGCAGCTCGTCTGGCTGCAACTGGGCCTCGCTACCCCCGTCGTCCTGTGGGGCGGCTGGCCGTTCTTCGAGCGCTTCTGGGCGTCATTGAAGAGCCGCAACCTCAACATGTTCACGCTTATCGGCCTCGGGGTCGGGGTCGCTTATGGCTACAGCCTCGTTGCGACCTTTGCGCCAGGGACCTTCCCGTCATCGCTGCGGACGATGGGCGGACAAGTTCCGGTCTATTTCGAAGCGGCCGCAGTAATCACGACACTGGTGCTGCTTGGACAGGTCCTCGAACTCCGCGCCCGCTTCGCCACCGGCAAGGCGATCCGCGCGCTGCTCGGCCTGGCGCCCAAGACCGCCCGACGGGTTAGCCCGGACGGCCAGGAAGAGGACGTTCCGCTCGAGCATGTCCAGGTTGGCGACGTGCTTCGCGTGCGTCCTGGCGAAAAAGTGCCGGTCGATGGAATTGTCGTCGAGGGTCATAGCTCGGTCGACGAGTCGATGATCAGTGGAGAACCGGTCCCGGTCGAAAAGGCGATTGGCGACATGGTCACCGGCGCGACGGTCAATGGCACCGGCAGCCTGCTGATGCGTGCCGAGCGCGTCGGCAAGGACACCATGCTGTCGCAGATCGTTCGCATGGTGGCGGAGGCGCAGCGGTCGCGCGCGCCGATCCAGAAACTTGCCGACCAGGTTTCCGGGTGGTTCGTCCCCGCGGTTGTCCTGGTTGCGGTCGCAACTTTCATCATTTGGTCGCTGGTCGGTCCGGAGCCGAAGCTCAGCCACGCGCTGGTCAATGCGATTGCCGTTGTGATCATCGCCTGCCCTTGCGCGCTGGGCCTCGCCACGCCGATGTCGATCATGGTCGGTACCGGACGCGGCGCAACTCTAGGCGTCCTGGTCAAGAACGCCGAGGCACTTGAGTTGATGGAGAAGATCGACACGCTGGTCATCGACAAGACCGGCACGCTGACCATCGGCAAGCCCAGCCTGGTCGCCGTCGAGCCGACCGCCGGCTTCGACAAGAAGCAGGTGCTTAGCGTCGCCGCGTCGCTCGAAAAAGGCAGCGAGCATCCGCTCGCCGCGGCCATCATCGCGGGCGCCGCCCAGAAGGGTCTGACGCTCGACGAAGCCGACAATTTCAACTCGCACACCGGCAAGGGTATCTCGGGCACCATCGGCGGCCGGCGCATGGCACTGGGCAATTCGGCGTTGCTGGCGGAAGGCAGCGTCGACACCGCTCCGCTGGAAAGCGCCGCTGACGCTCACCGCGCCGAAGGTCGGGGCGTGATGTTCGTTGCGATCGATGGCCACCTCGCCGGCCTGGTGGTGGTCGCGGATCCGGTCAAGGACAGCGCCGCCGAAGCGGTCGCCGCACTGCGTAGTGATGGCGTTCGAGTGGTCATGCTGACCGGCGACAACCAGCGGACGGCCGAAGCGGTCGCCCGCCGCGTGGGTGGAATCAACGAGGTCCATGCCGGCGTCCTGCCCCATCAGAAGCAGGCCATCGTCGAGCAGTTGAAGAAGGAAGGCCGCCGCGTCGCCATGGCCGGCGACGGCATCAACGACGCGCCGGCGCTGGCTGCGGCGGATGTCGGCATCGCCATGGGCACCGGCACCGATGTTGCGATGGAAAGCGCCGCCATCACCCTCGTCAAAGGCGACCTCGGCGGGATTGTCCGGGCCCGCCGCCTGAGCCGCGCGGTGATGCGCAACATCCGCCAGAACCTGTTCTTCTCGTTCTTCTTCAATGCGACCGGCGTGCCAATTGCCGCAGGGGCGCTGTACCCGGTTTTCGGAGTGCTGCTGAGCCCGATCATCGCCGGCGCCGCGATGGCGCTCAGTTCGGTAACCGTAATCGCCAATTCCCTGCGATTGAGGCGGGTCCGGCTTTAGCTGCCCCGTTCGCTAAGGAAGCGCATCAGCTCGGCCAGCGTCGCTTCCATCTGGTCCTGCATCTGGCTGACCAGTTCGTTCTCGCGCATGCCGAGGTGGTCGAGCGGCTTGGAATAGCTGTCGGAAAAGGCCTTCAGATCGTCCTTGTCGAGGAAACCGCGCGCGACCAGCTTGGCGATAATCACCAATAGGCCGTTGGTGTTGGCGATGGTGCCGGCAACCAGCGCCTCGTCGACCATCGACAACCTGCGGTCGTCGTCGGAGTCATGGTCGTCGGCCGGAGTCATTTCGGCATTGTTGGCACAGCCGCCGTGCGGAGCAAGGGCTAAGCGACGAATTGTGCCAGTATCTCCCAGGCGCGCGTTTTCTCGCTCAACGGACGTGTGTTGGCCGCGCTCGACGACGGCAGGTCGATCAGCCGCAGGCGATCGGGATTTCCTATCAAGCGACGGCCGGCGGCGGCGGCTGTCGAGCCGTTGAACGCCAAAGCCTGCACATGTTGGAAATCCTGCAGCAGTTGCTCGACCCGATTGTGAGCGGCGGACCGAATGGACTGGTCGAGGCTGCCACGACGGCTGGCCGAAGCAATTACGTCCCACAGCCCGATGCGCCGCTCGGCGAGACGCTGCAGCCGCTCCTCATAGTCCAGAGACTGGAGGTCCTCGCCAATGGCGGCGCCGAGCAACCGCCAGAACTGGTTGGTCGGATGGGCGTAGTAGCGGCGCTCTGCGAGCGAGGCATCGCCGGGCAGGCTACCGAGAATGAACAGCTGCGCATCGGATCGGGCAATCGGCGGCAATCCGAGTTTAATGCTGTCCATGAAGAGTACGCCCGCTGTTTGCCTTTGCTGTTGCCGCCGTTAAGGGCATGGCCGGTGCAGCCCAGTGACCTCCGCATCGCCCTGTTTTCGGGCAATTACAATTATGTGCGCGATGGCGCCAACCAGGCCTTGAATCGCCTGGTCGACTATCTGCTGCGCCAAGGAGCGCAGGTCCGCGTCTATTCGCCGACGGTGCCCGATCCGGCGTTCAAAGCTACCGGCACCCTGGTTAGCGTGCCCTCGGTGGCGATCCCCGGCCGTCCGGAATATCGGGTTCCAATCGCCCTCACCGCCCGGGTCCGGCGCGACCTCGCGGAGTTCGCGCCCAATATCGTCCACATCTCGAGCCCGGACATCGTCGCTCACCGCGCGGTGAGCTGGGCGCGCCGGCGCAATGTGACCGCCATCGCTTCGATCCACACGCGTTTCGAGACGTACCTGGCTTACTATCATCTGGAAATACTCGAGCCATTCGTGCGCGCCATCATGCGGCGTCTCTATCGGCGCTGCGATGCGATCGTCGCGCCGGCCGAATCGACCGCCGCCGTGCTGCGGGCACAGCGCATGAACCGCGACATCTCGATCTGGACTCGTGGCGTCGATCGCGAACAGTTCCACCCCGGCCGTCGCGACATGGAGTGGCGGCGAAGTATCGGCATCGACGACGACGCGCTGGTCGTCAGCTTCCTCGGCCGCCTGGTCATGGAAAAGGGTCTCGATCAGTTCGCCGACGCGATCGACACGCTGGCGGAGCGCAAGGTGAAGTATTGCGTGCTCGTGATCGGCGATGGTCCCGCCCGCGAATGGTTCGAGCAACGCCTGCCCGACGCCAACTTCATTGGCCAGCAAATTGGCCCCGACCTCGCCCGCAGCCTGGCCAGCTGCGACGTGCTGCTGAACCCGTCGATCACCGAGGCGTTCGGCAACGTCACCCTGGAGGCGATGGCATGCGGACTGCCCGTGGTCGCGGCGGATGCCACGGGGGCGACCAATCTCGTCCGCGACGGCAAGACCGGAATATTGGTCGATCCGTTCGACGCCGATGGTTTCGCCGATGCGCTCGAGGCCTACGCCAGGGATCCACAGCTTCGCGCCCGCCATGGCAAAGCGGGCCTGAGCTTCGCCCGGACGATGGACTGGGACGCGATCAATTCGGCGGTCGTCCGCACCTACCAGCGGGTGATCGAGAAACGCGCTCGGCTCGCCCGGCGCACCCGCCGGTCCTAGGTCACTTCACGCGTTCGATGCGCTGCGCAGCCTCGTCGAGGATAGCCGCGATCTCGTGCAGCAGTTCATCGTCGAGCCCGTCTCGTCCGACGCGGTGGCTAAGTGCAGTCATCAGGTTCTTGATCGCACGGCCGATAGCCGGGCCGCTGGAGCTGCTCTCGCGCGGCGCGAATTCCGCCAGCCGCTCGAGCAGTGCTTCGACCTCGGCCGCATTTTCCTCGAGGTGCGTGCGCCCCTCGGCGGTCACCTGGAACGGCTTGCGCGGGCCTTTCTCCTTGGCCTCCTCGATCAAGCCCATGTCCTGGAGCAGGGTCAGCGTCGGATAGACGACGCCCGGGCTCGGCGCATATTCGCCGCCAGTCAGCTCCTCGATCGCCCGGATCAAATCATATCCGTGACGCGGCTCGTCGGCGATCAGCTTCAGCAGCACCAGGCGAAGTTCGCCGGATTCGAACATCCGGCGGCGGCCGCGGCGGCCGCGACCCCAGCCGCCCGGGGGGCCGTCGCCGGAATCAAAATGGAAGGGACCCCAATTGCCACCAAAGCCGCGTCCGCCGCGCATGGCGAACAGGCCTTCAGGGAATTTGAACTCGAATTCTCCGCGCGGCCCACAACCGCGCCCATGCCTGTGACCCATGACTCTCTCTCCTTCAGATGCATCTACGATATATCTTAGATGCATCGACAACAAGTGCCATGGTGCATTTTTCAGCCCGAACATTATGAGCTTCGCGGATGGCCGATCTGTTCGCTGACCAGGAGATTGCGCGGCAGCCCGATGTCGCTGCTCCCGATGCCCCGCTGGCCGACCGCTTGCGGCCAAGGAGCCTCGGCGAGGTCGTCGGCCAGGAGCATTTGACCGGTGGCGACGGCGCCATTGGGCGGATGGTCGCTGCCGGCAAGCTATCGTCGATGATCCTGTGGGGGCCACCGGGAACCGGCAAAACAACCATCGCGCGGCTGCTCGCTGATGCGGTCGGGATGCGCTTCGTCGCCATCTCCGCGGTATTTTCCGGGGTCGCCGACTTGAAAAAACTGTTCGCCGAAGCGCGGCAGATGGCCAAGGCCGGCCAGCGCACCTTGCTGTTCGTCGACGAGATTCACCGCTTCAATCGCGGCCAGCAGGACGGCTTCCTGCCCTACGTCGAGGACGGCACCGTGACCCTCGTCGGCGCGACCACGGAGAATCCGAGCTTCGAACTCAATGCGGCGTTGCTGTCGCGGTGCCAGGTGCTGATCCTGCGCCGGCTCGACCATCAAGCGCTGAAGACCTTGATCGAGCGCGCCGAGGGCGAGGTCGGGCGTCCTCTGCCGGTGACCGAGGAGGCGCGCGCCGCGCTCATCGCCAGCGCCGACGGCGACGGTCGCTTCCTCCTCAATCAGGCCGAAACGCTGTTCGACATCGCGATCGACGCGCCGCTCGATCCGGCCGCCTTGTCCGCGCTGCTGCATCGCCGGGTGGCGGTCTATGACAAGGATCGCGAGGGCCATTACAACCTCATCTCCGCGCTCCATAAAAGCCTGCGCGGCTCCGACCCACAATCGGCGCTTTATTATCTCGCGCGCATGTTGGTGGCGGGCGAGGAGCCACTCTACGTGCTGCGGCGGCTGGTTCGGTTCGCCTCCGAGGACGTCGGCCTCGCCGATCCCCAGGCATTGGTCCAGTGCCTCGCCGCCAAGGACAGCTACGACTTCCTCGGCTCGCCCGAGGGCGAACTGGCGATCGTCCAAGCCTGCCTCTACCTCGCCACCGCGCCCAAATCGAACGCAGTTTATGTCGCGCAGAAATCCGCCTGGCGCAGCGCGAAAGAGACCGGCTCGCTGATGCCGCCGGCGCACATCCTCAACGCTCCGACCAAGCTGATGAAGGACATCGGTTATGGCCAGGGCTACGCCTATGACCACAACTCCGACGAAGGCTTCTCCGGCGCCGATTACTGGCCCGAGGAAATGGAACCCCAGCGCTTTTATGAGCCGACCAGCCGTGGCTTCGAGGCCAAAGTCGCGGAACGCATTGCATATTGGGACGAGATGCGGCTGAAGCGCGCCAACAACACCTAAAGCTACGGAGCCCATCGATGTACACCAGCGACGCACCAGCAGCCTATTGGCGTGACCAATTATATCTGTGGGGACCGCGGGTCCTGCTCGCGATCCTCATCCTGGTTGTCACCCATTTCATCGCCAAGGCGGTTCAGTGGGCGGTGGCCAAGGGGATCGACAAGGTCCCGGTGCTCAAGCGCCATCCGCAGGCCGGCGGAGAGTCGGTCGGGATCGAGCTCGGCCGCCTCGCTTATTGGCTGGTGTGGCTGGTCGGGCTGATCGCCGCGCTCCAGCCTTTGGGCCTGTCGCAGGTGATAACCCCGGTCACCTTGCTGACCAACGAGGTGTTTGCCTTCATCCCCCATTTGCTGGGGGCGGTCCTGATCTTCTTCGCCGGGCTCATTCTCGGACGGATCGTCGGCCACATCATCGAAGCGGCACTCGGCGCGCTCAACCTCGAACGGCGCGCGAGCCGCGCCGGGCTCAAGCTGGGCGACACTCCGGTTGCGGTCGATACGGCTGGGAATGCGACCGACGGCGCCGCTCCGGCGCGCAGCACGCTGGCCCGTGCGATCGGCATGACGGTCAGCGCGATCATCATCGTTTTCGCAGCCATTGCCGCACTCCAGGCACTGGGCATCAGCGCCATCGCCGACCCGGCGGTGGCAATGCTTCAGACCATCGCCGTCGCCATCCCACGGGTGTTCGCCGCCCTGGTCTGGCTGGCGATCGCGTTCCTCATCGGCCGCTGGGTCAAGACGCTGATTGAGACCGTCCTCCCCAGCCTTCGCTTCGACGACAGCGTGCGCGCGCTCGGCATCATGCCGGCGAGCTCCAACCCGTCACGCGTCGTGGGCGCCATCGCCATGACCGCGATCCTGCTCGCCGCCGCAATCGAGGCCGCGCGTCAGCTCGGCGGCGACAGCGTCGCTGCCTTGCTGTTCCAAATCACGGCACTCGGCGGCAAGGTGATTTTCGGCACCGTGATCATCGTAGTCGGGCTGTTCCTGGCGCGTATGCTGGCGGCCTTGGTCGGAAGCTCGACCGGCGAATCGGGCTTCGCCCAGACGATCGTCAAATATGCGATCATCGCTTTGTTTACCGCGATCGGCCTGACCTTCATGGGGCTCGCCGACCAGATCGTGATGATGGCCTTCGGTCTCATTCTCGGCTCGGCGGCGATCGCCACCGCGCTCGCCTTCGGGCTGGGCGGGCGCGACGCCGCGGCGCGGATCCTCGAGGATTGGGCCGAGCGGCAGGAGCCGCCGGCCCGGCTCCCCCAACCCCGACTGCGCAAAGCGACCCCGCCAGAGCCCGACGACTCCCAGCCGCCGCTGGTGTGACCAGCCGCTTCGCGTCGTTTGTCGCGATCGACTGGTCGGGCTGACGCACGAGATCGCGCGCTGCGAGGGGTGGACATTCGGGGTGCTGTGACTGTCAGTGCTCCTGCGAAGGCAGGAGCCCAGGCCCGGCAAAGCCGGTCAGGCGCTGCGCGCGACTGGATAAGCTCCGTCAGGAGCCTTCAACCGAGCGTAGGGTAGAAGTCCTGCCATTCGGGATTCATCGCCTCGATCGCGCTGAGCTTCCACAGCCGCTTCCACTTCTTCATCTGCAACTCGCGATAACGCGCCTGCTCAAGATCGTCATAGGCTTCGTACCAGACGAGCAGCTTGCAGCCGTATTTCCGGGTGAACCCGGCTACGAGGCCGTTGCGATGCTCCCAAACGCGCTTCGGCAGGTCGCTCGTCACGCCGATGTAGAGCGTGCCGTTGCGTCGGCTGGCCATGAGGTAGACGTAGCCCGCTTTCATCTGGCGCAGCATGACCGGACTTGCGCCGAAGCTCCAGTCCGGGCCTGGACCCCTGCCTTCGCAGGGGAACTCATGCCTGCAGCCAAAACGGACACACCCGTTCGGGCGCTGGCGAACGGCGAGCCGGCGGCGTTCTCGCCGCCGGGGCTGACGCGCGAGATTGCGCGCTGCGAGGGGTGGACATTCGGGGTGCTGTGAAGGTGTCGAGCGTCGTCGGTTCTGGCGCCGCCCGCAATTCATCGGAATGTCCGGCTTGGGTGGAAAGCGGACGCTCACAGCGAGGCGGATGCGCGTCTTGCTAGGGCGATGGCGTAGTTTTACCCTGAGGGCGGCGCTCGCGCCAATCGTTGATCTCTGTTACTGGCCCTGTCACCGAAGTTCATGCGATTGGAAGCTATGATGACACATTATCCGCTGTTGCTCCTGGTGACCGCGTCCACCCTCGCGCTTGCCGCATGTTCACCCAAGCCTGCCGAAACTTCGGTGGCAACCAACGATGTTTCCGCGAATACCGCGGCGCCGGCCAACCCCAGCGATCCGGTGCAAAGCGCGCTTTCGGCGGCACCAGAGGCAATTGCCCGCGAGGCGGCGGTGATGGCGCCCAATCCCGACGGGTCGATGAAGTCGCTACGGGAAGGCAAGAATGGCTGGACTTGCGTGCCCGACAACCCCGCCACCCCCGGACCTGATCCGATGTGCATGGACTCCAACGCGATG
>NZ_JANMCO010000155.1:0-1773 GCF_031361285.1 Sphingomonas sp.
GGGCGGCGGCACCACCTCGGGAACCGCCTGGCTGACCCACAACAAGACCAGTTTTGCAATAACATCGTATCAAAGTGGTCGCCTGCTGCTCGTTGGAACGATGCCTGACGGCACAATTTCCGTTCACCAGCAGGCATTCGGCCGCGCCATGGGGATTTGCTGGGACCGCGACGGCTTGTGGCTCGCGTCCCGGGTCCAGCTTTGGCGGCTTGAGAACATCCTGCCTGAAGGAATGGTTGCCCAAGACAGGTTCGATCTCACTCTGATGCCGCGCAGGACTCACATCACGGGCGACATCGACATCCACGAGCTTGGCGTCGATGCCGCGGGCCGTCCGGTGTTCGTCAACACGAGTTATTCCTGTCTCGGGACGCTTGATCCGGTCGAAAGCTTCCGGCCGATCTGGAAGCCCAGCTTCATTTCCGAGCTGGCTCCCGAAGATCGGTGCCACCTGAACGGCCTTGGGATGGTCGACGGACGGCCGAAATATGTGACGGCCGTCAGTCAGACCAATGTCCCGAGTGGTTGGCACGGACGTCCGCTTCCGAAGGGTGTCATCATCGACGTCGAAACGGACGAGGTTGTAACCGACCAGCTTTCGATGCCGCATTCTCCCCGCCTGGCTGCGGATGGCAATCTATACGCCGTCGACAGCGGACGCGGTTGGCTCGTCGAAGTCGACCAGGAAACGGGGAACGTCAGGGATGTGGCGTTCTGCCCAGGATTCCTTCGCGGGCTGGCGCTTATTAACGGCTACGCGCTCGTAACGATTTCAAAGCCGCGTTACGGCAGGTTCGAACAAATGCCGATCTCCGAGGAACTGACGAAGCGGAATCTCGATCCGATTTGCGGCGTGATGGTGATCGACCTGGCACAGGGCGAAATCGCCGAATGGCTGAGGTTGGAGGGGGACGTGCAAGAGCTGTTCGCGGTCGAGCTCATGCCGGGGATCACTTGCCCGATGGCGATCGGTCCCCAGGCCGACGAATTCCTTGAAACGGTCACCTTCAATGCGGAGATCAAGCCGCTCGAGGCCCAGGGCTAAGCATCTCCCTTTCTCTCTTGCCCGCGAGTTTGGCGGCAGTCTCTGCAAGTTTTCAATGGCTTAGCAGTGCGCGGTCATGTGGCATTAATGTTACAGACACTGCCGGAAACGCGGACGGGTCGGCGAAAATGGTTTTTTTCCCCACATTCATCCTCCACTAACCCGACGGTATTCACGTCCATACTTGGGGGACCGACCAGCCATGCGCTCACTTACCCGTCTGATGCTTTCTTCCGTGTCGTTTGCCGCGATCGCGCTCGCGGCGACGCCAGCGCAGGCGCAAACCCCCGCCCCGGTGCTTCCTGAGCGGGATCCGTGCCAGGCCCCGTCCGGCCAGGTCGACGCGGCGCTGTGCCCGGACCCCGATACTCCGGCCGGCGAAGCGGTGCAGCAGGGCGCGGACGTCACAAGCGCAAGCGGTAAAGAAGGCGACATCGTCGTCGTCGGTTCGCGCATCCGCCGCAATCGGTTCAACACGGCCGATCCGGTGACAATCATTACCCGCGACGAGCAGATCGACTCCGGTTTCAACTCGACCGCTGAAGTGCTGCAGAGCGTCGGCGTCACTGGCGGCACGCCGCAGATCAACGACAGTTTCGGCGGTCTCGTCGTCGAGGGCGGCCCGGGCGTCAACACGCTGTCCCTGCGCGGCCTCGGCCCGACCCGGACCCTGGTTCTGTTGAACGGCCGGCGCATTGCTCCGGCCGGCACCCGCGGTCAGGTTGGCG
>NZ_JANMCO010000067.1:0-1695 GCF_031361285.1 Sphingomonas sp.
CCGGCGATAAGGCCGAGCACGACGAGCACTAACGCCACGTCAAGCGCGCCAATGGCGACAAATGCGGTGACAATCGCGAGTACAATGTAGATGGCGCGGGCGAGCCCACTGATCTTGGTCAACATATCATCCCCCTCCTGATCGATCCGCCACAGCGGTCTTCTTGCCGCCTTGCTTCGGAACGGAGGCAGATTAGCCGCAATTGACTGCATTTGCAGAGGGAATGAATCCTTTCGAATCAAGCCTCAACTTGCTTGGTCAACATTTCACCCAGGTTATTCGGGCTATCGCGAGTCGCTCGGTAGAGCGTTCCAATTCAACGCCGTGACGCGACCGCCGAACCCTCACCCCTTCGGCGTGTTCGAGCAATGCTCGTTGACCACCGGCCAGCTGCCGTCCGTGGCTTTCTGGAAGACGTCGGTGCAGCGCAGCGTGACGGCATTTTGCGGCGACGCGCTGCTGGTCACGTCGAACACCCCGCTGACGACAAAAGTGTCGGCATCGAGCACCTGGATGACGCGGTCTTTCTGTACGATCTTGTCGATCTTGGCGGCGGCGAAAGCGTCCTGCAACTTGTCCCACGCCGCGCGGTCGTGCGCCAGGCCGGGGGTCGAGCCGTCGAAGCCGACGATATTGGGGCCATAGACCGCCTTGATCTTGGCCGCGTCCATCGACGCCCAGGCGGCCTCGGCGGCATCGTCGATCTTGCCCGCCTCGGCTTCGCTGATCATCGCCGCGCCCGAAGCCGCCGGCGTATTGGCCGCTTTCTGGCACGCGACCATCCCCAAGGCCGAAACGGCCATCGCCACCATGCAAATCCGGTTGTTCATGATTGTCTCCCCCCAAGTGAATCCATCCCAGGCCGTTGAGCAATGGACCGTTGAGCAAAGCCCTAGCGCCGTCTAGCAATCAAGCGTGAGTCTTTCCCCCGCCTTTCTCGACGAACTGCGCGCCCGCACCTCGCTGTCGAGCCTGATCGCGCCCTCGGTCAAGCTGATCAAGGCCGGGCGGGAGTTCAAAGCCTGCTGCCCGTTCCACCAGGAGAAGACCCCGAGCTTCACCATCAACGACGACAAGGGCTTCTACCACTGCTTCGGCTGCGGCGCGCACGGCGACGCGATCCGCTTCCTCACCGATGCCCGCGGCATGCCGTTCATGGACGCGGTCAAGGAACTCGCGGCCAAGGCCGGGATGGACGTCCCCGCCGCCGACCCGCGCGCCCGCGACCAGGCCGAGCGGACCTCGACCCTGACCGACGTCATGGGGGCGGTGCAGAAATGGTTCGCCGAGCAGCTGCAAGGGCTCGATGGCGCCCACGCTCGCGATTATCTCGCCAAGCGCGGAATCGACGCCGCGACGGTCGCGCGCTTCGGGTTGGGCCTTGCTCCGCAGGGCCGCTTGCGCCTCAAGGCCGCGCTGACCAGCCTCGGCGAAGACCAGCTGGTCGAGACCGGCATGCTGATCAAGCCGGAGGATGGCGGCGACAGCTACGACCGCTTCCGCGGGCGGCTGATGTTCCCGATCCGCGACCAGCGTGGCCGCGTGATCGCCTTCGGCGGCCGCATCTTGGGCGACGGCGAACCCAAATACCTCAATTCCCCCGACACGCCGATCTTCGACAAGGGCCGCACGCTCTACAATCTCGACCTTGCCGGCCCCGCCAGCCGCACCGCCAGGCGGCTGATCGTGGTCGAA
>NZ_JANMCO010000008.1:0-1943 GCF_031361285.1 Sphingomonas sp.
GGTCAAGGAAACCGCGGCCGCGACGGGCGCCGACGTGGCCCTTGTCGCCGACATCGAGACCAAGCTGCTGCGCGCTGAGTATAAGCGCCGCCAGGCCCCGCCCGGGGTCAAGATCGGCAGCCGCAACTTCGGCCGCGACCGCCGCTACCCGATCACCAACGCCTTTCGCACGGGGAAATAGCCGCTAAGCTACCCTGCACAGGGGGCGCTTGGATGTTTCAGACGGTGCGTCATTGGTGGGGCAGCGGGCGCGGTGAGGTCACGGCGCGGCTGTTCCTGTTCGAACTTAGCGTAGTTGTGGCCGGCGTGTTGCTAGCCCAATCGGTCGCAAGCTACGCTCAGGCGCGCGCCGACTTTGCGAGAATGGAGTCAGAGCGCTCCCGCGTTCGAGACGAATTGACGACCGTCCATTCGGCCTTACGATCTTGGCAGGCGGCGGTTCCGTGCCTCGACCGCCGGATGACGGAAGTCATGCAAGGAACGCAGCTTGCGACAGAATCGATGCGGCGGCCACGCTTTCCGACCTTTGGTTATGCACCGCCGACGACCGAGATCATGGACCTTATTGGCAAACGATATGGTGTGACGGAGAAAAGCCGCCTGAACTGGATTGCCGAAAATTCGGGCAACGGCTCCCCCGTGATTGCATCGATGATTTCCAAATGGGGAAGATTGATGCTGGTCGATCCGAACAATGGAACGGTCTCGGCCTCCGATCGTCGCGAAGCGCGATTAGCGGCAGCCGATATCAAGGCGCAGTTGCGGGCCATGGAGGTGCTCTCGGCGGATACGGTGAAAGTCCTTGTTAAGATGGGGATCAACGCTCGTAACCAGAACGAGCCCGATTATGGTCCGGCAAGGACGTGCGCGGCAATTTGGGCCAGCGGTCGGCTCGATCCACCGCTGACGATCCGGTGAGCGACCGCCTGCTCGTGACAGCGCGTAGGGTAACGCCTAGTCGGCCACGATGACCGTCATCACCCGCTTCGCACCGTCACCGACCGGGCGGCTCCACGTCGGCAATATCCGCACCGCGCTGCACAATGCGCTGTTCGCGAGGCGACACGGCGGCACCTTCATCCTCAGGATCGATGACACCGACCGCGAGCGCTCGACGCCCGAATTCGACCAGGGCATCCGCGACGATCTCGACTGGCTCGGGCTGACGCCGGACCAAATCGTCCGCCAGTCGGACCGGTTCGACCTCTACGACCGCGAGCTCGAGCGGCTGCGCGAGGCCGGCCGGGTCTATGCCTGCTACGAGACGCCGGAGGAGCTTGAGGTCCGGCGCAAGGTGCTGCTCGGGCGTGGGCTGCCGCCGGTCTATGAGCGCAAGGCGGCCGGCGCGCCGGTGCCGGAGGGGCGTGAGCCGCATTGGCGGTTCCGCCTCGACCATAGCGCGCCGATCGAGTGGATTGACCTCGTGCGCGGACCGCAGCGGTTCGATCCTGCTCTGCTGTCGGACCCCGTGGTCCGGCGTGAGAACGGCAGCTGGCTGTACCTGCTGCCGTCGGTGATCGACGATGTCGACTTGGGCGTGACCCAGGTCGTGCGCGGCGAAGACCATGTCTCGAACAGCGCCGCGCAGCTACAGATGTTCGACGCGCTCGGCGCCCGCCGACCCGAGCTGGCGCACGAGGCGCTCCTGGTCGCGGCGGAAGGCAAATTGTCGAAGCGGCTGGGCTCGATCGGGGTCGAGGAAATCCGCGCCGCCGATCTCGAACCGATGGCCCTGCTGTCGCTGCTCGCCCGGCTCGGCACCTCGCAGCCGGTCGAGCCCGTCGCAGACCTCGCGGACCTCGCGGCGGATCTCGACTTCGCGCATTTTGGCCGCGCGCCGGCGCATTTCGACCTGCACGATGTCGAATTGCTCAACGCCCGCCTGCTCCACCGTCTCGAATATCCAGACGTCGCTGACCGGCTGCCCGAGGGAGCAAGCGAGC
>NZ_JANMCO010000020.1:0-2052 GCF_031361285.1 Sphingomonas sp.
CGGCGTGGCAGTTCAAGGTGCGGCCGCCGCGCAAGAACGGGAAAGCGATGATCGGCGAATGGGTGCGGATCCGGATCGACTATTACACCAGCGGCCGATCCGACTGACCGGGACACGTCCGGAATGAATTTGGGCAAAAAGAAGGGGAGCACAAATCGGGGTTCGTGCTCCCCTTCCCCTTGAAACGTGACGTGACGAGGGCGGAAATATCAGCAGGGCGCGGGCCGCCATAGTTATCCAAAGTTAGTGTCACCCGATCGCCTCGGAATGGCACATATCGGAGGAATAAGCGCAAACCCCGCTGGCGGCTGGGCGGTCGGGCGCGGATGCGATATCACTCGCCCCGTGGGGAAGGGATTCCAGCTTCCGTCCGGGCGGGTGATCGCTCTGGGCCGGCTCATGCTGGCGACGCTGTTCCTGCTCGCCATCTGGATCGACGTCAGCCAGCCGGCGCATGATCCGGTGACGACTTTCGCGGTGCTCGGTGCTTATGTCGTGTTCGCTATCGCAATGCTCGTCGCGACGTGGAGCAATTGGTGGCTCGACGCCAAGCTCGCCGGGCCAGCGCACGCCGGCGACATCGCTTTGTTCGCGCTGCTCGTCCTGCTGACCGAGGGCTACACCAGCCCGTTCTTCACTTTCTTCATCTTCCTCTTGCTGTCGGCGGCGATCCGCTGGGGCTGGCACGCGACCGCGCTGACAGCGATGCTGCTGACGCTGCTCTATTTGATCGTCGGGCTGCTGGTGGTGCAGTCGGGCGTTACGTTCGAGCCGCAGCGCTTCGTGGTCCGCACCGGCCATCTGGTCATCCTGTCGCTGATCCTCATCTGGTTCGGCGCCAACCAGTGGCGCGCGCGATTCTATGCCCGT
Organism: Sphingomonas sp.; assembly: GCF_031361285.1. Taxonomy (GTDB): domain Bacteria; phylum Pseudomonadota; class Alphaproteobacteria; order Sphingomonadales; family Sphingomonadaceae; genus Sphingomicrobium. The sequence continues at coordinate 871 of NZ_JANMCO010000020.1, forward strand.
GACGAGGAGTTGCTGGCCCGACCGAGCCTCGACGAATCACCGATCGAGACCGGCCTCAGGGCAGCGATGAACGGCGTTGGCGCGCGCTCCGGCCTGTTCGTCTGGCGCGACCAGGCCCGCGGCGACTTCGCCGGCGTCGCCATCCGCGACGGCGAGCTCGTGCCTGTCACCGTCCCGGCGATCGCGATCGTGCCGGCCATCGCCATGTCGCCGTTCCTCTACGACCAGGGCAAGGACCGCGCGCTCAAGAAGGATGCCAACGGCAATCTGGTGGACTTTTCCGTGGGCGAGGTGATCGCCGCCCGGGCCGCCCCGAACCTGGCCTTGGGCGAAGGCCTCGCCATCCCGGTCCACTCGGACGGAGGCGAAGGTGAGCTCTTCCTCGAAGATGTCCCGGGCCTGTCGACCGATCATATCGACCTTGGCGAACAGGTCGCCGCGGACATCGCGGTCCACCTCCAGCGCCACGCCATGCTTGCCGCGGCCGACGACAATGCCGAATCCCGGGCGCGGCTGACGCTCGCCCGCGACCTTCACGACAGCGTCGTGCAATTCCTGGCCGGCGCCGCCTTCCGCCTCGAAGCGATCAAGCGCGCGCAAGTCTCGGGCCGCGACTTCGTGCCGCAGCTAGACGAATTGAAGCAGATCATTCTCCAGGAGCAGCGCGAATTGCGCGCGATCATCGCCGCCTTGCGCAGCGGGCCACTCGTCACGTTCAGCGACCTCATAAAGGACCTCTCGGGACTCGCCGACCGCTTGTCGCGGCAATGGGATATCGAATGCAAGGTATCGGGGCGAAAGTCCGAGTTGATGATTCCCGTCCGGCTTCATCTCGACGCGCACCAAATGATGCGCGAGGCAGTGGCCAATGCCGTCCGCCACGCCGAGGCCAAGTCGGTCACGGTCAGTCTCGCCGCGACGGTGGATGAGCTGCGGCTGGTGTTCGTCAACGACGTCACCGTGCCTCCCGCGGCGGGCAAGCGGCTGGACATGCCGGCCTCGCTGCAGGAGCGGGTCGAGCAATCCGGCGGAACGCTCGACATGTCGCGCGGCATGGCGGTGACCAGGATTACGGTCACGCTGCCGATCCCCGGTAAGCGGCCGTGACCCAATTCCTCCCGTTGAGTCGCATCCTGCTGGCCGACGATCATCCGATGATCCGCACCGCGCTTGAGGTGCTGC
>NZ_JANMCO010000038.1:0-3407 GCF_031361285.1 Sphingomonas sp.
GGAGTTGGCGTCGGCGTTGGCGTGGGCGTTGGCGTCGGAGTTGGCGTCGGCGTTGGGGTCGGCGTCGGCGTCGGCGTTGGAGTGGGCGTCGGAGTGGGCGTCGGGGTTGGCGTCGGCGTCGGCGTTGGAGTGGGCGTCGGAGTTGGCGTCGGGGTTGGCGTCGGCGTTGGAGTGGGCGTCGGCGTCGGAGTTGGCGTCGGGGTTGGCGTCGGCGTCGAACTGGAACCGCCCGCTGCCGCAGCAACGCCGCCTATCGCACCCGCGCCGAGCAATGCATAGAGAACGCCATTATTGCCGCCATGATGGTGCTTCTTCTTTTTACTGTCCGCCTGACCCTGACCGGTATCCGAGGAGCCCTTTTTGGCGGCGGCGAGAGCCGGGGAAAGCGCCATCGACGAAACGGCTGCGAGCGCCAGAACCTTGCCCGCGAGCTTGAACTGGTATGACATAGACGTTCCCCCAAAGCCACACTCGCTCCAAGACTCAATATTGAACGCCTTGGATTTTGATGAGTCAACCTTTAAATGTTCGTCCGAACAATTACTTCCCGCTCCCCAGCGCCTGTAGTACTTCCGGAAGTTGCCGCCTCCATAAAACTAGTTGCGCGAACGATGTCCCGCTGTGCATCAAGCTGACGCCACCGATCATCACAATCGTAAATGGGTAGGGCGGATGGAACTGACATGCTACGTTTTCCCCGGCTGGGAACCGCGCATCCGGCCGGCATCGCCAAAGCGGGGATGGATGGATGAGGCGCCCGAATCATATCCCTATCGCTGCCTTCCCCTCACCATCGCCAACAGCCACGGCTGGGAAATTCTCAGCCCCTGCGGCTTCGAAGCCGAGTGGAATGGAGGCATGGCGGTCGAAGACGTCATCGTCAGGGCCGATCCCGGGACGCTGGCGCACGAAGCGCCGGTCGCCCTGTTCGGGCTCGGTACGTTCACCATCCACGTCCAGGGCCTGTTCCGTACGCCCGCCGGCTGGAATCTTTTCGCCGGGGGGCCGCCGAACTGCACCAAGGATGGCGTGGTGCCGCTCGCTGGTATCATCGAAACCGACTGGGCACCATATACCTTTACGATGAACTGGCGGCTGACGCGCGCCAACCACGTGGTGCGCTTCGACCTCGACGAGTCGATTGCGCACATCTTCCCGATCGAACGCAGCGTGATCGAAGATATCGCGCCGCGTTTTGTCCCGATCGACGAAAATCCCGAACTGAAGGCAAGCTTCGAGGCATGGTCGCGTTCGCGCGATGCTTTCCAGCGGCATGTGCGCGAGCACCCGCCCAAAAAGCCCGCCGACAAGTGGCAGAAGCTCTATTATCGCGGGTTGATGCCTGACGAGCGGTGCCCGATCACGGATCACCAGACCAAGCTGCGCGTTCGCGAATTCGCCAACGCTGCGCTCGTCGAACCGGCACCGCGGGCTGGCCGAGAGGTCGTCCTGCCGGAACGATCACTTCCTCCAATGCGGCCCGTTGCGTCCGAAGCCGGCTGGAAAGTCGCCAAATACGAATGGCTGTTCGAAACCATGGAGCGCCAGCGCGCGCTTTCTGTAAACGCCAGCGGCGTTTTTCGTTGCGCAGATCTGACCGCCGAAGATTTCCTCGACAATTTCTACGCACCGGGCCGGCCGGTTATCCTGTGCGGCGCGATCGATGGCTGGCCGGCGCTGGGGAAATGGACGCCCGACTATCTGCGTGAAGAGATCGGCAGCGCGACGATCGAATGCCAGGGCGGGCGCCGGGGCAGTACCCGCTTCGAACTCGACAAGGATTCGCACAAGCGACAGATGCCGTTCGACCGGTTCATCGATCAGATTGTCGAAGTCAGCGGCAATGACCTTTATCTGACGGCGTATAATTCGGCCAGCAACGCCGCCGCGCTGGCACCGCTTGCGGCCGATCTCGGCAGTATCCCCGCGCTGCTCGATGACGCCAGCGGGCAGGACGCCAGCATGATGTGGATCGGGCCACAGGGTACCTTCACGCCGCTGCACCACGATCTGACCAACAACCTGATTGTCCAGATTGTCGGGCGAAAGCGGGTTGTCATGGCTTCGCCTGCGGAAACGCCGAAGCTCTACAATCACCTCCATGTGTTCAGCGAAATCGGCAACCTGACCGATCCGCAGCTCGATCTTTCGGCCTATCCAAAGCTCGGGGACGTCCGGCTGCTCGAGCTGGTGATTGAGCCGGGCGAAGTGCTGTTCGTCCCGATCGGCTGGTGGCACCAGGTCGAGGCGCTCGATTTCAGCGTTTCGATGACCTACACAAACTTTCGGTGGGCGAACGAAGGCTATCGGGAGCATCCTGAAAGAGGCTAAATTCGCGCGCTTGCGCGTGCGATCGACAGGGGGTGGGATGTAGCATGAACCCGAAGCCCGGCGCACGCCTCAAGCTCGACGCGCGGCTGGTCGCGCTGGCGCTGGGATTGGGCAGCTTCGCGCTGTTTGCCTTTCGCATCGGCACGCCGGCGGAACTCTATTTCGACGAGACCCATTACGTGCCGGCCGCGCGGACTCTGATTGCACATTCCGGCCCCGTCAACATCGAGCATCCGCTTTTTGCCAAAACGATGATCGCTGCGGGCATCGAGCTGTTCGGCGACAACAGCATCGGCTGGCGACTGCCAAGTGCGTTCTTTGCCGCAGCCAGCGTGATGGCGCTATTCTGGATCGGGAGGATGATGTTCCGGGCGGACCGTCCGGCGGTACTTGTTGCCCTGCTGGCGGTCTTCAACCAGACCCTCTTTGTCCAGGCGCGCATCGCCATGCTCGAAATGCCGATGACGGCGTTCATTCTGTTGGCGGCCGGTTGCCTGCTGAAGGCGCGGCAGGAGGACGGCGGCGGCAGGCGGTGGGTATTCGGCGGTTGGCGATAGAGGCTGAGTTTTCGCGCGTTATGTTTGCCTAAGAGCGCGTAGCGAAGTCTGCTACTGATCGCTCACCGTCGCGCTACAAACAGTCCGCTTCCGTCCTCTCGCTGCCATAAAGCGGACCGTCCGTCATCGGCCAATGCCGGACATTGGCCGTTGCCAGGCGCTAATGACCGTTTTCAACCCATTGCGGACTTCCGTGGGCTTCGCCTGTCCTCCTGCGAGGATCGGCGCCGGCCCCCTTACGGATCAGCGTCGACGGGCCGCCCCCGCGCGACCCCTTCGATTCGTGCTAAACTTTGTGCGACGGACGCACCTTCGCGCCGAGTCGGGGAAAGTGATATGACAAGATGTTGGTGTGCGGTTGCCGCTTCGTTGCTCGTCGTGCCCACGCTCGTGCTCGCACAGGATCGGTCTGAGCAGACCGGGCAGAAGCAGAAGGGATGGATGGTCGCGAATCTCCGCGCCCGGCCCGGCGAGTGCGCAGTATTGCGCCAGAATGATGGCTTCGCCCTGTCCGGCACC
>NZ_JANMCO010000068.1:0-8448 GCF_031361285.1 Sphingomonas sp.
GCCGATGCGGTGGATGTAATCGTCGGGCTGCCACGGCACGTCGAAGTTGATGACGTGGCTGACGCCTTTGACGTCGAGCCCGCGCGCCGCGACGTCGGAGGCGACAAGGATGTTGATCTCGCCCAACTTGAAGCGGTCGAATTCGGCGATGCGGCTCGACTGGTCCATGTCGCCCTGGATTTGCCCGACCGAGAAGCCCGAGCGCTTGAGGCTGGTGGCGAGCTCGCGCACGGTGGTCTTGCGGTTGGAAAAGACGATCGCGTTCTTGAATTCGGCCGAGCGCAATATGTCGCGCAGCGCATCCTTCTTCTTGTCGGGACGGACCTCGACCAGCCGCTGCTCGATATTGACGTTGGCGGTGGCCGGACGGGTGGCTTCGACGCGCTTGGGGTCGCTCAGGAACTTGGCGGCGAGCTTCTGAATGGGCGGCGGCATGGTCGCCGAGAACAGCAAGGTCTGGCGCGACTTGGGCAGCTTCGAGCAGATTTCCTCAATGTCGGGGATGAAGCCCATGTCGAGCATGCGATCGGCCTCGTCGATGACCAGCAGCTCGCAGCCGTTGAGCATGATCTTGCCGCGGCCAAACAGGTCCATCAGCCGCCCGGGGGTGGCGATCAGCACATCCACGCCCTTTTCGAGCGCTTTGACCTGGTCACCCATCTGCACGCCGCCGATCAACAGCGCCATCGAGAGCTTGTGATACTTGCCGTATTTGACGAAATTCTCGGCGACCTGGGCGGCGAGCTCACGGGTCGGCTCGAGGATCATCGATCGCGGCATGCGCGCGCGGCTGCGGCCCTGGGCGAGGATGTCGATCATCGGCAGCACGAAACCGGCGGTCTTGCCGGTGCCGGTCTGGGCAATGCCGATGATATCCTTGCCCATCAGGACCGAGGGGATGACGCCGCGCTGGATCGGGGTCGGTTCGCCATAGCCGCTGTCGGCAACCGCGCGCAGCAATTCGTCGGAAAGGCCGAGATCGGCAAAAGACATTCAAGTATCCGGAAAAATGAGGGTGGCGAGCGCTCCCGCTGAGCGGCCGCAACTGGCACCGGGCTAACCCCGAGCCGGTCAAAATGTCAAGGAAAGCTCAGTCCTTGATCTTTGGGTTGAGCTTGCGGAACCGCGCGATCCGGCAGCTGCCGCCGATCCGCGAGTGGACCGAATCGCGCTTGGCGCACAGTCTTTGATCCTCGGTGTTGAGATAGAAGCCGCCGTAAAAGTCGAGCGCCGGGCAGTCGTCGTCGAAAATCGCGCGGATACGCTGGCGATCGGGCAGCACGAAGTCGACATGGTCGGTGCCCAGCAGCAAGGCGCCGCGGATGTCGCTCACCGGCACGCATTTGGGGCCTTTGCTTTCGGCCCAGTCGAAGCGCTGGGGCAAGCGCTGCGGCTGGACCGGCACGCGCAGCACCCACGACTGCTCGATGACCATCCGCTGGACGCTCACCTGCGGCGCGTCCGCAGGAGCGGAAGCGAGGCCAAGCAGCAGCGGAAACATGGCGAGGAAAATCGATATGGGCACTTAGCGAACAGCCATCATGGGCCGCGGCTTTGCAGGGACGGCTTGAATGATCAATGAATTATGCTCGCCCGACGCTCGCTGGCCCTGCCGCGGGATCATGCGCGGCCTTGCCAGAACTTGCATCCCGGAATAGAGGCTCGCCGACAAATCTTTGCCGGTAAGGAAGATAGCGCCGATCGCGCTTCAACCCCGGATCCCAGGAGACAATCGAATGGCGACTGCCGCGCCGAACCAGACCCTGCCATTATTCTATAACGAACTCGTTCCGCTCAACGTCGCCGAGCATGGCAAGATGAAGATCCGGGCGATCGAAAAAGCCCCGGGCATCGCCACGACGCATGCCATCCCGGCGACGGTCGATGAATTCGCGCTGCTCCAGCGGCATTATCCGATCGTGTTCTCGATCGGCGACCAACCCGTGCCGCTGGTGCTGATGGGCCTGAGCGAGGGCGTCAACGTCTTCCTCAATGAAGAGGGCAAGCTGCTCGACACCATGATGTACGTGCCGGCCTATATGCGGCGCTATCCATTCCTGCTGGCGCGGCTGCGCCCGGACAGCGACGAATTGTCGCTGTGCGTCGATCCGACCGCGGGCGCGATCGGCGATTTCAAGGATGGCGAGCCCTTGTTCGACGGCGACCAGCCGAGCCAGGCGACTTTGGCTGTCCTCCAGTTCTGCGAGCAGTTCGAGACCGCCGGCCAGCGCACCGCGGCGTTCATCGAGGAATTGAAGAAATCCGGCCTGCTGATGGACGGCGAAGTCGCGATCCAGCCCGAGGGCGCCGAGCAGCCGTTCATCTATCGCGGCTTCCAGATGGTCGACGAGGAGAAGTTGCGCGAACTTCGCGGCGACGAACTGAGGAAGATGAACCAGAACGGGATGCTGGCGCTGATCTACGCGCACTTGTTCTCGCTGTCGCAAATCCGCGAAGTCTTCTCGCGCCAGGTGATGCAGGGCAAAGGCCCGGTCGCCACGCCGCAACTGGCTACCGCCGACGCATAATTCGCACGGCCTGTCCCGGGACGAAGGGAGACGGTTGAAACCGTAACCCGGAATCCTATCTTGGATTTCGTTCAGCAGGCCTCGTGTTCCCCCTGCACGACCGGCCTCATTTCTGAACCTCGGCCACCCCGTCTTTGCGGGCGGGGTGGCCGTTTTACATTCGGAATGCCTTTTATTCTGCAGCGGTCGCGAACGCGCGGTCCAGCAGCAGGGCGCCGAGACCCTCCGCCAGCGTTTCGAACAGCTCGGCGACGCGATCGAAGCCGGGCCCGGGGGTGACCAGGTCGTCGGCGAGGTAGCAAGTGCGGTCGACCTCGACCTGGAGCGCGTGGACGCCGCGCGCCGGAGCGCCGTGGCGCTCGGTGATATGGCCGCCGGCGAACGGCGCGTTGAGCCCGGCGGAAAAGCCCGCCGCCCGAGCCAGCCGGACGGCTTCGGCGCTGACCACGTGGGCGGCGCTGCGGCCGTGGCAATCGCCGATCACGATCTCGGCCACGCCCGGTGCTGGCGGCGGCATCGAATGGCAGTCGATCAGCATTGCGCAGCCGAACCGGTCGACCAGCCCCTCGAGCTCGCGCTCGAGCGCGTGATGATAGGGGCGGTGAGCCTGGTCGAGCCGCTGGTCGAGCTGGGCCGGGCCGATCGGGCGGCGCCACAGATAGCCGTGGGCCTGGGTGCGGCCGGGGACGATGCCCAGCCCGCCGCGCGCGCGGGCGCTGACCCGCCCGCGATAGCCGCCTTCGATCACCGCCGGATCGACGTCATCCTCGGCCCGGTTGCAGTCGATTGCGGCCCGGGGCGTGTGCGAGATGACCGCGCCGGCGCCGCGCTGGACCGCGCGCCATACCAGCCGATCCACCAAAGGGTCTTCGAGCGCGACCAGCGGGGTGCGCCCGCCCGCGGCCATTGCGACCAGCCATTCGGGATAGTCGCGGCCCGAATGCGGTATTGACAGCAGCACCGGCACCGTACCGCGCGGCGGATGGACGATCGGCGCCGGGAGCGGTCTCGCATAAGGGGTCAGGGCAGCCACGCGAGCGTCTCAATCTAGGACGATCGCTCGCCGGTCAACGCAGGAATGGCTGGCCCGCGGCTGGAAAATGTTAAATGATGGGCGCATATGGAGGGGGCGATGGCAAGAATCCTGCTGGCTGAAGACGATACGTCGATGCGCGAATATCTGCAGCGGGCGCTGCAGCGCGTCGGCTATGAGGTCTCCGCGGTCGGCTGCGGGACCGAGGCCATGCCACTGCTCGAGACCGAGCGGTTCGATCTGCTCTTGACCGACATCGTCATGCCCGAGATGGACGGCATCGAGCTTGCCCAGAAGGCGTCGGCGATCGACCCCGCGATCCGCGTGATGTTCATCACCGGCTTTGCCGCGGTCGCGCTGCAGGGCGGGCGGACGGCGCCGGAAGCCAAATTGCTGTCGAAGCCGTTCCACCTGAAAGACCTCGTCGCCGAAGTCGACCGGATCTTCCAGTCCGAGGACCAGCACGGCCGATTGTAAGCCGCCAATCGCGCTTGCGCCGCTTGGTCACCATCCCTAGATAGCCGCCAAGGTTTCCACCAAAGTATGACTTTGGTGGGGTTCCCGTGTGGGCGTGTAGCTCAGTGGTAGAGCACTGTGTTGACATCGCAGGGGTCGCAAGTTCAATCCTTGCCACGCCCACCATTTTCTTCTCAGTATTTCAGTAGCTTAACGTTCAGCACCTCGTGGTTCTGCAGGGTTCGGCCGGTGCAATTGAACTGTTGTCTGAGATTTCTAGTGGGACCGGAGGCGTTCGAAGCGGCTAATGTCCGCTTTCGACCCAAAGCGGTCATAAGCCTGTTCTGGGAGCTCCTTCTCCGGCGGCCGTTGTGCCGATAGGACTGACGCACGTAAGCCAACCGAGCTGGGCGTGTCTCTTGGAGAAATCAAATTGTTGAGCACAAGTACTTTGTTTGACCGAAGGGGATCGTGGGCGTTCGTCCTCGGCGTGTCTGCGGTCATGGCGGGAGTGCTCCTTCACCTGCCGATGTTCCTGATGGGCCGGATGACCCATTACCGGCTGTCCGGCATGCCAATAGACGGCGAAATGATCGCGGGAATGGGCGCGATCGTGATCGGCATCGCAATTGCCGCCTACGGACTACTGCCGAGCAACATCTCAAAGCAACTTGCCGCCTCGCAAAAAATTGTCGTCTCACCGCCAGAGGACGCGCCGCTGACGCGTGCGCACTGGGCACTGATGGCGGTGCTGGTGGTCGCGCTGGTCATCGACATCATGAAACCAGCGAGTCTGGGCTTTACCATTCCCGGGATGGTCAGCGAATATGGCGTGTCCAAGGCGACCGCGTCGCTGGTGCCTTTTGCCGCGCTGACCGGAACAGTCGTCGGTTCGATCCTGTGGGGCATCATCGCCGATGTTTACGGCCGCAAGGCGTCGATCCTGCTGTCCGCCGTAATGTTCGTCGGAACCTCGATCTGCGGCGCCATGCCCTCGCTTTATTGGAACATCGGCATGTGCTTCATGATGGGCGCGGCCGCCGGGGGCATGCTGCCCGTCACTTATGCGCTGCTCGCCGAAATGATGCCGAGCAAGCACCGCGGCTGGGCGTTGGTGCTGGTCGGCGGGCTTGGCGCGGTCAGCGGCTATTTCGCCGCGAGCGGCTTTTCCGCCTTGCTCCAGCCGACCTTCGGCTGGCGCATCTTGTGGTTGCTCAATTTGCCGACAGGTTTGTCGCTTGTCCTGCTCGGCGCCCTAATTCCGGAATCCGCCAAATTCCTCCTTGCCCGCGGCCGCCGCGACGAAGCGCGCAAGGTGATGGAGCGGTTCGGGTCGGAGGCGCGCAGCACCACGCACGCGGAGGAAACCGCGCTCTTGAAGGGCCCGTCGGCGGCGCTCAGCGGGCGCGCCTTTCTTGGCAAGCTGGTCGCCCTCTGCCTCGCGGCAATTTGCTACGGCCTGATCAACTTCGGGTTGCTGTTGTGGCTTCCGGCCGACCTCGTCGCCAAAGGCTACAGCACGGAGCTTTCAAGCAGGCTTCTGGCCGAGTCCGCGCTGATTGCTTTCCCGACCATTTTCGTAGTCGCTTTTGCGTATAGCCGGTGGAGCGCGAAATGGTCCGTCGCCGGGGCGATCGCGGTGACGTTCGCCGGATTACTCGGAGTCCTGCGGCTGGAGTTGACCAGCAACGGCAGCCCGGTCTTGCCAGTCGCGCTACTGATTGTCGGGACCAACGCCCTGATTGCAATGCTGCTGCCCTATACCGCCGAGAGCTTTCCCCTGAGGATTCGCGGGCGGACTACGGGGCTGGTGGCAGCCTGCAGCAAGGCCGGCGGAGTGTTCGCTCAACTGCTTGCGATCCTGGCCCTGGTTCCGGCACTGGCGCTGGTCGCGCTCCTGATCACGATCCCGACGATCGCGTCCCTGGCGCTGGTGACATGGTTCGGGAAGGAGACGCGCGGGCGCGACCTGCGCGATCTCGATCCCAACGGCCACGTGTTCGCCGCGACCGGCGTCTAGCAAGACCAACGCCCGTATATCGCCCGGATTATCAGGCGGCGTTACTCCGAGGGACCATCGACCCGCGGCCACCCATCGTGCCAGCTGATCTTGTCGATCAACATGACCCGCCGCGTGTTGATTTCGTCACTTGGAAGGACTCGCGGACGGCGCACATCGACCGCATGATATACCATCCAGTCCTGACCGCGCGCGTCGGTGATTATCGCATTGTGGCCCGGCGCGATCCACTTGCCGCGAGCTTCCATTATGACCGGGTTGGGCGCCAATTTTTCGAACGGGCCGGTGGGCGCGCGCGAGCGGGCGACCAGCACGGCGTAATGGGCTTTTGGCCCGCAGCAATTATTGCCCGAGTAGAACAGGTAATAATATTCGCCGCGGTGGATGACCCAGCTTCCTTCGACCAGTTCCTGATAGTGTGCCGCATCATTCTTGATCACCGGCACCAGGTCGGTCGCTGTACTGCCCGGCGCGAACGACATGAAATCGGACCTAAGTTCGCGCACCTTGAGCGGCTGGAAGCCCGAGCCCCAATAGAGGAAATGCTTGCCAGTCGCGGGGTCGTCGAAGGCCATCGGGTCGATGTTGACAAAGCCGTCTCCGCAAATGAGCGGGATGCCCTTGTCAACGAACGGGCCGAGCGGACCGCCGGCGGTAGCCACGCCAAGACACAGGCCGCGCTTGTCGTCGGCCAATGCCGCGTCGGGCTTGGCCGAATAATACATGTAATAGGTATCGCCGTGACGCTGGACGTGGGGCGCCCAGAAGTCCTGGGTCTTAGACGCCCAAGCCGGCTTGGCTGGAAGCGCATCGCCGAGCTGCTGCCAGCTCGCTAGGTCGGACGACCGAGCGAGCTGGATGTTGACCCACTTATCGCCCCTCCTGGTTTGGGTCGCGTAGGCGTAATAGTAACCGTCCGGCGCCCGGATCAGGGCGGGGTCGGGAAAGTCGGCGTCGATTACCGGGTTGGTGAAACGTGCCGGCCCGGTCAGCGTTGCGCACCCCGTCAGCGCCAGAGCGGCGAAGGCGATCAGCGTGCGCGGGGCGGTGAGCATGGGACCCACCCTAGGCGGTGACAGGCAATACCGGAAGGGCTTCTCATCCAGCATCGGCGCACGTATCGCCGCGTCGATGAGCAACCGCCGTATATTATCGTTCGAAATCGATGCCCACGAAGCCGGGGAGGGCGCGCGGATCGACGTGCGCGGATCCAACGGCGCCTCGGGCAGCTATACGATTGCCGGCCGCGAGCAGCAGGACGCGGCTGATTTTTTCGCCGCGCTGGCGCGCGATTTCGGGACCGGACTGCCGCATATCTCTGCCGGCGTGACCAAATATCCGCCAAGCGCAACTCCGTGGAAGCCGCTGCTGACCGAGAACGTTTCGCCAACCATCCTGTGCGGCTATGGCGATCCGGCGGTGCTCAAGACCAATGACGGCTATTATCTCGTCGCCACGTCCAACGATGCCCCCGACGCGTTTCCAATCCTCCATTCGCATGACCTGGAGCAATGGGAGCATCGAGGCTTCGCTTTTCCGCAAGGGGCGGAGCCGGCGTGGGCCGCCACGGGCGTCAAGGTCGCCGATTTCTGGGCTCCGGAAATGGCCCGGGTGGGCGACGAATATTGGCTGTGCTTCACCGCCCGCCAGACCTCGAACGCGCTGGCGGTCGGGCTCGCCAAGAGCGCGAGCCCCGAGGGCCCGTGGGCCGACATCGGGCGCCCGCTGCTGACGGGCCGGCCGGTCAACACCACCGGCATTGCCGGCGCCCCATTGAGCGGCGGCGTGATCGACGCGCATATCTTCATCGACCCAGACGGCGAGCGCTATTTGCTGTGGAAGGATGACAGCAATGGCGTTTGGCCGCGACCGCTCGCCGGGCTGCTGCGCGACAATCCGGATCTGATCGCCGCCGTCTTTGAAAGCGACCAGGATCGCCGCACCGCCGCCTTTGCAGCGGCTATCGTCGGCTGGGCCAACGGGCGCCGGCCGATGGAACGCTTCTTCCTGATGCAGCCGTTCATCGCCGCCGTTCTCAACAATTGGGACCGGGTCAGGCAGGCGCTGGCCGACGGCGGCCTTGCGCCGGACATCCTCAATGCGATGACCACGCCGGTCTGGGCGCAGCGGCTGGCCGATGACGGCACTTCGTTGCTTGGCGGACCAACCCAGGTGCTGACCAACGACCAAGGGTGGGAAGGGCACCTCATCGAAGGGCCGTTCGTGACCTTCCAACAGGGTCGCTACTGGCTGTTTTATGCTGGCAACGACTTTGCCAGCCCGGCCTATGGCATCGGTGTCGCGGTTGCCGATCACCCGCTCGGCCCCTACGTCAAGCAGGTCGAGCCATTGCTGAAATCAACGCGGGAATGGACCGCCCCCGGTCACGCTTCGGTTGCGCCGGGCCTGGA
>NZ_JANMCO010000104.1:0-3066 GCF_031361285.1 Sphingomonas sp.
GTTACACCCTGGCGAAGGTCGCTTTGTCCGCGCGGGTCGACCAGCAGCGATTCATTGGCCCAACTGAGCATATTGATGAAGCCGGGTGCGACGACGAGCCCGCGCGCGTCGACGACGCGCGGCGCGCTCGCCTCCTGGGCGGGGCCGGTATAGACGATGCGATCGCCGCGAATGCCGACATCGCCGACATAAGGCGGGCCGCCACTGCCATCGTAGATTGTCCCGCCGCGGATCAGCAGGTCGTATGCCGGTGCGGTCGCGACGGTCGGTGTAACATTCGCGTCTTGCGCGGGAGGCGGCGCCATTACGCAGCCGCCGACGAGGGCGATCGCCGAGACTGCCGCAAACCATTTGATCATTGCTTTGCTCCCTGGCCGGCCGCCGCGACCGGCGCGAAATCGAGGTCCTGATAATCGAAACTGAAGTCGGCCAAGGGTGAGACCGGCTTCATTCGCACGCGGTCGACCTTACCGTCGGCATCGATCGAGAAAGTGACATAGGCCGGTTCGATCCAGCGCAGCGCCGGCTGGGTCCGGAATGTATCATATTGGTGGTGGGCCAGCACGCTATCCATGCCACGCGAATGGGGGAACTGAATCGCCAACGCGCTACCGGCGCGGCGTACCTTTATCGTACCATACCAGGGGTCGGCATAGTCGCCGACGTAGCGATCGAGCGGCAAGGAGGGCCCGACCCGCGCTGGCTTGGCCTGTTGCGCGCCGACCAGCCTGGCGGCTTCAGCCAGACGTGCCAGCCTATACGCGTGATACTTCTCCGGCCAGTTTGCGGCGGGAAAGCCGAGATAATGGTCCAGCAGTTCATACATCAGGCCGCGGACGATCTCACCTTCTTCGCTGTTGACCGCGATCGAAAAGCCGATGTTTTTGTCGGGGATCAGAACGACCTCCGTGAGCGATCCAAATACGGCGCCACCGTGAGAGATTATCTTCGTGCCGCGATAATCCTGCACGTCCCAGCCGAGCGCGTAAGCGTCGAACATGGGCTGCGTCACCGCAAACTCGGGTGGCCGCGCGTCGATCGGCTGCAGCGTGACCGGACTCCACATCTGCGTCGACTGCTCGGCAGAGAACAGGCGGGCGCTGCTGCCGGGGATTTGCCCGTGGCCCAATTGCGTAAGCAGCCAGCGGGTCATGTCGTTAGCGCTGATCGCCAGCCCGCCGGCGGGCGCGGCGTTGCCCGCCAAGGTGGCTTCGGCGCCATATGCCTGCTGGTGGCCGAGCCCGACGATCGGCCCGTCGAAGCGGCCATGCGGATGCGCGCGGTCGGCGACCGCCTGGAATTCCGCATTGGAATCGGTCGCATGGTTCATGCCCAGCGGGGCGAACACATGGCTGTGCATGAACCGCTCCCAGGGCTCGCCGCTTACCGCCGTGACAAGTTCGCCCGCGACCATGTAGAGGATGTTGTCATAGGCGTAGGCGCTGCGGAAGCTAGTCGCCGGCTTGATGAAGCGCAGCCGCCGGACCGTTTCCTGGCGCGACAGATCGCTGTTGGGGACGAACAGCAAATCACCTGCGCCGAGCCCGAGGCCGCTGCGGTGGACTAGCAGGTCGCGCACCGTCATCTCGCGCGTGACCCACGGATCCCACATGCGAAAATCGGGCAGGTGGTCGATGACCTTGTCGTCCCATTTGAGCTTGCCCTCATCCACCAGGATGGCAAGCGCGGCGACGGTGAAGGCCTTGCCGGTCGATCCGGTGCCGAAGATGGTGTCGGGACCGACGCGCTCGGGCTTGCCGATCTCGCGCACGCCCCAACCTTTGGCGAGCGTTGGCTTGTCGTTTTCGACGATGGCGATCGATACGCCCGGTGCGCCATATGCAATCCGCAGTTGCTCGACGCGCTGCTCGAACCCTACGGGCGGCACGGCGAGAGCGGGCGTAGCCAAGGCGATAAGCGCAAAGGCCAAGGCATGCTTCATGCGATTTGCTCCTGCCGGGAACGAGCTAGCCGCCACAGCCCGAGCGTGAGCACGGGGACAACGTAAACGGCGATGAGGATGTAGGCCAGAGCCCGGTAACCGGTGGCGATCAGCGCGACGAGTCCGAAGCGGTCGGCGACGAACATGCAGCCGATCAGCAGCGCAAGGGCGATAGCCAGGCGGTTGCCATTGCTGAGCACCACGCCGCGGCGAATGATAAATGAGCGTGCAATTCGCTCATTGATCGCATGAACGGAACTCGCACCGCTTTCGAGCAGGGCCGAAAAGATCATTAGCTGAAACAGCAAGTGGAAGACAGGGATGTCGAGCTGCTGAAGGAGGAAGTCCGACGGCAAGGTGGCGCCGGCGATCTCGGGAAAGAAGCCGATCATCGCAATGAAGAAGAGTAGCGCCGGAAGTGTCGCCAATGGGCCGGCAATCATGCCCGCGACAATCGCGTCACGATTGCTGGTAAGATGGCGAATCACGGGTAGAATGACGACCGCACCGATAAGATTGTAACCGGCATAGACCGTGCCGCCGCCGAGCCAGCCGGGCATCGGCTCGCCGCGAGCGAAGCCAGCGGCGATACGGTCACCGAAATGGGTGAAAGCGAGCACGATGAACAAGGCGTAGATGGCGTAGAGAAGGTAGGAAACGTATGCGAACATCCGCTCGACCGAGGCATTGCCGAAGGTAACCACCGCGACAATTGCAGCTGCCAGGATCGCCGTGCCGACAAATGCCGGAAGCCCGAGCAAAGCCGCGCCGATCGCCCCGGCGGCCGCGCCATAGACGGCCAGTATAAGCACGATGAACAGCACATAGGCTCCCTCGAACAGGATCCAGCCGGGGCCAAGCAGAGCCTTGAAGAAGGTGACGTAGTCCCACGCCTGGACGTGCCGCGCGAACAGAAAGGTGACGCTGCACACCAGGCTGAAAATAAGCGTCGCGACGAGGATGGCGGCAAGCCCTCCCCACGGCCCGCTCGGCAGGAAGAACTCGGCAAGCTCGCGCCCAGTCGCATAGCCGCCGCCGATGACCACCGCCTTGAAGGCGAGACCGGGCAGCCAGAAGCGCTGGAAACGAGTCGGGTTCGCGCCGTCTGCTGGCGTCATTGGGCG
>NZ_JANMCO010000135.1:0-18065 GCF_031361285.1 Sphingomonas sp.
GCTGAGCGGCTGGTCCTCGTCTTCGAAATCGGGGCGATTATTAACAATCATCGTCACGCCCTGACGCTGAAACTCCGCGACGTCAGCGGGCATGATTTGCCCGCTGACCAACGTTTTGTCGTCAAGCACGCGCAGCATCGGTGGCCTCCTCGTGCAAATTCTCGTGGGCCGCGACGGCCGCGAGCATCGCGTCGCCATACCGGGCTAGCTTGGCTTCTCCAACACCATTGACCCCGGCGAGTTCCCGCAGCGTGGTCGGTCGGATGGCGGCAATATCGCGCAACGTCGAATCGTGAAATACGACATAAGGCGGGACCCGGGCCGCCGCCGCCAGCGTCCGCCGGGCCTCACGCAAAGCCTCGAACATTGGATCTGACGGACCTTCGTCGCGGGTTCGGCGCGATCGACGCTTCCGAGGCGGCGGGACGGCGATCACCAGCGCTTCCTCGCCTTTGAGGATCGCCTTGGCGTTGGGGCCGAACGACAATCCGCCATAAGCATCGGCGCGCAGGGCATCACGAGCAATCAGCGCCTGTGCGACCGGCCGAATGAGCGCAATTTCTTCGGCGCTGGCAATGCCGAATACCGACAGCTTGTGATGGCCAAAACCACGCACTTTCTCGCTGCCGTTGCCGGCGAGCACTTCGGCCAGATGCGCAACGCCGAACCGCATTTCGGTGCGGAAGGCTGCGGACAGCAATTTGCGCGCGACTTCGGTCGCATCGATGGTTTGCGGCGGGTCGAGGCAATTGTCGCAATTGCCGCAGTGGTCGGGCGCCGAGTCGCCGAAGTGCCGCAGCAAGATGGCGCGTCGGCAACTCGCCGTCTCGACCAGACCGGCGAGCGCATTCAACCGTTCGCGCTCGGCCGGGCGGCGGTCAGGCTCGACTTCGGTTTCAATTCGCTGCCGGGCTCGGGCGAAGTCTTCGGCGCCCCAGAACAGCCATGCCTCGGCCAGATCGCCGTCGCGACCGGCGCGGCCGGTTTCCTGGTAAAAAGCCTCGATCGATTTGGGGATGCCGGCATGGGCGACGAAGCGCACGTCGGGCTTGTCGATGCCCATGCCAAAGGCGACGGTGGCGACCATTACCATCTCTTCGGAGCGGACGAAGGCAGCCTGATTGCGGGCGCGGACCGGCGCCTCGAGCCCAGCATGATAGGGCAGCGCGGGCCGGCCAGTCGCCGCCAATTGCTCGGCCAGCCGCTCGGCTTTGTCGCGGCTTTGGGCATAAACGATGCCAGGTCCCGGCTGATCGATGAGCAGCTGCTTAAGCTGGGCGCCGATGCCGTCGCGCGGGCGGACATGATAGCGGATGTTGGGCCGGTCGAACCCGGCAAGAATCAAGCCAGCTTCGGGGATGCCAAGCTGGGTGAGGATGTCGGCGCGGGTGCGGGCGTCAGCGGTGGCGGTCAGCGCCAGGCGCGGCACGCCAGCATGAGCGTCGAGCAGTGGTCTCAGCAGGCGATAATCCGGCCGGAAATCGTGACCCCATTCACTGACGCAATGCGCTTCGTCGATCGCAATTAGCGCCAGCGGGACCTGCTCGATCAGCCGACGGAAACTCTCGGTCGTCGCCCGCTCCGGGGCCACATAAAGCAGGTCCAGTTCACCGGCACGAAATTTCTCGACGGTCGCATCGCGGTCGCTGTCTGCCGAAGTCAGCGAAGCGGCGCGAATGCCGAGCTGTCCGGCCGAGCGGATCTGGTCGTGCATCAGCGCGATCAGCGGCGATATGACCAGCGCGGTGCCGTCGCGGACCAGCGCGCCAAGCTGGTAGCACAGGGACTTTCCCGAACCGGTCGGCATCACCGCCAGCGTGTCCTCGCCGGCGATCACTCGCGACACGACCTGTTCCTGGACGCCACGGAAAGCATCGAACCCGAACACGCTTTTCAACAGCGGCAATGGGTCGTGCTTCACTCCGCAGCCTCGGCGGTTTCTTCTTCTCGCTCGGCCGCCTGGCGGCACCACAGCTCGGCGTATAGCCCTTCGGCTTCGAGCAATTCGTTGTGCGTGCCGCGCTCGGCGACCCGGCCGTTGTCGAGCACGATGATCTGGTCGGCGCCGATCACCGTCGACAATCGATGGGCGATGACGATCGTTGTGCGATTGCGCGACACCCGATCGAGCGTGTCCTGAATCGCTTGCTCGGTCCGGCTGTCCAATGCGCTGGTCGCTTCATCGAGAACCAGGACCGGCGGATTTTTGAGCAAGGTGCGGGCGATCGCTACGCGCTGTTTCTCGCCGCCCGAAAGCTTGAGGCCGCGCTCGCCGACCATCGCGCCATAGCCATCGGGCAAAGCGGCAATGAAATGATCGATCGCCGCGCCGCGC
Organism: Sphingomonas sp.; assembly: GCF_031361285.1. Lineage (GTDB taxonomy): Bacteria > Pseudomonadota > Alphaproteobacteria > Sphingomonadales > Sphingomonadaceae > Sphingomicrobium. Next base: position 2,336 of record NZ_JANMCO010000135.1, read on the forward strand.
GCCGCACCTTCGATCTCCGGCTGGCCGGCGCCGTCGCGGCCATAGCCGATGTTATAACCGATGGTGTCGTTGAACAGCACCGTGTCCTGCGGAACGATGCCAATCGCGCCGCGCAGGCTGGCCTGCTGCACGTCGGCGATGTCCTGGCCGTCAATAGTGATGCGCCCGGCGGTCGGGTCGTAGAAGCGGTAGAGTAAGCGCGCGAGAGTCGACTTGCCCGCGCCGGATGGTCCAACCACCGCGACCGTCGTCCCGGGTGGAACGTCAATGTCGAGACCCTTCAAAATCTCGCGCTCGGGGTCGTAGCCGAACTGGACGTCCTCGAACCGGACATGACCCTTGGATACGACCAGCGGGGCAGCGCCGGGCGCATCGGTGACCTCGGCGGGCGTGTCCAACAGGTCGAACATCGCTTCCATGTCGATCAATCCCTGGCGGATCGAGCGGTACACCCAGCCGAGCATGTCGAGCGGCCGGAACAGCTGCATCAACAGCGAATTGACCAGCACGACATCGCCGGGCGTGAACCGACCCTGGCTCCAGCCCCAGACAGTGAAGACCATGGCGCCGGCCATCATCATATTGGTGATCAGCGACTGGCCGATATTGAGCCAGGCCAGCGAAACCTCATTCTTGACCGCGGCCTTGGCATAAGCGCCGATCGCCTCGTCGTAGCGCCGTGCCTCGCGCTCCTCGGCGCCGAAGTATTTGACGGTTTCGTAATTGAGTAGCGAGTCGACCGCGCGACCGATGGCGCGATTGTCGACCTCGTTCATTTGCCGCTGCACCTGCGCCCGCCAGTCGGTCACTTTGCGCGTAAAGGCGATATAGACGGCGACGATGGTCAGGGTCGCGGCGACCAGCCCGGGGCCGAACTTGATCCAGAAAATGATGCAGATCGCGCCCAGCTCGATAACCGTCGGGGCTATGTTGAACAGCAGGAAATAGAGCATCATGTCGATGCTTTTGGTGCCGCGCTCGACGATCTTGGTCAGGCTGCCGGTGCGCCGTTCGAGGTGGAAACGCAGCGACAAATCGTGGACGTGGCGAAACACTTCGCCGGCCAGTCTGCGCGCGGCGCGCTGCCCGACTTTTTCGAACAAGGCGTTGCGCAGGTTGTCGGACAGCACGCCGGCGAAGCGCGCCGTGGCGTAGCCGGCGACCAGCCCGGCAACGACGCCGAACGCAGCCGTGCCGGCCGACATGCGGTCGATGATCGCTTTATAGGCGAACGGCATCAGCAGCACCGCCCCTTTGCCCGCCAGCACCAGCAGCACCGCGGTAATCACCCGCGCCTTCAATTCGGCCTCGCCCTTGGGCCACAGCATCGGCAGGAAGCGCAGCAGTGTGCGATAGCCGCCGTTGCCTTTTGCTGTGCCTGCCGCTGCGGTCGCCATTCGCCCTAGGTAGGAACGTCCATGGCAGCGGGCAAATTATTATAACGAATGGTCGGGAACCGTTGAATTAATCAGATGTTTTTGCAGGACTATGGGACCTGGCTACTTCATCATTGCCATTCTTGGCTGCGCCGACGGCGGCACTGGCTGCGCTCCTGTGGCGACGGTCCCGACGCATTATCCGTCGGAGGCCGCCTGTTCGGCTGCTGCCCCCGACGCGCTGATCGACAATAGCGACCTCGATTTCCCGACCCTGGTCGCCGAATGCCGGCCGATTGCAGCCCCTGCGTCGGCATCGGACGATCGTCCCCAGCCAACTCCGGCGGCCGTCCGGAGGAGCTGAAGCGCCTTTTCGGCGGCGGCAAATCTCCCAGCCCTAGTTGGCAAAATTCACCATGTTGCGGCGTTTCAGGCTAGATACGCCCGGCAAAAGAGTCCGCTCACTACTGTAATCGCGGTATTTTTTCCACTTGGCACGCTTCCTGCAATGTTGATGGCGTGGGCTCGCTCAAGGGTCCTCGACACAAAAAAGGGAGATACCAATGTTCACGATGTTTGCACCCAGTCGCGAGACTGCCGCTTCGCTTGCCGCAGCGTTCGTTACCGCGCTTTTGTTCGTCAGCGCCGCCGTCGGCCCGCTGCCGATTGCTTGACCCCCGTTTCGAATTGAGAGATAAAATGAACCAGCGTTTCGTTCTCAACCGTGAGCAGGGCAAGGTGATGGGCGTTGCCGCCGGCCTCGCCGACTGCATCGGCATCGATGCTCTCGTCATCCGCCTCGGCCTGGTCATCGCTACCCTGATAACCGGCCCGGTGATGATCTTGCTTTACATCCTGACCGGCTGGCTCGCCTCCGACCGCTAGAGCTTGGTTGGCTTGGCGGTCATCCGCAAGACGGTCGCGCAGCAAGGCATAGCGCTGCGTTGCCTGTGCCGCTATTCACCGCCGCAAAGGAGTTACCGCATGAACAAGCAGCTCATCGCTATGGTATTGGCAGCCATAGTGGCGTCCCCCGCGATGGCGGCCCTTCCGGTTGGATCCAAGGCGCCCGATTTCGTCACGACCGGCGCCGTCGCCGGCAAGCCGTTCAAGCTGCATCTGGCGCGCGAGCTCCGTAAGGGGCCGGTCGTACTCTATTTCTACCCCAAGGCCTTCACCAAAGGTTGCACGCTCGAGGCGCATGCCTTCAGCGAAGCCAGCGGTGATTTCCGCAAGGCCGGCGCCCAGGTGATCGGCATGTCGGCCGATGATTTGCCAACGCTCCAGCGTTTCTCGGTCGAGGAATGTCGCAACTCGTTTCCGGTGGCGACGGCATCGGGCGCGACGATCAAGGCCTATGACGTCGCGATGCCGGTCGTCGGGGTACTGACCACGATGTCGAACCGGACCAGCTATGTGATCGGTCGCAACGGCCGGATTGCCTTTGTCCATTCGGATCTCGACTGGAGCAAACACGTCTCTGAATCCCTCGCCGCGGTAAAGGCACTCAAGGAAAATTAGAGAATTTCCTCCGTTCATCCCGGCCCCGTAACGGTTCACCGTTGCTGGTTAAGTTTCGGTTTACCAAGCACTTCCGTAACGTCTCTGCGAATGTTCCTCTTTCGCCCGGGGATTTGGCATCTCGGCCGAAAAGGGGAACAATGCGACATTTCCGGATGCTCAGGGCGCTCGTTGGCGGCGCCGGACTGGCGGCCTGCATTGTCCTGCTCGCCGGCCAGGCGCGCGCGGAAGCAGAGAGCAATGTGACTCCGCCGATTCTCGTTACGGCCCAGTCGCCCATGACACCCAGTCTGTTTGGGACCATCGCCTTGCCGGTCCGCGCTGAACGCTATGCGGCAGGGTGGCGCCGGGCTGGCCTCGACGCTTCGTTCTTGCCTTCGATGCAGCAGCTCGTTGCGCCTGCATGGGGGCTAAGCCGCGAAGACCAGATGGCCTATGTCCAGGCGGCGGTGACGCGTAATATTCACTGGATGTCCGATGCCACCGAGTGGGGTCGTCACGATTATTGGGCGAGTGCCGCCGAAACCCTGGAGCACGGCGCTGGTGACATGGAAAACCGGGCGATCGTCAAAATGCAGGCACTGCGCACCTTGGGCGTCCCGTCGCGCGACCTTTACATGACCATTGGCCGCGACAAGGTCGGCGGGCCGATCACTGTCCTTCTTGTCCGCATGGGGCGGCGATTCTACGTTCTTGATGATCTTGGCGGCGCGCCGATTCCCGCCGAGCGCAGGTTTGGGTTTGAGCCGATGTTGACGCTTGGCAGCAATGCCGCCTGGATTCACGGCCACCCTTACGCCAAGGCCGCTTGGGCCGGCGGCTCGTCCACGAGCGTTCCGAAGGCGGGCGCTCCAAGGTAGACGAAGCAGCCCGCAACCGATAACTGCTGTTGCGCTGTCGGAACCAATCGCACCTGTCGTGCGCTTTGTGACGGCTGTTTTTGCAACCAGGGGAATATCATGAAGATCACTACCACTCTTGCCGTCGCCGTAGGCCTTGCCGCACTGGCCGGCTGCAACCAAGCGCCGAAGGAACAGGTCGCCGACAATATCGAGGCCAACGCCGACATGGCAGCCGACAATATGGTCGAGAATGCGGACGCAATGGCCGACAACATGCAGGCGAATGCCGAGAACGCGGCTGACGCCACCAAGGCGGCCGGTGACAACGCTGCCGATGCGGTTCGCAATGGCGCCGCCACCACCAACGCCCAGTAATCTTACTGGTCAGTTTTGACGGCGGGCGCCTGTCGCAAGACAGGCGCCCGTTTTCATGTCTATACTCTGTCCCTGGGCGCGTGCGCGCGACCCGAGCTGGGAGAATGATCATGGCCAAAGGCCAGAAGAAATCGAACAAGGAAGCCCGCAAGCCGAAAGCCGACAAGGGCAAGAAGCAGAACGCATCCAATCCCTCGACGAAGGAAGGCGTGGTCCGCGGCCTTGAGAACTTCAAAAGCTAATTCGGCGCCTAAAGTCCCGGTCCGACGTAAACAAACGCCTGGGTTCCTGAATCCAGCATAACCTCGACGCGGGCGTAGACGTCGACTTCATAACGGTCGGTCGCTGCAAGCTCGTCCTCGGTCAGCTGGAACACGACTCCCGGAATCCGATCAGCAGGGTCGCCGCTGTGGCGAGCGATATTGTGCACCGCCTTGCCTGACACCCGCACGATTTTCGGGTCGCTGATGGTCAAGGGCTCCAGCCGGTAACCACCAAGCACGTCAGGCCTGCCCGCGAGTGTCCGGCCGTAATTCGCTATCTGCACCTCGCTTTGCTGCAAGGTGCCATAAGCGAATAAGCGCACGGTCGAAGCGCCGGTCATGACGGCCAGCCTGAGCTATGGCAGCTGGGCGCCGGCCCTGATTCGCGCGTAACCGACGGGAACTGCCCATAAATCGTGAAATAATTGAAATATTTCATGTGTTGGCTACACTCAAATTACGTTCGTTTGGTCGATTTTACGCGTCCATAATGCTTAGGTCTGCGTTGACCACCACATGACCCACAGAAAAACAATTCGCCCCGCGATGACCGCGATCGCCGCCGTCATTGCTCTGTCGTCCGCTTCTGCCTTCGCGCAGACCGCGGACGTCCCAGCCGATCCAACGGCCACGCCCATTGTCGACGTTACCCCGGCGCCGGTGGCGACCGATACGCTCGCTCCCGCCGTCGCGACGGCCGCCGAGCCGGTCGCTACCAAAACGACCGCCACCACAGCCCGTAAAGCAACGGCAACGAAGACCACTGCCGCGCGCAGCCGGCCTGCGCCAGTGCATTCGACAGCCACAGCAGCTGCACCCACTGCAGTTATTGCCGCTGCCAATGCCCCGATGACGGCGGTTGAACCATTGCCGATCGCGCCCGTTGCTGCCCCGCCGGTGGCGACCGCGCCGGTGGCCCAGGCCCCGGCGACCGCGTCCAGCATCGACGTGCTCCCGACCGCGGAGCTTGGTGGTCTTGGACTGCTCATTCTTGGCGGCGGTGCTTTTGCATTCCGCAGCCGCCGCAGGCGCCGTGCGGAAGAGGCTCAGGATGCCGAATGGCAGGCGAATGCCGACGCGCAAGCAGCCGCCGACGCCGAACTTGCGATGGTCGCCGAGCCCGAGCCCGCTCCGATGGAGCCCGCGATCGCCGCGCCCGTCCTGGCGGAGGCGAGTGCGCCGTCGGGAACGGAGTTCATTGCCCCGCAGACCGATTTGCCGGAAGCTTTCGACATTGCGCGCTTCGGCCCCAATGTGCAGGACGCCTATCGCGGTCCGACCGAGGACAATCCGTCGCTTTCGCTGAAAACCAGGCTGCGTCGCGCGAATGGCATGGACCAGCAGGAGCGCAAGCTGGCTGACGAGGTTGAAGCCGTCACCGGCGAACCCATCCTGGACGAGACCGACACTGCGCAGTCGACCGACGCCGCAAATGCGAAGCCTGCCGTTGTGGACCAAGCCACCAGTGACCTCATCTTCGCCCACGGCAACGACAAGCCGAGTCCTGCCCTTACTCACTAATCGGGGACTGCAATTAAACGCGCCGCCGTCCGAAAATTCGGGCGGCGGCGTTGTTTTGTCTCCTGATCTCACTCGTTGAGACTGCTCCGTTCGCGTTTGGGCAGGCCGGGATGGAGCGTCTCCCATCCGATTTTCTCGCCAATCCAGATCTCGACGCCGGGCGGGAAGCGGTCGGGCTCGTTGAGCGTGCCGGTGGTAATATCGATGTGCTCGGGGCGCGAGGCGCGCCGATACCCAACCAAACTTCCGCACGCGTCGCAGAACAGCCATTGAATTCCTGGCGAGGAGCTAAAGTTGGCGGGCTCGGCGGACAGCCACGCGAACGCATCATTGGCGAACACGGCCCAGGCGACGTTGGTGCCGCCACTCGCCCGCCGGCAGTCGCTACAGTGGCACAAAGTCGCGGCGATTGCCTCGCCAGAGACGCGGTAACGCAGGGCGCCGCATAGGCAGCCGCCTTCGGCAGCGTCGCTCATTGGGCAGTCGCTTGTATCACTGGTCGAAAGGTCCCCAGTCTTGGTCGATACCCCTTAGCCGTTGTGGGTCGAACCATGCCAGCCGGGACACGGACCCACGCGCGAAAAGGGGGCGAAGATGCGTTTTGGAATTTCAGTTGGACTTGCGTTGGCAAGCCTGGGCGGAGCGGCCGATGCCCGGCCCATTTCCGACCGGGCGCTCGAACAGCAGCTGACTGCCCTCGAACGACAAAGCTGGGTCGCGTGGCAGGCCATGGACGCGAAGTTTTGGAATCGCTTCTTGTCCAATGATCACGTCGAATTGAATGGCTTCGTCGGCGTGACCGGCAAGCAACAAGTGATCGACGGCATCGCCAGTGGCGCTTGCAAAGTGAATAGCTACACCGTCGACCGATTCTCGTTTCGCCGCTTCGATGCGAACACCGCCTTGTTAATTTACCGCGCTGCTCAGGACACCAGCTGTGGCGCGTTCAAGGTGCCGAGCCCGGTGTGGGCGTCATCGCTTTACCAATTGCGCGGCGGCCGGTGGCAGAACGTCCTCTACGGGCACAGCCCGGTGCTGGAACCGCCCAAAAAACACTGACGCCAAATAAGGGAAGCAGGCCTGACCCGCAGGCCCTCGGGTACCTCTATCGAGCCTGAACGCGGAAACGATCCCCGCTCAAGCCAAGCTAGATCCCGTCGAACGCCTCGAGGATGGGACAGGGGCCTTTGCGGCCGGAAGCGCAGGTTAAGCGCAGGCGTTCCAGCGCCGCGCGAGATTGCTCCAGCTCGGTGATGCGAGTGGCGAGCGCCGTGAGGCGCTCGGTCGCCAGTTCGCGGACGCGGGAGCGGTCTTCCGTGCGGTCGAGCGTTAGCAATTCGCTGATTTCGTCGAGGGTGAATCCGGCCGCTTGGGCGCGGCGGATGAAGCGCAGGCGGCGCACGTCATTGGCATCGTAACGGCGGATTGCGCCGGCGCTCGCCGGCACCACGAGCAGGCCGCGGCGTTGATAATAACGCACCGTCTCAACCCCCACGCCCGCTGCCGCGCCGAGGCGGGCGATGGTCAAATGGGCTTGTTTTGCGCCATCGAAATTCGATGCTTGACTCTGTACCATGGTACAGACGGTAGAGAGGTCTTTGCCACAAGGCAAACCCATAAGAAACATCAGGAGAATGACCATGACCGAAGCAAAGACAACCAGCCCCACCTGTATCTGCAAGTCCGGCGGCTGCCGCTGCAATCCCTGCACTTGCAAGAATTGCAGCTGCTGACCATCAACGGGCCGCGTCAGCAATGGCGCGGCCGCTTTCGTGCTAGTCCGTCACCGATGAGCCGAATCCTGATTGATGCCGATGCCTGCCCGGTGAAGGATGAAGTCTATCGCGTCGCCTTCCGGCGCGCGGTTCCGGTGAGCGTCGTCAGCAACAGCCGGATGCGCGTGCCCGATCACCCTTTGGTCGAGCGGGTCGTGGTTTCCGACACGTTTGATGCTGCCGACGACTGGATCGCGGACGAGGCGGACGCCCAAACGGTGGTGATCACCGGCGACATCTTGCTGGCCGACCGCTGCCTCAAGGCCGGGGCAATCGTCCTTGGCCACAACGGCAAGCCCTTCACCGCCGGGTCGATCGGCGGTGCCATCGCGATCCGGGCGATCATGGCCGATTTGCGCGCCGGCGGTGACATTGTCGGCGGGCCGCGGCCGTTTGCCAAGGCTGACCGCTCGCGGTTCCTGCAGGCGCTGGATGGGGCGTTGGTGCAGTTGGATTCTGGGCGGTGACCGGATCCTGGCCGCCCGCCCGATAAAATAGATCCCCCAACATTCCGCCGTTTTAACCCTTTCTAAGGGGCCGGGGCGCAGAACCGTTTTCGGAGAGAGCGGAGATTGACCATGGGCGTACCGGGTTCCGACATGCACGCCGCCGATCAGTCGGCGACGGACAGTCTGTTAAATGCATTGAAGACCATCGACCCGTCCAACCGGAGCCGGCACGCCAGCGTCCTCGATTATTGGCTGTCGATCCGCGGCGACCGCGAATTCCCGCCGCTGCACGACCTCGATCCGCTCAAATTGTCCGATGCCGGGCCAGGCAGCGCGCTGCTCGAACTGATCGGCGGTGGTGAAGACGCGGAAATCCGCCATCTCGGCGAGACGCTCAAGATGGACGTCACGGTCGAACGGATCATCGACGCGCCGAGCCCCTCGATCCTGTCCTGCATCGCCAAAAAACTGTCGATTGTCGCCATCTCCCGCAATTATCTCGCCTTTGAAGACCAATTCCTGACCGCCGATTCGGTCACCCGCTGCTGGGTGACGCTGCTGCCCTTGAGCTCGGCCGGCGCCTGGGTCGACTATGTCTACGCCTTCGTCACTTTTGACACCGTGGCGGCCGAAGCCATCGTCGAGACCAATGTCGAGGCGGCGCCCGAAATACTGCTGGACACCGCCGCAGCACCGGAGCCGGATTTCGTCGCCAATGACGTCGAGGAAGCGACGGCCATTCCGCCCATTGATAGCGAAGAGGTTGAGCCAGTCATGGAAGACGCCGAACAGGCGGCCGAGGTCACGCCCGACAGCGTCGAGCCGGCCCCGCCCGAACTCGAACTCGAGACCGTCGTGGCGCCCGAACTCGACCCCGAACCCACCGCTGAGCCTGAGCCCGAACCGGCGCTCGAAACCGCTGCGGGATTTGCGGAACTGAACCTCGCCAACGTCAGCCCGGACGGCTTTTACGGATCGCAAACGGTCAAGCTCGCGCCAAACCGCCAGCCCGTTCCCATGGCGCAAGCACCGGCTGCCCCAGCGCCGTCGGAGGAGGCAAAGCCGGCGGAGCCCGCGCTGGCCTCGGACGGATCGTTGCAAGCCAAGCTAGCGGCGGCCAGGGCCAAGGCTGACGACGCCCGCATGGCCAAGCTGGCCAGCAATGCCGCGCTCTACGAAGGGTTGGGCGCCGCTTATGATTTCGCCCTCGACGCCGAGGATAATGCCGAGGAATATCTCAAGATCGTCGAAGCCCATGGCCTCAAGATCAAGCTGCGGCAACCGATGCAACCGGTCATGAAACTCGCCTTTGACGGCATGTGCGATGATGCCACCATCGCCCGCCTCGAAGCGGTCCTGGCCTGGGCGTTCGATAATGAGCTGCCGCGTGGTTCGCTAGCGGCACAGATCGAAGCCGCGGGCGGCATTGCCCGCATTCTCGGCGGAGCGTCGCCAAAGTAAACGCGCCGGATCAGGGCGCCGGCTTAAGGCGTCGCTGGCTTCCCGCCCCGGCCACCGCTTTTGGCCTGGCCGAGCCGCAGGCCTTCGACCACCGCATCGACCGCACAAGCTTTGGACAGTTCGGCGAGGGGGTGGATGTTGGCGTCGTCGGCCTGCCGCGCCAGCCACAATGTCCGCGTGGCGATATCGCGCAATTCATTGACCCGGCTCTGGGTCGGCAGCTTCTGGTTTTCCAGCAGCCGGTCGAGCACCGCGTCCGCTAACGGCTTTTCGAATTCGAGCCCGACGAATTCCTGGCAGTGCCAGACGACACGGCAATATTGCGATTCGAGGCTGGCGATGTTGAGCCACACCCAGGCATCGACGGCGACGGTCGACGAATATTCGACGCGGCAGCCGTGGGTTGAAATGTCGATCAAGCGGACGCTAGCCTTGCCGCGGCTGCCTTCGCGCATCGTCGCGGCGAGGTTGAGCGCGGCCCGGTTGGCGCGCCTGCGGTCGGGCTGAATGTTGGCGGTTTGGGTCATGGCGATCCTGCTTTCACCCCCTTGTCCGCCCCGAAAATGAACAAATGGTAGCTTTTGCGGCGTGCGGTCAGGGCATTTCCTGCGGCAAATCCCGCTACCCGACCGCGTTATGGCCATCGGCGTTACCGCTGTTCGGGCGGCACCTTGGCCATTTCCTTGACCATCCGGTCGCGGATTTCGGTGCGCTGCGTGCCGGCGATGACGTCGCCGCGCACGTCGAACAGGGCTTTGAGGAACATTAGGTCCCACCAGGTCAGGCTTTGCGGTGCGTCTTGCGGCCGGACGCCCGGGTTGAACAGGCTCATGACCGAGGACGACGGCGCTACCCGTTCCTTCAATTGAGTCGGGGCCAAGCCACGAACCAGGGCAAAGTCGGCCAGCTGCCGGGTGGAGACGTCGCGCAAGCCCCGGGTTTCGATGATGACGACGGCGGCCAACAGGCGGCTGCGGGTGGTGGTGGTGAGGCGCGACGGGGACGACGTCGTGAACAGGCGCGGGAAACCGTCGCCGTCGAACCGCAGCGGCACGCCGTCGGCGCCGATCACGTCGCTGATCTGCCAAGCGGCGACCGGCGAGGCCGACGATTCGAGCCGCTTCACGCGATCGTTGCCGATGCCATAGAAATAGGCCTGTTTCTCGCGGCGCATCCCCTCGATCATGGCCTTTTTGTCGTCGACCACGATGAGCATCAAATTGGCCGTGCAATGGCCGCTCGCCAGCGGCACGGCGGCGGCCGCCGCGACCTGCCGCAATCGCGCCATGACCTCGCCCTTCAAATTGTCGGGCAGGCCGATCACCGACGGGCACAGCCGGTCTTCAAAACGGCCAAGCTGGGCGTCGAACACCGGCGGGATGACCTTGTCGAGATAGTCGTTGGCGGGCTTCCGGCGGTCGCGGAGGCCCTCGACGACGATGGTCTGGCTGGATTCGCTGGGCGTGGCCGGTGCGGCGGCGCCAACCGAGACGGCGCCAACCGAGAAGGCGGCGGCCAGCATCAACACAAATGACATCGACCCTCCCCCGATCCGGCGATTCGCAGACCGAATGACGTGTGTTCCCGGGGTCTTATCAAGCGACCGCCGTCCGGCCAGCGCGTTTCGACGAGTGGACGAGCGCCGGCCCCGAAGGTTGCTAAAGTCACTCCCCATCGCGCGTGGGCGCGCGAGCGCACGGGCGCGCGCGGGGCGGACGGCGGCGGGCAGGGGATAAAAGAGCAAGGTCGGGTCAGGGTCACCGCCGAGGGTAAAGCGGACCAAATCCAAATAGGACAGCGAAATCGGGCCTACCGCTCAGCAAGCTGACGAAGAATCGCCTGGCCCCGCTCCGCCGTGTCGATCAGGCGGGGGACCGGGCTTCGCGCCTGGCTTCTGACAGGATCGCGCCCACTTCCTTCGCGTAGCGGGTGAACATTGCGACGATGTCGTCGTCGGCCACGTGCCGGGGGGCCGGGTCGAGGGCGCACAGCGTGCCGAAGAAACTCCCGTCCTCGAGATAGACCGGGAACGAGCAATAGCTTTTGAAGCCGTAAATGACCGGGACCGGGTGCCGCGACCATTTGATGTCGTCGCTGACATCGTCGATCACGACGGCTTCACCGCTGTCGCGGATCTCTTCGCAGATCGTCTCGTGGATCTTGAGCTCGCCGCCGGGATCGAGCCCGAACGCGATCCGATCCTCGACTAGGCAGGCAATCCAGCGCTCTTCGGTGACCCGGGCGACTGCCGCGAACCCCATGTTGGTCGTGGCGCAGATGTCGCGCAGGATCGCGTGCAATCGCTCATCGCGCCCAAGCGCGATGGCATCGGCTTTCAGTTCCGGCATGCCCCGCCCCCCTTCTACCGGGCACGATTGAGCCTAAAGCCAAGGGGTTGCAAGGTGTTGGGTCATCAGGATTGAGTGCACTGTCACCGTAATCGAGGTGGTGACTGGGCCACCGCCGTTCACCAAGGCGAACCGGTCGCGGTTTTTTGCAGGCGTTGGATGAGGCGTTGGTGAAGCTGGCGATGTGACGGGGGCCGCGCCGGGCGTGGCGCAGCCCCCGTTCAGCGATTAATGGCCCGCCGCGACCGGGGCGAAATTGGCGTGGACCAGCATCCACTTGCCGCCTTGCTTGACATAGACCCGCGAAGACTTGGCGAGCGACGGATTGACCTTGCCGTCCGCCGCGCGCCGAAGGCCGGCGAAATTGTAGGTCAGGATCGCGGTATCGCCGTACACCTGGACGCGCCCGTTCTGCATGTCGGAGAACATCGCTTTGTCGTTGGGTGTCACCTCTCCCATGCGGGTCGCCATCGTCTTGCCGACCAGCAGGGTCGGGAATTCGCCGTTGAACTCGGTATAGTCGTCGGCCAGCGACGCATTCTGCTGGGCCATCGGCTCCCCGGCGATTTCCGATGCCCATTGGGCACGCGCCAGGGCCATGATTTCGGCCGCGACCTGCGGATTATCGGCGGCCCGAACGGGCGTTCCAGCCATCAGCAACAAGGCCATCGTCCCGACGGCGGCGCCGCGGGACCAGTTCGTGAATTTCATCATATTGTATCCTCCGCTTTCAAGAAACGCAGAAGGGGCGACAGACCGGCTGGACAGACTTCCCCAAGGACCGCCGGCTCACGTGCGGTCGGCCTGTTGGCGGTGAGAGTCAATTTCGGGCGCGATCGGCGGCGCATTGGCCAGGGGACATGCCGGATACTGGCGCGGGCGCATCGGCGATTATCGCGTGGTGGCGCGGATCGAGGTCGAGCGGATCACGGTGCTGGTCGTGCGCGTCGCCACCGGCGGGAGGTTTATCGGTGAGGGATTGGGTTTAGGGCATTTAGTCAACTGACACCGTAATTAATGCCTTTGATTTCTTTCATTGCTGCTTTCCGTCGCCAATCGCGTCGCAAGCCCGCTGGCCCTGCCAGTCGTAATCTTTTTGTTTAGCCGCCGGCGGGATCACCTCACGCAGGCCTACGATCCTCCATTGGGAACCGCCAAAATCCGCGATCGTCTTCGCGACGTTTGAAGCGGTCGGATTGTCGCCAACAATGACGAAACGATCATTTCCCAAATTCCTATTCTTCTCACCGAACAAGAAAGCCTTCATGATCGCATGGGCATTGTTGAGGTCCGGCGAGACCAGATTGAACTCTCCTGGGATGACTGCCCTGGTCATGGTGAGGACGCGCCTGAATTCCTTGAGATCATCCTCGTAGTCGGGGTCGTTTTTGGCGGAAAGGAACAGTCGCTGCGTCCATCCGGAACCCTCGACCTTGGGGAAAACGACGCGCTTTTCCAGCTCCATGGCGAAATTCATCCACGTCTTTCGATTGCTCTCTATTGGCGCCGAAAGGGGGACGGCGGCACGTGCCATCCGCCACTTCCGTTCCGAGCAAATCGCCTCCACTCGTGCTTTCCCGATATTTCGGGCTTCAGTCCAGGCGGCTTGGTCGCGCGGTGCGAAGGTCTGAGCGGCGGGATCAAACAGCAAGTCCACAAAACGCATCTGGTCGCCGTAATATTTGCCATTCGGGACGGCGATCTGGAAATTGAATCGATGGGCGCTCGGGTCGTACGAGATTGCGCCACGCCAATGAATATTGTCACTGGTCTGGATCAGCGCTCCGGCAAAGTCGGCAGGGAGGATCTGTGCCAATGACCAGGCTTGCAGCTTCGTACCGTCCGGGCCCAACAGCTCAACAACGTCATCGCCCAACCCGGAGCCGCACCAATCGTCGGCCAGGATGATGTGGCGACCATCGTTGCTGACCGCCATGCCCATCGGTTCATATTGATCACAGCGTCGACCATTTCTGAACCCGCTTCTTCCCCGGCCCGACCTTGAACAGCGTCAGTGTTGGCGCTTTCGGATTTCCATTCAGCTCGTCCGTGGTTTTGGGATCGTCACTGCAGCTATCATCAGAACAGTCGCGCTTTTGGGGCGTGAACTGGACCGCGAACGTCTTTGCCGGCGACAGTACGGCTCTTTGAAATGGATCGACGCACTCGTCGGCCAAGGCGGGTCCTGCCCAAGCAGCAAGCAATACGAAGACGCATAACTGACTCGTCCAACCCATGAGGCCCCTCCAGCCAAAGTCACATCATGGCGCAGGCACGTACAGCTCACCACCCCGGTCGTGGAAGCGTTTGCTCATCTAACCCACCTCAACACCCCGGCCCACGGCACCCCAGCGTGACGTAGGTTTCCGACACCACCTTCCATTCGCCGGTCGCTTTTGACCAGTGGACGAAATAGCTGCCGAAGGGGCGGGATTCGCCCGCGGGGAGGTGGTCGATGCCTTCCCACGTGCCCGCCTCCGCCGCCCGCCAGACGCCTTTGCGCGCGCCGACTTCAATCTTGCCGGGGGTGCGGACGTAGCGGTCGTGGCCGGGCCGGGCGAATTCCTCGGCCCAGGCCTTGCGGTCGTCGTCGCGGCTGCGGTCGATGCCGCTGTTGCCGCCGACCAGCACGAAATCATCGCCGACGATCCGCATGGTCGCGTCGAGGTCATGCGCCGCGAGCGCACGATTATTTTGTGCACGCAATTCGCGGATGGCGGCGATGTCGTCGGACTGCGCCGCGTAAACTTCGCTTCGGTTAATCTCGTCGCGGATCAACGCGCATGGATTTGCGGCATTGCAGGGTGGATGGGTCGCCGGGCTGATGTTGCGACAGCGATCAACCAGTTTCTTGGCAGCAGCTGACCCTATCTCACTTGTGCAGGTGGGCCGAGCGCTGAGCTGGGTGCCGAGTAATAGTGCAACGCCAAAGATTGCCGCCCTAGTTAGCAGGGACATAAAGCTCGCCTCCCTCGTCGTGGAAGCGCTGGCTCATCTCATCCATCCCCTTTTGCGCCGCTCGCGCGGCGTCGGGGCTGGATATGCCGGGTTGACCTTCGGTCGTCTCCGTCCCGGTCTGCGCCAGTCCTTCGACTCCGGCTTCTTCCGCTGGGCCCCCTCCACCAGCCTTCGGCTGGTCCCCCTCCCCGTTCCGGGGAGGATTGAGTTTGGCAAATTCTCGCACTTCGGCGGAAATCTTCATCGAGCAGAATTTGGGGCCGCACATGGAGCAGAAGTGGGCGGTCTTGGCGCCCTCCGCCGGCAGGGTCTGGTCGTGATAATCTTCGGCGGTGTCGGGGTCGAGCGACAGGTTGAACTGGTCGCGCCAGCGAAAGTCGAAGCGGGCGCGGCTCAAGGCGTCGTCGCGTAGCTTGGCCGCCGGGTGACCTTTCGCCAAATCCGCGGCGTGGGCGGCGAGCTTGTAGGTCACCACCCCGACCTTGACGTCGTCGCGGTCGGGCAGGCCGAGATGCTCCTTGGGGGTGACGTAGCACAGCATGGCGGTGCCGAACCAACCGATCATGGCCGCGCCGATGCCGCTGGTGATGTGGTCGTAGCCGGGGGCGATGTCGGTGGTCAGCGGGCCCAATGTGTAGAAAGGCGCTTCGCCGCACACCGCCAGCTGTTTGTCCATATTCTCCTTGATCTTGTGCATCGGCACGTGGCCGGGGCCCTCGATCATCACCTGGACGTCGTGGCCCCACGCGACCTTGGTCAGCTCGCCGAGCGTGTAGAGCTCGGCGAACTGGGCTTCGTCATTGGCGTCGGCGATGCTGCCCGGGCGCAGGCCATCGCCCAA
>NZ_JANMCO010000052.1:0-1774 GCF_031361285.1 Sphingomonas sp.
CGCAGCATTCCTCGTCGCGCTTCGCATAATCGCCGATCAGCCGGAACGAAACATCATCGTTGGGCTGGTAGAGTAACTGGGCACGCACCATCCAGCGGTCGCGATTATTGACGCGCTCGTCGGTGATCGAGTTTTTGATGAATCCATCGCGTTTCATATAAACGCCGTCGATGCGCGCGGCGATGGTTTGGGTCAGCGGGCCGGTGACCCCAAGCTCAACGCGCCTCGAATTGTAATTTCCAAAGTCCAGCTGGCCGTAGACCGACGGCTGAAAACGCGGCTTGGCGGTGATGATCGAGATGATGCCAGCCGACGCGTTGCGGCCGAACAATGTGCCCTGCGGACCGCGCAGAACTTCGACGCGGTCGATCTGGCCAAGCTCGGTCAGTCCCACACCGGTGCGCGACCGGTATACACCGTCGATGAACACGGCGACCGAACTTTCGAGCCCTGGATTGTCGCCGACCGTGCCGACGCCGCGAATCCGGGCGACGCCCGCGCCGGCTTCGGACGAGGTCGAGGAGACGAGCAAGGATGGCGACACCTGCATGATTTGGCGAATGTCGCTCGCGCCCGAATTCTCCAGAGTCTCGGCTGTGATTGCGCTGACCGCCAGCGGAACGTCCGACAGCGCTTCATTGCGCCGGGTTGCGGTAACGATGATGTCGCCGGTGTCGACCGGCCGGCTGTCGACCGCCTTATTGTCCACGGCCGCCGCTTCGGCGGTTGCACCGTCGGTCGGTTTCGCGGCTCCCTGGTCGGTGTCGGTGACTTGCGCCTGCGCCGGAACGGCCAGTGCGAACAGACCTGCTGAAAGCAGCCATACGGATTTGCGCGCCATCTTCGACTCCCCCTGCCAGAGTGATGCAGGAGGGAAGGCTAATCCAGCGATGCGACTAAGGAAAGTGGACCGCCACATTCTGCAACAATTATGCCAAGGGATTGCAGCACAAATGCAACAGCCGGTAGGACTCTCCCGCATTCCGTAAGGTAAAGGCGGCAAGCGCAATGACCCGTGGCGGCGGCGGCATCAACCCGATGCGTAACTTTCGAGATATCCGCAGCGCCGGCAGCGGTAAGTTGCGACGTCGATCTGGTCGAGACCGCGCACCTTAAGGCCGGTCCAAATGCTTTTTTGCGGCAGTCCGGCGACCCACTTGGGAACCGCCCTAGTGCCATAAGCGACGTCGATTATATAACCCGGCTCCATGGCCGATGAGCAGCGCGGGCAATTTAACGACCTTGTGGGTTCGCTCACTTGGGCGACAGCACCATCAGCATCTGGCGGCCTTCCATGCGCGGGTGCGCTTCGACCTTGGCCAGTTCGGCGGTCTGGTCCTGGACCCGGCGCAGCACGGCCATGCCCAATTCGTTGTGCGCCATCTCGCGGCCGCGGAAGCGCATCGTTACCTTGACCTTGTCGCCGTCCTCGAGGAACTCGACCACCTTCTTCATCTTGGTGTCATAGTCGTGGTCGTCGATGTTGGGACGCATCTTGATCTCCTTGATCTCCTGCGTCTTCTGCTTTTTGCGCTGCTCGTTGGCCTTTTTCTGCGCTTCATATTTGAAGCGGCCGATATCGAGGAACTTGGCGACCGGCGGGTCGGCGTTGGGAGAGATTTCGACCAGGTCGAGGCCGACGTCGGCGGCCTGCTCGGCGGCTTCGCGCGTGTACATCACGCCGAGGTTTTCGCCGTTTTCGTCGATCACCCGCACTTTGGGAGCGGTGATGAACTCGTTGTAGCGGGGGCCGGACATGGCCGGCGGCGTCTGC
>NZ_JANMCO010000086.1:0-18975 GCF_031361285.1 Sphingomonas sp.
GCTGCCGATCGGTTTGCCGAACTGCTTGCGCTCGCGAACATAGGGCAGGACGACGTCGAGGCACGCCTGCATGATGCCGATCTGGATCCCAGCCAGCACCGTGCGCTCATAATCGAGCCCGCTCATCAGCACCGCGGCGCCATTATTCTCTTCGCTGATGATGTTCTCGGGCGGGACGAAGCAGTCGTCGAACACCAATTCGCTGGTCGGCGAACCGCGCATCCCCATCTTGTCGACCTTCTGACCGGTCGAAAAGCCCTCCATGTCTTTCTCGATCAGGAAGGTGGTAATGCCTTTGCTGCCCTCGCCGGTCTTGGCGTAGACCACCAGCACGTCGGCATCCGAGCCGTTGGTGATCCAGAATTTGGTGCCGTTGAGGCGGTAGCCGTTGCCGCTCTTCTCGGCCTTCAATTTCATGCCGACGACATCGCTGCCAGCGCCCGCTTCGCTCATCGCCAGCGATCCGACATGCTCGCCGCTGATCAGCTTGGGGAGATATTTTCGCTTCTGCTCGTCATTGCCCCAGCGGCGGATCTGGTTGACGCACAGGTTGGAATGCGCGCCGTAGCTCAAGCCAACCGATGCCGATGCCCGCGCCACTTCCTCCTGCGCGACGACATGCTCGAGATAGCCAAGCCCGAGTCCGCCCCATTCCTCCTCGACGGTGATGCCGTGCAGCCCCAATTCGCCCATTTGCGGCCACAAATGCCGAGGGAATTCATCCTTCTCGTCGATGGCGCCGGCGATCGGCGCGATCTTGTCGCGAGCGAACCGCTGGGTGGTGTCGCGGATGGTGTCGGCCATTTCGCCGAGGTCGAAGTCGAGGCCGGGATCGGTCATGGGCTGAATGCTCCTGCTTGCCCTGCCGCTAGCAGAGACCGTGCGGGAGATTCAAATCAGCCGCGCTCGGCCTTTGGCGCGGCCGTAGGCGAAACGGGCGGCGCGGCGGTCGGAGCCGCGGGCGGCATCGTCGCCGGTTTCCGCGATCCGCGGTGACAGGTGTAGCAGGTCACATGCGGGTCGAGCAGGCCGCCGATGGCCGGAAGATCCGTGCGGTTGAGGCGATCGGCCAATCGGAGCATGTCGCGGGCGATCCCCTTGTTGGGCTTGGCATCGGACGCGAAATCGAACGTCGCCAGCGGCCGGCCTTCCACGCCGACGTGACAGAAGGTGCAGCGGACGCCCAACGATTGCGAAAACTGTTTCATCGTCCCGAGCAAGTCCGCCCGCGTGACGTCTTTCGGGAAGACTTTCAAATTCTTGTAGGGCGAGACGGCGAACGGCGCCGGCGGCGGCCCCGGAACAGTCGGCGTCTGCGCCGCGGCGACCGAAATCGCGAACAGGCCCGCCGCACCGGCCAGGATCAGGGAGGACGCGCGTCGCTTCATTCCGCCGCCGAAGCTATCAGCGAAAGCGGGCATTGCAAGCAGGCGGTTTGAACAAGCTGCCCCCCCGCACTATGTGCAGCCCGAAACCGTCATTGCGAGGAGTCGCAGGCGACGCGGCAATCCATGGATTGCTTCGCTACGCTCGCAATGACGCAACAAGGAGCATTCAATGGCCACCACCCCGTCGTCCGACCCCACCGTCATCCTGTCCTACGCTCGCACGCCGATGGGGGCGATGCAGGGAGCGCTGGCCGACGCCACGGCAACCGACCTCGGCGCGACCGCGGTCAAGGCGGCGGTCGAGCGCGCGGGCGTTAGCGGCGGCGACATCGACCGCATATACATGGGCTGCGTGCTGCCCGCCGGCCTTGGCCAGGCCCCGGCGCGCCAGGCGGCGATCAAGGCCGGGCTGCCCAAGTCGGTCCAGGCAACGACGGTCAACAAGGTGTGCGGATCGGGCATGCAGACGGTGATCATGGGCGACGAGGCACTCACCGCCGGCAATGCCGACTATATCATCGCCGGCGGCATGGAATCGATGACCAACGCCCCGTACCTCCTCAAGAAGCACCGCTCGGGCGCGCGGATTGGCCACGACACCGCTTATGACCACATGTTCCTCGACGGGCTCGAGGATGCCTATGAAGAAGGTCGCGCGATGGGCAGCTTCGCCCAGTGCACCGCCGACGAATATCAGCTGACCCGCCAACAGATGGACGATTACGCGATTGAGAGCCTCAATCGCGCCAAGGCGGCGATCGACAAGGGCGAATTCAAGGACGAAATCGCTGCGGTAACGATCAAGAATCGCGCCGGCGAGACCATCGTCGACACCGATGAAGCGCCGGGCCGTGGCCGCCCCGACAAAATCCCGCAACTGAAGCCCGCCTTCGCCAAGGAAGGCACGATCACTGCCGCGACCAGCTCGTCGATCTCCGACGGCGCCGCCGCGCTGGTGCTGACGCGCGAATCCACCGCCAAGGCTGCCGGCCTGACCCCGGTCGCGCGGATCGTCGCCACCGCCGCCCACGCCCAGGAACCCTCGGAGTTCACGATCGCCCCGATCGGCGCCATGAACAAGGTCCTGGCCAAAGCCGGCTGGAAAGTCGGCGACGTCGATTTGTTCGAGGTCAACGAGGCGTTCGCCTGCGTCGCCATGTTCGCCATGAAAGACCTCGGCATCAGCCATGACAAGATCAACGTCCACGGCGGCGCGACCGCGCTCGGCCACCCGATCGGCGCCAGCGGCACTCGCATCCTCGTCACTTTGGTCAGCGCGCTCAAGCAGAAAGGCCTCAAGCGCGGCATCGCCAGCCTGTGCATCGGCGGCGGCGAAGCGACCGCGGTCGCGGTGGAACTTGTTTAGGTCCACCCGACCCCGGATTCGCTAGTGCCCCGCAAGCCTGTTACGTCGTCGGTTCCACCAGGGGAGACTCGACATGCGTAAAGTCATTCTCGTCGCGGCAATCGTCGCGCTTGCCGCCTGTAACAAGCAGCCGGCAGCTGAGCCGGCCAACGATGCCAATATGGCGATGGACGCCAATACGGCCGACGCCAACATGGCCGGCACCGCGCTCGCCTCAATCAATGAAACGAGCTGGGAATACACCGACAACAAGACCAAAAAGCCGATGCAGGAATCGGTCGACGCGACGGGCAAATATATCACCGTCTCAGGCAAAGAGCATATCGATCACGGCACCGCGGTGATGAAGGATGGCAAAGCCTGCTTCACCAGCGCGATGACCAAGGACGGCGAGACTTGCTGGTCCGATCCGATGATCGCCGAAGGCGGGTCGGGTGAAACCACCAGCGACAAGGGCGAAAAGCTGCCCATCAAACGCGTCGCCTACGTTCCGCTAACGATGTAAGAACCGGTGGCTGATCCAGTCATCCGCCGGTTCAGCCACCGACTTTCAGCCTAACGCTTCCCAGCGTAAGCCTGACATTCAAGCTCGATCAACGCGCCCAATGCGAGGCCGTTGGCACCGAACGCACTGCGGGCGGGGCGCTTTCCTTCGGGGAAATAGGTCACATAGACTGCGTTCATCGCCGGCCAGTTCTTCATGTCGCTAAGCATTGCGGTGCAGTGGAAAACGTCGCCGTAACCGAGCCCCGCGCGTTTCAGGATTGCCCCGACATGGTCGAGCGCCTGTTTGGTCTGGGCCTCGATCCCGTCGGGCAGCTTGCCGTCGGCGCCGATCCCGAGCTGACCCGACAAATAGAGTGTGTCGCCGACCCGCACGGCATCGGAGAATGGCAAGGCCTGGCCGTTGAGCGTCGGCTTGCCGAAATGCTCGACGGCGGGGCGGGCTGGAACACCGGCGGCAGCCATGGCTAGGACTGCGGTAGCAATGAGCATTGGCTCCTCCTGACCCAAAGAAAAGGGCCCCGACGATACCGCCGGAGCCCCAATCTTGTCGATCTTCAAGCCGCTTTAGCCGCGCTCGGGCTCAGGCGGCGGCGGCGGCGGCGGTGGCGGTGGCACCGGGCAGGCGTCCGTCGCCAGAATCACCGAACCATCGGCGCAAGTCTGCGTCGCCGGAGGTGGCGGCGGCGGCGGTGGCGGTGGCGGCGGCGGTGGAGGCGCTATTTCCTCAACGTGCGATCCGCCGAAGCTCAAGCGCACGCCACCGCGAACGCCCCAGCCCTTGACGTCACCGAAGTCACCCCAGGCATTCATCATGAACGGCGAGTCTGCGCCGCCACCGAAGCCGCCTTCGAGCCGACCCCAAGTGCCGCGGCCCTGGTTGCTGACGAAGGCGTCGGTGGTGCTGTCGAGGACGAGATTGGTGTCGCCATTGAACTCGTTCATCAGCTTGCCGCCGATGAACAGCTTGGCGAGATTGTTAAACACCGCCCGAACCCCGATCCGACCGCGCAACGACGACAATTTGTCGTAGTCGTAATTGATGCCGCCGAACGAGAAGGTGTCGATGCTCGACCGAACGTAGGCGAGGCCGGCGCTGGCATCGATGCCTATGCTACCTGAACCCGGGAAGCGATACCCGATTTCACCGTCGGCGCCGTAGCTATGCGAGTCGGTGCCAAGAGCATTGAATGGACCCGTGCCGAAATCGGTTTTATCCTTGTCGTATTTACCCAGCAAATTGGCGTACATGCCCGACGGGCCGCCAGCCATTGCATAGACGCCGGCGTTCCAGCCCTTGATTTTCGAGCCGTTAATGTCGAACTCGGCTTGCTGGTAGCCGCCGGTCACGCCGATCGCCGCCATGCCAGCATTGAAGTCGAGGCCGCCCTGGATGCCGGCCCGGGTGGTGCGCATGCGGGTCGGGATGGTGAAGGTGCCACCGGTCGTCGTGAAGGTGCTGGTCGCGTTGCCGTAATGGTCGCGCGAATAATAAGGCAGGGCCCACAGCGCAACACCGCCGTCGCTTTCGCCACCGCGCGCCGCGGCCATCGAATTGAATGTTTCAGCGCCCTGGTACCAGGTGTCCTGAACCAGATTGCCAATCAGCACCGGCGAAAAAGCGAGCGCATTTGGCAAGGCAACTACGTAATAATCAACGCCGCGCTGTTCGATCGCATAGTTGATGACCGGGTTCATCACGCTGGTGGTGGTGAAGGCATTGGCCACGGTGGTGCCCGTCACGTCGACGATCAGGACGCCGACGGTGCTGATGCCCGAGGTACCCGGGACCGGGGTCAGCAGGACGTTGGTCACGCCGCCGGTGACGTTGCCATTGACCGCCAAAATGTCGGCCGACGTATTGCCAATATCCAGCGCCAGCCGGGCGTTGGCGCCCGCATTATAGTTGTTGGTGATGGTGAGAACGTCGCCAACCGCGCCATCTTGCAGATCGATGATGCCAGTGTTGGTGAGCGGGATTGCCGACGTAATGGTGGTCGCTCCGCCCTCGGCGCGGATCCTGCCCGCATTAGTGAAGGTGGTGTTGCCGGTAAGCGTGAACACCGCTGGTGCCAGGACAATCGTTCCAGCAGCGGCATTGTTGAAGGTCCCGAGACCCGTCAAGGTCGTCGCGCCCGTGGTGTTGAGGGTGCCCTTATTGGATACGGCGGTTGCCACACCCGTGAAGGTGACGGTTCCGGTCAAATTCTCCGTTCCCGCGTTCGACAGTGTCTCAAGTCCATCGAAAATCGAACCCGTGGCGATGTTCAGTACGCCGCCAGCCAAGTTCTTGAGCGCGTCAGTACCAATGTAGAAATTGTTGATGCCACGAACATTGAGTGTTCCGGTATTGTTGATCGTATCGTTGAGGTCCGACAGGTCATAATTGCCGTTCATCACGCCGCCCGTCAGATTGTTGACGGTGACGCCCTTGGTGCTGGAGGTGAAGACCGCCCGACCGCTCGTCGCGTTGCCGATGGTGCCGCTGTTGTTCAGCGTGGCGTTGGCGCCAGTGCCATAGAAGTTAATGACGTCGCCGGTGGTGCCGACAACTGTATTACCAGCCGAGACGTTGACGATTGATATGCCGTCAGTGGTGGTTGCGACGACATCGCCAAGAGTGGTGCTCGACACATTACCATCGATGTTAACGGTGATATCGCCGGTTGTCGCATTCGCCAAAATCGCTTGCTGGTCGGCGGTGACCGCAGCACCAGCCGTAATCGTGGTCGCGCCCGTCGTCGCCGACGTCTGAATGCCATTGCCGCCAATCGCGCTTACCGCTCCGGCAGTTGTCAGGTCGATCGTGCCAACGCCTGCGGTGGCAATGTTGATCGCGTCACCCGCGGCGGCACTGACGCTGCCGCCGATCGTTCCCAGGAAAGTGCCGGTGCCGGTGATGTTGACCCCAAGGCCGTTGCCGACGCCGAGATTGCTGATGCTGCCGGTGCCGCTGTAGATGAGCGGTGAATTGTCCGTGTTCAGTTGCAACGCGGCTCCGCCGCCGGCCGTTGGCGTGAGGGTCGCATCAACTTGAATCGCGCCGTTGTTGGTCACCGTAAGGGAGAAGGCACCAGTCGACGTGATGGCCAGGCCATAGCCGTCAACCAGCACACCCGTCGCAACGTTAGTGAACAAGGGATAAGTGGCCAAACCGCTATAGTGCCGGTCGGTTGGACCGGCGCCAGTCGTGTTCGTCGTCGTCGTATTGGTGGCGCAATCGACGGTGTCGTTTGGATTCGTCACCGTGGTGATGGTGCACGCCGCTTGGGCCGGCTGCGCTGCCAACATCGCCAAACCCAAACCTAATGCGGCGGTGCCCAGCAGGCGGGCGCGAGATGCCAACGAAACCATAATCAAACTCCCTGTTCCGAGCGCCGCCGAGCGCAGCGCCAGTTAAAATTGCCCCGTGGATACAGGCCTCGGCAGACCCGTTCCTCGATGGAAGCATTACTGGCAGCGCAATAAACGGTTGGCAACGAAAGAAAGCTGGTTACTGCGGCACGAGCTAGGCTTTGTTGTAAATTAGCATCAGTTAGTCGAGCGACTCGCCTGTGTCGGTGCCCCAAACATCTCCTCGTGCGATAAAGCCATGCCGTTGGCCGATGGCGATGTGGCACCAACCGCCAGCGCACTTGTCGATGCGGCCGACGACGCCAGCTTCGGCGCGGTACCGAACGCGGCTCGAGTCGGATGCTTCGAGGTGGATCGCGCGCGGCGGACCCGGCTTGACGATCGCGGTGCGCTGATCGGAGAGCAACGTCACCAGCATCCAGCCTCTGGTCCCGTCCGGGTCTTCGATCATCCGCCAGTTGGGGTAGGTCTTGACCACCCGCACCGGCAGGTCGCGGCGCTTGTACAGCCAAGTGCCGGGATAATTGCGCCCCGGCCCGGTGCGCATCATCGCCTCGCCGCTGGCAATCGATGCCCAATATGGCGGGGTTTTGTCCTGCGCGCTCGCGGCGGTCGCGAGCAAGAGCAGCGCAGCCGCGGCAAGGGTGCGCATCACGCTCCCGTCAGGATCCGGTCGACGAGCTGCTTGACGGTCGGCACGAAACCGTTCGAGTAAAACGGATCGCTCTGGAAGCGAAATGCCGAGTGACCGGCGAACATCAGATTCTGCTCGGTCGACCCACCGTGAGCGATTTCCTGCAGCGTCTTCTGGATGCAAAAGCTGCGCGGATCGGCGAGCCGTCCGGTGCTGTTCTTCTCATGATCGGCCCAGGACGAAAAGCCGCACTGCGACAGGCAACCCATGCACTCGGCCTGGTCGGTGCGAATGGTCTTCTTCTCGTCAGGGGCGACGAACACCAAAGTTTCGTCGGGCGTCTTCAATGCATCGGTGTAACCAGCCGCATACCACTCGCGCGCGTGCTGCAAATCACCCTTGGTCACCCAATAATGGCGCTTGCCGGCCAGACCGACGTCTAGCTCGAATGCATGATCGCCCAAGGGCTCCTTGGTAAACGCGATCTGGCGGTGCGAGCGCTCCTCCAAATTGCGCAGGAAAGCGTTGCGCACCGCCGACGAATAAAATCCGGTCGGCGAGAAGCGGTGGAGCAATATGTCGCCTTCCTCCAGCGTCATCAGCCGCGCCTTCCACTCGGGCGGGATCGGGCTTTCCTGAGTCAGCAGTGGGCGCGTCCCGAACTGAAAGGCAATCTGTCCAAGCTCGGGATTGTCGATCCAGTGCGCCCACTCGTCGAGCCGCCACACGCCGCCGGCCATGACAATCGGTACGCTGTCGGGAATGCCGCCCTCGCGCATCGTTTCGCGCAATTCCTTGACCCGCGGATACGGATCTTGTGGTTTTCTCGGGTCTTCGGCGTTGCTGAGACCGTTGTGCCCGCCGGCCAGCCACGGGTCCTCATAGACCACCGCCGCCAGCCATTCGGCGGCCTTGGAGTAAGCGCGCTTCCACAAGGCCCGAAACGCCCGCGCCGAGCTGATGATCGGCAAATAACTGACGCCATAAGAAGCGGCGATCTCACTCAGCTTATACGGCATGCCGGCGCCGCATGTGACTCCGGTAACCAGCCCCTTGGTGCGCTCAAGCACACCGTGCAGGACGCGTTGGGCGCCGCCCATTTCCCACAGCACGTTAATGTTGATCGCGCCGTGGCCGCCGGCGATTTCATATGCGCGCTCAACTTGCGCCACCGCGCCGTCGATCGCATACTGGACCAGTTCGTCGTGCCGTTCGCGGCGGGTCAGCGCCTTATAGACCTGCGGAATAATCCGGCCTTCAGGATCGTAACTGTCAGCGTTGACCGCGGACACGGTGCCGACGCCGCCGGCCGCCGCCCAGGCACCGGAACTGGCATGATTGGTGGCGCTAACGCCCTTGCCGCCTTCGATCAGCGGCCAGACCTCGCGGCCGCCATAGAGGATGGGCTTGAGCCCCTTGAACAACGAAATTCTCCTAACGCTTAAGGCGTCATATAATGTCGAACGCGTCAGATGCGAAATAAATCCATGTTGTGCGGCGGTCCCTATTCGGCACTCCGCCGCAAGGTGTAATCTAGTCCAATGTCGACCGCTGGCGCCGACTGCGTGAGACGGCCTACGGAAATATAATCGACGCCGGTTTCGGCGATGCCGCGGATGGTATCGAGATTGACGCCGCCCGATGCTTCGAGTGGGACGCGCCCGGCAACCAAAGAGACCGCCCGCTTGAGCGTCATGACGTCCATATTGTCGAGCAACAGTCGGTCGGCACCGGCGGCGAGCGCGGGCTCAATCTGGTCGAGGCGATCGACCTCGACCTGAACCGGCAGGCCGACGTTCGCCGCTCGTGCCGCGCGCACCGCCGGCGCGACGCCGCCGCACACCGCG
Organism: Sphingomonas sp.; assembly: GCF_031361285.1. Lineage (GTDB taxonomy): Bacteria > Pseudomonadota > Alphaproteobacteria > Sphingomonadales > Sphingomonadaceae > Sphingomicrobium. The sequence goes on from NZ_JANMCO010000086.1 coordinate 9,094, forward strand.
ACATGATTGTCCTTGATCAACAGTCCGTCGTCGAGCCGCATCCGGTGGTTGTGCGCGCCGCCCATCCTCGCCGCATATTTGTCGAGCACGCGCAGGCCCGGGACCGTCTTGCGCGTATCGAGCAGCGTCGCGCTAGTGCCTTCGATCGCGTCGACATAGCGCCGGGTCAGCGTCGCGACGCCCGACAGATGCTGCAGCGTATTGAGTGCCGACCGCTCGGCGGCAAGCATCGCTCGCGCCTTGCCATCGAGACGCATCAGCACCGTGCCCGCGCCCGCCGGCTGACCGTCACCAACCAATATTTTCGTCTGAACCTCAGGATCAAGTGTCCGAAAAAACGCCGCCGCAACATCGAGCCCAGCGACAACGATTGCTTCGCGGCAATTGATGCTGGCTGAAAATCGCGCGTCGGCGGCGATGGTTGCGTTCGACGTGACGTCCCCGCCCGCCCCCAGATCCTCGGCCAGCACTCGCCGGACGAAATCATCAATGTCGAAATCGTCGGCGATTGGCATGGTCAGCCTGTAGGCGAGCCGCACTCCCGCCGACAAGCTCAGTTGGTTGGAAATCCCCGCCGCTTGAGCAGTGCCGTGACGTCCGGATCGCGGCCGCGGAAGGCGCGATACGCCTCGGCGCGGTCGGTCTCGTTGCCGGTCTGCAAGATGATCGACTTGAAACGACTTGCGATCGTCTTGTCCCACACGTTGCCGGCGGCTTCGAACGCTGCCCAAGTGTCGGCATCCATTACCTCCGACCAAAGGTAAGAGTAATAGCCGGCCGAGTAACTGTCGCTCTGGAACAAATGCCCGAATTGCGGCAGCCGGTGGCGCATCACCATCTCGCGCGGCATGCCAAGCTCGGCCAGCGTTTCTCGCTCGAACGCATCGGGATCGACCACCCCGTCCGCCTTCAGGTGGAGCTTCATGTCAACCAGCGCCGACGACAGATAGGACACCGTCGCATAGCCCTGGTTGAACCTATTCGCTTTCTCGATCTTGTCGACCAGTGCCTGCGGGATCGGCTGGCCGGTTTGGTAATGCTTGGCGAACCGATTGAGCACCTGCGGCGTCAACAGCCAATTCTCGTTCACCTGGCTCGGATATTCGACGAAATCGCGCTGTGAACCGGCGAAGGTCGGATAGTTCACGTCGAGCGTCAGATAGTGCAGCGCGTGGCCGAATTCGTGGAACATGGTGTTGGCGTCGTCGAGGCTGATCAGCACCGGCTCGCCGGGCGCCGGCTTGGTGAAATTATTGTTGTTGGAATTGAGCACGATGGTGTCGCCGAGCAGGCGCGCGCGGGGCCGATAGGCCTCGTGCCAGGCGCCCGAGCGTTTGCCGCTGCGGGCAAAGGTGTCGAGATAATATTCGCCGACGATATGGCCGTCCTTGCGGTCGGTCACTTCGAAGGTGCGCACGTCGGGATGGAAGACCGGAACCGTGCCAGTATTCTCTTTGAAGTCGTAGCCGTAGAGCTCACCGGCCGACCAGAACATCGCCTGGATCATATTATCGAGCTGGAAATAGGGCTTTAATTCCTCCTGGCTGAGGTCGTAGCGCGCTTTGCGGACCTTCTCCGCGTAATAGAGATAGTCCCACGGCTCGATCCGGCCCTTGAATCCCGACTTGTGCGCCAGCGCGGCCATGTCGGCGACTTCTTCTTTTTCGCGGGCGACGGCCGCCGGCCACACCCGCATCATCAGGTCCATCGCCTTGTCCGGGGTCTTGGCCATGGTGTCCTGCATCCGCCAGGCAGCATGGCTCGAAAAACCGAGCAGTCGGGCCCGGTCGGCGCGCAGCTCGACGATCTGGGCGATGGTCGCGTTGGTATCGTTGGCGTCGCCATTGTCGCCGCGATTGACGAACTCGCGCCACACTTTCTCGCGCAAGGCGCGATTGTCGGCGTAGGTCAGCACCGGATCGACGGACGAACGGGTGTTGACGATCGCGTAACTGCCGGCGGCAAGGTGGCGCTCGGCGGCGGCCGCCTTGGCGGCGCTCTGGACGTCCTTTGGCAGGCCATTCAATTCCGCGACCGTCGCGACCGTATGCTTTTCCTCGTCGGCCAAAAGCTTGTCGCTGAAACTGCCGAAGGCGCGGGCGAGCTGCTGGTTGATCGTCGCCAGTTGCTCCTTGTCTGCCGGCGCCAGATTGGCGCCGTTGCGGACGTAGCCTTCGTAAATCTTCTCGACCAGCCGCAGCTGCTTGGCGTCGAGCCCCAGGCCAGCCCGCGTGTCGTAGACCGCCTTGATGCGCTGGAAGAGCTTGGGGTTGAGCGTCACCTCATCGCTCGCCGCGGACAGTTTGGGATCCCACTCTTCGCGGATCTTCTGGAATTCCGGCGACGACAGATTGTTGGAATAGAGGCCGTAGATCGTCCCGACCCGGTTGAGCCGCTGCCCGGCCTTTTCGAGCGCGACGATGCTATTGTCGAAGGTCGGCGCTTCGGCATTGTCGGCGATCGCGGCGATCTCGCGCCGCTGCTCCTCAACCGCGAATTGCAGCGCTTCGGGGAATTGCGACGGCTTGACCCGGTCCCACGGCGGCACGCCGCCATAAGGGCCGCTCCAGTCGGCGAGCAGGACGTTGTCGGGCATCGGGATGGTAACAGGCGCAACGGCCGGCGCCGGACTCTCGGCGACCAAAGCCGGCCCGGCCTCGACGCCCGAATAAGGCTTCCCAGTCGCGCATCCGCCAAGCGCCATCAAGGCCCCGGTCGCCAACACCATCCGCTTCATCAACCAACTCCCCGGCAAAATTGTCGAGCACGCGCGTAGCGAACGCAGCCCGCGCCGCAAGCCCATGTTCGACCAACGGCGGCTATCGTCCCGCAAGCGGACGATGAGTCCTAGAAGTTTAGGAAAATCAGCAGCTTGACGTCGATCGCAAAGCCTTCCGCACGCTTCTGCTCGATGAACGCCGGGATGTCGGCGCGCGGCACCAAATGGACGACGATATCCTCTTCATGGGCGACGCCAGTCGGCCGCACGCCATGGGCGCGCACCAAGGTGAAGCCCTCCGACAGCATCCCCGGCGACGCATGGAAATCGCCCAGCCGCTCGACGCTGCTCGCGGTAAAGCTGGCCTCCTCCTCGAGCTCCTTGACCGCCGTGTCCTCAATGGTCGCGCCCGGGTCCTCGTCGCCAACCAATCCCGCCGGCAGCTCGAGGCAGCGGCCGCCCAGCGCGACCCGCGTCTGGTCGATCAGGATCACTTTGCCTTCGAATTCGGCGAAGATGACAACCGCTCGGACGTCGCCGACGCGGCTGACATATTCCCACCGCCCGCGCGTCAACGCACGGATATATTTGCCCTGCCACATGATCTTGGCCGGGGCCTCGAGTTCGTCGCTCAAAGTTCGATCAATTTGTCGGGAATCTCGTTGGTGTCGGTCGCCGAGCGCGGGAAATGCTCATGCAGCACTTCGCCGACTTGTCCGATCGCGGCGGCGATGCCCTCGGCCGGCCGCCCCGCGCGCACTTCGAGCAGCAGCGCTTCCATCGCCCCGCCCCAGACATGCTCGTCAGTTACGGCGAGGATCGCTTCGTCAGCGACGATCTCGGCCCGCCGCTCGCCCATCGACAAATAGATGAGGACCCCGGTCCGCCCGACCGTGCGCCGTTCCGCCGCGGCCTTGAATACGGTCACCGCCCGCCGCCGGACCCGGCGGTGCTTGGTCGCGCCCGGCGTTAGCGCCAGACGCAGCGGCATATATTTCAAAATCAGCAGCACTGCGGTGAATTTGAGCACCACCAGCACCAGCAGAAAGGTCAGCAGCTCGCGCAGCGTCGGCTCCGGCCGCCAGCCGCCCATCAGCGTGTCGAACCACCATATCAGCCATGCCGGAAAGGCCGCGGCCCATGCCAAAACCGCAATTAGTACGATTACCGCCCAGTGCAAAGCGACGTCGTGATAAGGATCGCTAAGGTCGGTCGCGACCGCGACGATCTCGCCGTTGCTCTGCGCTTCCGCCGCGGAGATCGCCGCGCTGACCTTGGCGTGGTCGGCTTCGCTCAGGCGCGACATTACCATCCGCCCGATGCGCCGCCGCCGCCGAACGAGCCGCCACCACCCGAGAACCCACCACCTCCGCCGAAACCGCCACCGCCTCCCCAGCCGGAGCCACCACCCCAACCGCCGCGGCGGGAATTGCTCAATTCATTCAGGCCCCACAATACGACCCACGGGCTGATGCCGCCCTTTCGCCCACGATACCGCCGGCCAGCAACCCGGCGGAACATCGACAGCAGCACAAAGGCAATAATCATCACCCAGAAAAATCCGGGCAGGATGGCCGATCCGGCATTCGCCCGCGCCGCTTCGCGCTGGTTCGCTTCCGCCGCGTTGCGCTGCGCGTCGGCCGGCGACAGGCTCATCACCTTGACGATCTGGTCGGCGCCGGCCGAAATCCCGCCACCGAAGTCGCCAGCCTTGAAGCGCGGCAGGATCGACTCGCGAATGATTACGCTCGACACCGCGTCGGTCAGGAACACCCGGGCGCGATAGCCGGTCTCGATCCGCACCTTTTTCTCATTGGGCGCGACCAGCAGGATGACGCCGTCGTCCTTGCCCTTCTGGCCGATGCCCCAGGTGCGGCCGAGCCGATAGCCGTAGTCCTCGATCGTTCGCCCCTCGAGGCTCTTGACCGTGGCGACGACGAACTGCCGCCCAGTCTGCTTCTCGAGCGCCTCCGACTTGCTGGTGAGGTCGAGCACCTGCTCCGGCCGCAGCAGCCCCGCTTGATCGACGACGCGGCCGGTCAGCGGCGGAAACGTCTGCGCGACAGCGGGAGAGGCCAGCGTGGCGGCCAAGCACAGGAAGAATGCGAGTAGTCTTCCCATCATGCAGCTTTCTTCAGCAGATATTGGGGCCGCCGACGGTCGGAGCGCAACACGGTGTCGATTTCACGCACGCCGATGTCGATGGCGCCCGCCTGATCACCGGAACGGAAGTGTGGAAGCATGTGCGCGACAATTTGAGCTGATCTTTGGTCCGTCAACAACCCCTCGAGCCCCAATCCGACTGCAATCCTGACTTTCTTCTCATTGGGGGCGACCACTAGCAGCACGCCATTATCCTTGTCCGCCTGGCCAATCCCCATTCGATTTCCAAGGGCCGTGCTGTACTTAGCGATGTCCTGACCTCCAAGTGTCGGCGCGGTTACGACAATCAACTGATCACTTGTCGCTTTTTCAAGCGCCTCTGATTGGCGAGCCACTTCGACTTCTTCGGCCGCGGACAGAATTCCAGCTCGGTCCTGGACACGCAGCATGCCGACGTCGAGCACGGAGTTGCCGGCAGGCACCGTGCCTCGACCGCAACCGGCAACTGCGATCGCAAGCGCAGCAGCCAATGCAAATCGACGGATCAGCCGGCGTTCCCGAAGTCGACCTTCGGCGCGGTTTGCGCTCCGACGGCGGCTTCAAAGGGCACCTTGGGCTTGGCGCCGTAGAAAATCTTGGCGCCGATCGCGTCGGGGAACGTGCGGATGCGGGTGTTATAGGCCTGCACCGCCTCATTATAATCCTTGCGCGCGACGAGGATCGAATTTTCGGTGCCCTCGATCTGCGACTGCAGGGTGAGGAAATTCTGGTTGGATTTGAGGTCCGGATAGGCCTCCTGCAGCCGCTGCAGCGGAATGATCGCCTGGGTCACCCGATTTTGCGCCTCATTGAATGCGCGCACCTTGGCGGGATCGTTGAGATCGGCAGCGCTCAGCTGGACGCGGCCGGCGTTGGCGCGCGCCTGCGTGACTTCGATCAGCACCGTGCTCTCTTGCTTGGCATAACCTTTGACTGTCGAGACCAGGTTCGGAATGAGGTCGGCGCGGCGCTGATATTCGCTCTGAACCTGGCCCCACTTCGCGTTGACATTCTCTTCGGCGGTCGGAACGCTGTTGAGCCCGCAGCCGGCGAGGCTCAATGCGGCGAGTGGTGCAAGCAAACCAAATCGACGAAGTGCGGTCATGTCAGTCATCCCCAAATTACGGCACGTGGCTGGATAGGTAGAGTGGCGCATGGCCGCTTTCAATCGGGCCTCGCTTTCAATCGGCGGTGAAGCGCGTAAACTGCGGCAGAACGCACCAAGGGGGACCGTGATGCTCAAGGAATTTCGCGATTTCGTCGCCCGGGGCAATGTCCTCGACCTCGCCGTGGCGGTGATTATCGGCGCTGCGTTCGCCACCATCACGACCAGCCTGACCGGCGACATCATCATGCCGATTGTCGGCGCGCTGTTCGGCGGGCTGGATTTCGCCAACCACTTCGTCATCCTCGGCCCGGTTCCCGACGATTATGCCGGCAGCCTGGCCAGCTACGCGGACTTGAAGAAGGCCGGTGTCGCGGTGCTCGGCTGGGGCCAGTTCCTAACCGTCGCGATCAACTTCATGATCCTCGCTTTCGTGGTTTTCATGCTCGTACGTTGGGCCACCAAGATGATCAAAAAGCCCGCCGATGCGCCCGCCGGTCCGAGCGAAGTCGACCTCCTCACCGAGATCCGCGACGAGCTGAAACGTCGGCCCTAAAGCCGGACGAGAGTCTCCGGTATTTTCTTGGAACCCGGCCCGACGTCCCAGCGAAGCTGCTTGCCGGCCCCTCCCGCGATTTTTACCGCCTTCGGCCCGTCTTCGCTGTTGTTGGTCAGGATCTCGGCGTCGGTGGTTACCGTGAAGCGCCCTTCGGCGCGCGATTTTGGGCCGTCGCCGGAATCGGGCAGGCCGGCGGCCATCGACCGCGCTCCGAATGGTCCAGACCCGCCAGTCAAGGCCGGCGCCGTCACCAGCACCGCGCCGTCGTTTCGGCGGCGGATGGCGATGAACGGCAGGAGGAGATCGGAATCCGGAATCATCGGGAAGGCAAAGTCCTGGTCGGCGCGTCCCTCGAAATGATAGACGACGTCGAACACGCCCTTCCCGCGATAGGTCGCGGACCGCCACCCCTTATATTTCAGCAAGTTGGCGGCGAAGCGGCGGTTGGACTCATCGTCGGCGCCGGGCAGGCCGAAGATTTTCGCCATTTGCTCGGCCTTTTCACCGCGTTTGCCGGCTTGGTCGGCGATTTGCTGGTCATAACTCTTCTTGAGTCTGGCGAGTTCGGCTGGCGTGCAAGGCCGGGCATCTCCGTCGGTCCCGGATGTCGAACTCGGACCGCTGCTCGCCGGCGCGTCGTCGATGGTCGTCCTGGTCCGCCCATCCTTGTAGCAGCGCGCGATCGTCGGACTCCACGGCGGTGATGGTTGATCCTTGTCGTCCGGCAACTGCAAGATGATTTCGCCGCGATAATCGAGCACGAACGCACCGCCTTTGTGCAGCGCCAACTCCGAAACGAACTTGCCCGGAGTCCACAGGCATCCGGTCAACAGCAGCGCCGCCGCCGCGATCAGCATCTTCCATGCGCACATAGATCCCCCTGCGTCGGCCCGGCCTTGCCCGACCATAAGCGAATCTGTCGCCGACTAGGGAATCATTTCGGCCTTTTTTACTTGGGCCGCCCGCTGAATCCCGACGCGGCGCGCAGCGCATCGCCGTCGAGCAGCGCCCCGTCGAGCATCACCTGGTCGACATGGCGCAGGTCGCCGATGTGCTTCGACGGGTCACCGTCGACCAGCAGCAAATCGGCCTCCTTGCCAACCTTGATCGATCCGGTGCGGTCGTCGACATGAACATTCTTGGCGGCGCCGATGGTCGCGGTCGCCAGCGCCTGTGCCGGCGTCATGCCGCCTTCGACGTACAGCTCGAGCTCGCGGACCAGCTCGAGCCCGGTGCCGTCGGTCCCGGCGACAATCGGCACGCCGGCCTTGCGCAGCACGTTCACGTAATTGAGCATGTGGTGGAAGCTCGCCGCCGTGTCGGCCGGCGTGGTGCCTTCGGGCAAGGGCAAGGGCCCACCCTTGAACCCGCGTTCGGTAGCTGGCGGCAGGGTGCCGGCATAAGCCCGGTACGCCGCGCCAAGCGTCCCTGGCCTCGCCATATACACGCTCTCAACCACCACCAATGTCGGGTCGAGCGCAATGTGGCGCTTGGCCATGGTCGCGATCACGGTTTTGGTCGGCTCGGCATTGAAATCGACATCCTTAAAATATTTGCCCGGGCCGAGCAGCCGCATCAGCCCGTTCGACTTGGCCACCACCTCCGCCGGCATCGCCTGCATGGTGGCGAAATAGATGTGGGTAATCTCGTCATAGCCGGCGTTGATCGCGTCGAGCGTCCGCATCCCCGCCGGGATGTGGCCGTGGACGTGCAGGCCCAATTTGTGCGCTTCGGCGGCCGCTGGAGCGATCCAGGCGGGGGTCATCGAGGTGTAGAATTTGATCGCCGTCATCCCGGCGTCCTTGATCTTGTGAACTGCGGCGATGGTCTCGGCGAGGCTGGACACCGTAATGCTGCCCTGCGCGGCCAACGGTCCCTTGCCGTCGACGATTACCGAGGTGAAGCCTTCGGGCGCCAGCAACGTGCCCTGGACCCGGCGCTGGGTCTGCGATTGGGCCAGCTCGATCGACCCGCCCGGATTGCGGAACGACGTCACGCCAATCGCCACTTCGGCCAGCGCGGTGAAGTCGTCGGGCATGTGCATGTGGCTATCCCACAGCCCCGGGACCAGCGTCTTACCCTTGCCGTCGATGACCCGCGCGCCAGTCGGCGCCGCGCCGCGGCGCGTCGGCCCGACCCGCAGGATCTTGCCACGCTCGACATAAACGTCCTGGCCGGCCAGGAATCGCTGCGCATCGGCATCGTACATCCGAACATTTCGGAACAGCACCGGCCGGCGCGCGTCGTCGGTCAGGAAGGCACTGGCGACCGCTGGCGCGAGCTCGGCGATGCCTTCGTCCTGGGCCTTGATGATCGCCTTGAGATTGTCCTCATAGCCGGCGGGAAGCAGACCCAGCCCGCCCACAGCGCCGAACAATTTGCCGCTGTCATCGAGCCAGTACGGCTGCGGGCTCTGCTGGATGCCTTTGATGAAATAGAGTTTGATCGTCTTCGGGCCCGCCGGCCCGGTGACGGTCAGGGTCCGCGACGGCTCCAATGTACCATGCCCCGATGGCAACAGGTTGAGCCCGCTGGTTCCCGCTACGAGCAGCGCCGGCAGCAAGGTGTCGTTGGCAAGGAACGTCCCGCCGTTGCTGATATAAAAGGTCGGCGCGGAATGAGCCGCCTCACCCTGGTCGACCGGGCTCTTCCAGTGGGCGACCGCCGCGTCGATCGCGAATATCTCCGCTGAATCGCCGCCCGGAGTGACGCCGCGCACAATAATCTTGGTCGGCGTACCATCCTGGCCAAGCTTAACCACTTCGTCCTGCTCGAATACCAGGCCGCGCAGTAGGATCGACTCGCGATAAGCAATGCTGCCGTCGGGCAGCGTCCACCGCCATTCGTCGCCATGCTTGCCGGCTTCCGAGATGACGACGAAATGGTCGGCGTTGGCCGGCGGGACCATCAGCTGGTCCTTGGCCACTGGCGCGGCGTGCAACGCGCCTGGAGCGCAGGCGGCAAGCAGCAGAATGGAAAGTCGACGGCTCAACATTGGCAAATCCCCCTCATAGGCGACGGCGCAATGCGATGAGCGCGCTTGGCTTGCAAGGCGGGTTCGACCAATCGACGAAAGTGGGAGGCTTCTGTTGCCCGGTGCCTCGCGCTGTCGAGCAAAGGTCCAGGGGATTCTGTTGCCCGGCTCCCCTGGAGGCCGCTGGAATCCCCTTCTGTTGCCCGGTGGGGTCCAACCGCGCTTTTGTCCTTGTAACCTAGGCCGTTAGGCCGTCAGTTACGCAGCAATTGCGAGTGCTTCGTTATCGTTAGCACTTGTGGTGATGAACGGTTTTACGGCTCATTCAGGCCGGCCGGCAATCAGGCCTTTATTGCACTCGTCGATCCTATTTCGCCCCCATC
>NZ_JANMCO010000103.1:0-44468 GCF_031361285.1 Sphingomonas sp.
GACGCGGCGCTCGAGCGGCGTTTCCAGCCGGTGTTCATCGGCGAACCGACGGTCCCCGACACCATCTCGATCCTGCGCGGCCTCAAGGAGAAATATGAGCTCCACCACGGCGTGCGGATTACCGATGCCGCGATCGTCGCCGCGGCGATGCTGTCCAACCGCTACATCGCCGATCGCTTCCTGCCCGACAAAGCGATCGACCTGATGGACGAAGCCGCCAGCCGCATCCGCATGGAGGTCGAATCCAAGCCCGAGGAAATTGAAAATCTCGACCGGCGGATCATGCAACTGAAGATCGAGCGTGAGGCGCTGAAGAAAGAGAGCGACAAGCCGAGCCAGGAGCGGCTGGCCAAGCTCGAGGCGGAGCTCGCCAATCTTGAGCAGCAGTCGGCCGAGATCACCCAGCGCTGGCAGGCCGAAAAGGACAAGATCGGCGCCGCGGCCAAGCTCAAGGAACAGCTTGACCAGGCGCGGCTCGAATTGGAGCAGGCGCAGCGCGGCGGCGATCTCGCGCGCGCCGGTGAGCTCCAGTACGGGCGCATCCCCGAACTCGAAAAACAGCTCGCCGAGGCCGAGGCGGCGACCCACGGCGCGATGCTGCGCGAAGAAGTGACCGACCAGGATATCGCCGCAGTCGTCAGCCGCTGGACCGGGATTCCGGTCGAGCGGATGATGGAGGGCGAACGCGAAAAATTGCTGCAGATGGAAACGACCATCGGCGCCCGGGTGATCGGCCAGGAAGAAGCGGTGAAAGCCGTTTCGTCGGCTGTCCGGCGCGCGCGGGCCGGCCTGCAGGACCCCAACCGACCACTCGGATCATTCCTGTTCCTTGGCCCGACCGGTGTCGGCAAGACCGAGCTGACCAAAGCGCTGGCCGAATTCCTGTTCGACGATTCTTCGGCAATGGTCCGCATCGACATGTCGGAATATATGGAAAAGCACGCGGTCGCGCGGCTGATCGGGGCGCCCCCCGGCTATGTCGGTTATGAAGAAGGCGGGGCGCTGACCGAGGCCGTCCGCCGCCGCCCCTATCAAGTGGTGTTGTTCGACGAGGTCGAGAAAGCCCACGGCGACGTATTCAACGTCCTATTGCAAGTGCTCGATGACGGCCGCTTGACTGACGGCCAGGGGCGCACGGTCGATTTCACCAACACCATCATCATACTGACGTCGAACCTTGGCAGCCAGTATATGGCGTCGCTGGGCGAGGACGAGGATGTAGCCAAGGTCGAAAGCCAGGTGATGGACGTCGTGCGCGGCCATTTCCGGCCGGAATTCCTCAATCGCCTCGACGAGATCATCCTGTTCCACCGGCTGTCCGCCGGGCACATGGGCCCGATTGTCGATATTCAGGTGGCACGGCTGCAGCAGCTGCTCGACGACCGCAAGGTGACGCTGGAGTTGACCGCCGGCGCTCGCGCCTGGTTGGGCCGGGTCGGCTACGATCCAGTGTATGGCGCGCGGCCGTTGAAACGCGCGGTGCAAAAGCACCTTCAGGACCCGCTCGCCGACAAGATCCTCGCCGGGGAAATCCCCGACGGCGCGACCGTCCGCGTCGACGAAGGCGACGGTCAACTCAAGCTGACCCTGGTCGCGAAGCAAGCGTGAAACAGGAGCATTGGCAGGCACTGCTTCAGGAGGCATCGCGGCTGCGCGCCGCCGGCCGCGTCATCGAGGCGATTGCCGCCTACAAGATGTTGCTCGCGGCCAAGCCTGACCTGCCCGACAGCTGGTACAATCTGGGCTGGCTGCAACGCCAGGCCCGCGCGTTCGAGGACGCGCTCGCCGCCTACCAGCAAGCGCTCGATCACCATGTCGCCAAGCCCGAAGAGGTCCACCTCAATCGGGCGGCGATCTACTCGGATTATCTGCATCGCCCTCTCGACGCGCAGCGCGAGTTACGGACCGCGCTAGATCGCAACCCGCGTTACGTCCAGGCTTTGCTCAATCTCGGCAATGTGTGTGAAGATCTCGGCGAACGGGATCCGGCCCGCGACGCGTACATCCGCGTATTGGACATCGAGCCCGGCAACACGCTCGCGCTTGCTCGGCTGGCGACCGCATCGCTGTCCCCCGAGCTTGATCACGAACTCGAAGCGCGGTTGCGCAGCGCGATCGAGCAGCCCGGCGCGACCGCGTCGCAGCAGGCCGGCCTCGGCTTCGCGCGGGCGGCGATTCTCGACGCGGCCGGGCAATATGACGATGCATTCGCCACCGCTGTCGCAGCCAACGCGGCAAGTCGCGCCGCCGCTGGATCGAAAGCGCATTACAATCGCGCCGCGCAGGAAGGTTTGATCGACCGGTTGATCGAAACCTTCGACCGCCCGAAACTCGCCGACGGAGCCGCCCCTGCCCCCATCTTCATCTGCGGACTGTATCGCTCCGGATCGACCCTCGTCGAACAAATCCTGGCTGGCCACGGCCGCGTCACCGCCGGCGGCGAGCTCGACCTTTTGCCAACGCTGGTCGCCGGCATCGCGGACTATCCCCGGTCGGTCGCGACGGCCGATGCGAACACCATCGCGCAATGGCGAGATTTCTACCTCGGCGGCCTGCCTGCCCAACCGGGACCGGAGCAAATCGTCACGGACAAGCGTCCGGATAACTTCCTGCACATCGGCCTCATCAAGACCATTTTTCCCAACGCCAGGATCGTCCACACATGCCGCAACCCGGCCGACAATTTGCTGTCGATGTATTTCCTCCACCTCGATCCCGGAATGTCCTACGCGCTCGACCTCGAGGATGCGGCGCACTGGTACAGCCAATACCGCCGGCTAATGGCGCATTGGAAATCGCTTTATGGCGACGACATTCTCGATGTCGATTACGATGCCTTGGTCGATAATCCCGACGTGGTTGTCCGCGAGCTGCTCGAATTTTGTGGCCTCGATTGGGACGCAGGCTGCCTCGAATTCAATCGCCCGGGGCGGGCGGTGCGGACCGCCAGCGTGTGGCAAGTGCGTGAACCTTTGTACAAGCGCTCGTCGGGCCGCTGGCGGAACTACGCCAGCCATCTGGGGCCGCTGCAGGCCGCGCTGACGGCACTCTAAAGTGGACGAGCGCAAAGGTTGGCGCCTATTCCGACCTCTCGGGAAACGAAGGACCGCGTGAAAACGATGAACCAGGATTGGCAGGCACTGAGTGCCGGGGCAGTCCAGTGCCTTCGCCAGGGGCGCGCCGCCGAGGCCGCGGAACTCTTCCAGCAGATGACCCAGCTTCGGCCCGACGATGCCAATAGCTGGTTCAACCTTGGCTATTCGCGGCGCATGGCGCGGCAATATGAAACGGCGCTTGAGGCATATGGCGAAGCTCTGAACCGCGGCGTGGCCAGCCCGGAAGAGGTGCATCTCAACCGCGCGGTGATCCTTTCGGAATATCTCCACAGGGCGAGCGACGCGGCGGCGGAGCTTCGCCTGGCCGTGGCGGCCAATCCCAACGCCGTGTCGGCGTGGCTCAACCTGGGCAATTTATACGAGGATCTCGGCGACAGCGGCGCGGCTCGCGATGCTTATCAAAAAGCCTTGCAGGCCGCGCCGGATAACGGTCGGGCCGTGGCGCGGCTGGCCGCGATCGATGTCCACCAAGGGGAACCGGAGCGGGCCGTTACTTTGCTCAGGACCGCGCTTGGGAAGGGTTCGTACCGGGCAGAAGATGCCGCCGAAATCCATTTCGCGCTGGGCAACGCGCTTGATGCGGCAGGGATGTTTCCGCTGGCATTTCAGGCGATTATCGACGCCAACCGAATCGGCGCCAGCGTTCGGCCGGCAAATATGTGCTACGATCCGCTTGCCCAGGAGCGACTGGTTGACGCGCTCATCGCATTGCCGCCGCCGCAATCCGACGATGCCCTTCCGGCCGAGCGCAGTCCGATTTTCATTTGCGGCATGTTCCGCTCGGGCTCGACCCTGGTTGAGCAGCTGCTTGGCCGGCATCCGGCCATTACAGCGGGCGGCGAACTCGAGTTCATTCCAGCGATAGTTGCCGAGGATCTGCATCCCTACCCTCAAGCACTGGGCCAGGCTTCGTCAGAGCGATTGCACGTACTGCGCGATAAATATCTGCAGCAATTGCATCGCCTCTATCCAGACGCGAAGCGGGCTACGGACAAACGGCCGGACAATTTCCTGCACATCGGGCTCATCAAGGCGCTGTTCCCCAATGCGCGTATCGTCCTCACGGTCCGCCATCCGCTCGACAATTTCCTGTCGGTCCTTTTCCTCTATTTTGCCGACACGATTCGCTACAGCGAGCGGCTCGACGATATCGTCCATTATTACGGCCAATACCGCCGGCTGATGCGCCATTGGCAGCAGTTGTACGGCGGCGATATCCACACCGTGGATTATGATCGACTGGTCGCCGAGCCGCGGCCGGTTCTAGAGGGCCTGTTGGCGTTTCTCGGGCTTGCCTGGGACGATTCATGTCTCGACCCCGACGCAGGGTCGGCGATCGTTCGGACAGCGAGCAATTGGCAGGCCCGCAAGGCCCTGCACACGGGCTCGTCAGGACGGTGGCGCAATTATGCGATCGAACTTGCAGCAGCGCGTCAGAAGCTAATCGCGATGGGCCTGCTCGAGGTCTAGCCCAGTCAATCCTGCTGCAAGCTGTAAAAACGGATCAGCAGGTCCTGCTCCGCGGTCGTCAAGTGCGGGTTCCAGACATCGAAAATCAGCACGATCCGGCGCTCCGAGGTCGGGTTTTCGGCCTCATGCTCGATGGTATCGTCGAATGCCAGCGCCTCGCCTTCGACCCATTCGCGGCGCTCTCCGCCAACGCGGAGCCAGCACCCCTTGGGGACGACCAACGGCAGATGGATGATGGCGCGTGTGTTGGTCACCCCGATGTGCGGGGGAATGTGCGCCCCGGGCTTGAGGATCGAAAAGAATGCGGAAGGCGCTTTCCCCGGGATGCGGTTCTGAGGCGCGAGCTTGAGCGCCGCGGCGGTGGCAGGACAGCGATCGAGCACCGCCGGGTTCGGCTCGCCATATTCCCACAGGAAACAGGCGCCCCAATCGAGCGACTGATCGAGCGCCGTCCATTTGTTCTCGGGCATCCCCTTGTCCATGCGGATATAAGGCCGCAGCGCCTCGCCGGGTGACTCCAGCAGCGCCAGGGCTTCGTCGCGAATGGCGTCGGTGTGGCGCTCGACATCGGCGAGCCAGGGCATCAGGCGCTTGTCGAAGAACTCGTCGGCGGGAAGGAACGGATATTGAATGCCCTGGCATTCATTGCGGTAGATGGCGCGCCGGCCAAGCAAATGGTCCATGCACGCGTTAAACCGGCGCAGGTCCGGATCAGCCGCGCGATCCGCGCCGAACTCGCGGTCGAGATTCGCGGCCAAGTCAACCACCTGCGCGGCGAGATAGGCTTGGCCGCGACGAATCGCCTCGTCCATCATCGGCGGTCGATCGACGATTGATGCGGCCACCTGGACGACCGCGTTCCAGCCCAGCACCGCTTCGCGGGTGCGGCCGCAACGTTCCTCAAGCTCGGCCTTGCGCAGCAGCGCCATAAAGTGGAACCGGTCCAGTTCGAGCGCCCGGTCGAGCGCCCGACGTTCTGCGTCGGCGTCGGCCTGCGCGCGGCCAGCGGTGGCGAGATTCATCCACAACGTGGCCTCACGTGGCTCAGCTTCCGTTGCCCTGGCGAAGAATTGGGCCGCTGCCGCCGGTTGCTGATCGGCCAGGGCGCGCATGCCGCGGGCATTGAGGGCAATCGGGTTGTCGGGGCCCAATGACAGCGCTTGATCAAGCTGGCGCAGCTCTTCTTGTAGTTCGCCGCGTTGCCGTGCGCTGGCGGCCGCCATTAGCTTGCTCTGTATTTCCAATGCCGCTTCCGCCATCCTGCGGGATAATCACAAGGGGTGGGGACGCGCAAGCGCGGCAGCCGTAATCGGTGCAAGGAGTTTATTTTGGCCATTGATACGAACCACAGGCTTGGACCGCAGTGGCTTGCGCATCGTTATGACGAGAGCAGCGACCAAATACGGTTTGTCGAATATGACCGGGCAACGCGGGCTTCGGTTCCGTTCCTGACCGACCAATATCTTCCCGCCAAGCCGTTCGCGGCGGCATCGCGCGCGAGCCTCGGGCAGGTCGCGCCCGCCACCGCACCGATTCACTTCGTTTTTCACTCAGGTTTTTGTTGTTCGACCTTGTTTTCCAGCTGCTTTGACCAACCCGGGCTGGCGACGACGTTCAGCGAGCCGATGATTCTGAACGACGTCATCGGATGGCGGAAGCGGGGCGCGGCGCCAGCTCCAGTGGGGCAATTGCTCAATGACAGTCTTGCTTTGCTGTCGCGGCCATTTGACGGCGACAAAGCGGCGATCGTCAAACCGTCGACGGTGGTCAATGGCCTGGCCATGGCCATGCTGCGGTTGCGACCGGCATCGGCGGCTATTCTGATGCATGCGCCGCTGCGCGATTTCCTGACCTCGATCGCCAAGAAAGGTATCGACGGCCGACTTTGGGCGCGCGAGTTGTTCCTGTCGATGCGGACCGAATCACGGATGCAGCGACTCGGTTTCAGCGACGAGCAGTTTTTCGGGCAAACCGACTTGCAAATCGCGGCCAGCGCCTGGCTTGGGCAACAAGCCCTTTTTGCCGAGTTGGCCGCGGCAGTCCCCAACCGTGTCCGGACGATCGATAGCAAGCGTTTCCTGGATGAGCCAACCGAGTCGCTCCGCGCGGCGGCAAAGCTGTTTGGTCTCGAATTCAGCGGCAGTCAGCTCGAGTTTGCTCAGACGGGCCCGATGCAACGCAACTCCAAGGACGGCGGGACCTACGACCGAGCGGCCCGAGAAGCGGACTATGCGGCAGCCAGCGCAAGCTATGGGGACGAGATTATCAAGGTGGAAGCGTGGGCGAAGATTGTCGCCCAGACCGCGAGCATCCCGCTCGAGCTGCCGGCATCGCTGATCTAAAAAAAAGGGCGGACCCGAAGGCCCGCCCTTAATTGGCTAGCTTAGACCGAAGTCTAGAACTTGACCCGTACCGCAGCACCGTAACGGCGGCCCAACGCGTCGTAAGTCGACGGGAAGGTGTTGCCGCTACCAGCGGTGGTCGTGCCGGCCTGGTTGCCGACAATCGGCGGCTGCTTGTCGAAGAGATTGAAGGCCGACAAGGTCAGGTCGAAATGATCCGTGATCGAGAACCGGGCCGTCATATCGAAATAGTCAAACGCCGGAATGTGGTTGGGATTAAACGGCGCGCCAGCGAACGAGCCACCGCGGATCACGCCGGTGCAGCCTTTGGTCGGATCGCACAATGTCTTGCCGGCAACATCGGCGAACTCATAGTTGAAGCTGCCGAGGTGACGCCACAACAGCGACACATCGACTGGCTTGAAGGACAGCGTGGTCCGCTGGTTCCAGCTCCATTTCGGCTGGAGCTGACCCAATGCGATACCGCAGTTGGCACTGTACAAGCCCGGGCAGTTCGGCGCCGTCGTTATGCTGTCGGAAGCAAAGAACTTCGCCGTCCGTGTGTAGTTGCCGTTAAAGTTCAAGATGAGGTCGGCGAACCCGAGGCTACGGCGATAATTGGCCGTGAGATCGAAGCCATCGGTTTCCAACCTACCCGAGTTGCTCAGCGGCACCGGAAGTCCCTGAACGTTCGCGGTCGAACCGCTGAGGCCGCCGCTCTTCAGGTTGCGACGGATCGACGTACAGGCCGGGTTTGTCGCCGAAGCCGCGGTGATGTTGGCGAAGCAGGCATTAATCACGTCGGCCGGCAGTGGAGCGTTAATCGCTTGCTTGATCTTGATATTGTAATAATCGAGCGTGGCGTTGAAGCCCGGAAGGATCGACCGCGGGTAGAGCACCACGCCGACCGTCCAGCTGCGCGAAGTTTCCGGTTTCAAGAGCGGATTGCCGCCGCCGGTGGCATTGGCCTGACCCGCCGTCGGCTGCGGGATGGTACCGATCGACCCCGGCGATGCGCCCTGCGCCAGGCAGACTGCGACAAAATTCGGATCCAAGAGGTTTGGGTTGAGCGGATTGGTCCCCGTGACCTGACCCGCCGTCTGCGCGCCCGAACACGGATCGGCAGAGAGCGCGGTCAAGCCGGTGACCACGGGAGCGAACAGCTCGGAGATGTTCGGCGCGCGCACCGCCTGTTGCCAGTTGCCGCGGAACTTGACGGCATCGATCGGGGCCCAGGTTCCGCCAATCTTGTAGGTATCGGCGCTGAACGTCGGCTGGCCCGGAGCATTCACAACATAATGCGACCGGCGGTAGCCGCCTTCGATCTGGAGTTCCTGGAAGAACGGACGGTCGGCCGCGATCGGAAGGATCAACTCGGCAAACGCGTCCTCGGCAGTATAGCCGCCCTCGACCGGCAAGATCGCGCCGCCGGCGCCGCCGAGCTGTCCCGCCTGCTGGGCCAGGAAGTCCGGACGGGTGAAAGCGGTGTAGTCGCGGTGCTCCGCGCCGAGAGCGAATGCGACGGGTGTCGTCGCCCAAGGCAGTGTCCAGCCAAAGTCGCCGGACACGACGGCATGAACCTGGGCAAGCGTCGCTCCGCGGTTGATGGTGCTTTCCGTGCCGCCGATGAATCGTGCCATCGCGGGCGTGATGCTGCCCGGAGGTCCGAACAGGTCCAAAGGCACGCAGCCGGCGGGCACTGGTGCGCCCGGGAATAAGACATTGGTGCAGGTGGTTGTGTTATCCGCGTTCAATGCCTGTTGCAGAGTTGTGCGCAGAACGTAATTCTGGCGGCGCTGCTGGATCGCGGATTCACCGTAGGCCCCATAGATGTCGAAATTGATCCTGTTCGTAATGTTCCACTGCGCGCCCGCCTTGAAATCGAACATGGTGGTGTTTTGCTGGTCGATGCGGGGGCCAACCTCGGTCGTACGGCGATACACATAACCGAGCGGAATAGCCGGGTTGGTGTTGCAAGCCGCGCCCAGCGCAATGCCGTTGATGGTGCACAACTGGTCGCGAACCGTCGGCGAGAGGAACGGATTGTTGCCCGGAACGAACAGCCCTTCACCAAACACACCCGACGGAGCGACGATACTGCTCGTGTAATTCTTGGAGAAGATCGCACGGGCATAGACCGAGACCTTGTCCGAGACGTCGTAATGCGCCGCGCCATATGAATTGTAGCGCTTGAACAAGGTTTGATAGAGATTGTACGGGTTGAAGTTGAAGACCGAATATTGCGGAACAAGCAGTCCATTAGCTCCAACCGGAGTCTGAATGTTGCCCGGCGGCAACCCGGCCAGGGCGTTCTGCTCTGCAGTGAACTGGAACGCCGTTGGACTTGAGGTCGCGGAGTCGCCACCGCAGAAACCGCTGAATGAGTTGACCACGCACGCGCCGATCCGCCTGTCGCCGAAGTAAAGCGGATCGGATTCGATATAGCTGACGGAGAGGACGGCGTTGCCGCGGCCATCGTCAAAGTTGGCGCCGAGGGTCAGATCAGAACGAAAGACGTTCGCGTCACCCCGCTCGGTGATGTTCTCGCTGAGCTGGAGATCGACGCCGGCGAAATCCTTTTTGGTGATGAAGTTGACCACGCCGGTCACGGCGTCCGCGCCGTAGGTCGTCGAGGCGCCGCCCGTCAGCACGTCGACCCGGTCGATCAGCGCGATCGGGATATTGTTCAAGTCGAACACGCCGCCCGTGTTGGCCGGAACGAGGCGGGTCGAATCGAGCATGACCAGGTTACGCTTCGAGCCGAAGCCGCGAAGATCGACTTGCGCCGTACCGTTTGAGCCGTTGTTGACGTTTTGGCCGAGGCTCGGCGTGACGCCGGGAATGGTGCGAAGAATTTGTTCGGCCGAAGTCGGCTGACGAAGCTGGATTTCTTCCTGTCCGATGACCGCGACCGGCGATGACGACGTCAAGTTCGGGTTGCGAATGAGTGTACCCGTGACGACGATTTCGCCGCCTTCGTCTTGAGCTGCGGGAACGGCTTCGGCCGGCTGGGCGCCCGGTCCGGTGTTGGCAGTCGTCCCCTCATCCGTCGTTGCGGGCGGAGGCGGCGCATCTTGCGCATAAGCCGGAACTGCAATGGCGAAACCGGCGATGACCGTCGTCGCGAGCAGCGACCCCTTGAGATAGCTCTTGGACATTCTATTCCCCTCTTCGAATACACGTGGCGCATGGCCATGACTTTGCGGCCGGACCCCGGCTCTTGTCACAGGCTACCTATTGTGAAGCGCGGCCTCAAAGCAATCGAACGTTGGCCAGCGAACACAAATCATGGCTGCCTGTGGCATTTGGAGCACAGGTTGCTTTCCGGCCAAACTTGGTCAGGAATTGCGCGGGGTCAGCCCCAAGGGAGAATGGAAATGCGCGTTGCCACTCGGATGATTTCAATCGCCGCAATCGCCGCGCTGGGTGCCGTATCTGCTGCCGCGAAAGCCCCGCCCCCGCAATCGCCGTTGGTCACGGCCCTCGATCAATGCCGAACGATTTCCGATCCTACCCAGCGCCTTGCCTGCTTCGACAAGACATCAGCAACGCTGGTTGCCGCCGCCCGCAGTGGCCAGGTCAGCGTCGTCGATCGAGGCGAACTGCGCCAGGCGCGCCGCTCGCTATTTGGATTTTCGATGCCCAAGCTACCCTTCTTCGCCGGCGATGAGAGTGCCAATGATGTAGCCGACGAGATCGAAACCACCATCAAAGCGGCAGGCTCGATCGGCTATGGCAAATTCCGAATCATTCTGACCGAGGGCAATGCGGTGTGGGAGACGACAGAGACTTCGATCAGCTTAAGGGATCCCAAGTCCGGCCAGAAGATCTCGATCAAACGTGGTCCGATGGGTAGCTACTTCGTTCGCATCAACGGACAGCGTGGGGTTAAGGGCCGCCGAGTCGGCTAGGTCAGCCGGCTTTCTGCTCCGCGCGCAGGCTGGCGGCCGCATCGACATAGGGTTCCTGCCGCGCGACGCTCCAGTAGCGCAGCTCGTGCAAAGGGATAGCGACGCCGGTCACCGCGCAAATCACGTGATCGCCGTCCGAGATCATCCGGAAGGTACTGGGCAGATACTGCAGCCGGGCAACTTTCCCGGCGCCCCTCATTAGCATTTGATCACTCCTTGGGCTCGTCGAACAGGCCCGGCTGAGGTGGGAGATAGGGACGCGCTGGTTGGCGCTCAACCCGCTTCGGTGTGGCCGGGGGAGCGCTCTCCCCGGCGATGGCTTCGACCTGGCCGTCAGCGAAGTGCAGGGTCAGGAGCCGCTCGGCGACGGCGTCGGCGGCCCGCGACAGAGTTTTCCCGGCACGGCTGGTGACCCGCGCGAAGCCGCGTTTGAGGGGCCGCTCGGGATGAGCGAGGTCGGCCAGCCGCCACAGCGACGCCAGTTGTTCACCGGCGCGGAGGATGCGATCCTTGACCAATTCGACCCGGAGGCGCGGCGCGACGGCGTTCAAATCGGCGCGCGCATGGCTCGCGCGCGCGGCGAGCGCGCGAGGCAGCCTCTCACCAAGCTCGTCGGTGCGTTGGATGGCAGGCAGGAACAAAGCCTCGGGCTGCGGCCAGCGGCAGGCGGTCGCCTCAAGACGTTCGCGGGCGCGGTCGGCGCGGGCGCCGAGGCATTGCGCGCCGCGGCGGCCAAGGTCGGCGAGTTCAGCGAACAATTCGGCACGGACCGGCACCGCAAGCTCGGCCGCCGCCGTCGGCGTTGGTGCGCGCAAATCGGACGCATGATCGATGAGTGTCGTGTCGGTCTCATGCCCGACCGCCGAAATCAACGGGATCGGCGATTCGGCCGCGGCACGGACGACTTCCTCCTCGTTGAACGCCCACAAATCCTCGATCGAGCCGCCACCCCGGGCAACGATCAAAAGGTCCGGGCGCGGAGTGACATCCGCGAAGCCGCGAATCGCCGCCGCAATCTTGCCCGACGCGCCTTCGCCCTGGACCGGCACTGGCCAGATCAGGACATGCGTCGGGCAGCGATCCTCAAGCCGGTGAAGGATATCGCGAATGACGGCGCCGGTCGGGGACGTAACGACGCCGATGACTTGCGGCAGAAACGGCAGGGGCCGCTTGCGCGCCGCGTCGAACAGCCCCTCGCCGGCCAGCGCGCGTCGGCGGCGCTCGAGCAGCGCCATCAAGGCGCCTTCGCCGGCCAGCTCCATGCGGCTGATGACCAGCTGATATTTGGAGCGGCCGGGATAAGTGGTGAGCTTGCCGGTGGCGATGACTTCGGCGCCATCCTCGGGCTTGAACGCCAGTGCGCCAATCGAGCCGCGCCAGATGACCGCGTCGATATTCGCCGAATCGTCCTTCAAGGTGAAATAGCAATGGCCCGACGCATGGTGCTTGAAGCCCGAAATCTCGCCGCGCACCCGGACCTTGTCGAACGCCGTCTCGATCATCCGCTTGAGGTCGCCGGACAGTTCACTGACGGTCAGCGGCGGCGAATTGTCGCCGGGACGCTCCTCGGCTAACAGGCCGGCAGTCTTGTCGTCGGGAAGATCCATGAACATCCTGCTGTTGGGTTCCGGTGGCCGCGAAGATGCGCTCGCCTGGCGCCTGAGGCAATCGCCAAGCTGTGAAGCATTGCTCGCCGCGCCCGGCACTCCCGGGATCGCACGATGGGCTGAATGTGTCGCCGCCGACCCGCTGGACGCCGATGCCGTGATTGCGCTGGCGCGGGGCCGGGCGATCGACCTGGTCGTGATCGGGCCCGAGGCGCCGCTGGTCGCGGGCGTCGGCGATGCGCTGCGCGACGCCGGCTTTGCTGTGTTCGGACCCAACGCCGCCGCCGCCCAGCTCGAAGGCTCGAAGGGCTTCACCAAGGATCTGTGCCGCACGCACGGCATCCCGACCGCCGACTACGAACGGGTCGAGACTGTGGCCGAGGCGTGGGCCGCGCTCGGACGGTTCGGCGCGCCAGTGGTGATCAAGGCCGATGGCCTCGCCGCCGGCAAGGGCGTCACGGTGGCGATGACGGTCGCCGAGGCCGAGGCGGCAATCACCGCTGCCGGCGACGGGCCGATGGTGATCGAGGAATTCCTCGAGGGCGAAGAGGCGAGCCTGTTCGCATTGGTCGACGGCGAGACGGCGGTGGCGCTCGCCTCGGCGCAGGACCACAAGCGCGTCGGCGAGGGCGACGCCGGGCCCAACACCGGCGGGATGGGCGCCTATTGCCCGGCGCCGGTGCTGACCGCCGATCTGGAAGCGCGGGCGATGGACGAAATCGTCCGCCCGACGGCCTTGGCGATGGCGGCGGCCGGCACACCATTTTCGGGCGTCCTTTATGCCGGACTGATGCTGACTACCGACGGACCCAAGCTGATCGAATATAATGTTCGCTTCGGCGACCCGGAGTGCGAAGCGATCATGCCGCTGATCGACGGCGATTTCGCCCAGCTTTTGTACGCGGTAGCGGCCGGTCAGCTGGCGAGCATCGCGCCGCCTCGCCTTGCCAACAAGCATTCGGTGACGGTCATCGTCGCTGCGCGCGGCTACCCCGGGACTCCGGTCAGCGGCGGCGCCATCCGTGCAATCGAAGCGGCCGAGCAGATACAAGGTGTGACCATATTCCATGCCGGGACCGCGACCGGCGACCACGGGCTGATCGCCACGGGCGGGCGGGTGCTGGCCGTCACTGCCGTCGCCGAGACATTCGCCAATGCCCGCGCCCGCGCCTACCGCGGCGTCGACGCGATCGACTTCGCCGACGGCTTTCATCGCCGCGACATTGGCTGGCGCGAGTTGGAGCGGGTGTCGTGAACCCACTCTGGGAGTATTTCTGGCCGATCTTCGTGGCCGGAATCGTGATTGGCGCTGTCGCGGGGCAGCTGGCGTTCCGGCAATTGCGGATTGCTAGTCGCGATCGGTCGGCAGGAGGGGCAATACAGAGTCAAGAATGGCAGCGCACCCGCAAAATCTATTTTGGCGGCGGGGCTGTGGCCGCGCTGGCGGCGGCCATGCTGTGGAGCGGGCCGTTGGGCGGGAGTGAACGGCTGACGTCGCGGGTCGAGAGTTCTGCGCGGGCGACGCTCGACCATCTCGAAATGACCCAGGTCGACGCTCGGCTGCAGCGCGATCCGTTGCGGCGGCGCTTGGTCCTGTCTGGCCCGGCGGATGAATTCCAGCGGGGCCAGCTGGTCCAGATCCTGGACGACATTCACGGCGTTGCCGACGTCCGCTGGGCCACCCCACCCCAAGCCTCCAGCGGAGCCAAATGATGCCGCTGTTCGTCGAGGCGTTCGCGGTTGCGTTGGTCAGCTTTAGCGCCGGCCTCGGGCTGGTTTATCTGGTGGAGCTTCGGCGCCGATCGAACGCCGAGTGGAGATGGTAATGGTACAACTGCTGCAAAATAATCTTCCAGCGATCGTGGTCGCGGTGCTGGTCGTCCTGTTGCTCGGTTTTTTGATTTTTCGGCCTCGCCAGCGCGTTCGCTTGACCGACAACGCGCCGCTGCGCCCGCATATGACCAGCAGCCGCGATCGGCGGAGCGAAACCAAGGATCTGGCGTCGGAAGCGGCCGCGGCGGCAAGCGATGTCGCCGGAGAGCTGATCGGCGCGCCGGTGCACCGGGAGCTGTCGGGCGGGCTCGACACAGCCGACGATTTCCTGCGGCTCAAAGGCGTCGGGCCCAAGCTTGCGGAATTGCTGCACGCCCGCGGCTTTTACCGCTTCGAGCAGCTGGCGCATTTGACGGCGGAAGAGATTGACCTGCTTGACCAGCAGTTGGGTCCCTTTGCCGGGCGGATCAAACGCGACCGGATCGTCGAACAATCGGCCTATCTCGCGCGCGACGATCGCGACGGCTTCGAAGAGCATTTCGGTAAGTTGTAGCCGCGCCTAGACGGCGATTTCCGCCTTGGCCGCGCGCGGCTTTGTTTTGGCCCGGGTGGCGATCAATTTGTCGATCTTGCGGCCGTCCATATCGACGATCTCAAACGACCAGCCGTCATGCTTGAACCGCTCGCCGGTCACCGGCAGATGCTTGAGTACCGACAGAGCAAAGCCGGCGACGGTCGAATAGTCACGCTCGGCCGGCAAGCGCATGCCCAGTCGATCGCTGAGAAGGTCGGCGCTGCCCGCGCCCGACAACAGCCAACTGCCATCATCCCGCTCGACGATGGGTGGGTCTTCGCCGTCGCTAACATCGTGCGCGAAGGCCCCGGCCAGCGCCGCGAGCAGGCTACCCGGGGTGACGATCCCGTCGAAATGACCGTATTCGTCATGGACCAGGGCCAGCGGCACTTCCGCGTGACGCAGCACCGCTAGCGCGTCCATTGCGTCCATCAAATCGGGGATCACCGGCGCCGCCCGGCACATAGTCGTCAAATCGAGCGGCTCGCAATCAAGCGCCTGGGTCAGCAAATCGCGGGTCTGGATGACGCCAACAATATTATCGACCGAGCCATCGGCGACCGGAATGCGGCTGTGCGGGATTTCCTTGAGCGCGGTGCGGATTTCTTCGGCGGTGGCGTGAATATCGATCCAGTCGACGTCGGTGCGCGGCGTCATCACCTCGCGCACTGGCCGGTCGGCCAGCCGCACGATCCCCGAAATCATTTCGCGCTCGCCTTCATCGAGCACGCCGGCGTTTTGCGCTTCGGCGACCACGAGGTGCAATTCCTCGGCCGTGACCGCGTTGCGCGATTCCCGGTCAAGCCGCAACGCCTTGAAAATCATCGCGCTGGTTCGGTCGAGCAGCCAGACAAACGGCGCCGTGACTTTCGACAGCCAATAGAGCGGGCGCGAGACGATCGCCGCGATGCTCTCGGGTGAGCGTAGCGCGAACTGCTTGGGGACAATTTCGCCGATGACCAACGAAGCGAAGGTCGTGACCACAATCACCAGGCCAAAGCCCAGGGTCGCGGCGGTCTCCGCGTCGATGCCGAGAAGCGCGATCCGCTGGCCAACCGGCTGGCCGAGGCGGGCGCCGGAAAATGCGCCGGCGAGAATCCCGATGAGCGTGATCCCGGTCTGGACGGTGGACAGGAAGCGACCCGGCTCGGCGGCCAGTGTCAGGGCGCATTTCGCGCCGGCACTGCCCGACTTGACCATCGCTTTCAGGCGCGCCTCGCGCGATGAAACGATCGCCAGCTCGCTCATCGACAGGACGCCGTTGAGGGTGATCAGCGCCAGGATCAACACCAGGTCGAGCCAGGGGAATGGAAGTAAGTGGTCGCTCATAAGCGGAACGGCGATTTAGCCTTGTCCTAGGGTCGGCCACAAGCGGCCCGCTATATTCAATGGTCGATTCACCGGCGGAACCACCTATGATGAATGCCGGTTGCACATCTATTCCAGACATTGAACGGGGAGTCACTCTATGCGTCGTTTCCGCACCCTTGCCGCGTTGGCGCTGGCCGGGCCATTGTTGGCGACGGCAGGATGCGGCAACGTTTTTGCGCCCGCTCCCTACGGGCCGCCGCAAGCTGCGCTGATGCCTGCCGTGCCCGCTTATTTGCTCGGCGACGTAATCGGCGGCTATGCGATGCGCCTGAAAAAAGCCCGCGCCGCAGGTCTCAAGCCGGTCGCGCCAACCGCGATTGCGGATTATGTCAGCCAGCAGGAACAGGACCTGCGCCGCGAATCCGCCGGCACCGGGGTCGATGTCATCCGCTCGGGTGACCGACTGTTTGTGCGACTGCCTTCGAGCAGTACCTTCAATGTCGGGCGCTCGGATATCAGCCAGCAGGCCTTTTCGACTCTGGGCGAAATCGGCCTGACCCTGAAAAAATATGATCGGTCGCTGGTCGATGTGCTCGGCCATACCGATTCGACGGGAACCGAGGCCGGCAACAAAGCCCTTTCAGAAAAGCGTGCGCAGGCCGTCGCGGCGATGCTGCGATCCCGCGGCGTCAGCGCCGCGCGCATCGCCACCCGGGGATTTGGCGCCAGCCAGTCGATTGGGGACAATGGCACCGAGGCGGGCCGGTCACTGAACCGCCGGGTCGAAATCAAGGTGGTGCCGCTGCGCTAACGCCGCATGGCGAAGAAGTCGCGCAGCAGCGCCGCGGCCTCCGCCTCGCCGATCCCGCCGAGCACGTCCGGCCGGTGATGGCAGGTCGGTTGCGTGAAGATACGCGGCCCATGGACTACGCCGCCACCCTTGGGATCTTCGGCGGCAAACCGCAGCGCTGAAATCCTGGCGATGCCGATCGCCGCCGCGCACATCGCGCACGGTTCCAGCGTTACCCATAAGGTACAGTAGTCGAGGCGCGCGGTTTCAAGCTTCTCGGCCGCCCTGCGGATCGCGACCATCTCGGCGTGCGCAGTGGGATCGTGCGACCCGCGCATGGCGTTGCGGGCTTCGGCCACGACCTCGTCACCGCATGTCACCACCGCGCCAACCGGCACTTCGCCCGCCGCAGCCGCTTCGGCGGCAAGAACCAGCGCGCGGCGCATCGGCGGAGGGAGCGGAAAACTCATGGCGAGCGGCTAGCGCAGGCCGGTCGCCCCGTGAAGCCGCATGCCAATGCTACATGCCGTTAACGGGCGCCGCCTGGTTCTGCGCCGCCGGGGCGTTATCGCTGGCGGGATTGACCCGCAGCGCCGGAACCTTGACCTTGGCGTCGCGCGTACCGACCGAAACCGATCCGGTCTCGATGTCGAAGGCGGGCGTTTGGCCGCCCTTGGCAGTGACGCCATTGCTGGTCGCGCTGACATCCGGGGCCTTGGCGCCACGCACTTGCCGGATATCAATAAGACCGGTGGCCACCAAAGCGATAATGGCGACCACGGCCAGGATGAGGACGAGTAAAATCGCTCGCATGCGCTGTGTTCCTGACTGTGCTTGGGATTGTAACAACGCAGAACTAACGAGGTGTTTCCCCCCGTGCCAAGTTGACGCACCATGCGCAAGCGGGTAACGGGCCGCTCGTTCCGGGCGCCTTTATGTGCTCGGTCAAATCAGTCCAAATCTGGCAAATCAGGCCAAATCTGGCAAATCAGGATTGAAACATCATGTCGCGGGTATGCGAGCTGACCGGCAAGGGCCGGCAGGTGGGCAACAATGTTTCCCACGCCAACAACAAGACCAAGCGGACCTTTCTGCCCAATTTGCAGAATGTGACGCTGCTTTCCGATTCTCTTGGACAAGGCGTCAAGCTCCGGGTCTCGACCCACGGCCTGCGTTCAGTCGAGCATGTCGGCGGCCTCGATAATTGGCTGACCAAAACCAGCGCGGGCAAATTGTCCGCAAAGGCCCGCAAGTTGAAGCGCGAAATCGCCAAGAAGGCGAAAGAGGGCGCCGCAGCCTAACGGTTTGCCGCTCGCCTGACTGCGGGCATGTCCAGCGCAATCAGCAACGTCCGTAGCGGCGGCTGTACATTATCATCGGTCATTAGCCACAGCCGGCACGTGCCATTCGGCAAGCGTTCGAGAGCCAGCGCTTCCACATTGTCGAGCGGGCCAAGCGGTAACGCCGTGCGGCGACCAAATTGGTAGCCAGACGCCGTTTTTTCCAGCTGCACCAGCACATTGCGGAACCCCAACGGGGTCAGTCGGCGTTCGATGGCGAGATATTGGCCGGGGCCAACCGCTGCGACATCGGAGATTCGGCCGCGGGCATCGGCAATGGGCACCAAGCGAGCTTGGGTTCCAGTGACCCGCAACAGGCTGTTGCCACTTTCGGGCAGCAGCAACAGGCTCGCGCCTTCCGCCGCCAGCCCTTCGACCCCGCGATTTGACCCCCAACCATGGTCGCCAAGCTGAATACGCTTGAGCGCATGACCCAAACCTGCGTCGTAGAGCCATAATTCGTCGCGGTTCTCGAACGCCACCCACCAGCCGCGACCATCCGGATCGCGCAGTAGCGCCTCGGAATCGCGGTTGCGTTTGAAGTCCGGGCTACCCGGTCCGTCCGGCAACTCGCCAATCCACGCCGGGCCCTGTGGTTGGCCGGGCGCGCTGAACCGAACCAGGACGCCAGAGTCAGTGAGCGCAAGCATCCGACCGCGATCGATCGCCAGCGCTGAAATGCCACCGAAGCGCGGATCGTCGCTGGTCAACTGCCATGCCCCAGCCAACTTGAACGGCGCCAGGCTGGCCGAGTCGAACGCAATGGGGCGAAATTCGATACGCGCGGTTCGCCAGCCAAGTTCGTGGTGATTGGGAAAGAGGAGGAACCAGCGATGCGCCTGGAGAACCACAGTGACCAGGATCAGGCTGGCGATGAACGCCCGCATCCTGAACTGTCGCTGCACTCCCCGTTCAGCGTCCATATGGCTCCATTCGAACATAAGCGTCTCAAGGCGCGGGGTTTCCCCCTTTCCCCGTCCTGGTTCCCTCGCGTCGCGTATCGAGGGGGGCCCGGTGCGAGCAATCGTGCCGGGCCCATTTTTTTGCCGGTTCAGCCCATATCGAACAAGTCCGCCAATTGTTCGATCATCGCCCCGCCCAACTGGTCGGCGTCCATGATCGTCACCGCCTTGTTGTAATAGCGGGTGACGTCATGGCCGATGCCAATGGCGATCAGCTCGACCGGTGAGCGGCGCTCGATCCAGTCGATCACTTGTCGCAAATGATGCTCGAGATAGGTCCCGCCATTGGCCGAGGCAGTCGAATCGTCGACCGGTGCGCCGTCCGAAATGACCATCAGGATGCGGCGCTCCTCGGGCCGCGCAATCAGCCGGTGATGCGCCCACAGCAAGGCTTCACCGTCGATATTCTCCTTGAGCAGCCCCTCGCGCATCATCAACCCGAGATTGCGGCGGGCGTGGCGGTAGGGCTCGTCGGCGCGCTTGTAGATGATGTGCCGAAGATCGTTGAGCCGGCCTGGATGCCCCGGTCGGCCGTCGGCCAGCCACGCCTCGCGACTCTGCCCGCCTTTCCACGCCCGGGTGGTGAAGCCGAGGACTTCGGTGGCGACGCCGCAGCGCTCCAGGGTCCGCGTCAATATGTCAGCGCAAATCGCGGCGATGGCGATCGGCCGGCCGCGCATGGACCCCGAATTGTCGATCAGGACGCTGACGATCGTGTCGCGAAACTCGGTGTCGCGCTCAACCTTGTAGCTTAAGGAAAATGCGGGATTGACGATCACCCGGGCCAGCCGGGCGGCGTCGAGCATCCCTTCTTCCTGGTCGAACTCCCAGCTGCGCGCCTGCTGCGCCATCAATCGTCGTTGCAAGCGGTTGGCGAGCCGGGTGACGACGCTTTGCGAGCTGGCCATTTGCTGATCGAGATAGGCGCGCAGCCGCCCCAATTCCTCGACGTCGCACAAATCATCAGCCTCGACGGTTTCGTCAAAGCGGGTGGTGAAGGCTTTGTAGTCGGTTGGCGGCGCCAGATCCCAATTGCGGCGGCCGGCGGCGGCCTGGGCGGTTTCACTGACCTCATCGTCGGCGGAAGATTGCTCGTCGCCAAGATCCATTTCGTCCGAGCCTTGTTCCTCGTCCAGCCCGTCCTCGGATTCCTCCCCGCGCCGCTCAACATCGCCGCCGGCGGGGGCGCCCTCGTCGCCTTCGTCGGCGCCCTCGTCGGAACCGGCGTCATCGCCCTGGTCGTCGTCCCCGCCGGCTTCCAGATCCTGGTCCGACGGGTCCTCAGCGGCGGCCAGGTCGAGATCCTCGAGCAGCCGCCGCGCCAACTTGGCGAACGCCGCCTGATCGTCGAGCGTTAGTGCCAGCGCATCGAGCTCGGCGGCGCCTTTCTCCTCGATCCACGGGGCGAGCAATTTCAGACCGGCGCGCGCGGCCTTGGGCGGCACGGCTCCGGTCAGCCGTTCGCGGGCAATCAAGCCGACCGCGGTCGCCAGCGGCACTTCCTCGGCGGTGCGCGCGCGGGTGATCGCATCGCCGCGCACCCGGGCTTCGGTCAGCTCGGCCAGGTTCGCCCGCACGCCGCCCATCGCCCGGGCCCCGAGCGCCTCGACCCGGGCGGTCTCAAGGGCATCGAACACCGCCCGCGCTTCCAGGTCCATCGGCACATGCGATGCGTGGAGCTTGGCGTCGTGATGGCGGAGCCTGAGCGCCAAAGCATCGGCCGCACCGCGCGCCTCGGCCACCAGCCGCGGTTCGAACGCCGGCCCGGGCAGCACCACGCGGGCCGTTTTTCCGGAGGGCGGCGCGACCTCGGACGCGAACACGACTTCGACTTCGGGATCCTTGGCGATCGCCCGCGCCGCGCCGGCCAGCGCGCGCCGAAACTGGTCGAGGAGAGCCGGCTGGCTCACAGCTGCGTCACGCCTTGCCGACCACGCTTTCGGGCAGGTCGGTGCCGAACACCCGCTGGTAATATTCGGCGATCAGCGGCCGCTCGGCTTCGTCGCATTTGTTGAGGAACGAGACGCGAAAGGCGAAGCCGAGGTCACCGAAGATGAGCGCATTCTGGGCCCAGGTGATCACCGTGCGCGGGCTCATAACGGTCGAGATGTCGCCGTTCATGAAGCCCTGGCGCGACAGCTCGGCGACCTTGATCATCTTGTCGACCTCGGCCTTGCCGTCGGGATTGTCATATTCGCCCGATTTGGCGAGCACGATCTGCGCCTCGACCGCGGCCGGCAAATAATTCAACGTCGTGACAATATTCCAGCGGTCCATCTGGCCTTGGTTGATCGCCTGCGTGCCGTGATAAAGCCCGGTCGTATCGCCCAGTCCGATGGTGTTGGTGGTCGAAAACAGCCGGAACCAGGGGTTGGGGCGGATCACTCGATTCTGGTCGAGCAGGGTCAGCTTGCCCTCGACCTCGAGCACCCGCTGGATGACGAACATGACGTCCGGGCGGCCGGCGTCATATTCGTCGAACACCAACGCGACCGGGTGCTGCAGCGCCCACGGCAGCAGGCCTTCGCGAAATTCGGTGACCTGCTGGCCGTCCTTCAAGACGATCGCGTCGCGGCCGACGAGATCGATGCGGCTGATGTGCGCGTCCAAATTGATGCGGACGGTCGGCCAGTTCAACCGCGCCGCGACCTGCTCGATGTGGGTCGACTTGCCGGTGCCGTGATAGCCCTGGATCATCACCCGGCGGTTGCGGGCGAAGCCGGCGCAGATCGCCAGCGTCGTGTCGGGATCGAATACATAGGCCGGGTCGAGGTCGGGGACGCGCTCGTCGGCCTCGCTGAACGCCGGCACTTCCATGTCCGAATCGATGCCAAACAGGTCGCGGACCTTGGCGATCTTGTCGGGCGACATCATCACCGTGTCGCTGCGGCTTTCGGGATTCACGTTGGGGAGATCGGTCATGGTGGGGGGCCTTAGGCCAAGGGCGCATTCGCCTCAATAAGCGGCGCCAATTTGTCGGGTCACGCCACTTTAGGCGGCAGCGGAAAGAGCGTCGTAAAACGCTTCGCAAGCGCGATGTCGCCCTCGACGCCGATCGAGTCAAGTGGCGTCCCGCCATAGACCACGGCGGCCAGCGCGGTCGGCGCGGCCGTAAACACCACGTCACATTGGTCGGTTAGGCCACGCGCTACCGTGATCGTACCCCCATGCAATCTGGCGACATAGCCGCTCTCGCCGAAGCGGAAGCCGATGTTCGCATCGATGTCGCGCGCCTTGTCGCGGTCGATCATGGTGCGGAACGACAGCAGGATCGAGACCCCGCTGATAGGCAAAGTCGGATCGTGGCGCGTCGACCGCGCCGCCCAGCGGCCGAGCGCCTGGACGATCAGCTCTGCCTCGAGACCCCAAGCGGTCGCTTCATAGACTTGCACCGACGCCGGCGGCGGCAGGCGCAGCTTGCGCGCCAGGCCTCGCGCCTCGAGTTCATCGAGTCGCTGGGAGAGCACGTTGGCGCTAATTCCCGGAAGATCGGCCCTCAGTCCAGAGAAGCGGCGCGGCCCAAGCATCAATTCCCGCAGCACCAGCAATGCCCAGCGTTCGCCGATCAATTCGAGCGCATGGGCGGTTCCGCAAGCGTCGTCATAGCCGCGTTTTGGCTCGGTTTGCCGCTCTTCGGTTACTTTATCTAACTGCACAGTTGCAATTTAGGAGTGCTCCGGGCAAAACGCAAGCCGAATCGAGTCGCCCAAGGAGGAATTCATGCCCATCGATCCCAACGCTGAGATTGAAATCACCGCTTTCGCCTGGGTGCCACCATTCGCCGAGGGCTTGGTCCGCGATTTGCGCCCGCGCTGGGCGCTAGAGGAAATCGGGTTGCCCTATCGAGTCCAGCTGCTCGAAGGCGAACGATCGCCCGAATATTACCTCGAGCAACCATTCGGCCAGGTGCCTTGCTATCGCGAAGGTCCGCTGAAAATCTTCGAAACCGGGGCGATCATCCAGCACATCGGCGAGAAAAGCGAGAAGCTGCTGCCGCGCGATGCGATCGCCAGGATCCGGGCCATCCAATGGACCTACGCCGCCTTGAACAGCGTCGAGCCGGCGATTCAGAATCTGACCGCCATCGACCTGTTCTACAAGGGCGAGGAATGGGCTGCCCTGCGCCGTCCGGGCGCCGAGGAGTTTGCCCGGCTCAAACTCAAGCGCATTGCCGATTGGCTTGGCGACAAGGAATGGCTCGAAGATCATTTCACCATCGGCGACCTGATGATGGCATCCGTCCTGCGGATCGCCCGGCACACCGATTTGGTGGCTGAACAGGCCAATCTCAAAGCCTATCTTGCCCGGGCCGAGGCGCGCCCAGCGTTCCAGCGCGCGCTCGCCGACCAGATCGCCGTGTTCAAGGCACACCAACCCGAAGGAGCAGAAGCATGACTTATTTCGAGGGGTTCATCGTCCCCGTGCCGAAAGCCAATAAGGACGCTTATCGCAAGCATGCAGCCGAATTTGCACCGATGATCCAGGAATTCGGCGTGGCCCGTATGGTCGAGGCCTGGGGCGATGACGTCGCCGGCGGCAAGGTCACCGACTTCAAGAAGGCGGTCAACGCGACGGACGATGAGGACGTCGTCTTCTCCTGGTTCGAATATCCCGACAAAGCGACTCGCGATGCCGCCAACGAGAAAATGATGAGCGACCCGCGGATGGAGGACATGGGCGCGAACATGCCGTTCGACGGCAAGCGCATGATCATGGGCGGCTTCGAGGCGATCGTCGAGGAAGGCGCTCCCGGTGGCAGCTACACCGACGGGTTCGTGGTGCCGGTCCCCGAAGGCAAAAGCGAGGCCTATCGCCAGCTCGCGACCAAGATGGCGGGCGTCTTCCGCCAGCACGGCGCGTCGCGCGTGATCGAAGCGATCGCCGACGATGTGAATCACGGCGAAGTCACCGATTTCTACCGGGCCGTGAAGGCCGAGGATGGTGAGACCGTGGTCTTCTCCTTCATCGAGTGGCCCGACAAGGCGACCCGCGACGATGCGTGGAAGGCGATCATGGCCGACGAGAGCCTGAAACCCGAAGGTGATATGCCGTTTTCCGGTCAGCGGATGTTCTGGGGCGGCTTCGCGCCGATCCTCGACACCGCCAAGCGCGAGTCCGCGCACGCCTGACCGGCCACAACGTCAATCCAGGAAAGGAAATTTATATGTCCGACACGACTTTTGCCCAGCCGCATTCGGCTTCGACCGAGGCTTCGAACACCGGCGCCCAAGGCGCATTCATTTGGTATGAGCTGATCACCCCCGACGCGGTTGCCGCCAAGACCTTTTATGACGCGGTCGTCGGCTGGACGATCGAGCCGCAACCGTCGGGTGAGATGGATTACCGGATGATCACCCGCGCCGATGGCGGCAATGCCGGCGGCGTCATGCGCCTGACCGATGAGATGCGCGGGCACGGCGCCAGGCCAATTTGGCTCGGTTATGTCGGCGTCGACGACGTTGATGCATCGGTGGCTTCGATCGAAACCGCCGGCGGCAAGGCGTTGATGCCGGCCTTCGACATTCCCGATGTCGGCCGCATCGTTATGGTCACCGATCCGCAAGGCACGCCATTCTATGTCATGACGCCGACGCCGCCGGCAGATCGGCCCGCCTCGGTCAGTGATGTGTTCGATCCGGTCAAGGCCCAGCACGTCCGCTGGAACGAGCTGGCGACCGCCGACCAGGACGCTGCCGTCCAATTCTACACCTCGCACTTCGGCTGGGCGCAGGAAGGCGGCATGGATATGGGGGAAATGGGTCAATATTTGTTCGTCCAGCAAAACGGCGTCGGCATCGGCGCGATCATGCGCAAGCCGCCGCAGCTGCCGGTGTCGCTGTGGACATATTATTTCGGCGTCGATGACATCGACCGCGCGCAAGCGGCCGTGACGGCGGGCGGCGGTCAAATACTGCACGGCCCGATGGAGATCCCCGGCGGCGAATTTTCGCTCAATGGCCTTGACCCTCAAGGCGCCAGTTTCGGGCTCGTTGGCCCGCGCAAATCTTAGGAGGAATCATGTCCAACAAGCTGACTACTTGCCTTTGGTTCGACAAAGGCGAGGCCCGCAAGGCCGCCGAATTTTACGCGTCGGTGTTTCCCGACACTCATGTCGGGCCGGCGCACGATGCCTCAACCGACTTTCCGGGGGGCCACAAGGGCGAAGAATTGACGGTCGAGTTCACTCTGCTCGGCCAGCCCTTCGTCGGCCTCAACGGCGGCCCCAACTTCAAACCCAACGAAGCGTTTAGCCTGATGGTCGTGACCGAGAATCAGGAAGAGACCGACCGCTATTGGGACGCCATCACCAAGACCGGCGGCGAGGAAAGCATGTGTGGCTGGTGCCGGGACAAATGGGGCTTCTCGTGGCAGATCACGCCGCGCGTGCTCCTCGAAGCGATGGACAATCCCGACCAAAGCGCGGCCAAGCGCGCGTTCGAGGCGATGATGACGATGAAGAAAATCGACGTCGCGACAATCGAAGCCGCGCTGAAGGGCGAGACCATCAATGCGTAAGCTCACCGGAGTCGTGTTCGTATCTCTCGACGGTGTCATGCAGGCGCCGGGCGGCCCCGATGAAGATCCCACCAGCGACTTCCGGCACGGCGGTTGGGTGGCACCATATTGGGATCCCGACATGGGTCCGTTCGAAGCGATGATCACCGGTGAATACGACCTGCTTCTCGGCAAGCGGACCTACGATATTTTCGCCGCTTACTGGCCGTACAACCAGGACAATCCGATCGGCGCGAAATTCCAGGGCATCAACAAATATGTGCTGACCCACTCCGACGAACCGCTGGATTGGGCCAATAGTCACAAGCTGTCGGGCGACGCCGCCGAGGTGGTCGCCAAACTCAAGGCCTCCGCGGGACGCGACCTTCTCATTCAGGGCAGCAGCACTCTCTACCC
Source organism: Sphingomonas sp. (assembly GCF_031361285.1). Lineage (GTDB taxonomy): Bacteria > Pseudomonadota > Alphaproteobacteria > Sphingomonadales > Sphingomonadaceae > Sphingomicrobium. The sequence continues at coordinate 26,109 of NZ_JANMCO010000103.1, forward strand.
GCCGCTGCTGTCGGCCAGGCTGATTGACCGGTTGATGCTGACCACCTTCCCGATCGTGCTGGGCCGGGGCAAGCGGATTTTCGACGGGTCGGAGAAGGCCGGGGCGCTCAAGCTCGTCGACCATTTTGTCTCGCCGAAGGGCGTTTCCGTCGCCTGCTTCGAGCCGGCTGGAGACGTGCCAACCGGTACCTTCGAGACCAAGCCGCCCAGCGAGCAAGAAGTGGTGCGACGCGAGAAGATGGAAGCGGGCGCCTGGTGAGCCTGTCCCTCTTCGCCCATCCCTTCAGCTCCTATTGCTGGAAGGTGCAGATCCCGCTCGACGCCGACGGTACGCCGTACAGCTACCGCAACGTCGACCCGTCCGAGCCGGGCGTAATGGCAGAGCTCAAGCGCATCTGGCCGATCGGCAAATTCCCGGTGCTGGTCGACGACGGCAAAGTGATCGCCGAAACGACTTGCATCATCGAGCATCTGCAGGCCTATCACGCTGGCCCGAACGACTGGATCCCGACGGGCGAGGAAGGTCGGCGGGCGCGTTTCCTCGATCGCTTCTTCGACCTCCATATCCAGGGCAACATGCAGCCGTCGGTCAACCACGCCCTCCGGCCCGAAGGCTGCGGCGACGCCTATGGCGCCGAGCAGGGATTGAAGGCCTTGCGCACGGCCTACGACTGGCTCGAGACCAATCTGCCCGACAGCGAGTGGGCCGCCGGCGACCGGTTCACGCTCGCCGATTGCGCTGCCGCGCCCGCCTTGTTCTACGCCGACTGGGTCGACGAGATCGGCGATCAGCGGCCGCGCCTCAAGGCCTATCGCGCCCGCTTGCTGGCCCATCCGGCAGTCAGCAAATCGGTTGAAGGCGCACGGCCGTACCGCCCCTATTTCCCGCTCGGCGCGCCCGACCGCGACTAAGCGAACACCGCTGATCGCCGCAGCGACTGATAAGCTTCGATGACTTCGCGCAGCCGTGTTTCGTGGGTGCGGTCGCCGCCGTTCTTATCGGGGTGATAGCGCCGCACCAGCTTCGAATAGCGGGTCCGTAGCGCGTGGCGGCTGGTATCCTCGCCGAGCCCCAGGACCGCCAGCGCCCGCCGCTCGGGGGTCGAAAATCGCGACGATGATTCCTGCTGGCGACGAAACCGCGCGGCAATCGCGTCCAGCGGATCGTCAAGGTCGGTCCAAGCGGGAGACGCGCCGACGGTCGCTGAAAAAGCGCGGACCGAGCGCTCCCAGCCGCCAAAAGACGTCTGCGCCTCGGCAATTTCCTCCGGGCTCATGCCGCTGAAAAAATTATACTTCGCATTATGCTCGCGGACATGGTCGAGGCATAGGAAGCGCCAGCTGCCCGGGCCGTTGAAATTGGCCGGCTCGAGCGGCGCCTTATACTCGCCGGGCTCGCCGCAGCCGGATACGGCGCAACGATCCCGCGCGCCTTCGACCCGGCCATGCATTCTTGGATTTCCCGATGCCACGCACTTTCTCACTTGCTGAACCGGACTATATAGGCGCGATGAACGCTCGATCCACAGGTCCAGTCGCAAGTGAGATGCTGCGGCGGCTGGCAGTGCTGGACCCGAGCCGGATCGAGCTGGTCGACGACAGCGAGGCCCACCGCGGCCACGGCGGCCACAATCCCGCCGGCGAGAGCCATTTCTCGCTTAGCATCGAGAGCCCTGTTTTCGCCGAAAAGTCGCGGATCGAGCGCCAGCGGCTGGTCTATCACGCGCTCGGCGATCTGATGGTCGAGCGGGTCCACGCGCTCACGATCCGCGCCACCGCGCCGGGGGAATCATGATAGCAGACGCAATCATCCAGACCATTACGCCGGTTACCCACGACCTTGGCGCTTTCAAGGTCCGCCGCGCGCTGCCGACGCGGGAACGGACGATGGTCGGCCCGTTCATTTTCGTCGACGAGTTCGGCCCGGCGCGCCTCGCCCCTGGCGAGGGCATGGACGTCCGCCCCCACCCGCACATCAACCTCGCCACCGTCACCTATCTGTTCGACGGTGCCATCGAGCACCGCGATTCGCTGGGATCGCGCAAGGTGATCGAGCCGGGCGCGGTCAATCTGATGACCGCCGGCAGCGGCATCGTCCATTCCGAACGTTCGCCGGCCGACCGCCGCGCGGCGGGCCCGAGCTTCTACGGGATGCAGACCTGGCTCGCTTTGCCCGACGGCAAGGAGGAGCTCGACCCGGCGTTCGACCATGTGCCGGGCGACGGCCTGCCATTGGTCGAGGCGGGCGGCGCATCAGCCCGCGTGCTGATGGGGACTTTGTGGGGCGTAACCGCGGCGACGCCGTGCCATTCGCCGACCATCTACGCCGACATCATGCTGACCGCCGGCAGCAGCTTGCCGATCGACAGCGACGCCGACGAGCGCGCGCTGATGCTGGTCGGCGGCCAAGCCGAGCTCGACGGCCAGCGGCTCGAGCCGTTCGCGCTTTATGTTCTCGCCCCCGGCCACGCGCCGCGATTGAGCGGTTCGAGCGAAGCCCGCCTGATGCTGATGGGCGGCGGCGCCTTCGCCACCCCGCGCCATGTCTATTGGAACTTCGTGTCGTCGTCGCGTGACCGCATCAACCAGGCCAAGGAGGATTGGAAAGCACGTCGCTTTCCGCTGATCCCCGGCGACGATCAGGAATTCATCCCGCTCCCCGAAGTGCCGACGACCGTCAGTTACCCGTGAGCGAGATCCGGCGCGTATCGCTGTCGACCGGCGTGACATTGAACGTGGCGGTGGCCGGCGAACCGGCGGCGCCGCCGGTGATCCTGCTCCACGGCTTTCCCGAATCGCACCGGACGTGGTGGGGGGTTGCGCCGCTGCTGCAGGATCGCTTTCGCCTCTTCATGCCCGACCAGCGCGGCTTTGCCGGCTCGGACAAGCCGCAGGGCGTTGAAGCTTATCGGACCGACAGAATCGTCGCCGACCTGTTCGCCCTCGCCGACGCGATGGACATCGACCGCTTCGCCCTGGTCGGGCACGATTGGGGTGGCGCGGCGGCGTGGGCGGCGGCGATCAAGGGCGATCCGCGAATCGAGCGCCTCGTCATCATCAATTCGCCGCACCCGGTGATCTTCCAAAAGAGCCTGATTGAGGACGCGGGCCAGCGCGCCGCTTCGCAATATATGAATGCTTTCCGCGCAGCGGGCTTCGAGCAAGCGGTCGCGGCGATGAGCTTTGACACCTTTTTCGACAAGACCTACGGCGGCCACGTCGATCTGGCGCTGATCCCCGAAGCCGAGAAACGCCGCTACATCGCCGAATGGTCGCAGCCCGGCGCGCTGACGGCGATGCTCAACTGGTACCGCGCGTCACAGCTGGTGGTGCCGCCGCCCGACGCGGTCGTGCCGATCCCCGGCTGGGTGCTCGGCGCGTTCCCCAAAGTGACAGTGCCGACCCTGGTCGTGTGGGGGATGCGCGACCCGGCGCTGCTCCCGATCCAGCTCGACGGCCTCGACCGGCTGGTCGACGATCTCACCATCGTGCGGCTGCCCGAGGTGGGCCATTTCGCACCTTGGGAAGCGCCCGAAGCCGTAGCGGCCGCGCTCGCGCCCTTCCTTGGCGGTAACGGCACGGCTACAGCGCCCGCCTGATGAACAACGCCGCCCGTTCCCGTTCGCGCTCCGCCGCCCGTCTTGCCGCGGTCCAGGCGCTCTATCAGCAGGAAATGGAAGGCACGCCGCTTGCCCGCCTGATCAAGGAATTCCACGACCACCGCCTCGGCGCGACGATCGGCGACACGCAATATGTCGATGCCGAGCGGAGCTTCTTCGACGACGTCGTCACCGGGGTCGATGCGCGCCGCGACGAGATCGACCAAGCGATTACCGCGCGACTGGCCAAGGGCTGGAGCTTGAAGCGGCTCGACCGGCCGATGCGCGCGATCCTGCGCGCCGGCGCCTATGAGCTGCTCGCCCGCAACGACGTTCCGGTCGGCTCGGTGATTTCCGAATATGTCGATGTCGCTCACGCTTTCTACGACAAGCGCGAAAGCGGCTTCGTCAACGGCCTGCTCGACGCCATCGCCAAAGAAGCGCGGGCCGCGCCCGCCGGTTGATGCAAGAAAGCGACGCGATTGAACGCTTACGTGGTTTCGCGACCGATCCGGCGGCGCGCGGCCTGGCCGACGACGCGGCGCTGTTCGAGAGCCTGGTCATCACCCACGACACGATTGCGGAAGGGGTGCATTTCCTGCCCGCCGACCCGGCCGATAGCGTCGCTTGGAAGCTGGTGGCGGTGAACCTGTCCGATCTCGCCGCCAAGGGGGCGACCCCCGCCGCGGCACTGCTGTCGCTGACCATCAGCGACGATGACCAGTGGGACGCGGCGTTCATCGACGGGATCGGCGCAGCCTGCGAGCATTTCGGCCTGGCGCTGATCGGCGGCGACACGATTGCGTTGCCCGCCGGGGCACCACGCGTGTTCGGACTGACCGCGATCGGGCGCGCCGGACCAAGCACGCCGGCGCGTAGCGGGGCCAAGCCAGGAGACCAATTGTGGTTGGTGGGCACGGTGGGTGACTCAGCGACCGGTTTGGCTTTGCTGAAGCGGGATCCGGCGGCTGTCGGCTCGCTGGTCGAGCGATATCGCCGCCCGGTCCCGTTGCTCGCCGCAGGGCGGGCGCTCGCACAACACGCGAGCGCGATGATGGACGTGTCCGATGGCCTTTTGCTCGACGCGCGGCGGCTGGCGGAGGCGAGCGGTTGCAGTGCGGCCCTCGACCTCGACGCCCTGCCGCTGTCCACGGCGTTCAACGCCGAGCGCGGAGATGGGCTCGGCGCGCGGCTGTTCGCGGCGACCGGCGGCGACGATTATGCGCTGCTCGCGGCGCTCCCTGCCGGTTTCGACCCGTTAAGCCTTTCTTTACCTTCGGGGACCAGCATCACTTGCATCGGGACTGTCGCTGCCGATGGCGAAACGCTTCGCCTCGTCAGCAGTGGAAAGCCCGTCGCGCTGCCGGAGACATTGGGTCATGAACATCACGGCAATTCCGCTTCGCCAATGGCTGGTCGCGCTTAGCGGCCTGGCTTGCGGAATGACGGCCGCGCTCTTCATCCACTAATCGTTCAGGCAGGTTGCAACCCGCCTTTTCACCCCATAAAGGGGCGCCAATCCGCCGGCTGCATCAGCATCGCCGGCCGTTTTGATTTGCCGCCATGAACGACGGGGAAGACCACCGATGAATTTGATTGTGATCGCGATCGCCTGCGGCGTTATCGCCTTGCTGTACGGCATCCTCACCAGCCGCCAGGTGCTAAGCGCCTCGGCCGGCAACGCCAAGATGATCGAAGTCGCCGGGGCGATCCAGGAAGGCGCTTCGGCCTACCTTCGCCGCCAGTACACGACGATCGCGATGGTCGGCGTGGTCGTCGCCGCAATCGTCTTCTTTTTCCTCGGCGGCCTGTCGGCTTCGGGCTTCGTGCTCGGCGCGTTGCTTTCGGGCGCGACCGGCTTCGTCGGGATGAACATCTCGGTCCGCGCCAACGTCCGCACCGCCGAGGCCGCGAACACCGGCCTTCAGCAGGGACTGACCATGGCGTTCCGCGCCGGGGCAATCACCGGCATGCTTGTTGCCGGCCTAGCGCTGCTCGCCATCTCCAGCTTCTTTTATTATCTGCTCGCGGTGCGCGGGTTTGCGCCCAATGACCGGGTCGTGGTCGACGCGCTGGTTGCGCTGGCCTTCGGCGCTTCGCTGATTTCGATCTTCGCAAGGTTGGGCGGTGGCATCTTCACCAAGGCCGCCGACGTCGGCGCCGACCTCGTCGGCAAGGTTGAAGCCGGTATCCCCGAGGATGATCCCCGCAACCCGGCCGTCATCGCCGATAACGTCGGCGACAATGTCGGCGACTGCGCCGGCATGGCCGCCGATTTGTTCGAAACTTATGTTGTTACGGTTGGCGCGACGATGGTCCTGACGGCTTTGCTAGTGAAGACCGCCGGCGACGGCCTGCTGGCGCTGATGGCGCTGCCGCTGTTGATCGGCGGCGTGTGCATCGTCACCTCCATCCTCGGCACCTATTTCGTCCGCCTGGGCGCCAAAGGTTCTGGGGCGACCAACATCATGGGCGCGATGTACAAGGGCTTCGGCGTTACCGCCGTTACCTCGGCGATAGCGATCTACTTCGCCACCCAATATGCGCTTGGCGACTTGCATGCGACGATCACCGCCGGCGCCACCAGCTTCACCGGCATGGACCTTTATTGGTGCATGCTGCTCGGCCTCGTCATCACCGGGCTGATCATCTGGATTACCGAATATTACACCGGCACCAACTACCGCCCGGTCCAGTCGATCGCCAAGGCGTCGGAAACCGGCCACGGCACCAATGTCATCCAGGGGCTGGCGATCAGCCTTGAATCGACCGCGCTGCCGACGCTGGTAATCTGCGCCGGGATCATCACCGCTTATTTGCTGGCGGGTCTGATGGGCATCGCCTTTGCTGCCACCGCAATGCTGGCGCTGGCTGGCATGGTCGTCGCACTGGACGCCTACGGCCCGGTTACCGACAATGCTGGCGGCATTGCCGAAATGGCCGGCCTCGACGACAGCGTCCGCGCCAAGACCGACGCCCTCGATGCGGTCGGCAACACCACCAAGGCGGTGACCAAGGGCTATGCGATCGGCTCGGCGGGCCTCGCCGCGCTCGTGCTGTTTGCCGCCTATACCACCGACCTCAAGGAGTTTTTCCCCGGCGTCACCGTCAACTTCAGCCTCGAAAATCCGTTCGTGATTGTCGGCCTGCTACTCGGCGCCTTGCTGCCCTATCTGTTCGGGGCGATGGGGCTGACCGCGGTCGGCCGCGCCGCCGGCGATGTCGTCAAGGACGTGCGCGAACAGTTCCGCACCAATAGTGGCATCATGGACGGCACCTCGCGGCCCGATTACGCGCGCACCGTCGATCTCGTCACCAAGGCCGCGATCAAGGAGATGATCATCCCGTCGCTGCTGCCGGTCCTGGCGCCGATCGTCGTCTATTTTGCGATCACCGCGATCGCCGGCCAGGCCGAAGGCTTCGCCGCCTTGGGCGCACTGCTCTTGGGTGTGATCGTCTCCGGCCTGTTCGTCGCCATCTCGATGACCAGCGGCGGCGGCGCCTGGGACAATGCCAAGAAGTATATCGAGGACGGCCATTACGGCGGCAAGGGCTCCGAAGCGCACAAGGCCGCGGTCACCGGCGACACGGTCGGCGATCCGTACAAGGACACCGCCGGACCGGCGGTCAATCCGATGATCAAGATCACCAACATCGTCGCGCTGTTGCTGCTCGCGGCGCTGGCGGCGGGCGCGGCCTAGGACCGATTCCTGCCGCACGCGATCGTCATCCACCAGACCGGTGGGCCCGAGGTCCTGCAGTGGGAAGAGGTTGAGGTTGGCGAGCCCGGTCCGGGCCAGGTTCGCCTGCGCCAGCATGCGGCGGGGCTCAACTTCATCGATGTCTATCACCGCACCGGATTCTATCCCCAGCCGCTGCCCTTCACCCCTGGTGTCGAAGGCGCAGGAGTGATCGAAAGCGTCGGCGGGGGCGTCGTCAATGTGCAGGCCGGCGACCGGGTCGCTTATTCCGGCCCGATCGGCGGCTATGCCGAAATGCGACTGATCGACGCCGACCGCTTGGTCAAACTGCCGGCCGGCATCGGTTTCGACGAGGCCGCGGCGATGATGCTTCAGGGCATGACCGCGCGGATGCTGCTGCGCTCGGTTTACCCCGTCGCAGCCGGCGATACGATCCTCGTCCATGCGGCGGCGGGCGGGGTCGGGCTGATACTGTGCCAATGGGCGGCCGCCTTGGGCGCGACCGTGATCGGCACCGTCTCAACCGACGACAAAGCGGAACTGGCGCGGCTGCATGGTTGCCATCATCCGATTGTCTATACCCGCCAGGATTTCGTCGCCGAGGTTGAGCGCATCACCCACGGCGGCAAGCTGCCGGTGGTCTATGATTCGGTTGGGCGCGATACATTCATGCAATCGCTCGATTGCCTGCGGCCGCGCGGGCTGTTGGTCACCTTCGGCCAGTCGTCGGGCGCGATCGAACCCTTTTCTCCAACCGTGCTGGCGCAGAAGGGCTCGCTGTTCCTGACTCGCCCGACCCTGGTGCATTATACCGCCGGCCGCGCCGAGCTCGAGGCGTCGGCGGCCGAATTGTTCGAAATTGTGACCTCTGGCCAGGTGCGGATCGAGGTCCGACAGCGTTTCCCGCTCGCCGATGCGGCCGATGCCCATCGCGCGCTGGAAGCGCGAGTAACGTCGGGATCGACCATCCTGACCATCTAGCCGGCATCGTTTCGCCGCCGCCTTCCCTTTTGGCACCCGCCAGCGTAAGGCTCCGCGACTTTTTGCAAGACAACAGTGAGGGTTGATGGCCAAGGAAGAACAGCTCGAGATGCGCGGCAAAGTGTTGGAGCTATTGCCCAACGCGATGTTCCGCGTCGAACTCGAGAATGGTCACGAGATCCTCGGCCACACCGCGGGCAAGATGCGCAAGAACCGCATTCGCGTCCTCACCGGCGATGAAGTGCTGGTCCAACTGACACCGTACGACCTGACCAAGGGCCGCATCACCTATCGCTTCATGCCCGGCCGCGCAGGACCGCCCGGATATCCCTAAATGCGCCTAATTCTCGCCTCGGCGAGTCCGCGCCGTCTCGATTTGCTCGCCCGGATCGGCGTTGTTCCCGATGCGGTGGTTCCCGCTGACGTCGACGAAAGCGTGCCGCATGGCGAACTGCCGCGCGACCATGCGCTGCGATTGGCGCGGGCCAAAGCCGAGGCGGTCGCAACCCAAGAGCCCGACGCGCTGGTGCTCGCTGCCGACACGGTAGTCGCGGTCGGACGGCGCATCCTGCCCAAGGTCGAGGATGAAGCGACGCTGCGCGCCTGTATGGCATTGCTCTCCGGGCGTCGGCACCGGGTCCTGACCGGCGTCGCGCTGGCTGCTCCAGGGCAGCCGCTCCGCACCCGTCTCGTCGAAACGATGATCGCCATGAAGCGCTTGTCGCCGGAAGACATCGACTTTTACGCCGCCCATGGCGAATGGCGCGGCAAGGCCGGCGGCTACGCGTTGCAAGGCTATGGCGAAGTCTATGTGCGCCACATCGCCGGCAGCTATTCCAACGTTGTCGGCCTGCCCTTGGCGGAGACCCGGCTACTGCTCAAAGCGGCGGGATACCCGATTGGCTGAATGGCTGATCGAGCGGGGCATCGGGGAGACTCGCGCGGCGCTGATCGAGGACGGCGCGATTGTCGAAGCACGCATCGAGCTCGACGGTGTGACGCCCGCCGGGGCGATCCTCGCCGCACGCCTGATCGACGTCGGCCAGTCTAGCCGCAACGCCATAGCTCGCGACGCGAACGGCACCGAATACCTGCTGCCCAAGGCACCCAGCGGAGTCACCCAAGGCGAGACGTTCAACATCGAGATCCTGCGCGAGGCGATCCCTGGTCGCGAGCCATGGAAACGTCCGCTGGCCCTCGCCACCGACCAGCCACCAGCCCCGTCACCCACTCTCGCCGGACGCGAGCTTCCTTTCCCGTCGCCCGGCGCCAACGCCCTCGACGAAGCCGGCTGGGACGATGCCATCGAGCAGGCGCGCACCGGCATGGTCGCGTTCGCCGCCGGCACGCTGCGCATCTCGCTCACTCCAGCGATGACTCTGATCGACGTCGATGGCGCGATTTCGCCTGCCGAACTCGCCGTCGCTGGCGCAACCGAGGCAGCGCGCGCGATCCGCCGGCTCGGCATTGGCGGATCGATCGGCATCGACCTGCCGACCATCGCCGGCAAAGTCCCGCGCCAAGCCGCCGCCGCCGCGATCGATGACCATCTCCCGCAGCCTTTCGAGCGCACCGCGGTCAACGGCTTCGGCTTTGTCCAGATTATCCGCCCGCGCAGCCGCGCCTCACTGCTCGAAATCTGGAGCGACCGCGCCAGTGCCGAGGCCCGCGCGTTGCTCCGCCGCGCCGCCTCCGGATCGGGGTCGCGCCGCCTGGTCGCCCACCCCGCCGTGATCGCCGTGCTCGAACGCAATCCAGCCTGGCTCGAAGCGCTCGCCCGCCAGGTCGGTGGGACAATCAGCTTGCGCGCCGACCCCTCTGTCCCCATTTCGGCCGGCGATGCCGAACCCGCCTAAAACCAAGCCTTGCCCGCTGTGCGGCCAGCCCGCCGTCGAGCCGCACGCCCCCTTCTGCAGCCGCGGCTGCAAGGACCGCGACCTGTTGAAATGGCTCGGCGAAGGCTATCGGATTCCGGGCCCGCCGGCTGACCTGGCGGACGGCTCCGGCGGGGTGGACAGCGAAGAAGGCGACGGTTAGGGACCGCCTCGCTTCAGCGGGCCGCGCGCCCATGACGCGCCGCCCGAAATTGGGCCCAGGTAGCTCAGTTGGTAGAGCACGTGACTGAAAATCACGGTGTCGGCGGTTCGATCCCGTCCCTGGGCACCATTTCCGTTTAGCCTGAGCGGCTACGCCTTCCAATCTTGCGGGTAGCTGCTTTTGAGCTTCGACAGCTTCGGCCGGTCGTTGACCAGGATGTACGGATAGTAAGGGTGGCGCCGCATGAAACCCTGATGCTCGGCCTCGGCCGGGTAAAAGCCGCCGCTTTCAATCCGCGTCGCGATTGGCCGCGAATAAAGGTGCGACGCACTTAACCGGGCGAGAAAACCGGCCGCGGCCTGCTTCTGGCCCGGATTCTGCGGGAAAATCGCCGAACGGTAGCTGGTGCCGGTGTCGGGCCCCTGGCGATTGACCTCGGTCGGGTCGTGCGCGACCGTCGCGTAAATCGTCAGCAAGCGCGCGTAACTGATTTGCGCCGGATCATAGGTGATCCGGACCGCTTCGGCATGGCCGGTGCGCTCGGTGCTGACGGCGCGGTAATTGGCGTTGCTCTGGGCGCCACCAGCGTAGCCAGAAACGACGTCGCGGACGCCTTTGACGTGCTCGAAGACGCCCTCCATGCCCCAGAAACAGCCGCCGGCGAGGACGGCCTGTTCAAGGCGCGGCGGAGCGGCGGAGATGGCTGGGGCGGAGCTGGCCGTCAGGCTGAGAAGCGCTGCGGCGGCGAGTGGGATGTGTTTCATGCCGCCAATGTGGTCCGTAATCGCATTTCTGCAAGCATCTGCCGCGTCCCCGGCCCGAATAAAGCCAAGCCGAGCCTGTCGGCTAGAAATAGCGCTCGCTCACTGCGGCGGCTAAGCTCCAGCGCATGGCGGGCGATCAAACGACCATCCAGCGGCGCGAGAAGCTCGCCGGGCTGATCCTGATGGGGTCGGCGCTGCTGGCGCTGCTCGTCGCCAACAGCCCCGCCGCGAGCGCCTATCAATCGCTCCTCCATTGGCCGTTGGGGCCAAGTCTGCCGCGCTTCGGCGTGCTCGACCTCCATCACTGGATCGCCGACGGGCTGATGGCGATCTTCTTCTTGCTGGTCGGCCTCGAAGTGAAGCGCGAATGGTATCAGGGGCAGCTGGCAACCGCCGCCGCGCGCCGCTTGCCGATCGTCGCCGCGGCGGCGGGGATGGCGGTCCCGGCGCTCATCTATCTGCTCGTCACCGATTTCGATCCGGCCCTAGTCCGCGGCTGGGCGATCCCGTCGGCGACCGATATTGCCTTCGCCATCGGTGTTTTGGCGCTGCTGGGAACCCGCGCGCCGCCGTCGATCAAGCTGCTGCTGGTCACCATTGCCATCATCGACGACATCGGCGCGGTGGTGATTATCGCCGTCGCTTACACTGCCAGCCTCGACCTCGCGGCGATCGCCGCCGTGGTGGTCATCACCGGCATCATGGCCGACCTCAATAAGTTCGGCGTGCGCCGGCTGTGGCCCTATCTACTCGGTTTCGCCGCGCTGTGGCTGTCGATGCTGGCCAGCGGCATCCACCCGACGATCGCCGGCGTCGTCGCGGCGCTGACCATCCCGCTCGGCACCGGAGAAGCGCGTTCCCCGCTCAAGCATCTCGAACATGCGATCCATCCCTGGGTGATGTTCGGCGTGATGCCGCTGTTCGGCCTCGCCAGCGCCGGTGTCGTGCTGGCAGGCGGCGTAAACGCTCTCGCCCAGCCGTTGCCGCTCGGGGTCCTAGCCGGCCTGTTCGTCGGCAAGCAGCTCGGCGTATTCGGGGCGATCTGGCTGGCGGTTAAAGCGCGGCTGTGCGCACGGCCGCCCGGCGCGCGCTGGTCACAGCTGTATGGCGCATCGCTGCTGTGCGGTATCGGCTTCACCATGAGCCTCTTCATTGGCGATCTCGCTTTCCCGAAATCGCCCGAGGAGGTGGAGGCGGCCAAGCTAGGCATCCTGGCCGGCTCGCTGCTGTCCGCCCTCGCCGGCTGGACCGTGCTGCGGCTGGCTGCGTCCGTGCCCGCGTCCGTCGACGACACGGAAGACGCCGCCGAGCTTTTCGCCGCCGACGAAACCTAACGCCAGCCCTTGTCGAGCGCCGCCTTTTCCGACGCAGCGTCGAACGGCTCGCCGGCGATCCGCTGGTCGATCATTGCCGCCAGTCGCGGATCTTCGCCCGCCGCCATCCGGTACTCGCCGCTCTGTCCCGGCGGCGCGGCGAACAATCCCTCGACCCGCCAGTGCTTGTCGGCGCGGCACGCCAGACCGCTGGTGCCCTCGTCGGTGAAGCTGCGGCAGATAGCGCCATCCTGTGAACGAAAGGACAGCCCGACCCGCACCGGCCCGTCGCCACCTTCCGAGGCAAGCCTGGCATCGAGCGCCTGGTCGAGTGAGGCGGCTGCGACCAATACGCCGCCGCGGCTCTCGATCGGCCCGCCGGAGCCGGAGCCGACCATCTGGCCCACGATTATCCCGATCGCCAGCGTGGCCGCCATCGCCGCCCATTGCGGGACGCCGAAGCTCACGCGACGCGTCTCGCGACGCGCCTGAAGATCGACCACCTCCGCGCCACCAAAGCGCGGCGCCGGAGGTGCATCTTCCATCACTGGGGCCAAGGCATCGCGCAACCTGGCGCCGAGCGAGCGATGTTGCTCGGCAAGCCGGACCAGCACCGGATCGGCGGCAACGCGCGCCGCGACCTCGTCGGCTTTGTCACCGTGCAGCTCGCCATCGAGCCAGGCGTAGAATTCCTCGTCGTTAGTCATCGGATGTCTCCACGCCCAACAGCGCGAGCAAGGCCTGCCGCCCGCGCACCAGCCGGCTCGACACGGTGCCGATCGGCTGGCCCAATATTTCCGCCGCCTCGCGATAGCCGAAGCCGTCGACAAGGATTAGCGCGACCACCTCGCGCTGCTCCTCCGGCAGGCGCTGCATCGCCGCCATCGCACGTTTCAAATCGATCGCCGCGTCGGTGGCGGCGCGTGGATCGTGGCCTATCCCCTCGCCCGCTTCGGGCGGCGCCTCGTAAGCCGCCTTGCGCGTTTGCGAGCGCATCTGGTCGATCCACACGGTGCGGCAAATCCGGAACAGCCAGCTGTCGAACCGCGTTCCGGCCTGATACTGATCGAACGAGCGAAACGCTTTCTCCACCGTCATCTGCGACAAGTCGTCGGCATCGGCGGCGTTTCTGGCGAGCGCATAGGCGAAGCGCCTGAGTCGCGGCCACACCGGTGCCAGCTCGGAATCGAACGGGGATGGAGAAGACATTGCACCTCATGCGGATGAAACGGCGCGCGTTCGACGTTTCATCCGCAACGCCATAAGAAAAGGTTTACCAATGTCCAACCGTGCATTTCTCTGCGCCATCCTGGTGGCAAGCCTGACCGCCAGCGCGGCATCGGCCCAGCTATTGGGCGGCGGTGGCCTATTGGGCGGCGGTGGCCCATTGGGTGGCGTCGGCGACGCCATCGGTCAGGTCGGCGGCGTGGTCGATCACTCGCTGAGTCAGATCGGCTCGTCACTCGGCCTCCCGGCGGGCGACGTTCAGCAAGTAACGCAACCGAGCCTTGACCGGATCGGCGAACCGCTCGGGATCGCGAACGCCGCGCCAGCCCAGCTGGTCGAACTTCGCGCGCTGCGGCTCAACGCACTGATCCAGGCCAACCGTGACACGATTGACCGTGACGGCAAGGGCCAGCCCGTTCGCAAGGGCGAGTTGATCGTCACCAACCCCGATGCGGCGTCGCTCGCCGCTGCCCAGCAGCTTGGCTTTCGGATCGCAGCTGATCAGCAAACGCCCGAGCTTGGCTTGCGAATCGTCACGCTGGCGGTGCCGAGGGGCATGAATGCCCGCGACGGGCTGAAGACGCTGCACAAGGCGGCGCCCGCGCTTGAAGCCGACTATAACCATATCTTCGAGCCGGCCGGGGCCGCCCTGCTGCCCACAGTGAGCGCGACGCTGGCCGCCGCCCCCGCCCTTCGTCCGGGCGCACGCATCGCGATGATCGACGGCGGGGTTGCCTCACACCCGTCGCTGGCCCACGCCGCGATCGAGCAACACGGTTTCGCCGGACCGGCCCAGCCGACCGGCCACGGCACCGCCGTCGGCTCGCTTCTGGTCGGGGAGCAAGGGCCCTTTCGCGGCGCGGCGCGCGGCGCGCAGCTGTTCGTCGGCGACGTCTATGGCGGCAATCCCGCCGCCGGCTCCGCCACCACCATCGTCCGTGCGCTCGCCTGGGCCGCGTCGAAGCGACCCCAGGTGATTAATATCAGCCTGGTCGGCCCGGCCAACCTGACCATGGCCCGCGCCATCGCCGCATTGAGGGCGCGCGGCATCTCAGTCGTCGCGGCGGTCGGCAACGACGGCCCCGCCGCGCCGCCGATGTATCCGGCCTCCTATCCCGGCGTGGTCGCGGTGACCGGGGTTGATGCTGGTGACCGCGCGCTGCGCGAAGCGGGGCGGTCGGCGCATCTCGATTTCGCCGCGCCCGGCGCCGATCTGGTCGCTGCCCTGCCCGGCAAGGGGTTCACCGCCGTGCGCGGCACCAGCTTTGCCGCACCGCTCGTCGCCGCCCGCCTCGCCGCCGCCGGATCGTCGGCCCGGCTCGCGCTCGAAGCGGTGCCCGGCAAGGGCCGCGTCGGCCAGGGTATCGTCTGCAAGAGCTGCCGCATCGCCCCGCGCGAAGTCGGTCTCAAATAAAAATTCGCGCCGACCGGGATGAACTCCCCCGTCGGCGCCGTTCTTCTTTGCAGACGGGGCAATTGACGCCTCGCGCAAGCAAAGGAGAATTTGCATGTTCACCACCAAGCTTCTCGCCATCGCGCTGGCCGGTTCGGCCCTCGTAGCGGCTCCCGCCCAGGCTCAGCTTCTCGGCGGCAGTGCCGGCGGCGGCCTTGGCGGCGCGGTATCGGGCGCTATCGGCGGCACGCTCGGCGGCGCCATGGGCAATGGCTCGATCGTCGGCAGCGCGACCGGCGCGATCAGCAACACCGTCGGCGGCAGCCTCTCGACCAGCCGCTCGGTCGATACGCGCAACGGCAGCGCCAGCGCCAATGCCGGGCTCGCCGGTTCGGTCAGCAGCGTCGCCAGTTCGGCGGTCGGCGCCGGCGGCCTCGGCCAAAGCGTCGGTCTTGCCGGTTCGTCCTCGGCCAATGGCTCGGCCAGCGGCAATGCCGGTCTCGGCCTCCAGGCGATTGGCACCAACCAGATCGCCAACACCGTCGGCGCCGTCCGCGATCGCGCGACGACTGCTGTCGGCAACGTCCATGACCGAGCAACGGCAGCCGTCGGCAATATCCGCGATCAAGCCGGCAACCTCGCGGGCAGTGTGGCTGGCTCGGTCAGCGCCAGCGGTTCAGCCAGCGGGTCGGCCAATGGCTCGGCCAGCGGCGACGCCAGCACTGACAACAACTAGGCTTATCAGTCCCCAGCCATCGGGCCCGTCTCCATCCTCCGGAGGCGGGCCCGATTTGCGTTAGATGCTCATCGCCCAGCGCAACGGTGCCGGCAATGCTCGGTCGGCATAATCGATTTGCAGCACCCGTCGGCTCCCGATTGGTGAGCCGGAAGCTGCGGATGCATGTATGATTGTCGTTCGATACGCCCAGATGTCACCACTGACGGCCAAGCATTCGACGATCTCGGATTGAGGGACGATCTCGTCAATCCCATCCTCCTGCAGCCGGCCAAGTCGGTGGCTTCCGGCTAGCACGCGTAACGGCGCATTGTCGGCCGGAACTTCATCAAGGTGAACGCGCAGCGTTACCATCGCTTCGAGGACCGACTGAGGAGGTTGGACGTGAGCTTGTCCCTCTTTGGTCGTCCAAGGGCCAAAGCCCGATGTTTCTTTTTTCTCGGAGACCGCGATCGTCCGATCCTGATGCCAGCCGAGTGACCAATTGGCATCCGCATGTTTGTCGAACATGATCGCCCGCACGCCGAATGCTGGACGCCCGAGGAGTGCCGAAGCAATTTTTCCTACCGACCCATCGTGCCGGATGAGGTCGATGACTGGAGCGAGCGCTGACTCAGTGAGCCGGATGCCGGGTCGTCCGTCACGGTTGACGATAGCACGAAGACGATCTGTTTCGCCTACGTCGATGACCTGCCCAAAATGCCGGCATCCGACCCGCTCGAACAGCGGGTCCACACTCACAGCTTCTCGGTCAGTTCGGGCACGATCTTGAACAGGTCGCCGACCAGGCCGACGTCGGCGACCTGGAAGATCGGCGCTTCTTCATCCTTGTTGATGGCGATGATGACTTTCGAATCCTTCATCCCCGCGAGGTGCTGGATGGCGCCCGAAATGCCGATCGCGATGTAGATTTCGGGGGCGACGATCTTGCCGGTCTGGCCGACCTGATAATCGTTGGGCGCATAGCCGGCATCGACCGCGGCGCGGCTGGCGCCGACGCCGGCGCCAAGCTTGTCGGCGAGCGGGTCGAGCAAGCTGTGGAATTGCTCGTTGGAGCCAAACCCGCGACCGCCCGAAACGATGATCTTGGCGCTGGTCAGCTCGGGCCGTTCGCTCTTCGACATTTCTTCGGAGACGAACTTCGATTTCGCGTCGTGCGATCCGGCGTCGACCGCCTCGACAGTTCCCGAACCGCCGTCACGCGCGGCCTTTTCGAACGCCGTGCCGCGCACCGTGATGACCTTCTTGGCATCCTTCGAGCGGACCGTGGCGATGGCGTTGCCGGCATAGATTGGCCGGGTGAAAGTGTCCTCGCTCTCGACCGACAGGATGTCCGAAATCTGCATCACGTCGAGCAAGGCAGCGACGCGCGGGGCAATGTTCTTGCCGGTCGTTGTCGACGAAGCGAGGAAGGCGTCGTGGTGGCCCATCAGCGCGGCGGCGACCGGGGCAACGTCCTCGGCCAATTGATGCTCAAGATGCGCGGCGTCGGCGACATAGACCTTGCCAACACCGGCGATCTTGGCCGCCGCTTCGGCCACCGCGCCGACATCCTTGCCGGCGACCAGCAGATGGACATCGCCAAGCTTCGCCGCCGCCGTCACCGTCGCCAGCGTCGCGTCCTTGACCGCCTTACCGTCATGCTCGACCAGGACCAGGGTTTTCATGCCGCCACTCCTAGGCTCTTGAGCTTAGCCACCAGTTCGTCGACCGACCCGACCTTGATCCCCGCGCTGCGCTTGGCCGGTTCGACCACTTTTAAAGTCTCCAGCCGCCGGGCAATGTCGACCCCGAGTTCGTCGGGCGTCTTGATCGCCAGTGGTTTCGACTTGGCCTTCATGATGTTGGGCAGGCTCGCGTAGCGGGGTTCGTTCAGCCGCAAATCGGTGGTGACGATGGCCGGCAGCGTCAGTTGCACCGTCTCCGCGCCGCCATCGACTTCGCGCTCAACGCTGACCTTGCCGCCGCTAACCTCCACCTTCGACGCGAACGTGCCCTGCGGCCAACCGAGCAACGCCGCGAGCATCTGGCCGGTGGCGTTGCTGTCGTCGTCGATCGCCTGCTTGCCGAGGATTATCATGCCGGGCTGTTCCTCCGCGGCGATCTTGGCGAGGATTTTTGCGACGCCGAGCGGCTCCACCTCTTCGTCGGTCTGGATGAGGATCGCGCGGTCGGCGCCCATCGCCAGCGCGGTGCGCAGCGTCTCCTGCGCCTTGGCGGGCCCGATCGATACCGCGACGACCTCGGTCGCGACACCCTTTTCCTTGAGGCGCGTCGCTTCCTCGACGGCGATTTCGTCGAACGGGTTCATGCTCATCTTGACGTTGGCGAGGTCAACCCCCGAACCGTCCATCTTGACCCGCGGCTTGACGTTATAATCGATCACCCGCTTGACCGCGACCAGCAGCTTCATGCGTTCGCTCCCATCATTCTCACGCCGGCACTGCTTGGCGCACCTCGGAGACAATCTTTTGCGCGGCGTCGCCCAAGTCGTTGGCGGCGACGATCGGCAGGCCGCTCTCGGCGAGGATCTGCTTGCCTTCCGCGACGTTGGTGCCCTCAAGACGGACCACCAGCGGGACCTTCAAATCGACCTCGCGGGCGGCGGC
>NZ_JANMCO010000124.1:0-6293 GCF_031361285.1 Sphingomonas sp.
GAAATGGTGCCCAGGAGAGGACTCGAACCTCCACGCCCTTGCGAGCGCCAGCACCTGAAGCTGGTGCGTCTACCAATTCCGCCACCTGGGCACAGATCGTTGGGATTTGCGGTAGGGGGCGGCGCTTAAGGGCGGCGCTCCCGCCTTGTCAACGCTGGTGATCCTCCCGCTCGCCGTCGCCGGCGTTGCCGGGCTCGAAATCGAGAATGTCGCCGGGCTTGCAGTCGAGCGCGGTGCAGATCGCCTCGAGGGTCGAGAAGCGGATGCCCTTGACCTTGCCCGACTTGAGCAGCGACAAATTGGCTTCGGTAATGCCGATGTCGGCAGCCAGCTCCTTTGAGCGCATCTTGCGCAGCGCCAGCATGACGTCCAGCCGGACGATCACGGGCATCAGACAATCTCCCGCATTTCAGCTTCGATTTCGCGCGCCCGCTCGAGCAGCCGGGCAAGCAGAAACAGCAGCACGGTAATGCCGAGCGTCAGCAACTGGCGGAAGTCGAGGACAAAGGCGAGTTGGTGGCTACCGGTCGCCGCGACATTGAAGAAAGCAAGCAGGGTCGGGGCGACCAGGCCGAACAGCGCCAGCAGCAACAGCCACCAGGCGAAGCTGCGGAACCGGCGAATGACCTCGACCGAGAACAGCTCGCCCGTTTGGATCAAGCGCAGCATTTGCGTCAGGCGCAGAAGCGCGACCAGCAGGAGCGACACCGTCCCGATGCCGACCATGCGCCCGACCCCCGGTGAATCCTCGTGGAGGCGGTATTCGATGTGTGCCCCGCCAAACTGAAGGTCGAACCGCGCCGCGACGTACAACACCAGCATCACAGCGATCGTAGCGAACACGCCCCAACGCAGGCGCGCCGCCGCTTTTGTAATGCCCTGATCCATGTCTCGCTTGACTTTCTTTCTGTAAAACAATATTTTCTTGTCATATTACGGCAGAAGTGCAGGAGCGACAAGATGTTTGCAATGAAGACGATATTGTGGAGCGGTGCGGGAATCCTCGCCTTGGCCGGAGCGCTTGCCTTGGCCCATCCCGGCCACGCGCCGATTGTGCCGCCGGTCGTCAGTTTCAGCGCCGCGCAGCAGACGCTTCCGTTCGATCTCTATCGGGGCAACCGGATCATCACCCAAGCGCGGATCAACGGACACGAAACATCGGTCTTTTTGGATACCGGGGCGGGGGCAACCACTGTCGATCGCGCCTTTGCCCGCTCGATCGGATTGCCCGCGGGGGTCAAGATCAAAGCCGTCGGCACGGGCGGACCGACCGAGGCAGAACTGGTGTCCGGGGTTACCTTGCAACTCGGCGGCATGCGGTTTGACAAGATGACGGTCGCGGTGATGGACCTGCAGCCGGTCGCCAAAGGCATCGGTCGGCCGATGAACGTGATTCTGGGGCGCGAATTCTTCAATTCCGCCGTCGTGTCGATCAACTGGGCCGCCAGCACGTTGACCGTCATCGCGCCCAAGTCGTTCACGCCGCCCCGGGACGCGGTGGCGATTCCGCTCGGCACCACGGGGCCGTTTCACACCGTGCCGCTTAGCGTCGCCGGCGGGCCCGAAATCACCGCGATGCTCGATGTTGGCAACGGCGGCACCGTCTCTTTGCCCCGTGCCTATTGGGAGCAGCGCGCCGATCTCGCCAACCTGCCCTTCGCGGACAGCCGCGGCGGGGGCGTTGGCGGGCTCCACAAGCTCCGGGCGGTAACTCTGCCGCAGGTGGTCTTCGGCGGCCGCACGTTCGCCAATGTGCCGGCCGAGCTTGGCGAAGCCGACGAGCATGAGCCAAACCGCATCGCCAATGTCGGCATCGGCATGCTGCAGCAGTTTCGCGTGACGCTCGATCTCGGCCACTCGCAGCTATATTTGGCGCCTGGCGCCAATGCCGAATGGCTGCGCGATCGCAGCGGCGCGCGCTTCGATCTTGCCGGCGACCGCTTGAAGGTCGCGTTCGTCAGTCCATTTGGCCCCGCGGCCCGCGCTGGCCTGAAGCTGGGTGACGAGATCGTCGCTGTCGACGGGCAACATGTGGATTCGCATTATTATGACCGGGCGGACTGGAGCCGCGGTCAGGCTGGCCGCGCGGTCGCGCTGCAACGCATCGACGGCAGCGTCGTGACGGTAACCCTCGCCGACTATTATTGACCGCGGCTAGCTTCCCCCGCTTGTCAACGCCGAGCTGGGGGAGCTAGGGCGGCGCCATGCTTGAGCACGCCCAAGAGCTGGTCACGGTATTCGGCGGCAGCGGATTCATTGGCCGCTATGTGTGTGAAAGACTGATGCAAAGCGGCGTCCGGGTCCGCGTCGCCACGCGCCAGCCGCGCTTGGCGTATTTCATCCAGCCGCTGGGTCATGTCGGCCAGTTGGGCGTCGTTCGCACCAACATCGCCAACGCCAAAAGCGTCGCTCGCGCGGTGGAGGGCGCGACCGCCGTCATCAACCTTATCGGCGTGCTCAAGGGCAATTTCCACGCGGTCCAGGTGACCGGCGCCAAGCATATCGCCGAAGCCGCGCGCGACGCCGGCGCGACGTCGCTGGTCCATGTCTCGGCAATCGGCGCCGATCCCCAGTCGCCGTCCGCCTACGGCCGGTCCAAGGGCGAGGGCGAGGAGGCGGTCCGTGCCGCCTTCCCGACCGCGACCATCCTCCGCCCGTCGCTAGTGTTCGGACCCGAGGATCAACTCACCAACCGCTTTGCCAGCCTGGCGAGCTTGCCGTTTCTGCCGGTGATCGCCGCCCAACGCAACTTCCAGCCGGTCTATGTGCGCGACCTTGCCGACGCGATCGCCAAGGCCGCGCTCGATCCCGGCCAATTTGGCGGCACGACCTATGACATCGGCGGCCCGCAAGTGATGACCATGCGCGAGTTGAATGCCGCGGTCCTCGCCGCCAGCGGCCAATCGACCGAACTTATCGACATGCCCGATTTCGTCGCCGCGTCGCTGTCGCGGGTCGGCTGGCTGCCGGGTTCGCCGCTGACCCGCGATCAGTGGCTGATGCTGCAGCAAGACAATGTCGTCGCGGACGGGTCGCCGGGCCTCGACGCGTTCGGCATTAAGCCGACGCCGCTGGGCGCGGTCGCCCACGAATGGCTTAGCCGCTTCCACAAGGGCGGCCGCTTTGCCCGCCGCGTCAATTTAACCGCGAGCAACTAGATGCCAATCCTGCTGATCGCCCTTATCCTCGGCATCGTCGAAGGCGTTACCGAGTTCCTGCCGGTGTCCTCGACCGGCCACCTGATTCTCGCCAGCACCTTGCTCGGTTACGATGCCGAGCGCTGGGCCGCATTCAATGTCATCATCCAATTGGGCGCAATCCTCGCCATCGTCGTGCTCTATTGGCGCACCTTTTGGGCGGTGCTGGTCGGACTGTTCGGCGGTCAGCCGATGTCGCTGCGGTTCGTCCGCAACATCCTCGTCGCCTTCCTGCCCTCGGCAATCCTCGGCTTCCTGCTGATCAACAATATCGAGGCGCTGCTCGGCAATGCTGTGGTCGTCGCCATTGCCTTCATCGTCGGCGGCATCGCCATCCTGGTGATCGAGCGAACGGTCAAGCCGGGCAAGATTGTCGGCGTCGCCGAACTGCCGCTTGGCCGGGTCATCGGCATCGGCTTGATCCAGTGCCTCGCCATGATCCCCGGCGTCAGCCGCTCGGGCGCGACGATCCTCGGCGGCCTGTCGCTCGGCGTCGAGCGGCGCACCGCGGCCGAGTTCAGCTTCTTCCTCGCCATCCCGACGATGGTCGGCGCGACCGTGCTCGAATTCGCCAAGCATCGCGACACGCTGATGGCGGGCGCCGGCGGGGTCGGGTTCGGGGCGGTCGCGGTCGGATTCGTGGTCAGTTTCGTCGTGGCGATCGTGGTTGTCCGCGGCTTCGTCCATTATATTTCGCGCCACGGTTTCGCGCCGTTCGCCTGGTACCGGATCATCGCCGGCGGCGCCGCTCTGGTCTGGCTCGGCATGCGGTGATTTATTTTGCGCTTGAGAGGTGCTAAGCTGTTCTTATAGAAGGCAATGACCGAGTCCTTGAGGAGTAAGGTAATGCGCGCGTTCCAGCTCATTCTGCCACTCGCATTGATGGCCAGCCCGGCGCTGGCACAAACTCGGCCGACTCCGCCGCCTGAGACGATCACCGTCCCGCCCGAGCTTACCGACCCGGCGATGGCCGACCGGCTCGGCGGCATGATGCAGGCACTGTCAAAGGCCTTCCTCAACTTGCCGGTGGGCGAGATTGAAGCGGCGGCCGAAGGCCGGCCAGCAACTCGGGCCGACCGCAATCGCACCATCGGCGACCTTGGTCGCCAGCATGATCCCAACTTCGAACAACATCTCGACCGCGATATCGAAGCGAGCCGCGGCGCCGTGCAGGCCAGCATGAAGGCCTTCACTGCCGCCCTTCCGGCCGTGACCAGGAGCATCGCCGAAGCCCGCCGCGCCATCGAGCAAGCCACCGCGAACCTGCCTAGCCCGGTTTATCCGCGGCGCTAGCACGCGCGCCTAGACGCCCGCGCTCGTCGCGTTAAAGCGGGGACTTGATGTGGCAGCTGTTCCAATTCCCGTTGTGCCCGTTCTCGCGCAAGGTCCGGCTGGTGCTGGCCGAGAAGGGCGTCGCGCATGAACTGGTGCGCGAAAACCCGTGGGAGCGGCGCGACGAATTCATCGACTTGAACCCGGCCGGCGAGACGCCGGTGATGGTCGATCCCGAGGCCGGCATCACGCTGATCGGCAGTCAGCCGATCGTCGAATAGTTCGAGGAGACGGTCGAGCGAATGCCGATGATCCACGGCAATGCCGTCCTCCGCGCCGAGATCCGCCGCTTGTCCTTATGGTTCGATGAGAAGCTGTTCCGCGAAGTTGTCGAGCCGCTGATGAACGAGCGCATGAGGAAGCGGCTGGTCAGCCGCGAATCGCCCGACACTCGCATCCTCCGCGATGCGATGCGAATCGCCAATGGCCACCTCGATTATGTCGATTATCTGCTCGACCACCGCCGCTGGCTCGCCGGCCCCGGCCTCAGCCTCGCCGATTTCACCGCCGCGGCACATCTGTCGGTGGTCGACTATCTCGGCGCGCTCGACTGGCGCGGGCACAAGCAGACCAAGGACTGGTACGCCGTCATGAAGTCGCGCCCATGCTTCCGGCCTTTGCTCGGCGAGCGGATGGAAGTCATCGTTCCACCAGCCCATTACGATAAAGTGGATTTCTAGCGGCCTGGCGTAATCGGACGCAGCTTGAAGCCGGTGATTTTGGCGCCAAAGTCGCACTGGAATGACTGGCGCTGCTTGCCGTCGTCGACCGTCCCCCAGACGATGATCTTGCTGATGCTGTGCTGCTCGACGTCGATGACGTGGACCACGCCATAATGTGCCGCATAGGCCTCGCAGGCTTGCTTGGCCTCGAGTTGCAAATTCGCATTGCTTTGTGGCGCTCCTCGCGCGCCTTGGACCGCCATGCCGGCGGCACTCGCGACCATGCCGGCGACGCATCCGCTGAGGGCGAGCCCGCTCGCCAGCAACAATGATATGCGCTTCATACGGCGATCGCCGCGACCAAATAATTCAGCCGCAGATCCTCGCTCAAATGCAGCCCGCGCGTCGGGCTCCAGGCGATGCCTTCGGTGTCGAAGCATTTGAGGCCGGCGTTTTTGAGCAGCTGCTCGAGCTCCTCGGGCGGGATGAAGGCATCGAAATCATGCGTCCCCTTGGGGATGCGGCCGAACCCCTCCGCCAGCGTGATGGTCAGCAGCTTCGACCATTCGGTCCGGTTAGGGGTCGAAATGATGAGCAAACCGCCGGGCGCCAGCCGCTGGGCCAGCGCGTCGATAAACGCTTGCGGCTCGGCCACATGCTCGATCACTTCCAGCGAGGTGACGAGGTCGAACTGGCCGTCCAAATTCTCGACCGCCGCGGCGCGATAGTCGATCGCCAGCCCCTGCCGCGCCGCATGGTCGCGGGCGACGGCGATCAGTTCGGGCGCAGCGTCGATCGCGGCGACTTGCGCCCCCAGACGGGCTAGCGGCTCGGCCAGCAACCCGGCGCCACACCCGACGTCCAAGGCGCTCTTCCCTTGCAAAGGAGTCCGGCTCGTCTCGTCGAGCTGCCAATGTTGGTTGAGCCGATCGCGGATGTAGCCCAGCCGCACCGGGTTCAACTTGTGCAGCATCGCCGAGGCGCCGTCCGGGTCCCACCAATCGCCGGCCATCGCCCCAAAGTGCGCGGCCTCCTCGGCCAGGATGCTTGTCTTCGCCATGCGCGCTTCCTAACAGGACCGCGCCTTTCACCCAAGGAGCCG
>NZ_JANMCO010000139.1:0-1849 GCF_031361285.1 Sphingomonas sp.
AATTGCGGTCACGCGAATGAACGCCACGGCCCGATCGGGTTCGCCGCTAATATTTGACGCTTGCGAACAGGCGTGCGCCGGCGCCCGGCATCAGCACCTGGTCCTTGGTGTAGGAGACGTGGTTGCGGATGTCATCGTTGAGGAGGTTGTTGCCGACCAAGCCCACGGTGACCTTTTTGATTCCGCTTGGATGGTTCTTCAGCTCTTTTGTGTGGCTGATTTCGATCTTCAGCAGGTTGTAGCTCCCGGTCGTAGTCTCGCCGATGATCGCGATGTCGTTCTGCGCGAAGGCATGCAGGAGACTTACGCGGCCGAACCATTCGGCGTTGCGGAAATAGACGCCGCCGCCGATCCGCTGCGGCGGGATGCGCGGCACGTTGGTGCCGTCGGTGAAGGTGGCGCGCACGATGTCGTACTGGCCGTCGACGCCCCAGAAGCCCTGCCACATCGGCAGCGTGTCCCATTGGAATTGGAACTCGCCGCCGCGGAAGGTCGCGTCGCGCTGGGAATAGATCGCCTGGTTCAATTCCAAGGGCCCCAGCGGGTCCCCCGGGGCGACGCACATGCCATCGGCGCAGGTATTTCCCGTCAGCCGGCGGAAAATGAATCCGTCGAATTTCGTGTAGTAGCCCGTCAACTCGAACCGGAACGGGCCTTTGGCCCGGCGCAATCCGACTTCGACCGACTTGGCGACTTCGGTCTTGAGATTTGGGTTTCCGACGTCGAAGGTCACGGTCGCGTCGTGTCCTCCACGAGAGTACAGTTCTGCCGGCTTCGGCGCGCGCTCGACATATTGGGCGGTCGCGCTTGCCACCAGATCCCAGGGCAGATTCTGGATCACGCCGACGCTTGCGCTCTTCGGCGTGAAATTGAGGTTGCGCGGCGTGGCAGGCCCGATGTCGTCGGTCGTGACGAACAGGTCGGGAATGACCGAAGGCGTCATGCCGCTCAAATTGATTTGCTCGATGCGGGCTGCGACCTGCGCCTTGGTCGTATTGTTGAACTTGAACTCATTGAAAATGTAGCCCGCCACGCGTGAATTCTTGTTTGGATCGAATAGACCGTTGATCGGACTGCCAACGTCGTCGGGACTAGGCGCGGTGAGCCGCTGATGCCCGCCCTGCAGGCCGATCGCGGTGGTCAGTTCTGCAAACCGCAGGTTGAACGGCATGAGCTGGACCTCGACGCGGCCCTCGAGGTCCTTGTTGGTAAAGGTTTGGCGGACGCCGTCAGTGCTGGGGTCTGCGGCGTCGGGAAAGCCGATCTCATTGTGTTTGTAGTCGGTGTAACCCCACCAGTATCGGATCGCATCGATTCCTGATGCTGATGGCCGATACTCACCCTTGCCTGTCAGCTTGTCCTGGCGGGCATCGATGCGGGTGCCATGCCCTTCGCCGTCGGCGCCGGGGATGGCATAGAGGTTGTTGTGCCGGGTGTAGGCGATACCGGCAAAGCCGCCTTGGAAAAGATAGGACCCGCCCACCGACTCTTCGTTTGAGCGCGTCCATGAATTGGGCTGCCGCCCGTTGAAGCCCCCGGGCTGCGTCGCGAAGGGAAGCTCCGCCGGATCGGGCGCGACAAGATAGGGATAGCTCGGCACCCGGTAATTTTCCGTCCGGCGGCCAAACGCATCGGCATGGAAGGCGAAGTTGCCGGCGCCGGTATCGAGCAGCACGCCGCCCTCAACGCCATTGTCGACGCTCGACACGGCGGCCCGCCCTTCGACACTTGTGCAACCTTGCAAAGGGCGAAGCGGATTGAACGGGCCGCAGGGCAGCGCGTCGGGAATGCGGTTGTTGGTCGAGCTCACGACGCCGCCGATCGACTGCGATCCGTAGCGCAGCGTGGC
>NZ_JANMCO010000148.1:0-31658 GCF_031361285.1 Sphingomonas sp.
TCCGCGCCGACGGCGGCGGCGAGGCACGATTTCAAATGCTGGGATTTGTCGACGCGGCAGATCCGGCGTCGGTCTCGCCCGACCAGCTCGCTCGCTGGCAGGACCAGGCCCTGATTGAATATCTTGGGGTTACAGCGGACGTTCGGCCTGTCCTTGCCGCGGCGGACTGCGTTGTCTTGCCGTCATATTATCGCGAGGGCGTGCCCCGTGCGCTGTTAGAAGCGGCGGCAATGGGCAAGCCGATCATAACGACCGATTCGATCGGCTGCCGGGAAGCCGTCGATGATGGGCAAACGGGGTTTCTTTGCGCACCTCGCTCAGTCCAGTCTCTGGCCGCCGCGATGACGAGGATGATGCAATTGCCGCCGGAGGAGCGACGGGGCATGGGGGCGGCGGGTCGCTTGAAAATGGAACGGCAGTTCAGTCAGGTCCTGGTGCACGATGCGTATATCAGGGCGTTGGCGGGCGCCGGTATCATGCCCCAGCGCGAAAGTGCTGACAGGTCGGCAGCCGCGTCCGCACCGGTGTCGACCGGTTAAGTGAGGTCCCTTGGCGAAGTTGCTTGCCGCCGCCATGCTCAAGATGCTTGGGCTGTCGAGGCGCAATGGAAGATGGCAGCCGAATAGTCGCAAAATATCTCGATGCGCGGGGGTCCGATTGACCAATTATTAGTTACGCGTGCAACTTGTCCCCTCTTTTCGGACTTTTAGCTAAACCATGGACTTCCTTCGCACTCTTTTCCCGCAAGGCACGGGTTCCGCCGCCGCCGAGCCGAGCCTGCCGGCTGGCTATCGCGTCTATGCGGTTGGCGACATTCATGGCCGCCTGGACTTGCTCAACGACACCTTGTCGCGGATCGAGGCGGATATCGACGGGCGCCGGCCGGCCCAGAACATCATCGTCTTTCTCGGCGACCTGATTGACCGCGGCCCGGCGTCGGCCGACGTGGTCGAACGGCTTCGGACGTATTACCGAGACGGCCTCCGCACGGTCTTCCTGACCGGCAATCACGAAGAAGTATTGCTGCGCTTGATCCGCGGTGAAAGCCGGTACCTGCGCGACTGGTTGAGTTTTGGCGGCGCGGAATGCGCCAAGAGCTATGGGATCAGCTCTACCGCGCTCAAACAGATGGATGCCGAGCAAGCGGTCGCGCATCTTCGCCAGAAGATTCCCGACAGCCACCAGAGGTTCCTCCAGGGGTTCGTCGACACGTTTCAGATCGGCGCTTATGTGTTCGTCCACGCCGGGGTGCGGCCGGGCGTCCCGCTGTCCGAACAGACGCAGGCGGACTTACGCTGGATCCGCAGGCCGTTCCTCGACAATGACGCCGACCATGGTTTTATTGTCGTGCACGGCCACACCATATCCGGCGAGGTTGATGTCCGCACCAATCGCGTCGGAATCGATACAGGAGCGTATCGAACCGGGGTACTGACTGCTATGGGCCTCGAGGGTGAGGAACGATGGTTCCTCCAGACCGGGCCGGGACGTGTCGCCGAGCCGCCGATGTCGATTGAACCCGCAATGGTGGCAAATACAAATGTCGGGCGTTAGGCTTTGTCGACTGCATTCCAGTCAAAAGGAGCGTTGCAGTGAGTGAAGAATCCGATCCAGCGGGTCGTCTTGCCGGGCTGCCCCGTCGGGCGGCACTGTGTGCATTGATGGTCGCGGCCCTGGTGGCGGTGGCCGGCTGCGCGGACACCCGCGGCGGCCCGATTCCCTATGCGGGCGCGCTGTCCGCTCCCGACGCGCCGACGATCGCGCCGCTCGAATCAGGCTACAAAATCGCCCCGCTCGACACGCTGACCATCAAGGTGTTCAAGATGCCGGACCTGTCCGGTGACTTCGATGTCGATTTGACCGGGCAGATTTCAATGCCTTTGATCGGGGAGGTCAGCGCGGTCGAGCTGACTACCGCCGAACTCGACAAAAGGCTGACGGAAAAGCTTGGCGAGCGCTACCTCCAGAACCCGGACGTCAGCGTTGGCGTCAAGGCTTCCACGCGGCAAAGCGTGACCGTCGATGGCGCGGTCAACAAGTCTGGTTCTTATCCGATCGGCGGTTCGGTGACCCTGATGCAGGCCATTGCGCTGGCCGGCGGCAGCTCGCCCGAAGCCAATGCCCACCGGGTGGCGATTTTCCGCACGATCCAGGGTAAGCGGCAGGCTGCGGCGTTCGATCTGGTCGACGTTCGGCGGGGCAAAGCCGAAGATCCGCCGGTTTTCCCGGGCGATATCGTGATCGTCGACGGATCGTCGAACAAAGCCCTGCAGAAACAGATCATGAACAATCTTCCGATCCTCTCGATCTTCCGGCCGTTCTGAAATAGCGGCCGGCGATAACCAGCGAATAGGAATGAAATTGCGTGGCCACTGAAATTGCCTTGCAGCCGGGTAACCGCACCACGATCGGGCAGCCGCGTCCGCAGCGCGGCGAATTGTCACCCTATTGGGATGAGACCGGCAATGGCGCGGGACCGTTCGACCTCGCCAGCCTGTTCCGGATCGCCGCTGAGTGGCGCTGGCTGATCCTCGGCGCGGTTGCGCTTGGTATTGCCGCCGCCATCGTCGTCACCTTGCTGACCCGGCCGCTTTACCGCGCCGAAGTGACGCTCGAGGTAAATCCACCGACTGTCGAAATTCTTGACGAAAAGAATCACGAAGCCAGCTCGGCGCCGAGCTTGTTCGATTTTGTCGCGACGCAGGTCGGGCTGCTGTCCAGCCGGACGCTTGCCGAGCGGGTGGCGCAGGATCTCAACCTTGCGTCGAATCCCGATTTTGCCGGGACCAAGGGTGATGCGGCGAGCCGACTGAAGGTCGCGACCGGCAAAGTCGCGAGAGGCCTCAAGGTCCAGGCCCCCGAAGACGGGCAGCTGATCAAGTTCAACTATGTTTCGGAATCACCGCAGCTCGCCGCCGAGATCGCCAACGGAGTCGCGGAAAACTTTATCAGCTCCGGATTGCAACGGCGGTTCGAGGCTTCGACCTACGCACGGAATTTTCTGCAACAGCAAATCGCCAAAACCCGGCGCGATCTCGAGCGCTCGGAAAAGCAAATCGTTGCCTACGCCCAGCAGCAAGGCATCATCAATACCAGTACCAACCAGCCCGGTGAGCCCGGGAACGACGCCGGTTCGCTTCAGGGCGCGTCGCTGATTGCGTTGAACGGGGCATTGGCGGCGGCGACGGCGAAACGGGTCGATGCCGAAGGGGCCTATCGCAACGCGCAGCTCACCGGGGCGTCGGCGGGTGTTACCGACACGCAAGGGTTACGCCAGGCCAAGGCCGCGCTGGAGGCGGAGTATCAGGACAAGCGCACCCTGATGAAGCCCGATCATCCCGACATGCTCAGCCTGCGCTCGCGGATCGACGAGCTCAACCGCCAGATATCCCGCGAAGGATCCCAGGTCGCTGGGGGTCGGGTTGGCGCCTTGCTGGCCGATTATCGCGCGGCCGCGTCCGCCGAGGGTGCGCTGCAAAGCCGGGTCGCGCAATTGAAAGGCGCCGTGCTCGATCTTCGCGGGCGCAGCATCCAGTATAATATCTTGCAGCGAGAAGTAGACACCAACCGCGGCCTCTATGACGCGTTGCTGCAACGCTACAAGGAGATCGGTGTAGCTGGCGGGGTTGGAACGACGCCGGTCTCGATCGTCGATCGGGCCGATGTTCCGGGCAGTCCGTTCAAGCCCAATTTGATCTTCAATCTAATGGTCGGCCTGGCGCTCGGGCTGCTCGGCGGGGTCGTCACCGCCATTGGGCTGGAAGTTCTCAACGACACCATCAAGACGCGCGAAGACGTCCGGAGCAAGCTCGGTCTCGCGTGCCTTGGCGCGATTCCGAAACGCCGCGGCAAGGGCTCGGTCGTCGAAGACCTCGGCGATCCCACGACGCCACTGTCGGAAGCCTATTCGGCGGTGCTGGCCGCGTTGCGATTCAGCACGGCCACTGGCGCTCCCAAGACCCTGCTGGTGACCAGCAGCCGCGCGTCGGAAGGAAAATCCTCTTCGGCGCTGGCGCTGGCGCAAAATCACGCGCGACGCGGCGCGACCGTCCTGCTGATCGACGCCGACTTGCGCCGGCCGGCATTCAAGTCCGCGTCCAAGGTGAAGGGGCTGACCAAGCTGCTGACCAACGACGAGCCGATCGGCGATCACATCATCAGCACTCAGCATGAAAATCTGTGGCTGCTGCCGTGTGGCCCAATTCCGCCCAATCCCGCCGATCTCCTCTCGACGCCGCGGATCAAGCAGATCGTTGCCGACGCAAGCGCCCAGTTCGATATGGTCATCATCGACGGACCACCAGTGCTTGGGCTGGCGGACGCCTCGCTCCTCGCCTCCGCTTGCCGCAATGCCATGCTGATCGTCGAAAGCGGTAAGACGCGGACGCGGGGGGCTCGCGAGGCCGCCGAGCGGATCGAAGCCGCCGGCGCCCATATCGTCGGCGTAACGCTGACCAAATCGGCCGAGGAAGCGAGCCACTACGGGTATCGGCTCTACCAGTACACGGCGGTGGGCGAGCAGCGCAATCAGATCATCCTTATCCCGCAGCAGGCCGAAGCCTGATTTTGCCGCGCATGCCTCTGATCGCGCGAGCAATCCTGATCGTCGTCATCGGCGGCGGTCTGGCGGTTCAGGTTATTCGAACGGCGGCCGTTACCGACGATATGAGCCGGGCCACGCTCGCCATGCGCTTGTGGCCTTCCCATCCCGCCGTCCTGACCGATCGCACCATGGGCGAGATTGGCGTGCGGGCCGCGCACGGCCAGTCGCTGACCCCGGCGATCCTCACACAAGTCGACCAAATCGCCAGCAAGTCGCCGCTGGCTCCGGAGCCGTTCCTGATCAAGGGCGCGCTGGCCCAGGTGCAACACAACCAGGCGCGGGCCGAGCAGTTGTTCATCGCCGCCCAAGCCCGCGATCCGCGGTCGGTGGCGGCCCGCTATTTCCTCGCCGATCGCTATCTTCGCAGTGGCCGGACTAGCCAGGCCCTGTCCGAGATTGCGGTACTATCCCAATTGTTTCCCCAAGGCATGGCCGGGTTCGGGCCGGCACTGGCGAATTTTGCGCGAACGCCCGGCGCGGTGCCCCAGCTGCGCCACTTGTTCCAGTCGTCGCCGACCCTGGAGCCGGTGGTGCTGAGCGCGCTCGCCAACGACCCACGGAATGCCAAACTTACCCTGGCTTTGTGGGGGAGGCGGAGCAGCGACGCCGACCCAGCGACCGCGGAGTGGCAGGCAAAGCTGATCAGCAATCTGGTCGATAAGGGCGACTATGCCAGCGCTTATGCGATTTGGCGGCTGGTGACCGGGGTCAATGTCGGCCCCGGAATGCTGTTCAACCCGGGCTTCGCAAAATCGCCCGCGCCGCCGCCGTTCAATTGGAAATTCGCTACGGCCGGTGGAGTCGTCGAGCCCGCCGCCGGCGATCGATTGCAAGTGATTTATTATGGTCGCGAGGACGTGACCCTGGCCGGGCAGCTGCTGCTGCTGGCGCCGGGCCGCTACCGGTTGAGCATGGAGATTTCCGACCCACCGGGGGAGGGCACGGAAATCGCCTGGTCGCTAACTTGCCTACCCGGCAAGGGTTCGCTGTTCAGCCTTCCCGTCGCCAGGAAGGGCCCGCTGGCGGTCAGCTTTACGGTTCCCGCCGGCTGCGCCGCGCAAAGCCTGCAGCTTACGGGCCTGGCCGGGGACTTCCCGCAATCGCAGGACTTTTCGGTCGGCAAGCTTCGCCTGACGAAGGCGTCCGGCGGATGACGCAGGCCATCCGCTCCGCTGTGATCCCGTCCTATATTCTGCTGTGCATCGGGTTGGGCGGCAGTGTGCAGGGGGTATGGGGCGTCGCCGCGCTGCAGCTCGTGGCGATTGCGATCATCGGTTGGAGCCTGCTGGCCAAAGATCGCCTGTCGCTATCGGGACCGGCGAAGGCGTTGTTCATCATCGCCGGCCTGACCGTCCTGATCTCCCTCGTGCAGCTCATCCCGCTGCCGCCGGCGATGTGGTCGGCGCTGCCGGCGCGCGAACAGATCGCCGATGGTTATCGCATGCTTGGACAGGTCCAGCCAAACCTGCCGATTTCGCTCACGCCTTATGACACCGCGGCCACGGTGCTGACGCTGTTGCCGCCGTTGGCGGTGCTGACCGGAATGTTGGTCGCGGGGGCCTATCGGGCAAGCTGGCTGGCGCTGGCCATCCTGCTGGGCGCCTTGGCCGCGGTGCTGCTCGGGACGTTGCAAGTCGGCGGCAGCGGCCCGAACGATTCGCCATGGTATCTCTACAGCATCACCAATTACGGGTTCGCGACCGGCTTCTTCGCCAACAGTAACCATATGGCGACCCTGCTGGCGATCAGCATCCCGTTCCTGTTCGCATTCATCGCCAACCTGCGCCAGCAGGCCAAGAATCAGAAAGCCGGATCGGCGGTATTTCTGGTCGCCATTGCCGGGGTCCTGGTGCTGCTGGTCGGGATTTTCCTCAATGGTTCGCTGGCGGTTCTGCTGCTCGGCCCGGCCGTGGTGATGACCAGCGCGACCATGCTGTTGCCCCACGGCATGAAGCTGCGCGGACCGCTGACCGCCGTGGCGATGCTCGCGATCGCGGCCGTTCTGCTGGTCTATTTGACGCCGCTCAACAACCAGTTCGTGGCCTCGAACGCGACCTCGTTCGAATCGCGCCAGGCGATGTGGTCGACGACCATCCCGGCGATCAAGGACAACATCGTGCTGGGTACGGGCGTCGGATCGTTTGACCAGGTGTACCCGACCTATGAAGACGCCGCCGCGGTCACGCCGACCTTCGTCAATCATGCCCATAATGACTATCTGGAAATTGCGCTGGAGACCGGCATTCCCGGCATTCTCCTGGTCGGCGCCTTCCTGCTGTGGTGGGGGCGCCGGTCGGTGCCGATCTGGCGCGCGGCGGCGCGCGACCGCTATGCGCTGGCTGGGTTGATCGCTTCCGGGGCGATCCTGGTTCATAGCCTGGTCGATTATCCGCTTCGCACCGCGGCGCTGAGCACGATCATGGCCGCGTCCCTCGCCCTCATGGCCCGGCCACGACCGCCCGTTCAGCAAGGCAATGACCTGTGGCCGACCACGCGCCACGAGAAGATCTGAAGCGGCGTCCGGCTTAGCGCAAAGACGCGCCCGAACCCCCGCCGGCGGCGACCGCCGTTGATGCACGGCCAAGCGGGGCCTGGCTGGCCTCGGGCGCGCCGCCGCTCAACGACCAGCGCAAATTGTCCGAGGCTTTGAATTTGTCGACATAGGCATAATGCGGTGCTTCATCGGCGGCTTTCCGCGCCGCGACCTTGAAGCGGACCGATAGCCGGCCGCCGGGTACCAATTTGATTTCGGCGCCCGGAATCGCGGCGATTGCCTGGGTGATCAGGGGCCGCGACGCTGCCGCGGCCATCGCCGCGGCGCGCAGCGCCTGGCTGTTGGGCTCATGGCCGGCGTAGCCCTTGATGAACGCCGCCGGTTGGCCCCAGCCGCCCGCCCAGCGATAGAAGATGTGCGCGCCGACGACGGCGTTCTTGGCCAGGCTCGAGGCCCAATAGGGCACGACGTAATCCGCGTGGTAATGCGTTGCGTAACCAGCCGGGGCATAGACCGCGCCGGCTAATGCCGCCGCGGCGATGGTCCGCGCGCGGACCCAGCCGTCGGTGCTCGGCCGGCGGGCGAGCGAGCCGTCGCAAGTGAAAGTGAACTGGCAGCCGGTGGCGCGTGTCGATCCCTGATAGACGACGCCGCACACGCTGCCCGGAAAGGCCGGGTGGCGGACCCGGTTCAGGACCACTTGCGCGACCGCTCTCTGGCCATCGGCGGGTTCGCTGCCGGCTTCATAATAAACCGCGCTGGTCAGGCAATCGAGCGCCCGTGCCCGGGCGGCCAAATCGGCGCCGCGCCACGCGAAGGGACGGGCGACCGGATTGGGCGTCGCCGCGAGCGGGATGGTGCGGTTGATCGACAGCGCGGCCTCGGGCGCCAATGGCCGGACCAACAGCGGCGGCGGCGTCGGCGGCGCCTCGGCAATGGTCGCGGCGCTGATGCCGAGGTCCGACAGGCTCGGCGTCGAAATCGCTGTTCCCGCAAGCGCGGCGGACGCGGTGACAGCAATCGCGCCGAGCACCAGAGTCTCGCGCGGCACGTCGCGCCACAGCCTGGCGGGTGAAAGGGTCAATACGTCGGCCATTGTCGAGTCAGTGTTATACCTTAATAAGACAGTGAGTTCAATTGTCCGCTTTGGCAGGGGCGCGCCACAACCCGGTCTCCGTCCAGCGGATCAGCGGCTTGAGCGGCACGATCCAGACCAATCCCATAACCAAATAGAACGCGCCCTGAACGACAATGGGCCATTGCCCGACGATCGGTGCCAGGCTGGCGACCAGCGCCGCCCAAATGAGGATCAGCGCCAGGATGATCAAGATGCCCGCGCCTTTGCGGAAGGAAGGTTGGGGGGTGCTCATGCAGCCCGGAGCTATGGCCCCCTCGACCCGCCCGGGACAGGTCTAAGTTCACAATTGTCATGCACAAGAGCGCCATTTTCGTGACTTTAGAGGCGCCGGACGCGGGGTTCGAGCGCCGGGCGGCGGGCGAGGCGATCGGCCTCGATCCGGTCGAGGATCACCTGATGCTGCGCCCACACGGCCTCGGCTGCGAGGCGCCGCGCTTCCCGCTCGGCGTCGAGCGCCGCCATGTCCTGGCGATACTTGCGGCGCGAGACCGCGTTGCGCCGGTAATCGTCGACCGAGCGATCCTTGCCCGCGAGCAAGGCGATGGCCAGCCGGTCGCAGCGGCGGTGCTCGACCCGGACGATCTTGCCGCGGCGGAAGACGGGGACGAAAGCGCCGCCCAGCGCCCGCTCAAGCGCGTCGGCGCGCATCCGTTCAATGCCTTCGTCAATCGCCTGGTCCCAGGCCAAAGCGAAGCCGTCGCCGCCGGGCGCGTCGAGCAACCGATAGGCGCTGCGCGGGCTCATGCCGACCGCCCGCGCCGACCGCGCCACGCTGCCGCAGCGCGACAGGATGGCGATGAATTCGCGCTGCCGCTTCGCCGACCAGCCCCGCCGCCGAGCGCGGAGGCGCGGGTGAAGGTGATGCCGGCGTCGGGATCGTCGGGTTCGTCATCGGAGGCGTTCAAGCCGGCGAGGGCGTCGGAAGGAGGGGTGGCTTCGGTCATGGTCAATTCTCGTCACAACGCAGAGCGACTCGCTATAGCCTATATGGTTAGCTGTAGGACAGAGGTGATTGAAACACGAGAGGTGAATTGTTTTGTCATGAGATAGGGAGGAGTTTGTTGACTGTCGCAAAATTTATAACCGATTAGGCGACACAGCCACGATTATGATTGACGGGCTAATGCGATCCGGCGTTGCCGGCGAAGTTATCGCTGAAGGGCCGCTGTATATTCCTCGATCACCGTAGTGCTGTCTTCCTTATTGAGATGCACAAATAGCATTCGCGCCGGCTGATCATGCGAGCCCATCTCAATCAGCAACAGCACGTCTTCATCGGGGTTTTTCTGGATCGGGATGAGGTGCGTTTGCAATAGGTGGACGAGCCCATGAAGGTGGGCTTTGATGCCCGTTAGGTCCGGCGCTTGGTTTGTGAAAGTCGTCCGCAGGTATTTCGAGACTGATGCGCGATGCAGGTGGTCGCCCGATATTTGCCAGAGCTTCGTTACGTCGCTTTCGACATAAGCGTCGGGTTTGTGGCCCCGTTTAACGTGATGGTGGCGTCTGCCGTCCTCGAACGTGATGATGCGCTCGGCGCATTCGGGGAAAAAGTTTGGATACAGTTCGCGGAGCTTCTTGAAGATTTCCGGCGGCCTGTAGGACTCGGTGAATGCTTTCAGGGTTTCATAGTCACCTTGTGCCGCGAGGCACGCAATGGCGATCAGTTCGCAGATATATCGGAGCTGGAGATAGCTAAGTTCTTGGACGAATAGCGGTGCGATGGGGAGTGCCAAGATTGTCCTTATGACATGCAGCCGCTCTTTGACCTCGACCATAGTGTGGAGGTAAAGGTTGGCCTTCTCTTGATTGGTTTTTGGGTAGGATGGTTTTGTCATGAGATATTGCTGCCGCAACTAGGCCGCCGCCAACTCCCTCACGTCCAGTCGCAAGTTGAGGGCCTTGAGCACCGGCAGCAGCGTCTCGAGCGTCGGATTGCCCTTGGTGCTGAGAGCCTTGTGCAGGGTTTGTCGCTTGATGCCGGTTTCCCGCTCCATTTCGGATAGTCCCCGCGCTCGGGCGACGACGCCGATGGCGTGAGCGATGTAGTTGGCGTCGCCGCTGGCGAGCGCGTCACGCAGAAGGTGGATTTGGTCTACGTCCGTCTCAAAAAGGGTCGCGGTATCGACCGTTTTAATGCTCGTGCCCATGATAACACCTGCTCATTTGGCCAAGCCCGCCGCAAGGGCCTTCGCCGCCTCAATGTCAGCCTGCTGCCGCTTTTTGTCTCCGCCAAGCAGCAGCACAACCATCTCACGGCCCTTGATGGTATAGTAGAGCCGGTAACCGGGCCCCACGTCCACACGGGCCTCCATGACCTTGCCGCCAACCGGCTTTACGTCGCCGAACAGGCCTGCCTCGAAGCGCACGACCCGGGTGCGGATCGCGCGCGACGCCACCGGATCCTTCAGCGAGCCGAGGAATTTCTCGAACGCCTCGGTGAAGGCAACCAAGTAGGTCACAGGTGAAGCATATATGCTTCAGCCGCGTTGATGTCAACTATATGCTTCATTTCTGTCCAAACCACTCGACTCCTTCGGGTGAGGCGAAGCCGTCCATGGGGACGTCCCAGGGGTCGCGGGGGATTTCGTCGGTGATTCGCTGGAGAGTCCAGCCGACGCCGATCAGCCGGGCGCCTTTGCGCCTTAAGGGCGTCAGCACGCGGTCATAGTGGCCCTTGCCGCGGCCCAAACGCGTGCCGCGGCCGTCGACGGCGATCAAGGGTACCAGGATCAGGTCCGGCTCGACCGGCGGCGCGCCTGGCCTGGGCTGGAGAATCCCGAACGGGCCGCCAGCCGATGGGTCGCCGGCCAGGAAGCGGAAGGGCTCGGCGGGATTGCCGAAGGCGGGGAAGGCGACGATCGCGCCCACCGCCCGGGCTTCTTCAATCGCCAGCCGGGGACTGATCTCGCTGCCCAAGGGTGCATAGCCGGCGACCACCTTGGCCCCGGCGCACAGCGACGTCAGATGCTCGGCCAGCCGGCGTTCGAGCAAGGCGCGGTCGGCATCACTCAAGGTCGCGACATAGGCTTTGCGCGCGTCGATCGCGGCGCGGCGCAGCCTTGCCTTGGTGAGTTCGGGGAAGGGAGGTGACGGGACCACCATGGCCGTTTGCCGGAAATCCACTGACGCCACAAACGTCAGGTGGGAACCATATGTGCCGGACCAGGGTCCAACCAGGGACAGCTCCCGTGGAAAGTAGATAGCCTCAGGGATATTCAAAGGCCACGTACCGGGCAGTACCCGTCGGCTACTATCTAGGCGCTTTGCCCCTCGCTCTCAAGGGCCACCGCGAGCGCTTCGAGGCGGGCGGCGAGGGCCTGCACGCTTTCGGCCAGCAGCGGATCGGGCGGCGCGGGTTCGGCGGGCAGGGGCCGCTGATCGACCAGTTGGTCGGCCAGCAACAGCGACGCGAACAATAATTGGCGCGCCTCCGACATGGTGCCGAGACCGGCCAGCGCTTCACGGCTCTTGGCATCGACCAGCGCCGCCGCGTCGCGCAAACTATCTTCTTCGCCGTCGCGGCAAGCGACGCGGTACGGGCGCCCGGCGATGGTCAGGTCGACTTCAGCCATGATTGTCTCCGGTCGACCGAATCAGCTGATCGAGCTCGGCGACGGCTTCGCGGACCTTGGAGCGGAGCGCTTGTTCACGCCCCTGAGCCTGGTGCGTGCGGGCGGCAAACGACCGCTCGATCCGGCCAAGCGCGCGTTCGGCCCGTGCCAAAGCGCCCAACAGGCCATCATCGTCCACGCCATCGTCCATGCGTTTCTCGCTACGCAAGATGCGCTCTGCGGGCAAGCATTGACGCCCAACGGCTCACCGCCCAAAGGGCCATGCCATCGGCCCCGCCCAACCCGGTGCGCGGCCGAACCCGCCGATGGAGCGCAGGATTGCAGCCGACCCAACGCCGACTTGCCAACGCCATTCGCGCCTTGGCGATGGATGCCGTCGAAGCCGCCAATAGCGGGCATCCGGGCATGCCGATGGGCATGGCCGACGCGGCCACGGCCTTGTTCACGCGGCATTTGAAATACGACCCCGCCGACCCACATTGGCCCGACCGCGACCGCTTCGTGCTGTCGGCCGGCCATGGTTCGATGCTGCTCTACGCGTTGCTCCATCTAACCGGGTACGAACGTCCGACGATTGACGACATCAAGTGCTTCCGACAACTCGGCAGCCCGTGCGCCGGCCATCCGGAGAATTATGAGCTGGCGGGGGTCGAAGCGACCACCGGGCCGCTGGGGCAGGGGCTGGCCATGGCGGTCGGAATGGCGATCGCCGTGCGCCACCTCAATGCGATTTATGGCGACGATCTGGTCGATCACCGGACGTTCGTCATCGCCGGCGACGGCTGCCTGATGGAAGGCATCAACCATGAAGCGGTCGGCCTCGCCGGGCATTTGAAGCTCGGACGGCTGATCGTGATGTGGGATGACAACCGCATCACCATCGACGGGTCGACCGATTTGTCGCGCAACGAAGATGTGCTGGCGCGCTATGCGGCCGGCGGCTGGCATACGGTCGAATGCGATGGCCTCGACGCCGGCAAGGTCAGCCGCGCACTCGACGAAGCCGTCGCCGACGAGCGGCCGACCCTGATCCGCTGCAAGACCATCATCGGCTACGGCGCGCCCAACAAGCAGGGCACGGCGGCCACCCACGGCGCGGCGCTGGGCAAGGACGAAGTCGAGGCCGCGCGCAAGGAACTCGGCTGGGACTATCCGCCGTTCGAGATTCCCACCGACGTCGCCAAGGGCTGGCACGCGGCTGGGCAGCGCGGCAGTGTTGACCGGGCCGAATGGCACCGGCGTTTGGATGCCAGCAAGAAGAAGACCGAATTCCTAGCCCGCATCGCCGGCAAGATCGACGACCGCTGGCTCAAACCGCATGTCGATGCGCTGATCGCCAAGCCGCCGACGGTGGCGACGCGCAAAGCATCCGAAATGGCGCTGGAGGCGATCAACGCGGCGATCCCGGCCACCATCGGCGGCTCGGCCGACCTCACCGGTTCCAACAATACCAAGACCAAGAACCAGGAGCCGCTGACCGCCGAAAACTATGCCGGGCGCTACATTTATTACGGCATCCGCGAATTCGGCATGGCGGCGGCGATGAACGGCATGGCGCTGCACGGCGGGGTGGTCCCCTACGGCGGCACCTTCCTGATCTTCTCCGATTATTGCCGCCCGGCGATCCGCCTGTCGGCGCTGCAGAACGCCCGGGTCATCTACGTGATGACCCACGATTCGATTGGGCTCGGCGAAGATGGGCCGACGCATCAGCCGATCGAGCAGCTACAAAGCCTGCGGGCGATGCCCCAACTCGAAGTCTATCGCCCAGCGGACGCGGTCGAGACCGCCGAATGCTGGGCGGCTGCGCTCGAAACCGATGGGCCGAGCGTGCTGGCGCTGTCGCGGCAAAATCTGGCGCCAGTGCGGACCAAGGCGTCGGCCAGGAACCTGTGCGCCCGCGGCGCCTATCGGCTGAGAAAAGCGGCGGCCACCCGCAAGGTGATCCTGATCGCCACCGGCTCCGAAGTCGAAATCGCGCTCGCCGTCGGCGACAAGCTTGAAGCGCAAGGGATCGGTGCCGACATTGTCTCGATGCCGTCGACCGAGCGCTTTGACGCCCAGGACGCGGACTATCGCGAGGATATCCTGCCAGACGTGTCGAACACCAAGATCCTGCGGGTCTCGATCGAGGCCGGGACAACGTTCGGCTGGGAGCGCTATACCGGGCTGCACGGCTTGCGGATCGGCATCGACCGGTTCGGCGCCTCGGCCCCCGCCGCCGACCTCTATGAAAAATTTGGCCTGACCCCCGACGCGATTGCGCCGCGCGTGGTCGCGCTGTTGACCAAAAGGAAGATGCTATGACGAAAGTGGCCATCAACGGCTTTGGCCGCATCGGGCGATTGGTCGCTCGGGCCATATTGGAACGGCCCGATTGCGGACTAGACCTGGTGACGATCAACGATCTCGCCGACGCCAAATCCAATGCCTGGCTGTTCTCGCGCGACAGCGTCCACGGCAAATATCCCGGGACAGTCACCGCCGATGGGGGCGACCTAATTGTCGACGGCAAGCACATCAAGGTCACCGCCGAGCGCGATCCGGCGAATCTGCCGCACCGGGCCAACGGCATCGAACTGGTGCTCGAATGCACCGGCTTTTTCGCCGATCGCGAGGGCGGGCAGAAACACATCGACGCCGGCGCCAAGCGGGTGCTCATCTCCGCGCCGGCGAAAGGGGCCGACATTACGGTGGTCTATGGCGTCAATCATGATGCGCTGACGGCGGACCACAAAATCGTGTCGAACGCTTCGTGCACGACCAATTGCCTGGCACCGGTGGCGAAGGTCTTGAATGACAGCATTGGCATCGAGCGCGGGTTGATGACCACCGTTCATGCCTACACCAACGACCAGAAGATCCTCGACCAGATCCATCCTGATTTGCGCCGCGCCCGGGCGGCGGCGATGTCGATGATCCCGACCACCACTGGCGCTGCGCGCGCGGTCGGCGAGGTGCTGCCCGAACTGAAGGGCAAGCTCGACGGATCGGCGATCCGGGTGCCGGTGCCCGACGGCAGCTTGATCGACCTCACTTTCACACCCGGACGCGACACCACGCGTGACGAGGTCAATGCGATCCTGAAAGCGGCGTCGGAGAGCGGACCGCTGAAGGGCGTCTTGGTTTATTCGGACGAGCCTCTGGTCTCGGTCGATATCGTCCACACCCCGCAAAGCTCGACCATCGACAGCCTTGAGACCGCGGTGATCGAGGGCAAATTGGTTCGGGTCGTCAGCTGGTACGACAATGAATGGGGCTTTTCGAACCGCATGGTCGACACGGCGATGGCGATGGCCAAGCTTTAACCGGCATGTTCAGCTTCAAGACCCTCGACGATTTGCCGCAGGAGCTCAAGGGCAAGCGCGTGCTCGTCCGGGTCGATTTCAATGTGCCGATGCTGGACGGGGCGATCAGCGACGATACGCGATTGCGCAGCGCGGTGCCGACGATTGCCGAGTTGAGCGACCGCGGCGCGATCGTCCTGTTGCTGTCGCATTTCGGCCGGCCCAAGGGGCAGAACCGGCCCGACATGAGCCTCGCTTTGCTGGTCCGGCCGTTGAGCGAGCTGAGCGGGCGGCCGGTGCGGTTTATCGAGGATTGCCAGGGCCCCGAGGCGGAACGGGCGGTGACGACCATGACGCCGGGGTCGATCGCCATCCTCGAGAACACCCGCTTCCATGCCGGCGAGGAGAGTAACGATCCGACGCTGGCCAAGGCGATGGCAGCGCTCGGTGATTATTACGTCAACGACGCATTCTCGGCCGCGCATCGGGCGCACGCGTCGACCGAGGGCATCGCGCATTTGCTGCCGAGCTTCGCTGGCCGGGCGATGCAAGCAGAACTGGAAGCGCTTGAAAAAGCGCTGGAAAACCCGCAATCGCCCGTCGCTGCGGTGGTTGGGGGCGCCAAGGTTTCAAGCAAACTTGCCGTGCTCTCCCACCTCCTCGCCAAGGTCGATCATCTGATCATCGGCGGCGGCATGGCCAACACCTTCCTCGCCGCGCGCGGCGTCAATGTCGGCAAGTCCTTGTGCGAGCATGAGCTGACCGGTGAAGCCAACGCGATTTTCGACCAGGCCGAGGCCGCGAATTGCACCATCCATTTGCCGTACGACGTTGTCGTGGCGAAGGAATTCACCGCCATTCCACCGAGCTTGCGCATTGTGAACGTCCACGCAATCGCCGCCGACGAAATGATCCTCGATGTCGGTCCCGACGCGGTCGAGGCGTTTGCCGACGTCCTCAAGACCTGCCGCACTTTGGTCTGGAACGGCCCGCTGGGTGCGTTTGAGACGCCGCCGTTCGATGCCGCGACGGTGGCGCTGGCGAAGACCGCGGCAGCCTTGACCAAGGAAGGCAGCCTGGTCTCGGTCGCCGGGGGCGGGGACACCGTCGCGGCTCTCAATCACGCCGGCGTCGCCAGGGATTTCACTTTCGTCTCGGTGGCCGGCGGGGCGTTTCTCGAATG
Organism: Sphingomonas sp.; assembly: GCF_031361285.1. Taxonomy (GTDB): domain Bacteria; phylum Pseudomonadota; class Alphaproteobacteria; order Sphingomonadales; family Sphingomonadaceae; genus Sphingomicrobium. Next base: position 16,278 of record NZ_JANMCO010000148.1, read on the forward strand.
GCTGGAAGGCCGCACGCTGCCCGGCGTCGCGGCGCTCGAACAACAATAGGTGGCACTATGAACCCGTCGGAAATGACCCAAAAAATCAAAGCCGGCCAAGGCTTCATCGCCGCGCTCGACCAGAGTGGCGGGTCGACGCCCAAGGCGCTCAATGGTTATGGCATCGCGGACGACGCCTGGTCGAACGATGAGGCGATGTTCGATCTCATCCACCAGATGCGTGAGCGGATCATTACCTCGCCCTGCTTTGGTGGCGGCAAGGTCATCGGCGCCATCCTGTTCGAGCGAACCATGGACGGCACGGTCGCGGGCAAACCGACGCCGCAGGCGCTGATCGAGCTCGGGGTCGTGCCGTTCATCAAGATCGACAAGGGCCTCGAGGGCGAAGAGAATGGCGTCCAGATGATGAAGCCGATGCCCGCGCTCGACGCCTTGCTCGATCGCGCCAGGGGCCTCGGCGTCTTCGGCACCAAAGAGCGGTCGGTCATCAACGCCGCCAATGCGGCCGGGATCGCGGTGCTCCTGGCCCAGCAGTTTCAGGTGGCTCGCCAAGTCCTGGGCCACGGCATGATGCCGATCATCGAGCCCGAGGTGAACATCAAGAGCGCCGATCGCGCCGCCAACGATCGCTTGCTGCTGGCCGGAATCCTCGCGGAGCTGAACGAGATTCCCGAGGGCCAGCAAGTCATGCTCAAGCTGTCGCTCCCGGCCGAATCGGGTCTGTTCGATCCCCTGGTCGATCACCCCAAGGTGCTGCGAGTGGTTGCTTTATCGGGCGGCTTCCCGCGCGATGAAGCGTGCCGCCAGCTGGCCCGCAATCCGGGCATAATCGCCAGCTTTAGCCGCGCATTGCTGTCCGATCTTCGCCACCAGCAAAGCGATGCGGAATTCGACCGCGCGCTGGGCACGGCGATCGACGAAATTTACGAGGCGTCGACCGCGAAAGTGTGACGTTAGCGCTCGAAGCGGAACGTGAACCGGTATTGCCGAGAGTCGGTGGTTCCCGGCGCCGATTTGGGTGGCGCTGCGTCAACCAGGGTCAATTGGCCACCGCCGACCGCGATCGGCTTGCCGAGCGTCATTACGCGGACTTCGCGGCTGCTCCTCGACATGATTTCTGCGCGGATGCGGACTTGCCCGGCCCAGACGCACTGGACCGAGGCGGGGCAGCGGCTGTCTTCGAGCAGCGCCAGCGGACGGACCCGCAGGTTCTGCACCACCGTGACCTGGCCGAAGCCGGCCGGCCCTGTTGGCGCGGCGACAACGGATGTGCAGGCGGTGAGCGCGAACACGGCAAGGAGGAGCGATGGCTTCATTGGTGATGTGCTGCGGCTCGGCTAATGAGCGCGCCATGAACGACGAGCCCGAAGAGATCGCGATCCTGCCGCCGCCGAAGCGGACCGAGGCGTGCAAGTTGTACCTGATTTCGCCGCAGGAGGTCACCGGCGCGTTTCCCGAACGGTTAAGAGCCGCGCTGGACGCGGGGCCGGTCGCGGCGTTCCAGCTGCGGGTGAAGGACGTTGACGAACATGAGCTGGCGCGGCTGGCCGAGCCGCTGCAGCGGATCTGCGCCGACCATGACACCGCGTTCATCGTCAACGACAGCATGGCGCTGGCCAAGCGATTGGGTGCCGACGGCGTCCACCTCGGCCAGTCGGACGGCGACGTGCGCGAGGCGCGGGCGCTACTCGGCCCGGCGGCGCAGATCGGCCGCACCTGCCACGACAGCCGGCATTTGGCGATGGAAGCGGGCGAGGCGGGCGCCGATTATGTCGCCTTCGGGGCGTTCTATCCGACCACCACCAAGCCGAGCCCCTATCGACCGCCGCCGTCGATCCTGAGCTGGTGGGCGTCGATCTTCGAAATCCCGTGCGTTGCGATCGGCGGCATCACGCCCGACAATGCGCCGCCACTGATCGACGCCGGGGCGGATTTCATCGCCGTCTGTCAGGCGGTGTGGGGCGCCGACGATCCGGGTGCGGGCGTCGCCCGTTTCGAGGCGGCGCTTAACCCCTAATTACTTCAAATATTTCGCGTACCAGGCGAGGTAGCGCTCATAGCGGTCGCGGACGAAGCTGGGCCGCTTGATGCCATGAAACTGACCGGGATAGATGATTAGCTCGGTATCGACGCCGCGGCTTTTCAACGCCTGGTACATCTGCTCGGAATTGAGCAACGGGACGTTGAAATCCTTATCGCCGGCGAGGAACAGCGTCGGCGTGACGATCTTGTCGACATGGTAGAACGGGTAGCTGTTCTTCATCCACACATCGAGATGCTCCCACGGCTTGCCGAGCTCGATCTCATAGTCGCGAATATATTGGTCGGTGCCGTAGCCGGCGAAGATGTTGGAAATGCTGGCGCCGCTGGTCGCCGCCTTGAACCGTGGGTCGCTGGCGATCACGTAGTTGGTCAGCATCCCGCCATAGCTCCAGCCGCCAACGCCGAGGCGATTGGGGTCGGCGATGCCGCGGGCGACGGCGTCGTCGACCGCGCCCAGCACGTCGGGCACCGCGACGCCGCCCCAATCGGCATAGAGCGCCTTGGCATAGTCCTGGCCGCGCCCGGTGCCGCCGCGCGGGTTGGCGGCGACCACTGCATAACCGTTCGCGGCGAGCAGCTGCCATTCGAAGCTGAAGCCGTAATCGAATTGCGACTGCGGGCCGCCATGGAGGCGCAGGATGGTTGGCGCGCGGCCAGTTGTGCCGCCGACCGGGCGCAGCAGGAAGCCGTGGACTTCGGTTCCGTCGCGGCTTTTGAAACTGGTATCGTCGACCGGCGCGAGCTGAACATCGGCCAGCCAGGCGTTTTGGTGCGACAGCGGACGCAGCGTTGTGCCTTCGATGGCAAAGACTTCCGGTGGATGGGACGGATCGGTGATCAATGCGACTTGCTTGGCTTTCGCCTGGTCGATCGTATTGATGACCGCCCGGCCACCGGCGAGACGTTTGATCGGTCCGCCGGCCACGCCAACGCTGCCCAGCCACTGAGTCTTGTCGTCCTCGACGATGAACCGCAACGACCGGCCGTCGGCCGACCACATCGGCTTGCCAACGTTGCGGTCGAGGCCGGGAGTGAGGATGCGCGGCGTTCCCCCGGATGCGGGGACCAATGCGAGTTGGTGAACGCCATAGGAAAACAGCTCGACCGGGCCGCCCTGGAGGTAAGCGATGCTGCGCCCGTCGGGGCTCCACGCCGGATAGCTTTCGGTGTCGGGTTCATTGTCGTAGCCAGGGTAAGTCGTCAGGCGCGCCGGTGCCTCACCCTTGGCCGACGCCGGCACGACCCACAGGTCGTAATTATACGAACGGTCCGGATCCTTGTCGCGATTGCTGACGAAGGCGAGGCGGCTGCCGTCGGGCGACCAGGCCGGGAGATATTCATCGAACGCGCCGTCCGTCAGCCGGCGTGTCTTGCCCGTCGCCATGTCGAACATGACCAGCCGTTGGCGCCGGTCGCGCAAATAACCGTCGATGTCGCGCTTGAACTGGAAGCGGTCGATGACGATCGGCTTGGGCGGCTTTTTGTCATCGTCCGATTTCGCGGCGTCATCCGGGTCGGCATCTGGATCGGGATCGAGCACGACGAGGACAATCTCCCGGCTGTTGGGCGACCAGGCATAATCGACCACGCTGCCGTCGAGCCTGGTCAATGGCCGGGCTTCACCGCCGGTGCGATCGAGCAACCACAATTGGTCGTTGTCGTGCTTGTCGTCGCGCGACGAGACGAAGGCGAGAAAACGCCCGTCGGGGCTCCACCGCGGCGTGCTTTCGCTTTCCTTGGCGCGATTGGTCAGCTGGACGCTGCGGGTACCGTCCCACGAGGTCATCCAGATGTGGCTGAAGCTCTTGTCGGCCTTGGTGTCGATTGAGCCAACGCTGTAGGCGACCCAGCTGCCGGTGGGGTCGATCGCGGGGCTTTCGACTTCGCGAAGGTTCGCCAGATCATCGAGGGCCAGCGGCCTCGCGGCGGCCGGCGATGCCGACGCCAGGGCCGCGGTTCCGGCCAGTGTAACCAAGTTCCATGCGCGCATAATGATTCCCCCTGGACCCCTGATAAGCCGAAGTTTGCTCGCGGGGCTAGGCCCGAGCAACCGGCGATGGAAACTAGTCCGGCCTCGCAACGTTCAGTGGCAAACCATATTTGCATCAGGAGAGTTGCGTGTTTTCCAAATCATCGCGCGTCGTGCTTGGGAGTCTGTGTGCGGCGAGTGCCGCCATTGCGCTGGCCCAAAGCGGACCCAAGGCCGTTTCCGCGCCCACGCCATCGGTGCCGATGGCGGACAAGACCTTCGCACCGCCGGGCACCAAAGGTTCACCGATCATCGGCGAGATTTTTCATGCGCAGGTATTGCTGGAGGCGGCGGGTTTCTCGCCGGGCGTGATCGACGGCAAGAAAGGCATGTCGCTGACCCAGGCCATCACCGGCTTCCAGGAATCGCGCGGGCTCGGCACCAACGGCACGCTCGATGGACCGACGCGGCAAGCGTTGTTGCAAGGCGCGCGGCCGGCGACCATCAAGGTCAAGCTGGGCCCCGACGATGTCCACAGCACTTACATCTTCCCGCTGCCCAAGGACCCGGCGTTGCAGGAAAAGCTGCCGTTTCTTGGCTATCGCAACATGCTCGAAAAGGTTGCCGAGCGCTATCACACGACCCCCGCGACGGTGGTTGCGCTCAACAGCCCGCAAGCCCTTATCGGCCCCGGCCAGACGCTGCTGCTGCCCAACGTGGTCCCGACCTCGCGCGATTATGCCGGCGTCCCGGGCAAGGGCGCGACGGTGATGAACCTGCTCAACGTCGATGCCCGTCAGCCCGCGGGCAAGTCGATCCTGGTCGACAAGAGCGCCGGCGTGTTGAAGGTGCTCGACGCCGACGACAAGCTGGTCGCGCAATTCCCGGTGACGATGGGCTCGACCCATGATCCGCTGCCGGTCGGTGACTGGAAGGTGACGACCTATGCGTTCCTGCCACCGTTCCACTACCAGCCCAATTTGTTCTGGGATGCCAAGGATACCGCGACCGAGCATATGCTGCCCGCCGGGCCCAACGGACCGGTCGGAGTCGCCTGGCTCGACCTCACCAAGGAGCATTACGGGATCCACGGTACGCCCAACCCGGAGACTATCGGCCGCGCCGAAAGCCACGGCTGCATCCGCATGACCAATTGGGATGTGATGCGGCTGGCGCGGATGATGAAGCCGGGCTTCGCGGCGAAGTTCGAGGAATAGGATGTTCAGGGTCGCCGCCGCCGTCATCGTCACCGCGGTGCTGACCAGCGCCTTGTGGATCTTCGTCTACAACATCGCCTACGCGCCCAGAACGAATGCGAATGGCGTCGTTTCCCCGGCCGGCGATGTTGCGTTGGTTGATCAAGGGTCAGGCCCGCTGGTCGCGATTGCCGAAGGCGTGGTCGTCGGGCCGGCAGGGCTCGCCATTCCGGTGGCCGGGGTCAACGCAAGCCAGCTGACGGACACTTTCACCCAGGCGCGGGCCGGCGGTAGTCGCCCGCACGATGCGATCGACATCATGGCCCCGGCGGGAACTCCGGTCCTCGCCGCCGCGGCGGGCCGGATCGAGAAACTGTTCTTCAGCGAGGGTGGCGGGGGCATTTCCGCCTACGTTCGCTCGGACGACGGGCGCTGGACCTATTATTACGCGCATTTGCAGGACTATGCGCCGGGCTTGGCCGAAGGCCAGCACATTGGGCTGGGGGCGCAAATCGGCCGCGTTGGCTCGACTGGCAACGCCAGCCCCGCCGCGCCGCACCTGCATTTTGCGATCAACCACATGAACCCCGGCGAGAAGTGGTACCAGGGCACGCCGATCAATCCCTTTCCGCTGCTTGCCGGGAAAAAGACCAACGGCTAGGGCGGGAGTCCATCCGCGGACCCGGCAAGCGAGTTCGTGGCGGCTCTTTCAATCCTGGTTCAGACGAGACAAGCATGAAGATCAGCGGCGTGGACATTCGTCCCGGCAACATCATCGAATATGAAACCGGCATCTGGCGCGCGGTCAAAATTCAGCACACCCAGCCGGGCAAGGGCGGCGCCTACATGCAGGTCGAGCTCAAGAATTTGATCGACGGCCGCAAGAACAATGTCCGCTTTCGCAGCGCCGAGACGGTCGAACGGGTGCGGCTCGACACCAAGGATTTCCAGTTCCTGTTCGCGGACGGCGACATGCTGACCTTCATGAACAAGGAAACCTACGAACAGATCAGCCTGCCCCAGGACCTGCTGGGTGACGCTGCGGCGTTCCTCCAGGACGGCATGGACGTGGTCATGGAATTATATGACGAGCGGCCGATCTCGGTCCAGCTGCCCGACACCATCGAAGCCCTGATCGTCGAGGCCGACGCGGTGGTCAAAGGCCAGACGGCGAGCTCGAGCTACAAACCGGCGGTGCTCGACAATGGCGTCCGCGTCATGGTCCCGCCGCACATCGGCGCGGGCACGCGGATCGTCGTCGACGTCTACAGCCAGGAATATGTCCGGCGGGCGGAATAGCGAATGGTTTCCCATTCGGGCCTGATCACCGTGATGCAGCGGGCGGCGCGGCGGGCGGCGCCGCGGCTGCGCCGCGACTTCGGCGAAGTCGAACAATTGCAGGTCAGTCGCAAGGCGCCGGCCGATTTCGTCAGCCTCGCCGACAAGCGCGCCGAAGAAACCATCGTCGGCGAACTGCGCGCCGCGCGGCCCGACTGGGGCATGCTGCTTGAAGAAGGTGGCGAGATCGCCGGCAATCCTGACAAGCCCAGGTGGATCGTCGATCCGTTGGACGGCACCAGCAACTTCCTCCACGGCGTGCCGCATTTCTCGATCAGCATTGCGGTCGAGGAAAAGAAGCCTGGCGGCGGCACCGAAATCACCCAGGCCTTGGTCTACCAACCGCTGACCGACGAAAGCTATTGGGCGGAAAAAGGCCGCGGCGCCTGGCTCAATGAGCGCCGCCTGCGCGTCTCGGCCCGCCGCGATCTGTCCGAATGCGTCATCGGCACCGGCATGCCGCATTGCGGGCGCGGCGACGTCAATGAGTGGGCCAAGATCTACGCCGCGGTGGCGCCGCACGTCGCCGGCGTCCGCCGGTTCGGCTCGGCCGCGCTCGATCTCGCGTGGATCGCCGCCGGGCGACTGGACGGTTTTTGGGAAGACGACCTCGATCTATGGGACGTCGCCGGCGGCTTGCTGCTGGTCCGTGAGGCGGGCGGCTTCATCACCGACTATCGCGGTGCCGACCAGATGGTCGAGCGGCGCCAATATCTCGCCGGCAATGGCGACGTTCATTCGCGCCTGCACAAATTGATCGCCGGGGCGCTGCGGTGATCTGGTCGCTGCTGGTGGCGGTGGCGGCGGCAGCGCTCCAGCCAACCACCGTGCTGACCATCGATCCCAGCCACCGCATCGTCGAAGGCGTCGCCAGCGATGGCAAGACCATCTGGGTGTCGAGCATTCTCGACCGGACGGTCCTTGCCTGCCGCAAGACGTGCCGGACGATGGCGGTGTTGCCGCCGGGCCTGCATCCGTTCGCCATTGCCTGGGATAAAGGCCGCAAGCGGCTGTGGGTGGCGGCGGACTGCCCGCCCGGCGTCACGGGCATCACCGCTTGCGAGCGCGGCGCGCTGATCGCCCTCGACAAGCGCGGGCGGGTGGTGACCCGCATTGCGCCATACGTCGGCACCTTCCACCCCGGCGATGTCTCGGCATCCCAGGGCCAGCTTTTCGTCAGCGACAGCCAGAACGGCATGGTATTCCGCCTCACGCCCAACGGGCGCGGGCTGATGGCCGTGGTGCTGCCCGGCATCGGCAAGAGCGGGCAGGGGACTGCGCTATCCGCGGACGGCCAGCGGCTGCTGGTCGCCGACTACAGCCAGGGCATCGGCTCGGTCGATCTGGCGAAATTTACCCGCACCCTGCTGCCGCGCCAGGACGGCAAACCGCTGCGTGGGGTCGACGGGCTGGTTCGGTGTGGATCGACCTATTACGGCATCTACAATGGCGCCGCGCCGGGCCTGCTGGTGTCGATCACCTTGACCGCGACCGGGCTCAATTTCGACCAGCCGCTGGGCGAATTGTCGCTGCCCGATCCGACCCAGATCGCGTTCGACGGCAAGCGGCTGTTGATCGTCGCCGACTCCGGTTGGGCGACGCTCGACAAAGCCGGTTTTGTGCGCACCCAGGGGACGCCGATCATCGCCATTCCGCTGGCGAAGGATTGCACGCCGATTTAGGGCGGATTTCTGGCGCAAATCGCCTTCGTCGCTGTTGCCCGTCCGCTTGCCGTCGCCTAAAGCGCCGCCAACGCTCGTATATTGGAGTTTACCTTGGCCAGCGTCGCCGCCGGATATCTGCCGATCCTGCTGTTCCTCGCCATTGCATTGGCGTTGTCGGGCGGCTTTGTCGTGCTGCCGATGCTGGTCTCGCGATTGACCGGCACGCACCAACCGGACCCGCAGAAACTGAGCGAATATGAATGCGGTTTTCCCGCCTTCGAGGACAGCCGCGCGCGGTTCGACGTGCGCTTCTATCTGGTGGCGATCCTGTTCATCGTCTTCGACCTCGAGGCCGCCTTCCTGTTCCCGTGGGCGGTGTCGCTCAAGCTGACCCACTGGACCGGCTGGATCGCGATGATGTTCTTCCTCGCCGAACTGGCGCTGGGCCTCGCTTATGCGTGGAAAAAAGGCGCGCTCGAATGGGAGTGACGCTCGACCCTCGGCATGACCCGATGCCGACCGAGGAGGAGCTGGCGCGGCTCGCCGGGCTGGTCCCGGGTGATGCCGACATGGCCAAGCTCCACGCGTTGCGCGCCGAGCTCGACGACAAGGGCTTCCTCGTCGCCTCGACCGAGGATCTGTTCACCTGGGCGCGGACCGGCTCCTTGTGGTGGATGACCTTCGGGCTCGCCTGCTGCGCGGTCGAAATGATCCACGTCAACATGCCGCGCTATGACCTTGAACGGTTCGGCGTCGCGCCACGCGCATCCCCGCGTCAGTCCGACGTGATGATCGTCGCCGGGACTTTGTGCAACAAGATGGCCGCCGCCCTGCGCCTGGTTTACGACCAGATGGCCGAGCCGCGCTATGTGATCTCGATGGGCAGCTGCGCCAACGGCGGCGGCTATTACCATTACAGTTACTCGGTGGTCCGCGGCTGCGACCGCATCGTGCCCGTCGACATTTACGTGCCGGGCTGCCCGCCGACCGCCGAAGCCCTGCTCTACGGCATCCTCCAGCTGCAGCGCAAAATCCGCCGCGAAGGGACGATTGAGCGGTGAGCGTCGCGCTGCACGTCCCCAGGACCGCCTCCGACGAAGGCGTGATCGTCGCCGCGAAGAAGGTGCTCGGTAAAGCGCTGATCGCGGCGAACGAGCTTGTCGGTGAGATCACGCTGACCGTGAAGCGCGAGGCAATCGCCAAGGTTTTGCAGAAACTGCGCGACACGCCGGGGCTTGAATATCAGCAGCTGATGGAGATCGCCGGGGTCGATTATCCCGACCGGGCGGAGCGGTTCGAAGTCGTCTACCATCTGCTGTCGCTGACCAAAAACCGGCGCATCCGGGTCAAATTGTCGACCGATGAAGCGACGCCGGTGCCGAGCGTCACTTCGCTGTGGCCGGTTGCCGGCTGGCTCGAACGCGAAGTGTTCGACATGTACGGCGTCGGCTTCGCCGGCAATCCGGACTTGCGCCGGATCCTCACCGACTACGGTTTCGAAGGCCATCCGCAGCGCAAGGACTTCCCGCTGACCGGTTTTGTCGAGCTGCGCTATTCCGAGGCCGAGAAGCGCGTGATCTATGAGCCGGTGTCGCTGCCGCAGGATTTCCGCACTTTCGACTTCCTGATGCCGTGGGAAGGCGCCGAATATCGCCTGCCGGGCGATGAGAAAGCGACGGGCGAAGCGCCGGGGGCGCCGAGCCCGGCACCCGCCGCGAGCGGGCCGCCTGCCGTCAAGGCCAAGCCAATGGCGAAGAAGCCGCGGAAGAAGAGCGCCAAATGACTGGCACGCGCACGCTTGAAGTGACGACCAGCAACGCGCCCGGCGACACTATCGCCAGCGGCAATCCGACGCACAATAATTACACGCTCAATTTCGGCCCCCAGCACCCGGCCGCGCACGGCGTGTTGCGGCTGATCATGGAGCTGGACGGCGAGATCGTCGAGCGGGTCGACCCGCACATCGGGCTGCTCCATCGCGGCACCGAGAAACTGATCGAGTATAAGACCAACGCCCAGGCGCTGCCTTATTTCGACCGGCTCGATTATTGCTCGCCGATGTGCATGGAGCACAGCTTCGTGCTCGCCATCGAGAAATTGATGGGGCTCGAGGTGCCGTTGCGCGCGCAATATATCCGCGTCCTGATGGCGGAGCTGACCCGGATCAAGAATCACATGCTCAATCTGGGCAGCCACATCATGGACGTCGGCGCGATGACGCCCAATCTGTGGCTGTTCGAGATCCGCGAGGATCTGATGCAGATTTACGAGGCGGTGTCGGGCGCCCGGATGCACGCCAATTACTTCCGCGCCGGTGGCGTCCATGGCGACATTCCGCCCAAGGTTCTCAACCAGATCGGCGAGTTTCTTGATGGTCGCACGCAACTGTTCGAGGACGCAATTTCACTGGTTGCCGACAACCGCATCTTCAAACAGCGCAACGTCGATATCGGCAAGGTCAGCCGCGAAGACGCGATTGCCTGGGGCTTCTCGGGTCCGATGATCCGCGCCGCCGGCATCTCTTGGGATATCCGCCGCAGCCAGCCGTACGAAGTCTATGACCGGATGGACTTCGACATTCCCGTCGGTACCAACGGCGATTGCTACGACCGCTTCATGGTCCGGGTCGAGGAAGTCCGCCAGTCGTGGCGGATCGCGCGGCAATGTTTGAAAGAGATGCCCGACGGGCCCGTCGGCAGCGCCGACCGCAAGGTGTTCCCGCCGCTGCGCGCCGAGATGAAAACCTCGATGGAAGCGCTGATCCATCACTTCAAGCTTTACACCGAAGGCTATCATGTGCCCGCCGGCGAGGTCTATGTCGCGACCGAAAGCCCCAAGGGCGAATTCGGCGTCTATCTCGTCGCCGACGGCACCAACAAACCCTACCGCTGCAAGATCCGCCCGACCGGCTTCTCGCACCTCCAGGCGATGGACTTCATGATGAAAGGCCACATGCTCGCCGACACCACCGCCGTGCTGAGCGCGATCGACATCGTGTTCGGGGAGGTGGACCGGTGAGGCGCCTCCTGGAGGCAGCGTGGTGGTTCCTGCTAGGAGCGTGTTTGATGCACTTCACGAGCGCATACGTGCTTTTTGAAGTGTTGCGGCAACCATCGGCGAAGGTAGCGACGCGTAACTTTTTCGTGCTCGAGATACTTGCCCTTGCGAGCTTGATTGTCATCGGAATTAGCTTGGCAGTCTCATTTCTGAAGCGTCGTCTAACGAGGTCAAACTAATGGCCGGGCAGGGCGGCATTCTCGACGATCCGGACATCCGGGCGCGCTGGTCGGGCTTTGCGTGGACGGACGCCAATGCCAAGGCGGCGAAGGCCATCGTCGCGCAATATCCCGACGGTCGCCAGCAGTCGGCGTCGATCCCGCTCCTCGACCTTGCCCAGCGGCAGGTTGGGGCGGAGACGAATACGCAGGGCTGGTTGCCGATCCCGGTCATGGAGTTCGTTGCCGCCGAGCTCGACATGCCGGTGATCCGCATCCTCGAGGTCGCGACCTTCTACACCATGTTCAACCTGGGCCCGGTCGGCCGCTTCCACGTCCAGGTATGCGGGACGACGCCGTGCCTGCTGCGCGGATCGGACGATGTGCTCGACGCCTGCTACAGCCGCGGCCTCAAGAAGGGCCACACCACCGGCGACGGACTGTTCACGCTGACCGAAGTCGAGTGCCTCGGCGCCTGCGCCAACGCGCCGATGGTCCAGATCAACGACGACAATTATGAGGACCTCACCGGCGACAGCATGGGCGCGATCCTCGACGCCTTCGCCCGCGGCGAGACGCCCAAACCCGGCCCACAAATCGACCGCCAAACCAGCTGCGCCGAAGGCGGCCCGACCACGGTCAAGAAAATGGCCGAACGCAATTACGACTACCGGGGGCAATGGTGATGGTCGGCGCCACTATCCTCCCCGAAACGGGGAGGGGGACCAGCGAAGCTGGTGGAGGGGGCCCGGTGCAGGGCGGAGTGGGTCTCGAGGCCCCCTCCGTCAGCGCGTCGCGCTACCACCTCCCCGTTCCAGGGAGGATTGCATGAAAGACGTCCTGAAAATTATCGTCGCGATTTTGATCATCGTCATCGCCTGGAAGCTCCTCAAGGGGCTGATCGGCCTGGCGGTCGGCGTCGCCATCGCCGGGCTGGTCATCTACGGCGCGGTCAAGCTGATCGAGGGGCCGAAGCGCCTCAAATGAGCCTCGTCGCCATCCTCGTTGCCGTCGTGCTCGCCTTCCTGGCGTTCAAGTTCGTCACCGGGCTGATCAAGTTCGGCGTCCTGGCGCTGATCGTGCTCGCGGTGCTCTATTTCCTCGCCAGGGGCGGAGGCATCGGATGACCTACGCCGGGCCATTGAGCGACAAGGACCGCATTTTCACCAACCTCTACGGCTTCCAGTCGCCCGACTTGAAGGCGGCGAAGGATCGCGGCGACTGGGATGGTACCAAGGCTTTGTTGGCCCTCGGCCAGGACCCGATCATCGAAATCGTCAAGGCATCGGGCCTGCGCGGGCGCGGCGGCGCCGGTTTCCCGACCGGCATGAAGTGGAGCTTCATGCCCAAGGAGCCCAAGCCCGGCAAACCCAATTTCCTGGTGGTCAACGCCGACGAGTCCGAGCCCGGCAGCTGCAAGGACCGCGAGATTATCCGCCACGATCCGCACAAATTGATCGAAGGCTCGCTGATCGCCAGCTTCGCGATGCGCGCGCGGGCCGGCTACATCTACATCCGCGGCGAATTCATCCGCGAGACCGAGGCACTGCGCAAAGCCGTCGCCGAGGCTTATGCGGCGGGCTTCCTAGGCAAGAACGCGTGCGGGTCGGGTTACGACTTCGACCTGTTCGTCCATCGCGGCGCGGGCGCTTACATTTGTGGCGAAGAAACCGCGATGCTCGAAAGCCTCGAGGGCAAAAAGGGCCTACCGCGCCTGAAGCCGCCGTTTCCCGCCGGCGCCGGCCTTTATGGCTGCCCGACGACCGTCAACAACGTCGAGTCGATAGCCGTCGTGCCGACCATCTTGCGGCGCGGCGCGGCGTGGTTCGCGGGCATCGGCAACCCCAGGAACGAAGGCACCAAGCTGTTCCAGCTGTCGGGCCATGTGAACACCCCGTGCGTCGTCGAGGAAGCGATGGGCATCCCGTTCCGCGAGCTGATCGACCGCCACGGCGGCGGTATTCGCGGCGGGTGGGACAATTTGCTCGCGGTGATCCCGGGCGGCTCGTCGGTACCTTTGGTCCCCGCCCACGAGATCATCGACGCGCCGATGGATTTCGATGGGCTGAAGGCTTTGGGCTCCGGCCTCGGCACCGCGGCGGTGATCGTCATGGACAAGTCGACCGACATCGTCCGCGCGATCAGCCGCATCAGTTATTTCTACAAGCATGAGAGCTGCGGCCAATGCACGCCGTGCCGCGAAGGCACCGGCTGGATGTGGCGAATGATGGAGAAACTGCGCGCCGGCGACGCTGAAGTCGGCGATATCGACAAGCTCCTCGACGTCACCAAGCAGATCGAAGGCCATACCATCTGCGCGCTTGGCGATGCCGCCGCCTGGCCGATCCAGGGCCTGGTCAAGCATTTCCGCCCCGAAATCGAACGCCGCATCGCCGAGCGGGCGGGGCGGACGATGCTGGAGGCGGCGGAGTGAGCGTTTTCCTTGCTCTGGCGATGCAGGCCGCGGTCCCGACTAAAGAGAGGGGACAGTTTTTCAGTGCGGCTGAGCGCCAGCGGAAAATGGCTGAGTATGCGGACTGCGTTGTGAAAGATCGGCCTGGAAAATCGGCGCTGATCGTCTTGCGGCAGCAATGGAAGGAGAATGTTGCAGATCGTGATTTGGAGAAGGTGATAGCCTCCAGCTGTGTGCCTGACTTGGGTACTATGATCATAATGTCGAGGAGTATCCTGCAGTTCGCGCTGGCTGATGCATTGATCCGTGCCAAACAAATTTCGGTTCCAGCAGATCTGTCGCTGGTTGGCCCGTTGGATCACGGAGACGGTGAAGCGCGCTTTCGAGCATTGATCGCCAAAGGAAAAAAGGCGAGCACGGCGGAAAAGCGGGCTGCAATGGAAGCTGCTGCGGTCACAGAATTATCGCGCTTCGGCGAGTGCGTGGTTCGCGGGGCCCCAGAGCAAGCGACCGTACTCCTTCGGACGAAAGTCGCGGGTCCAGCGGAAATGGAAGCTTTAAGAGGTCTGTCGCCGACGTTTACGTCGTGCCTTAACAAGGGTCAGCAAGTGACTTTTTCTCGCGAAACCCTGAGAGGCGTCGTAGCCTACAATTACTATCGACTGGCCAGCGCGGCGCGTTCCGGAACGCCGCAAGTGGCGAAGCAATGAGTATTGCATTCACCGCTGGCCTCGTCGTCGTTGCGATCGTGGTCGCGCTGCTCGCGTCGCGGCGCTCGGGCCCGCGCATCACGACCATCGAATATCGCCACGACAAGGCCGATGAGCCCAAGGACGGTGACAATGCCTAAGGTCACCGTCGACGGCATTGAGCTTGAGGTCCCGCAGGGCGCGACCGTGCTGCAGGCGTGCGAGCTGGCGGGGAAGGAAATTCCGCGCTTCTGTTATCACGAGCGCCTCAGCATCGCCGGTAATTGCCGGATGTGCCTGGTCGAGGTCGCGCCGGGGCCGCCCAAGCCGCAAGCGTCGTGCGCGCTGCCCGCCGCCGACGGCCAGATGATCCGAACCGACAGTGCGATGGTCAAGAAGGCGCGCGAGGGGGTGATGGAGTTTTTGCTCATCAACCACCCGCTCGACTGCCCGATCTGCGACCAGGGCGGCGAATGCGACCTCCAGGACCAGGCGATGGCCTATGGCCGCGGCTTCACTCGGTTCGAGGAGAATAAGCGCGCGATCGAAGACAAATATATGGGCCCGGTGATCAAGACCGCGATGACCCGCTGCATCCAGTGCACGCGCTGCATCCGCTTTGCCGAGGAAGTGGCCGGCGTGCCCGAACTCGGCATGCTGTACCGCGGTGAGGACGCGCAGATCACGTCGTATCTGGAGCGCGCGGTGACGTCCGAGCTGAGCGGCAACCTCGCCGACATCTGCCCGGTCGGCGCGCTGCTGCAGAAGCCGCAGATTTTCGAGAGCCGCTCGTGGGAGCTGCGCCGCGTGCCGGCGATCGACGTCATGGACGCGGTCGGCAGCAACATCCGCCT
>NZ_JANMCO010000164.1:0-7082 GCF_031361285.1 Sphingomonas sp.
GGCACGAGCCTTCGGCATGGCGGGTGAAACCGGGCTCGAAACGCAGTTCGCGCATTTGGTCGGGGGTGCGGCCGCTGGGGCGCATTCAAGGACTCCTCAGGTGAAAGACGGGTTGCGGCTGGTCACTAGACCGCGCGGCCAGCCTCCGCCACCCTTCGTCATTGCGAGTGAAGCGAAGCAATCCAGCTTTGAACATGGATTGCTTCGTCACCAAGTTCCTCGCAATGAAAGTGAATATGACCACCCAGCCGATCAACGAACTTAGCGACCGCATGCGCTCGATTTTCGGACTGGTCGTCGAGGCCTATCTGGAGCGCGGCCACCCGGTCGGCTCCAAGGCGCTGGCCGGGACCATCAGCCTGTCGCCGGCATCGATCCGCGGCGTCATGCAGGAATTGGAGGAACGCGGTCTCCTGACCCATCCGCACACGTCGGCCGGGCGCGTCCCGACCGAGAGCGGCCTCAGGCTGTTCGTCGACGGCATCATGCAAACGTCGCTTCCGGATGCCCGCGAGCAAGCGGCGATCGAAGCGCAAATGGACCGCGACCAGCCAATCGAGCAGGCGCTGGCGGCGGCGTCGTCGGCGCTGTCTGGTCTGTCGTCCTGCGCTGGCGTGGTGATGGCGCCAAAGCGCGAGCTGCGCCTGAAGCAATTGAGTTTTATGGCATTGGACCCGGGCCGCGCGCTGGCCGTTTTGGTCGGGACCGACGGCAGCGTCGAGAACCGGGTCGTACCGGTCGATCCGGGGACCGGCCCGTCGGCGCTCAATGAAGTGGCCAATTTCGTCAACGCGCGACTGTCCGGAATGACGCTGGGCGAGGCGGAAGCGCGGCTGCGCAAGGAAATCGCGCAGCGCAAGGAAGCGCTCGACCACGCCGCGGCCGAGCTTATCGCCTCTGGATTAGCAGCGTGGAGCGAGGATCATGCCCGCCGCCCGGTGCTGATCGTGCGCGGCCAGGCGAATTTGATCGACGAACGCTCTGGCGAGGATCTGGAACGCGTGCGGCGGCTGCTCGACGAGCTCGAAGACCGACAGGAAATCGTCCGGCTGCTGGAGGGCGCGCGCGACGCGCCCGGATGCCGCATTTTCATCGGTTCGGAGAACCGGATGTTCGCTTTGTCTGGCTCGTCGGTGATCGCCGCCCCCTATCGGGGGAGCCAAGGCCAGGTGGTAGGCGTTGTCGGCGTAATCGGTCCGACACGGTTGAACTATGCCCGGGTGGTTCCCATGGTAGATTTCACGGCCAAGGCCCTAACCAGATTGATGGCATGACGATGAATATCAACGACGACGAGAAGCTGCACGACGAAGCGGAGGAAATCCGCAAAGAGACGGCGGCGGCTTCTCCAGAACTCGCCGAACATGACCGCTTCGCCGAACTCGAAAAAGCGCTCGAGGACGCCAACAGCAAGGCGCTCTATGCGACCGCCGAAACCCAGAACGTGCGCCGGCGGCTCGAGGCCGAGAAGGCGCAGGCGGCGGCCTTCGCCGCGGCTGGCTTCGCCCGCGACATGCTGGCGATCAAAGATCATCTCGAACGGGCGCTGGTAGCGGTTTCGGACGAGCTTCGCGCCGACCAGACGGCGGCGAATTTCCTCGCCGGGATCGAAGCCACCGCGCGCGAGCTCGAAGCGGCCTTCGCGCGACACGGAATTACGCGCATCGACTCGATTGGCCAGGCGTTCGACCCGCACAAGCACCAGGCGATGATGGAAATTCCCACCGACCAAACCCCGCCGGGCACGATCGTCGAGGAAATGCAGTCGGGTTATATGCTCAAGGACCGGCTGCTGCGGCCGGCGCTGGTCGGGGTCGCGAAACAGCCCGATTAATGCACTTCGCGGTGCTGGTTCTCGCCTTTTGTGGCGAGGCCGAAGCGGGGTTCGGTATTGATCTCGTTAAACAAGCGCGCCGCGGCGTAGCGGCCGACTTCCGGGCCATGCTTGAAGCCGTGGCCCGATCCGCCGCCAACCAGCAGCGCATTGTTCAGCTGCGGGTGGAAATCGATCAGGAAATCGCCGTTCGTGCTATTCTCATACTGGCAGACGCGGGCCTCCGTCAGCGCCGCGCCGCGGAGCGCGGGGAAGCGGCGATCCCGATAAGCGACCACTTCGGCCAGCCCGGTGTCTGACGGTCGCCGGTCCTGCGTGTCGGGATCAACCACTGGGCCATGCACGTCATAAGCAAATTTGACCCCGCGATTCTCAAGGTCGGGAAAACCGTAGAACATGTCGCCGCCGTTGAAATCGGCCCAGCCGGGCATTGCTTCGGGCAAAAACCGGCGGTCACCGGCAGGGGGAGCGAAGAAAAACACTTCCTGGCGGGTAGCGACGATCTTGCGGCCGAGCAGGGTGGGGAAGAATTTTGGCAACCATGGTCCCAATGCGAAGACGAAATGGTCGGCCACGATGCGCTCACCGGACGCCAGCGCGACCGCGTCGAGATTGTCGCCCGACGGAGCAGGCGGCAGCGCGGCGGCGCGCAAATAGGTGCCGCCATCGCGGACGAACTGCTGGACCAGGGTCTGGACCGCGCGCCGCGCCATCAACGCGCCGAAACCGGGTTCGAACAGGCCCGCCGTGACGCCGTCGAAATCGAACATCGGGAAGCGCCGCGTCAGATCGCGGTTGTCCAGCAATTCGCTCGGCAGGTTGAGCGCACGGTGCGTTGCGACCGAATCGGTGAAATAGGCTTCTTGATGCTGGAAGAAGAACAGAATGCCGGCGGGGATGAAGATCGGCAGGCCGGAAATCGCGCTTAAGGTTTTCCATTGGGCTAGGCTGTCGAGCGCCATGCGGGTGTAAATCGCGTCCTTGCCATAGGCGGCGCGAGTCAAACGGGATTCGCCACCCGACGAGGCGCGGCTATGCGCCGGGCCATGTTGGTCGACCAAGGTGACGCGGTGACCCGCTCGGTGCAAATGGTGCGCGGTCCAGGCACCGAACACGCCGGCGCCGATGACAGCGATATGCGCTTTGGAACCCATAGGTGCAGCTTTGAGGATGGCGGGCGATAAAGCAACGCTGCCCGCTCCTATGGCCGAAGCCTTCAGGAGCGAGCGGCGCGTTAGCTTCATCGCATCAGACGACGATCAGCCGCGCTCTGGTTCTGGCGCCGGTGGCGGCGGCGGTGGCGGTGGCAGCGGACAGGCGTCGGTCGCCAGGATCACCGAGCCATCACCGCAGGTTTGCGTTGCGGGCGGCGGCGCCGGCGGCGGCGGGGGTGGAGGCGGCGGTGGAGGCGGCGGTGGTGGCGCGGCCCGGCCTCCGAAGCTCTGGCGGACCGTCAGGCCAATCGTCCTGGGCGTGCCAACATTGTAGCCCAGCCGAGCGCGGCCACCGCGTTCGCGATCGAACGACAGTTTCGGATCCTCGTCGAACAGATTCTTGACGTAGGCCACGATCTCGAGACCGCTGTCCCACTTGATCCCCGTCGACAAGTTGATGAGGGTGTAGGCCGGGAGCCTCAGCGACCCATAGTCCTGCGTGCTCGTACCATAGGCTCCGGTCACAGGATCGAAGTAGATCGAGTTGAAAATTCCGGCACCCGGCTCCTGGTCGCCCGGCTGGGTGTAGCGGTTGCCAACGTGCTGGACGCTGCCGTTCACGGACCAATCGCCGGAGTCGCCGACGCGAGTGGTATAGCTCGCCGATACCGCAGCTTGGTATTTGGGCACGGTTGGCAAACGATTGCCTGCACGAATGCCCGTCCGGCTGGCTAGAATCGGGTCGTCGATGGTGGAATCGAATTTTGATTGGACGACACTACCCGAGAGCGACAGTTCGAAACCGGTCGCCGGGTTGAGCGAAAATTCTGCTTCAAGCCCGGTCGTGTGCGCCTTGGGCACATTAAACACGAGACGCGAAGAACAGCTGCCGGCGTCTACCGTCACCTGCAAGTCTTTGATGTTGGTGTGGAAGGCCGCGGCATTGAAGGTCAGGCCTCGCCGCTGGAATTTTACTCCTGCTTCGTAGTTCCAGAGACTTTCATCGTTGTAACTGGACGCAGCAAATGGCGTGTAGATGAGCCGATCTTCAGACGAACAGATTGGCAGGTTCAGTGGATCGTTGACACCGCCGACGCGGAAGCCCTTCGACGCCTGGATGTTGAAGCTGAAATTGCGGTTGGGTTCGTAGGTGGCAATGACCCGTGGCGAGAAACCGTGCGACTTGGTCTTGTCGCCGATCCGCGTATCGCCATTGGCAAAGATGCCGCCCGAAATGAAGTCGCGCGTTTCCTTGAAGCCGTAATAACGCCCGCCGGCGGTCAGCTTGACCTGGCCGAAATCGTAGCTGGCTTCGCCGAACACGGCCGATTGCTGGATGATGTACGGCAGGTCGGCATTGTAAGGAGAGTCGGCGCCGAAGCCGTTGAAGGTGTCGGCGGACACCAGCGGCGTCCTGAGCAGGGGATTGACGTTGTTGACCCGGCACGTGTTGTCGGGGAACGCGACGGTAAAGCACAAAGCGTTGAGGAACAGATTGCCGTAGACGTCATAGCCGGGCGTCGGCAGGCGCTGCGCATATTTGCGGTTCACATGGGTGTAGAAGCCGCCGACCACCCATTGTAGCGGGCCGCTACCGGTCGAGGCCAGGCGCAGTTCCTGCGTCCATTGTTTGAGCTTGGTGGTGTCGCGCAGGTTCGACGGCAAATTGGCGCCCGGTGCGTCGAGTGGCTCAAGCCCCGCGAAGGAAATCGTTACCGAACCGGTCAGCGCCGAGGCATCGCGGCTGACAAGAATGTCGCGGTTGATGTAACTTGAGACCGAAGTCAGCTCGATACCGCCAAAATCGATGCTGGCGGTGAGGTCGCCGATCAACGTGTCGTCTTTGAACTCTTCGCGCAACTTGAGATATTGCGCCCGATTGTCCTTGCCAAGATCGGAGCCGGCGGCACCGGAGGTAAACTGGTTGTCGTAAAGGTTGTAGAACTCCTCGCGGTTGAAACCGTCGGTGCGGATTTGCTGGTAGAGCACTCGCGGCGTGATCTTGATGTCGGGGGTCGGCTCGAACAGCAACGCAACACGGCCGCCGATGCGGCTGCCGTCGTTGACATTCTTGCCGCCGGCCGGGCCGACCGCATCGATGAAGCCGGCGTAGCGGGTGCCGTAGCCGACCGCTCGCAGCGCCATGGTGGGACCCAGGGGGATGTTGATCGCGCCCTTCAAATGATAGCCAATGTCGCTTTCGCCAACGGTGTTGACGTTGGCCTCAACCATGCCCTCGGTGACGCCGATCTTGGGCTGGTTGGTGATGTAACGCAGCGTGCCACCGACTGAACCGGCGCCGAACAGGGTGCCCTGCGGGCCGCGCAGCGTCTCGACGCGGTTCAAATCGAACAGGTCGATGTCGGGCGTGAACAGCGAGACGGAAATCACGGATTCGTCGAGGTAAATGCCGACCTGTTCCTTGACCCCCGGCTGGTCGCGAATGATCTGGCCGGCGGAGACGCCGCGGATCGACACCTGGCTCTGCCCCGGGCCGAGGTTCTGGACGGTCAAGCCGGCGACGTTACGGCTGATATCCTCGATAGTCGATGCATTGGACCGCTGGATGTCTGCTTGGGTTTGGGCGTTGATCGAGAATGGCACGTCCTGGACCCGCGACGCCCGCTTGGTCGCCGTGACAATGATGTCGGCATTGGTGTTGGTGTCGTCGGGCTGGTTGGCCGCCTGCGCGACATCTTCCTGCGTCGATTGCGCCAATGACGGTGTGGCAATAGCGATCGCGGCCGTGCCGATAAGCAAAATCGAAGTCGTGCGCATGTCGAAGCCCCCCAAGAGTGTCGCGTGACTGTCACAATATGCCGAAGAACAGTTTGTTAGGGAAGGGAGCCCTTACGCCTTCGAATATGCAACAACTTCGGTCAGAATTCCGTTGATTCTCTAGGGTGTAGGGCCGGACAGGAAATGCTGTTTGATTCAAACGGCGGCAGGAACGCGGCCGAGTGTGGCCCTAAATCCACGGTAACTCGACAAGCTCACCGACGGGCAGTTGCGTAAAATTGCCTGCGGTCTCGATCCACTCGCGAGGGCACAGGCGGCTAGACAGGACTGAACGGCGTCAACGATCGCAGGCCCAGGAGATCTTGCGTTTGTGG
Source organism: Sphingomonas sp. (assembly GCF_031361285.1). GTDB lineage: Bacteria > Pseudomonadota > Alphaproteobacteria > Sphingomonadales > Sphingomonadaceae > Sphingomicrobium. Next base: position 6,102 of record NZ_JANMCO010000164.1, read on the forward strand.
CAATGTGATACCGGCGTTGCCGAGAAACAGGTGCCGAACGATTTCCGCTTGTTGTTCCAGCCCGTAGCGCTCGAACCGCCAGCCATCCTTGATCTCGTACCGATAGCGGCAGAAGGGGTGGCGCATCAGCGGGAGGTAAAAGCGTCCGCGCCTTTGGGTCTGCCAAACATGAGTCATCTCATGGATAAACAGACCCTGCCGGCCCAGCGGCTCGGCGGCGAAGTCTTCGGACCACAAGTCGCCGTGGGGGTGGAAATGAATATTGCCGGTCGGCGCCATGGCCGCGTTTCTCGGTTGGAACGGCCACCATTTGCGCTTGACCAGGCGCACCTTCGGATAATCGATCGCGTCGCCAAACAGCGAGCGAGCAAGGGCGATTTCGCCGGACGTCAGGGGGCGGGAGCGGCGCATCATGGCCGAGACTTAAGCTTGCCGCGCCAGTCGGCAAGTCCGGCCACTTGCCGGGGGCGGGCGTCAACGCTAGGGCAAGGCAAAAGCAAACGGAGGAATGCCAGCATGAGCGAGACTGCCGATCGGGTGAAGAAGATCGTCGTCGAACATCTCGGAGTCGACGCTGACAAAGTCACCGAGGAAGCGAGCTTCATCGATGATTTGGGCGCGGACAGCCTCGACATTGTCGAGCTGGTGATGGCGTTCGAGGAAGAATTTGGGGTCGAGATTCCCGACGACGCCGCCGAGAAGATTGCTACCGTCAAGGACGCGATCGACTATATCGACAAGAACAAGGGCTGATCGGGGCCGCACCCGCCGCCAGATTTACGCCAAGGATGCGGCACGAACGGCTTCCCGAACCAATCGGGAGGCCGTTTGTTTTGAAAGCCGGATGGAGTGAGCAATGCGCCGTGTCGTGGTGACAGGTCTGGGTTTGGTGACGCCGCTCGGCGGTGACGTCGAGACGACGTGGGCCAATATCCTGGCGAGCAAGAGCGGCGCTGGGCCGATCACCCGGTTCGACGCCAG
>NZ_JANMCO010000133.1:0-2447 GCF_031361285.1 Sphingomonas sp.
AATTTCAACGCTTCATCGTAGCGGCCAGTCCAGATAGTGCTCCGCACCAGCAGTTCGCGAATGCCCGAATGGTCGGGCCATAACTCAAGCGCGTTGTTCGCCGCTTCCCGCGCCTCACCGGTCCGGCCAAGGACAAACAGCGCCTCGGCCCAATTGGCATTCACGTCCGCGCTAAGCGGGATCATGTCGTGAGCACGCTTGAAGGCAGCCGCCGCTTCCGCATTGCGGCCGACCCGGCTCAGCATTCCGCCAAAGCCGACATATTCGCACCCGCAATCGCTGGGCCGAACGCCGATCGACTTCAGGTACAGCTGTTCACGCGCGGCGAAGGCAAACCGCGGCTCGAGACCAGCGAGGGCCGAGTATGCCTCGCTATTTTCCGGATCGAGCTTGATCGCCCGCTCAGCCGCCTCGACGGCTTCCTTGCGCAGCGCTTCCGAAAGCCCATTTTCGCGCCCAACCCCGGCAGCGGAGGTTGCCAGCGCCGACCAGCCGCGGGAAAAGTCAGGCGCCGCTTCGGTCACCCGGTGGGCCAAGTCCAACGAGCGAGTCGGATTCATCTGCTTACCCATCGTGTCGGCCCAATATTCCTCGCAAAAATTGAAGAAGATGGACAACGTCGCGTCGGGCATGGCGCGGGGATAGCGGGCGACTCCGCCGAGGCCGCAACGCAGCACTTGGCTAAGGGCGACGGCGACTTGGCGCGGCGCGATGTCGGTCAACGCTGCTGGCCGTTCAAGCGTTTTCGTCCAGACCGTCGCGCCAGTGCGCTTGTTCGCAACATGAACCGTGAAACGGAGCAAGTCGCCGGTCCGTCCGATCGAAGCCGTCAGTGAATAGCCAGGTGCGGATCCGGTGGCTTGTTGGTCGGTGCTGGCAATGATCACCGCGTCTGTCGCCAGCGCGCCGAGGATTTCCTCGCGCAACGTGCGTGGTATTTTTTGCGGCACGTCCTGAGACAGGACTTCGAACTGGCCCAGCTGCAAGCGAAGTGCGTCGTGATCCGGTTGCGATGCCGGCCAATTGAACCAGTAGAGCAAAGCGGCGAGCGCCAAGACCGACAGGGAACCCAGGGGTATTCCCCAGCGGCGAGTGTCTCGACCAGCCTTGATCGCCTTCGGCAAAGCTTCGGCATGCTCGGCGGGTCCGCTCCGGGCGACAATCGCCTCATGCAGCATCGTGATTGCCGGCGCGTTCGCCCGTCCTTTCCAGCCGGAAAGATCGATGGACTGAAACTGACGAAAGCCGAGCGGCGGTTTGCTGTCGTCGATCACGACCGGGACGAGACGGCCGCTGTCACGCCCTTCAGCCGCTTCGTCGGTTACCCAGGCCGATTGCACTGATGAGTGCGACCACAATACCAGCACGACGTCCGCGCCTTTAAGCGCCTGTTCGATCTCCTGGGAGAAGCGCGAGCCGCCCTGCACTCGACGATCCCACCACACCGAATGCCCGAGGCGCTCGAGCGCCGCCGTGACCGGCTTGGCCTTCGCCAGATCGTCGCGCGCATAGCTTAGAAATACGTGGGCCACTCTCGCATCCCCCTCGATCTAGGAGGACAGTGCGCCGAGATCCGCTATGTCGCAAGGCTGCGACGGGGATCGCGGGGGGCGCTGATGAAGGTTGCCCGTGGATTGAACGCTCGCTCCAACCAGCTTGACCCAACCCCGATTTTCCCCGACATACCCCCTCGATGACTGCCCACCCCGCCTCGACCCACACCTCTATCTGGTGGCGCTCGACCGCTCTTTTGGCGGCGCGATGGCGCGGGGTTAACCTTATGGTCGGACCGACCGGCTAGGCTGCGCTCGGGAGGAGCGAGCGACGTGCAACGCGTGGGGAGCCTGGACGGATTGCGCGGGATCGCGGCGATCATCGTGCTGTTGCATCACGCATCGGCGCAGGTCGGCGGGTTTCCCTTGTTCGGCAGCGGCTATCTCGCGGTCGATTTCTTCTTCATGCTGAGCGGCTATGTGGTCGCGCTTGCGTATGAGCGGCGGCTGGCGGGGGAGTTGGGCGCGGCGCGGTTCATGGTGCTCCGGATCAAGCGATTATATCCGCTGATGGCGATCGGGATCATCGCCGGAGCGGCGGTGGCGCTGGCCGGGGGGATGCCCGGCGCGGCGGTCGGCTGGCACCTCGCCGCGCAACTGGCGTTCGTGCCGATCATCGCCGGATCGGCCGGGCTGTACATCCTCAACGGGGTGCAATGGTCATTATTCTTCGAACTGTTCGCCAACGCGATGCACGCCGTGCAGCTGCGGCGATGGTCGGGGCGGGCGATGGTGGCGGCGGTGATCGCCAGTCTGGTGCTGCTGGCGTGGACCGCGAGCCGGTTCGAGTGGTTCGGGCTGGGCGACCGGGGCAACAATTTCATCGGCGGATTCCCGCGCGTGGCGTTCGCTTATTGCGTCGGGGTGGCGATGGTCCGGCTGGGACCGGCGATC
>NZ_JANMCO010000030.1:0-3356 GCF_031361285.1 Sphingomonas sp.
GGGACATGAACGGAACGCCGAATAGCCGTCCACATTTTCGCCAGGTGAGAGCTAACGAAGCTAGTGGAGTTGGCCCGATAACATCAAATATTCGGCAAGGGCCCAGTTTTAGAGAGGCCTGTGCCGGTTGCGGCGTGTTTCGGCAGCACGGGGTAAGCACGGCGTTGAACAAAATTGGCAAAATGTCATGGCTGATCGACGTCTGGTTTGCGCCCATCTCGGTCGACCAGAGGTGCCGCAGCCAAACCCGAAAGCGGTCATCCGTTCAGGATCGAGGCGAACGACCGGAATGGGTGGAAAGCGGACATCAGCCTGCTGATTGCGAAGTCTCGCTGCCTGTAGAGCGATGCGGCTGCAGTGATCCGCTATCGCCCCGCTGACGCGGGAGAACAAAAGGCGCCCCGGACCACCGCTTAGCAAACCACTATTTAACGTGGCTCTTGAAGCGTTTGTCGCTAGGGCTCACTATTCCACACGCGGGGGGGGCCAGTGGCCAACGTCTTTTTGAGCTACGCGCGTGAGGACGAGGCTGCTGCCAAACAGCTTGCCGAAGGCATTGGCGGCGCAGGCCACGAAGTCTGGTGGGACCGTCATATCCAAGGCGGCTCGCGCTTTTCCACAGAGATAGATCGGGCGCTTAAGAGCGCCGAGGCCGTCGTGGTCCTGTGGTCGCCAGCCTCGGTCGAGTCGGCCTGGGTCCAAGACGAAGCCGCCGAAGGGCGCGATTCGGGCCGACTCGTTCCGGTGAGTCTGGCAGGCACCAGACCGCCACTGGGTTTTCGACAGTTTCACACGGTCGAACTGGGGAAGTTCAACGGCGCTGCGGGTGAGCTCAATGACTTGCTCGACGCAATTTCAAAGACGGCGGGCAGCAAAGCCTCCGAAACTGCAGCCTCCCAAGCCGCCGAGCACAAGGCGTCGCGCGGCGCGTCTGTCTGTGTACTGCCGTTCATCAACATGAGCGGCGATCCCGAGCAGGAATATTTCAGCGACGGGATCACTGAAGACATCATCACGGATTTGTCGAAGGTCTCGGCGTTGCTGGTGATCGCGCGGAATACGGCGTTCACCTTCAAGGGGCGAGTGATGGATGTGAAGGAGGTCGCGCGCTCACTCGACGTCACGCATGTCCTCGAAGGCAGTGTGCGCAAGGTCGGGTCACGAGTCAGGATCACCGCACAGCTGATCGACAGCGCAACCGGCGGGCACGTCTGGGCTGATCGCTACGATCGTGATCTTACTGACATCTTCGCCATTCAGGACGAGATTTCCAAGGCGATCGTCGCCGCGCTGCGGGTCAAGCTGCTGCCGGAAGAGAAGAAAGCGATCGAGACTCGCGGAACCGCCAGCGTCGAGGCCTACAACCTCTACTTGATGGCACGGCAGCAGTGGACAGATGGAGGCATAGGCGACGTTCGCCGTCAGGAAACGATCGTTCGAATCTGTAACCAGGCCACCACGTTTGACCCGAACTATGCGCAGGCGTGGGGGTTGATGGCGCTGGCGCAGTCGCAGCTTCGCTTCTGGCACGGCAGGGACGTCGATCCCGAACCCGCCGTCGAACGTGCTCTCTCCATCAACCCCGATTTAGCCGAGGCGCACTGCGTCAGGGCGCACCTGCTCGAGGAACAGGGGCATCAGGCGGAGGCCACTGCGGAAATCGAAACCGCAGTTCGTCTCGACCCCGATTCATGGGAAGTGAACCGCGAGGCCGCGCGCCTGATCTTCCGCCAGCACCGCGCTGTCGACGCAATCCCTTTTTTCGAGAAGGCCGCGGCGCTAATGGAATCGGATTGGCACAACCCGTCGATGCTTATCACCTGCTATCGCGGCACCGGCGATGCCGTCCAGCTGAAACGCGTTGCGCAGCTGACCGTCGAGCGGACCGAAAGAGCCATAGCCAGGGACCCGTCGAACGCGGCGGTGCTCGCTTGCGGGGCGGGCGCATTGGCAATAATCGGTGAGGATCAGAGGGCTAGGGACTGGATCGATCGCGCGCTGCTGCTCGATCCCGACAACGGTCCGATGCGTTACAATCTTGCCTGTGCGCTAACCGCCGGTTTGAAGGATTTCGATCGAGCGCTCGACGTCCTCGGGCCATTTTTCGAGCAGGTCGACAGCACAACCCATATCAGGCATCTGGAAGCGGACTCTGACTTCGAGCTGCTGCGGGACGATCCCCGGTTCAAGCAAATGCTGTCCGACGCCAAAGAGCGTTTGGGGCTTGCCGGTTGAGATTACGCGAACCCCTGTGCCAACCACCAAGCCGAAAAAATGAATGTGACGAATAACTAACTAACCTCTGCGTTGGGTCGAAAGCGGACATAGATTGCCCTCAACAGGCGCACGGTATCAGAAGAGCTAATGTCCCAACGGGTCGAAAGCGGACATTCGGCTTATGTCCGGAATGGGTGGAAAGCGGACACTTGCCTTTTTGCAATTGCCGGCGCCCTGACGAGCCCAACTTGGCCGCATCAGACCTGGCCCGGCGCGCGGGGTTGTCTTCTCAAAGCGGCTATAGCACATCGTTGACTCGAGCGCGGCGCCGGGTTCATCCCGCACCATCCACCTCGTTAGCAGCCACTCAAACAGGGATGGGCGAAACAATGGTCATCCGCCGAATTCGCGAGCATGTCACCCACCACAATTGGTTCGCAGTCGCGATTGACCTCGTCATCGTCGTTGTCGGCGTTTTCCTGGGCACGCAGGCCAATAATTGGAACCAGGGCCGGATCGATCACGCGCGGGGTCAGGCTTATCGCGAGCGGCTGGCTGCCGACCTCGCGGCGAACCAAGACGACTATGGAACGCGGCGGCGCTACGAGGAGGTTGTCCGCGCGCATGCCCTGGCCGCCCTAGATGCGGTCGAGCGTCCGGCGGGGCCGGGCGACGGGCAATTCCTGATCGATCTCTTCCAAGCCAGCCAGATCAATCCGCGCCACACCTTGCGCTCGACCTATGACGAGATCGTCTCTGTCGGCGGACTTGAATCGGTCGGCGGCGCAGCGCTTCGACGAACTCTTGCCAATTTCTACGTTGCGGTGGCGACGACCAGCGTCACGTTCGACAATGTGCCGCCCTATCGTGAGCATCTGCGCAGCGCGATGCCTTATGCCGTGCAGCGCAACGTCGTCGCCCGCTGTCCCGAGACGATCAGCTTTGCCGCCGATAGTGCCGCCACCCTGACCCTAGCGAGATCCTGTTCGCTCGAACTTCCGCCCTCCGAGATCGCGGCGGCGGCGGCCAAAATGCGGCACGAGCCGAAACTAGTCGACGAGTTGACCAGATTGGCCGTCGACCTCGATTCCAAAATCAATATCTACACGATCGAGGGCAAACGGGTGGGCAAGGTTCGC
>NZ_JANMCO010000031.1:0-3575 GCF_031361285.1 Sphingomonas sp.
CGGACAGTCGCGCTACCGCTCGGAAATGGCATTGTCGGTCGACAGTACCGTAATCAACGGCAGCGTCGGCACGACCACGCGGATCGATGGCCTGTTTTCCGACCCCTACTGGATCCATGACGCCCGAGTGGTTTGGGAAGATGCTGACCGCTTGCTCAATGTCGGACTTTACGTCCAGAATTTGAGCGACAAGGTTTACAAGACCGAAGGCCAGGACTTCTCGTCGATCGGCAGCATCCGGACAGTCTATTACGGCGCGCCGCGGACGTATTATGTCAAAATCGGAGTGAAGTTCTAGGACGAACGCGGTTCTCCTCGGGCGCGGCTGACCGTCCGCCCAGGGGCGCTTGCTTCAAGCGAGCGCCCCGTGCGAGGCGGCGGCATGCCCGCTCCCTACCGACCAGATCCCAAGATCCTCGACCTCGGCCCGGACTTCTACGACCCCGTCGAGCCAGCGCCCTTCCCCAAGGCGATCCCGCGCTTCCTCAACCAGCGCTGGGCGGCCCGCGTCGGCCTCGGTGAGTTCGACGATGCTACTTGGGCCGCGCACTTCTGCCGTTTCGAACCACTCCTCCAAAACCTCCCCCAACCGCTCGCCCTGCGCTATCACGGTCACCAGTTCCGCGTGTACAATCCTGACATCGGCGACGGCCGCGGCTTCCTCTTCGCTCAGCTGCGCGACGACCGAAATCGCCTGCTCGACCTCGCCACCAAGGGCTCCGGAACCACCCCCTACAGCCGCACTGCCGACGGCCGGCTGACGCTCAAGGGTGGGTTACGCGAAGTGCTCGCGACCGAGATGCTCGAGGCGCTCGGCGTCAACACCTCGAAGACCTTCGCTTTGTTCGAAACCGGCGAGGAGTTGGTCCGCGGCGACGAGCCCTCCCCGACCCGCTCGGCGGTACTCACCCGCATCGGCTACGGCCACATCCGCATCGGCACCTTCCAGCGCCTCGCCTTCTTCGGCGAGACCGACAACATCAACAAGCTCGTCCGCTACTGCCTCGCCAACCTCTACGCCGAGCAGCCTTCGAACGACCCCGCCGCCGATGCGCTGCGCCTGTTCGACCTCGTCTCCGCTGCCACCGCCAACCTCGCCGCCGGTTTTTTGGCCGCGGGCTTCGTCCATGGCGTGCTCAACAGCGACAATATCGCCATCACGGGCGAAAGCTTCGACTATGGCCCGTGGCGCTTCGCGCCCGATTGGGACCCGGATTTCACCGCCGCTTATTTCGATCACCACGGCCTCTACGCGTTCGCCCGCCAGCCCGAAGCGATCCACTGGGACCTGGCACAACTCGCCGGCTGCCTCGCCATGGTCACCGATGCGCCGCCGCTGTCCGACCTGCTGGACGGCTGGAGCGAGCGCTTCGAGACGGCGCTGTTCCAGGCGCTGATCAAACGGCTTGGCGTGTCCCCACTCGGCACCGACCAGGATCGGGCCGTAGCCGCCACCTTGATGGCCGCCCTCCAATCCCGGCTAGGCACCATCGACCGCATCTTCTTCGACTGGCGCGGCGGCCGCGATCCTGGTGCGTCGCGCTATCCCGCCCCACCGTTTCGCGCGCTCGCCGCTGCGCTGCGCGGCCGCGAGCGCCCGGTAACTCATCCCTATTGGGCCGATCTCGAACCCTGCTCGATGCACATCGATGAGGTCGAGGCGATCTGGGCGGCGATCGCCGAGCGCGACGACTGGAATCCGTTTGAATCCAAAGTCGCCGCGATCCGCCGGATGGGCGAGGCGATGGACGCCGATGCGTCCGCCCCGGCTTGACGCAGCAGCCAAGTTCGTGGAGCGCGCTTGCTGATGGCTGAAAAACTGGTCTCGACCGAACCGGCAACTGGCGCCGAAATCTGGTCGGGCGAAATCGGCGACGCGGCCGCAGAGGTTGCTTCTGCCCGAACCGCTGCCGGCGGGTGGGCCGCGCATTCGCTGTCCTACCGCAGCGAGGCCGTCCGGCGGTTCGCCAATGTCGTGCGCCAGCGCGAAACCGAATTCGCCACGCTCATTGCCCGCGAAACCGGCAAGCCAATGTGGGAAGCCAAGACCGAGGTCGCGGCGGTCATCAACAAGGTCCAGATCTCGATCGACGCTTATTCGGAGCGCACGCCGCAGCGCAGGCTCGAGGCCGCGCTCGGCAACAAGATCGCGGTCCGCCACAAGCCCCATGGCGTGCTTGCGGTGCTCGGCCCGTATAACTTCCCGGCACACCTGCCAAACGGCCACATCGTCCCGGCGCTGATCGCCGGCAATGCATTGGTCTTCAAACCGTCGGAGAAGACCCCCGCGACCGGCGCTTTGCTGGTCGAATGCTTCCACCAGGCGGGCGTGCCCGAGGGCGTCGTGCGCCTGCTGATCGGCGGCCCGGAAGAAGGGCGGGCGCTCGCTGCCGAGCCGGGCATCGACGGGCTGTTGTTCACCGGTTCGGCCCGCGCCGGCCGGGCCTTGCACCGGCAGTTCGCCGAAGCCCCGCACAAGATCCTCGCGCTCGAGCTTGGCGGCAATAATCCACTGGTGGTGTGGGACGCCAAGGACATCGACGCGGCCGCGGTCATTGCCGTTCAATCGGCCTATCTTTCGGCCGGGCAGCGCTGCACCGCGGCGCGGCGCCTGATTGTCGAGGACGGCCAGGAAGGCCCGCTGGTCGAGGCGATCCTGCGCTTGGTCGACCGGCTCATCGTCGGCGAGCCGTTCGCCGACCCGCCGCCATTCATGGGGCCGATGATCGACAACGCGGCCGCCGATCATCTGCAGGAGCAATGGCTCGGCCTGATGATGAAGGGCGGCAAGCCGGTGCGGCGGCTCGATCGTCCAAGCGAGGCGCTGCCTTTCCTCACCCCCGCCCTGATCGACGTCACCGACGTCGCGGACCGCCCCGACGAGGAGATGTTCGGGCCCGTGATGCAACTGATCCGGGTCAAGGATTTCGATGCCGCGATCGACGAGGCCAACGCCACCCGCTTCGGGCTCGCGGCCAGCCTCGTCGGCGGAAGCCCCGAACTGTACGACAAATTCTGGGCGAACGTCCGCGCCGGAGTCATCAACTGGAACAAGCCGACCAACGGCGCCCCGTCGAATGCTCCGTTTGGCGGGGTCGGACTGTCGGGCAACCACCGCCCGAGCGCGTTCTACGCCGCCGATTATTGCGCCTATCCGGTGACCAGCAGCGAGACGGCCCTGGCCCGCGCCAAGATCGATCAGGGGCTCAAGGACCCCGACATGCTCGAAGGCTAGGCTTAACGCCGCCTGCCCTCCCCGACAGGCGGCGCCCCCGCCCTAACTGTTGCGCATCTCCGGCAAATAACTGTCGTCAACGACGTCGCTGAACTTGGTGATCCGGCTGTCGAACTTGAGCCGCACCTTGCCGGTCGCGCCGTGACGCTGCTTGGCGACGATCAGCTCGGCCAGGCCATAGACCCGGCTCATGTCTCGCGCCCATTCCTCATGCTGCTCATGGGCCTTGGCGTCGTCGCCTTCGACCGGCCGCTTGGGCTCGCGCGACGCGACGTAATAATCCTCGCGGTAGATGAACAGCACGATGTCCGCGTCCTGCTCGATCGATCCCGACTCGCGC
>NZ_JANMCO010000040.1:0-2422 GCF_031361285.1 Sphingomonas sp.
GGGTGTCACCGACACCTCGCCCTTTCTTTTGCAAGTCGTGGCGTCCTATGACCGGCGGATGGGATCGGGCGGCACCTAAGGAATGATCGAGTTCCCCGGCGTGGCCTGGATTGCCATCGCGCTGGCAGCGCTATGGATCGCCGTCGCGGTCGCCGTGTCGATTGCCGCTGCCAGGCGAGTCCGCCGGGCAAGCGCAACAATCGCTTCGGCTCAAATGATGGCCAGTTTGCTCAATGTCGCGCCGGCAAAGCCGCTGTTAGTCCATCCCGATGGCCGCATTGAGGTTGATGCGCGACTACTCCGCGATCTTGGTCTGGAACAGGCGCCGGCCAAGCTCCGCGATCTCGCCGCCGACAACGCCGGCCTTGGGCCGGATGATCTTGATGCGCTGGCCGACGATATCCGAGCGGCCGCGCTGTCGGGCGGCAAGGTTGAGCGCAAGGTCCGTTCGGCAGGATCGCGCCGCGTGTTCGAAGTCCGGGGTGGCCCAGCGCCGCCACCCGGGTTGCCCGGAACTTTGCTGCTATGGTTGTTCGACACCAGCACCCATGAGGAGGAGCGATCCAAACTCTTGCTGCGGCTGCGCCAGACCGAGGGGGCGCTCGACAGCCTGACGCACCTGATCGAATCGGCGCCTTTCCCGATGTGGTTCCGCGGCCCCGATCTCAAACTCGGTCTGGTCAACAAGGCCTTTGTCGAAGCGGTCGAAGGGCGCGATGCCGAAGATGTCATTGGGCGGGAGGTCGAGCTGATCGACGAACCCGGCGACAATGGTGCGCATGCCGCGGCGCGACAAGCGGTCGAAGCCGGCAAGATCCAGTCGCGCAACCAGGCCGCGATCATCCGTGGCGAACGGCGCATGCTGCGGATCGTCAACGTGCCGCTGCAAACCGGCGCGGTGGCCGGTTTCGCCATCGACATTCAGGACCTCGAAGACGCTCGCTATGAGCTTGCTCGCCATATCCATTCGCAGCGCGAGCTATCCGACCGGATGACGGCGGGCGCGGCCCAGTTTGACGCCGACCGGTCGCTGAACTTCTATAATCAGCCGTTCGCGGTGATGGCGCAGCTCGATCCCGAATGGTTGTCGGAGCGCCCGGAATTCGATCGCGTGCTCGAACGCATGCGCGAAAACCACCGACTTCCCGAAACCCGCGATTTCCCCGCGTGGAAGGAGGAGCGGCGGGCCTGGTTCAGCAGCGCCGACGAAGTTGTCGAGGAAGAATGGATGCTGGCCAACGGCGACCATTTGCGAGTGGTTGCCCAGGCATTGCCCGACGGTGGGCTGCGCCTGTTCCTGGAGGACCGCACCGAGCAAGTGCGCCTGGCGTCCGCGCGCGACACTCTACTGCGGGTTCGCGCGGCGACGTTCGACAATCTGTTCGAAGCCATTAGCGTCTTCGCCAGCGATGGCCGCTTGTACCTGTGGAACCGTCGCTTTTGCCAGGTTTGGGATCTCGACGAGGAGTGGTTGGGTGAACACCCACGGGTCGATGAACTGGTGCCGGCAATGGCGCTCAAGCTGGTTAATCCGACCGCCGCCGCGCAGATTCGCGAGCAGATTCGCCAGACGACCAGCAAGCGCGAGGGTGCGGGCGGGCGCCTATCGATGACCGACGGCCGTCATTTCCAGTTTGCGGCCGTGCCGCTGCCGGACGGCAACGCGCTGTTCACGATGGTCGACGTGACCGATTCGACCCGGATTGAATCGGCTTTGCGCGAACGCGCGACCGCACTCGAGGCGGCCGACCGGGTGAAAACCGACTTTGTCGCCAACATGAGCTATGAGTTGCGAACACCGTTGACCTCGATTGGGGGGTTCGCTGAGATGTTGGCGGCGGGTTATGCGGGCAAGCTGTCGGCCAAAGCCGTAGACTATGTTGGCGCGATCGAGGAATCGGTCGGACGCCTCGCCAAGCTCGTCAACGATGTTCTCGACCTTACCACCGGCGATGCTCGCGGAGTCAGCATCGAACATGAGCGGGTTGATCTGGCGGGGCTGTGTCGGGCGGCAGTTGAGACCGCGCAACCGCGCGCCGCGGAAAAATCACAAACGCTGGCCAGCGAGATTTCCGAATCGACGGGAATTGTCACCGGCGACGCTCGGCGGCTGCGTGAATCGATCGAGCATGTGTTGCACAACGCGATCGCGTACACCGACCGCAAGGGCCGCATTGTGCTCAAGGCCAATGGCGACGCGGACCAGGTCGTTATCCACATCAGCGACAATGGCTCGGGGATTGCCGCCAAGGATTTGCCGCGTGTGTTCAATCGCTTTGACCGCGTCGAGGAAGCGGGCGTGCGCGGCGAAGCGGCGCTTGGCCTCGGCCTGCCGCTGACCCGTCAGTTTATCGAGGCGCACGGCGGCACGGTTGAGCTGACGTCGAAGAAGTCGAAAGGGACCACGGTCACGCTGACGGTA
>NZ_JANMCO010000056.1:0-7828 GCF_031361285.1 Sphingomonas sp.
GATCGGCTCGGCGGAATTTCTCAAGCGGCGCGAAGCCGACTTTGTCCGGGTGTTTCGGCGAGCCAGGCCGGGCCGCCTCCCCTCCTGTCTAATGTCCGCAATGGGTGGAAAGCGGACACTGGCAGAGTGAACCGGCTTTCGTTCTCGCCGGGGCCGTGCAGGATTTGGAACGACCCAACGATGCAGGCATCGACTATTGGCCGGGATCTGCGTTTGGCTATAGGAAGGGTCGCACTCGTTTTAAGCAACAGGCCGGGGCGACACAAATGCGCAGCTGGATTTTCGCTTATGTAGGTGCCGCGGCCGCCATGCTCGTGCTCGACGGCGCCTGGCTGTCGTTCGCGGCGAAGCGGCTCTACAGGCCGTTGCTTGGCGACATGCTCGCCGACGGCTTTCGCCTTGCCCCGGCAGCGCTGTTTTATTTCCTTTACGTCGCGGGAATTGTCGTACTCGCCGTAGCGCCGGGTCTCGCTGCCGGAAAGTGGACGGTCGCGCTCACCCGCGGGCTCGTCTTGGGTTTGATCGCTTATGGGACGTATGACCTCACCAACCAGGCAACGCTGCGACAGTGGTCGGGGGTCGTGACATTGGCGGACATGTGCTGGGGAACAATCCTCACTGGCGCCGCGACGACCGCCGGCTATTACGCGGCACGGTGGGCGGCAGAGTGATTTTCATCGCCCGCAAGCGAATCAGCGGCGCCCGGGCCACGGGAAAAAGGCGTTGACTCGGCGCTGGTAGCTTCGGAATTTTGCGCCGCGCGATCGCAGCATATGCTCCTCGGTCGGCGGTATCCCCGATACATGCACGAGGAGCCAGTAAATGAACGCCGGACCACTGAGCGCGAGCCAGCCCCAGGCAAAACGTCCGTCCGGACCGATGGCGATGACCGCGTAGGCGAACCAGCCGAGCCATTCGAAGAAATAATTGGGGTGCCTCGACCAGCCCCATAGACCGCAATCTGCAACTGCCTGTCGATCCTTTGCGCGGGCAGCGAAAGCGCGCAATTGACGATCGGCAATCGTCTCGCCGAGGGTCGAGGCCAGCAGGATGACCGCTCCGGCCCAATCGGACCACGCGGGGAATGGCGCCGGATTGCGCGCCGCGACGACGATCGAGAACATCAGCACAAACCCGGCCGCCGCCTGAATCTGCAGGAACCACAGCAGACGCCGGGAGAAGTCTTCGCCCCACTCAAGCCTCAGGTTTACGTAGCGCGCGTCGTCACCGCCCTTGAGCGTCCGGCGCAGGATATGCGTGCCAAGGCGCAGTGACCAAGCCCCGATCAGCAAGGCGACGAGCAAGCGGCGACCGCCGACCCCGCCGCCGACGGAAACGAGCGCGGCCGCCACCCCGGCAAGCCCAACTGCATAGGACCAGCTGACATCGGTCCAGCCCGATCGCCCCGGCTGACGCGCGATCACCCAGGCCACGGCCATCGCTGTGGCGAGCGCCATTGCCAAGGCCGCGAGGAGACTGACTAGGCCCATTGCCGGTATACGTTTGACCTTCACTTTGGGGTTATAAGCCCACGGTCTCATCCAATGAGTCAATCGAACCGTATCTAATCCTGCACGATCTAACAACGCCGGGCGCTAGCCCGAGGGGAGACAGGGTTTGCGCGCCCAGCAGCCACTTAACATTGCTATCGTTGGCACCGGGATTTCGGGTCTTTCAGCCGCGTGGCTACTGTCCCAGCGCCATCGCGTGACGCTGTTCGAAAGCGACCGGCGGATCGGCGGGCATAGTCATACCGTTCAAGCGGGCGGCGTTGCGGTGGACACCGGCTTCATCGTCTACAATGAGCGCACCTATCCCAATTTGACGGCGCTGTTCGACTATCTCGGAGTCGCGACCAAGCCGTCGACGATGAGCTTCTCGGTTTCGCTCGACCGGGGGCGGCTTGAATATTCCGGCAATCTTGCCGGGCTGTTTGCCCAGGGTCGCAACATCGCGTCGCCGCGTTTCTGGTTGATGCTCCGCGACCTCGCCCGTTTCTATCACCGCGCGCCGCGCGATCTCGCGGCCATCGGTTCGACCAGCCTTGGCGACTACCTCGACGGGATCGGTTGCGGGCGCGCATTCCGGGATGATCATCTTTATCCCATGGCCGCCGCAATCTGGTCGACCCCTGTCCACAAGATTCCTGAATATCCTGCCGCGGCGTTCATCCGGTTCTGCGAGAACCATGGCTTGCTGAAATTCGTTCGCAGGCCGCTGTGGCGCACGGTTGACGGCGGCAGTCGCGAATATGTGGAAAAGCTGTCGCGCCCCTTCGCGGACCGAATCCGGACCGGGTGCCCGGTTCATGCGATCCGACGGCGCAACGGCGGCGTCGAACTGACCAGCGCGAAAGGCATCGAACGGTTTGATCATGTCGTCATCTCGGCCCACGCCGACCAAGCGTTGCGCATGCTCACAGATCCGGATGGCGAGGAGCGTCGGCTGCTCGGCGCATTTCATTATCGGCGCAACGAAGCGGTCCTTCATTCGGACGCGACCCTGATGCCGCGCCGCCGGCAAGTCTGGTCAAGCTGGAATTACGCGTCGGAGCCAGGTGAACATTCCACTTTGCTGTCGGTTACCTACTGGATGAACCGGCTGCAGGGCATTGCCGAAAATCGTCCGATGTTCCTGACGCTCAACCCTGTCCGGGCGCCCGATCAGGAACTCGTTCATAGTCGCCACATCTACGACCATCCGATGTTCGATGCCGGGGCAAGCGCCGCCCAGTATCATCTCTGGTCGCTTCAGGGCGTTCGCCAAACCTGGTTCTGCGGTGCCTATTTCGGCGCCGGATTCCACGAGGACGGGCTACAGTCCGGCCTGGCTGTGGCCGAGCAGCTTGGCGGCGTGCGGCGCCCTTGGGACGTGCCCGGCGAATCCGCGCGCATCCATATGTTCAGTCCGCCGGTATTGCGGCGGGCAGCGTGACCCGTTCGGCGCTATACACAGGCCGCGTTATGCACCGGCGTGTGCGACCGCGCCTGCACCAGCTGCGCTACCGCATTTTTTCGCTTCTGCTCGATCTCGACGAACTCGATGGACTCGATCGCAGCCTGCGCCTGTTTTCCCGCAACCGGTTCAATCTCATTGCGTTCTACGACGGCGATCATGGCGATGGGTCGCACGAGCCCCTGCGTGCCCAGGTCGAGCGCCATGTCTTGGCCGCCGGATTGACGGACGCGGTTGGCGCGATCGAGCTGCTGGCGATGCCGCGCGTGTTTGGCTTCGTGTTCAACCCGATCAGCCTTTACTTCTGCCGCGGACGCGACGGGGCGCTGATCGCGGTTCTGTATGAAGTCAGCAATACCTTCGGCGGGCGCCACACATACGTCATGCCGGTCGCGGACGATGGGACCGACGTGCGCCAGGATTGCGCGAAGCGTTTCCACGTCTCGCCCTTCCTGCCGATGAATCTCCATTACGCCTTTCGCGTGAGGGCCCCGACCGACGACCTGCTGGTCGCCATCAATGTCCTGGACGCGCAAGGTCTTGTTTTGACGGCTGTTCATGCAGGCGAACGCCGGGAGTTGAGCAACGCGATGCTTGCGCGGGTTATCTTGACTCAACCGCTGATGACTTTGAAGGTTGTAGCCGCGATTCTGTGGGAAGCGGCACGCCTTTGGGTGAAGCGCGTTTCAGTTTACCGCCATCCTGGCCAGCCAAGACAAACTGTCAGCTACGGTCGCTGCCCACATCAACGCACCGTCCATTGGCTTTGAGCAAGTTACGACCCCGCCCAAAGGTCATATGTATCAAGGTCACCAGAAGGCGCACTTAGGCCACAAGAATCCCGCTTCATGGGAAATGCGCGACGAGGGTGATTGCCATGCGAAGTCTTATAGTTTTCCTGTGGAACTTTGTTTTCGACCATGAGATCAGTCCGCTTCGCCATATTCCGAGTTTCAGCGTCCGCCACATGGTTTTCCAGATGCTGGGCTGGATGTGGGCAATAGCGTTTGCTGTTGCTATCGGGAGTTACACAATCCTGGCTGTTAGCTTGCTCGGGCACGCGGTCTTAATCGGTGCACTGGCAATTACCGTTGCGACTTACACCGGGGCAGCAACGCGGCCACAAATGTTTTCGCGAGCTGATCGTACGACGAAACCAGTGAGGGCTCCTTGATACCGGGTCATGGGCCACAGTTATCTTTAGGTTCGCCTCAGCGACTGCGATTGATTGTGGGGCTCTTGCGAGGCGGCTCTATGCGAGCAGCACCCGATAGCCAGTGAGAAGCACCTTACAAATAACCGTATTCGGCGGTCTTGTTTTGACGGCTGTCATCCTGGCAGCGTGCTCGATTCCACTGTCTCGTCACCCGGTTGGTAATTCGTCAGTTCCGCAGCCTAAAAAGGTCGTGGATCTGCAGCTTTATCTTGGCCGCTGGTTCGAGATCGCGCGTTACGAACAGAGCTTCCAGAAGGACTGCGAAGGGGTCACAGCTGATTATTCGCTCCGAGCAGATGGTTCGATCGACGTCATCAACCGCTGCCGCAAGCCCAATAATAAGCTCAGCGAGGCACGGGGCCGTGCAAAATTGGTTGATCGTCAAACCAACACTAAGTTGAAGGTCAGCTTTTTTGGCCCATTCTATGGAGATTATTGGGTCCTGGATCATGACGACAGCTACCGTTGGGCAATCGTCGGGGAACCCTCAGGGCGATATTTGTGGCTCCTGCACCGCGATGCCACACCACCCGAAGTAGAGGTCCAGGAGCTGGTCGGCCATGCGCGCGACCTTGGCTACCAAACGTCGATGCTTCGTCGCACCAAGCAACCTTGACGTTCATGTTATGGGACTCAGCGGTGCTGCACGCCAGTTGCAAGCCAAGTGTTCAACCTCACGCACTTCCTCTACCACGAAGATAGGAGGGTCCTCGAACGGCGCGGGAAAAGTCCCATCCATTCGAGGATCCTAATGTCCGCTTTTGGTCGAAAGCGGACGCTAGAGCGCGTTGGATAACGCCGCCGCTCAGTGACCCGGGATGGTCCCGTTGAGGAGGTCGCCGAGGCCAAATTTCTTGCGCTTCCTGGGCGGCTGCCCCGGTTGGCCGCTTTGGTCCTGCTGGCGTGACGCATTGCCATAGCCGCCCATGCCGCGGATCAGCGAGGCGCTGGTTTTGAAGCGCACCTTGGCGGTCCATTTGGGCGCCTTGGGATTTTCCGCGAAATTCAGCTCGGGTCCGTAGCCGATCATCGTCAGCATCCCCGCCGGCGACGCCGCGGCGACTTCGGCCGGCAGCACGCATTCGCTGGTGGTCGGCGCCAGCACCGCGCCGAGGCCAACCAGGCGGCGCACTTCGGCCGGCGCCAGATAGTCCATGTTGGCGAACATCGCCGCGTTCCGGCCCGAGCTCCACATCACCACATCGCCACTGCCCGACGCACCGAACATTGCCAGCGCATAGCCGGTTGCGCTCGGCGCCGGCCGCCACACCAGGCGGCTCGCGCCCGACGGCAGCGCGCCGGCTTCGGCAAGCTCGAGCGCCGGCATGAAATCCTGGCTGGCGGCGAGCGAGAAAGCGATCGGCGGCGAATAATTGCCTTCGACCCGGTGCGCCCCGGCCAGCGACCCGCCCGCCGGCACCGCGCGCGAATCCTGCGGGTTGGGCCATTCGCCAAAACCGGCGGCGCTGCGCGGCCCGGGCCGCGTGACCGCGTGCGCATAATTGGACATCGCCGCCATCCCGGGCGGGATTTGGCCCGCCGCGAGCTTGGAGAAATCGATCACCGTCGGCTGGCCGGGCCCGACATGCTCGCCGCAGCCCCAATAGATCAGCATCCGCCCCCGCGGCCGCTGATAGCCTTGCGGCAGGCCGGGCGTCCGCGCGACCGGCGGCGGCGCATTGGGCGTCACCAGCGGCAGGCTCGGCCCCATCGCCAGCCCGGGCGGGATCAGGTGCTCGGCGGCCGGCGCCGCCGCTTTTTGTTTCGACGCCAACCGCAGCTCGAGCGTGTGTGAGAGCGACGATCCGCCCGACATCATGCCCATGATCTGGCCGATGTTGGGCCGCGCGCCTGGCGTGATGCCAGCGCCAATCCCGCTCTGCGTCACCGCGTCCATCCAGTAAGTGGCGATCGGCGGTGGCGGCGCTTTCGTTGCTGGCGCGACCGCTGCCAATGCCGCCGCGCCGAGCCCCGCGACGGACGCGCCGCCGACCAGCAAAATCGTCTGTTTCATGATCGCCCCCACTGCATTTGCGCTTCGAGTATCCGCGAAGCTCGCGCTCGCTTCAACCCTCTGCTAGCGCGCGGCCAAATGACCAAGCTCGCCCGCATCCGCAATTTCTCGATCATCGCCCACATCGACCACGGCAAGTCGACGCTCGCCGACCGGCTGATCCAGGCGACCGGCGGGCTGACCTCGCGCGAAATGACCGGCAACGCGCAAGTCCTTGATAACATGGACATAGAGCGCGAGCGCGGCATCACCATCAAGGCGCAGACGGTGCGTCTCGAATGGCAAGCGGCGGACGGCGAGACCTACGAATTGAACCTGATGGACACCCCCGGCCACGTCGATTTCGCCTATGAAGTCAGCCGCAGCCTCGCCGCCTGCGAAGGCGCGCTGCTGGTCGTCGACGCCGCCCAGGGCGTCGAAGCGCAAACCCTGGCCAACGTCTATCAGTCAATCGAGCACGACCACGAGATCGTCCCGGTCATCAACAAGGTCGACCTGCCGTCGGCCGACCCCGAACGCGTCCGCCAGGAGATCGAGGACATCATCGGCCTCGACGCCTCCCACGCCGTGCTCGCTTCGGCCAAGACCGGGCTCGGCATCGACCAGGTCCTGCAGGCGATCGTCGACACCATCCCGCCGCCCAAGGGCGACGCCGCCGCGCCCTTGAAAGCGATGCTGGTCGATAGCTGGTACGACCCCTACCTCGGCGTCGTCATCCTCGTCCGGGTCATCGACGGCGCCATCGCCAAAGGGCAGCAGGTCAAGTTCATGGCCGCCGGCACCACCCATCTGGTCGACCGGGTCGGCTGCTTCCGCCCCAAGATCGAACAATTGACCGAGCTCACCACCGGCGAAATCGGCTTCATCACCGCCCAGATCAAGGAAGTCGCCGAGACCCGCGTCGGCGACACCATCACCGATGCCAAGCGCCCCGCGGCGCAAGACCTGCCCGGCTTCAAGCTGGTCCAGCCGGTGGTCTTCTGCGGCCTCTTTCCCACCGACGCCGCCGATTTCGAGAAGCTGCGCGACTCCTTATACAAGCTCCGCCTCAACGACGCCTCGTTCAGCTTCGAGATGGAGACCAGCGCCGCGCTGGGCTTCGGCTTCCGCTGCGGCTTCCTTGGGCTCCTCCACCTCGAGATCATCCAGGAGCGGCTGACGAGAGAGTATGACCTCGACCTCATCACCACCGCGCCATCCGTCGTTTACAAAATTCACTTGAGCCGAAGTAAGGACAGCCCTTCGACAGGCTCAGGACGAGCGGTTTTTGACGAGGCCACCGGTCATCAGATCATCGACCTCCACAACCCGGCCGACATGCCCGACCCCAACCGCATCGAGAGTATCGAGGAGCCGTGGATCGAGGCGACCATCTATGTCCCCGACGACTATCTCGGCTCGGTCCTCAAGCTCTGCCAGGACCGCCGCGGCGTCCAGAAAAACCTCACCTACGTCGGCCACGGCCAAAGTACGCGAGCACTGCTAACCTACGAGCTGCCGCTCAACGAAGTCGTGTTCGACTTCTACGACCGCCTGAAATCGATCAGCCGCGGCTACGCCAGCTTCGACTATCACATGATCGGCCACCGCCCCGGCGACCTCGTCAAGATGAGCATCCTGGTCAACGGCGAGCTGGTCGACGC
>NZ_JANMCO010000080.1:0-20320 GCF_031361285.1 Sphingomonas sp.
GGGCTCGGCTACATCAAGGTCGGCCAGCAGGCGACCACGCTGAGCGGCGGCGAGGCCCAGCGCGTCAAGCTCGCCAAGGAGCTGTCGCGCAGAGCCACCGGCCAGACGCTGTATATTTTGGATGAACCCACCACCGGCCTCCACTTCGAAGACGTGCGGAAACTCTTGGAAGTCCTCCACCGCCTGGTCGAGCAAGGCAACACCGTGGTCGTCATCGAACATAATCTGGACGTCATCAAAACCGCCGACTGGGTGCTCGACATGGGCCCGGGCGGCGGGGTCAACGGCGGGCGGATCATTGCTGAAGGCCCACCCGAGGCGATCGTCCAGGAACCGACCTCCGCGACTGGGCAGTATCTCAAGCCCTTGCTCGAACGCTCGGCCGTAAAGCCCGTCATTGCCGACGTGCCGCCGAAGCGGCCGAAGCGGAGCCGGAAAGTCGATGCGGACCAGCCAGACCTGATCCCTGCGAAATGACGGGCGTTCAGCAATGATCCGGATTGTGGGCGAAGCTGAGGCCGACTGTCATGCCGGGGGCATGACACCAAGGACGAAGCAGGAACCGGTCGCCGCCTGCGACGACAGCTTCACCGGCCAATATCTCGCTCCCCTACTCGCTCGCAGTTCCCCGGCGCAGGCCGGGGCCCAGTCCCCTTCTTCCGTCATCCCCGCGCAGGCGGGGACCCAGCCGAGCAAACGGACTCGCAAAAAGGCGCAGCCCTCCGAACCCGACCTCCCCGACCTCATCCCGGCGAAGTAGGCGCTGTTTAGAAACTTTAGAACGGCACGTCTTGATCCAGCGGATCAACAGCATTTACTGTTGCCTTGGCTTGACCGAGACGTTCGGCCGTTCGCGGGTCGTCTCCTAGTAGCTGTTCGATCTCCATTGCGATTGCTTCAGCGGAACGCTGCTTTCGGGCCAGCGCCTGTTGCCGCGATATGAAGCCAGTGGGATCCTCTCCCATTTTGAACGAGATAATCTTGGTGCCGCGACCCAACGCGTAACCAACTTCCTGTTGGGTCCAGACGCTCTTGGAAAAGCCCTCCGTATGCACCGCGATGAAGGCGTCCATCGTTTGCAGCGCTCGTTCGATTTCGACCTGCCATTCCAAGGTCGGGTGGATGTCCTCATGCGCTACAAACCCGGCGATGCCGTGGGGCGCAAGACACTCCTTCAGCCGAGTGGCGATGCTTTTGTCTTTCGATACATGGCTGATAAAGAGTCTGAAAAGCCTAGTGTCTATCCAGTTGCGTGGGGGTGAGACAGTTAGTCCAGATGATCCCGGCACTACCATCTCAAGTTCTTCAGCGATCCGGATTACGGTGTCGGTAGAGGCCCCTCTTAAGGCGACTTTCGAGTAAACCCATTTGCTGTTCACGGTTACATTCTGCGGGGGCGCGACCCCAAACTCTGCCAAAAAGGCGTCGATTTCCTCGAAGCTATAGCGCGACTGAAGTTCTCGCCCGATCTTATCGACCAGATTGATTTTCTCGATAGGTCGCATGGTCAATCGCCGATCCTAAATGTCCGGTCAGACTAGGCGGGGGGAAGCGGGGTGGTAGAGGGAGTGGCTACGGTTGCTGCAGCTATTGGAGTTGAAGTTGCTGGAGCCTGTGCGGGTTGGGCGGGAGACGGCAGGGGCGTCAACATATCTTGCGCACCTACGTCCGCCGCTCTCTCGATCAATGACGTAAAGCTTGCCTCTACGAGGCCGGGGGTTCGAGCTACGTCGTGGTGCCACCTCAGAACCACGTGGGGATTCCAAATGATCACATGGTTCATAGGGCCGGATTTTCCGGGTTTTATGTCGATGAAGTTGAGTTCCTGGAGCTTTTTCATACGTCCGCCCCAGGTATGAACGCCCCTCTGGCCGCCGAAGCCGGCCGCCTGCGAAAGCTCGGCGGGGTTCGTGATGACGACATAAGAGTTGTCCCAAGTCGAACACCATAGCGCCAAGAAGGTCGATGACACGGGCGCGCCCTTCGTCATCTCGTCCATGATCTTCAGCACGAAGGGAAACGTCTTCGGGATGGTTGCAAAGCCCTTGTTGGCGGTGCGATGCCAGAGATTGGACGCAGCGTTGGGCCAAAGATAATCGCGCATCGCCAACGACTTCTTAGCGATTGCGCTTGCCTCTCGTACGGTCGCCATAATGTCACCTTTCGATAAGTGGTGGGGCGGGTTTGGACCCCGCCCCGGTGTTTGGCCGGATGTGACATCGTTGTTGGTTTGGACCCAACCGATGCCTCAAACTGCGCAAAACACTTCTCCCACACAAGTCCTTGTAAATCAATGACTTAGGTAAAAACTCGCGGACGACGAGTCGCTGTATCCTGCGTTTTCGAGAGAGCGAATTGCAACATACGTTGCATCTAGGGCAAGGAGTTTCTAAAGCCATTACGGCCAATGGTCGAAAAGTGCAGCAGTAACAGGCACTTGTTTGCTAGCGCACATTACTCATCGTGCTGACTGTGCTGACCCCATGCTCGCTGTGCTCACCGTGCTCCCGGGATGGTCCAGGAAGGGGGAATAGAAAAATCGGCGATTACGGTGGCAGGCGATTACAGTGGTTGATTACAGTGTGATTACAGTGACAGTGCACTAAATGCACTAAGCCCCCCGCACCAACCGCTCCACCACCCGCCGCAGCTCGGCCGGAGTATCGCCCGCCACCACCTCGACATAACCAATCCCCGCCAGCCACCCCTGCACATGACGCTGGCAGCGCGCCGGGCGGCGGCGTATAACCCTGCCCAACCGTGTTCCTCGTCAATGGAGGATGTCATGCGTTCGATGACCCACGCTGCGCGCGCTGCTGTGGCCGCCGCGCTCGCTGCTCTCGCCGCGACCAGCGCCGCCGCCGCGGCGGATTATTATCTCAAGTTCGACAGCGTTAAAGGCGAGTCAGCGGCCGCCAGGGGCGGCGGCGGCAAGCAGCTCGAGATTGAATCCTGGTCGTGGGGCACGACCATGGCCGGCGATTGGGACGGCACGATCAAGGGCCCGCCTAGCGCCGCGAAGTTCGGTGCCGTGGCCGGCCTGCACCGCGACGACAGTGTCGCTGGCCAGGCTGGCGCCGCGAAGTTCGGTGCGGTGGGCGGCATGCATCGGGACGACAGTGTTGCTGGCCAGGCCGATGTTGCTGCTCAGGCTGGCGCCGCGATCATTTCGCCGCGCGACATCGCGTCGGGTATGCCGACCGGCCAGCGCCAGCATGGCTGGATTACAGTCGCCAAACCGCTCGATCGCGGCAGCGTCCGGGTCAAGGTCAAGTTTCCCTGGCTCGACTGCCGGGTCGGTGCCGCTTTTCCCGACGCCGTGCTGCAGAATGCCGCCGGGCGCTACGAGCTCAAGGAGGTGCTGATTGCGGGCTGCGCGGCGGACGGCGTCGCGCTCAACTACGCCAAGGTGACGGTGCGCGGCTGGGACCCGGCCAAGAAACAGGAATAGAGTATCGCGATTTCGGTGATTTCAGTGACAGTTTACTCAATCCACTAAACCCCCGCGCTAATGCGCCGCCACCGCGCCCGTCGCCCCCGTCACGCGCGCAATCCCCGCGCAGACATCGGCGATGGGGACCAGCAGCTTGCGCTCATACTCAACTCGCGCCTGGCCAGGCCGCGGGGGCCGCGCCGGCGGCTTGGGGACGGCGACGCTGACCCGGATCAGCGGCCACGCGCAGGCGACGGGAATCTCGACGAACTGACTGATGGTTTCCTCGGGGCCGATGGCGTGCGCCTGCGTCGTCACCAAGCGATAGAATGGCGTCGCCGCCAGGTCTTGCGGGTGGCCGGGGTCGCGGCGCGCCGGCCCGCGGATGCCGAACGCCGCGACGTCGATGAAATTCACCGACTGGTTGGTTTCGGTCTTGTTGGTGATGGCGATCGCCAGCTGGACGACGGCGGATTGCGGCACGCTCTGCGGCACCAGCCGGGCATCGGCCTTGACCTCGACCCCCAGGCGCGGGCTCCATTGCTGCTCGTCGACATAAAGGATGCCGGCCGCCAGGATCGCCACCGCGGTCACCGTGTGCAGGGCTATCATCGCGCTGCGCTGCGCGAGCTCGAGCCGCGGCTGGCCGAGCCGCGGCGCCAGCCAGAAGGCCCACAGGCACAGCAACGCGATGATGACGCCAAGCGCGCCGAGCAACCAGGCCACCGGCATCGCAATCTCCCCCCATCACCGCCGCGCAACGACCCTATGCACAGATTACGCTGGCCATAAAGGCGCGCGGGATGGCGGTGCCCGCGTCGCCGCGGCTTAGGGTGCCGCCGCGCCGATCACCGCGCAGGCGATCCGGTCGCCGCTGTTGCCGCTGGGGTCGGTGGCATAATCGTCGGCCCGGGCGTGGATCACCAGCGCCGCGCCGTCGCCGTCGAGCAGGGTGGCGAAGCTGGCGCCGGGCAGCGTCACCGCTTCGGCGAGCACGCCATTGGCGGCGACGGTGACGTTGGGCAGATCGCCCTGATGCGGCCCGGCCGGGGCGTTGAAGCCGTGCTTGTGCTGGGTTGGGTTCCAGTGCGGCCCGGCGCTGGCGAAGGCCGGCCCTTCGCACCGCCCGACGCCATGGACATGCACGCCGTGAAGGCCGTGCGACAGCCCCGCCGCGCCGATCCGGAACGTCACGCCGCCCGGCGTCTGCCACATCCGCACCTGGCCCAGCACTTGCCCGCTCGGGGCCACCAGCGCGAACTGCGGCCCGCCGACCGGCTCGCCCGTCGTCTCGCACCCGGCGAGGATCAGCGGAGCGATGAGGGCGATGAATTTGCGCATGGGCTTATTCCTTTTGCGTCATTCCCGCGAAAGCGGGAACCCAATTCTTTGCACACGAAGGCACGAAGGACACGAAGGATTTGGTGGCGGCAACCGCTTCGCGCCTTCGTGCCTTCGTGTGAAACCCTAGACTTTCTTTGCTGCGGTCTTCGCTGGAGAATCGGCAGCCTCGATCTTGGCCAGCACCGTGCCTTCACTCACCTGCGCGCCGGCTTCCGCGTTCAGTTCCGCCACCACGCCGTCGAACGGCGCGGTGAGGCCATGCTCCATCTTCATCGCTTCCAGCGTCAGCAAGCGCTGGCCCTTGGCCACCGCCTCGCCCAGCGCGACGTCGACCGCCGTCACCCGCCCCGGCATCGGCGCGAGGATGTCGCCATCGTGAGCCCCCTGCCCGCCGCTGCTGCCGCGGCTGGTCAGCGCAAATTCGGTCGCCTGGCCTTCGTAGAATACCACCACGCGCTCGTCGTCGCGGAAGCCCGACACCGCCGCCATCGGCTGGTCATCGTCGAGCGCGACATTGCGGATTTCCCCGCCCCGGCCCAGCGCCACGCTTGCAAACGGTGCCGCGTTCATCCGGAATCCGGCGAGATCGGCGAGCGGCTCTTCCTCTTCCAGGACCGCTGTCGCCACCGACGCCGCGCCGCGCCACAGCGCCTCGTCGGGCTCCGGATCGGGCACCAACTGGGCGAGGTTGCGTTCGAGAAAGCCGGTGTCGACGTCGCCGGTGCCGAACCCGGGGAACAGCAGCGCGTTGAACAGGAACGCCGCGTTGGTCCGGACCGGCCACACTTCGACCCCGTCGAGCATCCCCGCCAGCCGCCCGATCGCCTCGTCGCGGTCGGCGCCATAAGCGATCAGCTTGGCGATCATCGGGTCGTAGAAGGGCGAGATCGCGTCGCCCTCCGCGACCCCGGTCTCGATCCGGCCCTCTTCGCCAAGCTCGAAATGCTCGAGCCGCCCCACACTCGGCAAAAACCCCTTCGCCGGGTCCTCGGCGTACAGCCGCGCCTCGATAGCGTGGCCGTTGATGCTTAGCTCGTCCTGCGTCTTGGGCAGCGTCTCCCCGCTCGCCACCCGCAGCTGCCATTCGACCAGGTCGACGCCTGTAATCTCTTCGGTCACCGGATGCTCGACCTGCAGCCGGGTGTTCATTTCCATGAACCAGATGCGGTCGGGCTTTAGGCCGTCGCTGGCGTCGGCGATGAACTCGATCGTCCCCGCGCCCTCATATTGCACCGCCTGCGCCGCCCGCACCGCCGCCCCGCACACGGCTTCGCGCGTCGCCGCGTCCATGCCCGGCGCCGGGGCTTCCTCGATGACTTTCTGGTGGCGGCGCTGCAACGAGCAGTCGCGCTCGAACAGATGGACGACGTTGCCGTGGCTGTCGCCGAACACCTGCACCTCGATGTGGCGCGGCGAGAGGATGTATTTCTCGATGATCACGCGGTCGTCGCCGAAGCTCGACGCGGCCTCGCGCTTGCAGCTCTCCAGAGCGTCCGTGAAATCGCCCGCCGCGTCGACCCGCCGCATGCCCTTGCCGCCGCCGCCCGCGACCGCCTTGATCAGCACCGGGTAACCGATCTTGCCCGCTTCGCTCTTGAGCACCTTGGGCGCCTGGTCCTCGCCGAGATAGCCCGGCGTCACCGGCACCCCGGCCTCGGCCATCAGCCGCTTGGCCGCATCTTTCCGCCCCATCGCGCGGATGCTGGCCGGCTTGGGTCCGACCCAAATCAGCCCCGCATCGATCACCGCTTGGGCAAAGTCCGCATTCTCGGACAGGAAGCCATAGCCCGGATGAATTGCCTCAGCTTTAGTCGCCTTGGCCGCGGCGATGATCCGCTCGCCAACCAGATAGCTCTCCCGCGCCGGGCTCGCCCCGATATGCACCGCCTCATCGGCCATCCGCACGTGCAGCGCCTTGGCGTCCGCGTCCGAATAAACCGCCACCGTCCGCACGCCCAAAGCCCGCGCCGTCCGGATCACCCGGCAAGCGATCTCCCCCCGATTGGCGATGAGCAAGGATTTCAGCATCAAACTCCCGCATCTTCGGCGTTGGCGCCTTTGCTAATCCATCGAGCCATACGAACGGCTGACCAAAGAACTAGCGCCAGCCAAAGGAGCACCACGGCGGCAATCCCAATCATAAACGACCACCCATCTGTCGTGCCGTGGCTCGCTCCCCAAGCAAATGTAAATGCGGCGTAGAGCGCGACCCAACCTGAAGTGAATACGAGGAGCAACCAAGCAGCCACACCCGCCACAGCACGCATCAGGAGTTCACTCTAGTCAGGCGCGGACTTCCTCGATGCCGACGCTGTTGCGGCGGAGCGCTTTCAAGACCGTGTCGACGATGCCTGCCGCGTCGAGGCCGGCTTCGGCGTGCTGTTTTTCGGGCTTGTCATGCTCCTGAAACTTGTCCGGCAACCGCATCGTCCGCAGTTTCAGCCCCGCATCGATCAGCCCCTCGTCGCTGGCCAGC
Source organism: Sphingomonas sp. (assembly GCF_031361285.1). Lineage (GTDB taxonomy): Bacteria > Pseudomonadota > Alphaproteobacteria > Sphingomonadales > Sphingomonadaceae > Sphingomicrobium. The sequence continues at coordinate 7,254 of NZ_JANMCO010000080.1, forward strand.
GTCAGCACATGCGCGCCGAGTCCGCCGATGGAAGCCTCCTCGATCGTCACCGCGACCTCGTGGCTGGTGAGCAGCTTGCGGATCAGGGCGCTGTCGAGCGGCTTGGCGAAGCGCAAATCGGCGACGCTCGCCGACAGGCCCATCGCCTCCAACTGGTCGGCGGCTTTCTCGGCTTCCTCGAGCCGCGTGCCCAGCGACAGGATCGCCACCGTCTTGCCCTCGCGCACCACGCGACCCTTGCCAATCTCAAGCTGCTGCGGCTCGGCCGAAATTTCCAGCCCGCGCCCCTCGCCGCGCGGATAACGAACCGCGATCGGGCCACTATCGTGCACCGCCATGGTGTGGATCATGTGGCAAAGCTCGACTTCGTCGGACGCCGCCATCACCGTGAAATTGGGCAAGGTGCACAGATACGCAAGGTCGAACGCGCCGCAGTGGGTGGCACCGTCTGCCCCGACCAGTCCCGCCCGGTCCATCGCGAACCGCACCGGCAAATTCTGGATGGCGATGTCGTGCACCACCTGGTCGTAGGCGCGCTGCAGGAAGGTCGAATAGATCGCGCAGAACGGCCGATATCCCGCCGCCGCCAATCCGCCGGCAAAGGTCACCGCATGCTGCTCGGCGATGCCGACATCGAACGTCCGGTCGGGGAAAGCTTCCGCGACCTTGTCGAGCCCGGTGCCCGACGGCATCGCGGCGGTGATCGCCACGACTTTCTCGTCGCGCGCCATTTCCGCCGCCAGTGCCTTGGCAAACACTGCGGTGTAGCTCGGCGGCCCGCCACCCGGCCCCTTGTCCTGCTTGCCCGAGACGACGTCGAACTTGACCACGCCGTGATATTTATCGGCCGCTGCTTCGGCCGGGGCATAGCCCTTGCCCTTCTTGGTGACGACATGGACCAGCATCGGCCCTTCGGCGGCATCGCGGACATTCTCGAGGATTTCGACCAACGCCCGCACGTCATGCCCGTCGACCGGCCCGACATAGTAAAATCCCAATTCCTCGAACAAGGTCCCGCCGGTCCAGAAGCCGCGGGTATATTCCTCGACCCGCCGCGCCCAACGGTGGATCGGCCCCGGCAGCTTGCGCGCCAGCCGCTGCGCCAGCCGCCGCGGTGTCAGATATTTGTTCGACGACACCAGTCGCGCCAGCGAATTGCTCAGCGATCCGACCGGCGGCGCGATCGACATGTCATTGTCGTTCAAGATGACGATCAGCCGGTTGCCGGCGGCCTGGGCGTTGTTCATCGCCTCATAGGCCATGCCGGCGCTCAACGCCCCGTCGCCGATCACCGCGATCGCCCGCCCTGGCTCGCCCGACATTTTGGCGGCAACAGCGAAGCCCAACGCCGACGAGATCGAGGTCGAGCTGTGCGCCGCCCCGAACGGGTCGTATTCGCTTTCGCTGCGCCGGGTGAAGCCGCTCAAGCCGCCGCCCTGCCGCAGCGTGCGGATGCGGTCGCGGCGGCCGGTGACGATCTTGTGCGGATAGGCCTGGTGGCCGACGTCCCAGATCAACTTGTCGCGAGGGGTGTCGAACACGTGGTGGATAGCGACGGTCAGCTCGACCACGCCAAGTCCGGCGCCCAAATGCCCGCCGGTTACCGACACCGCCGAAATCACTTCCTGACGGAGCTCGTCGGCGAGTTGCGGCAGCTGCGCCTTGCCCAGCGCCCGGATGTCGGCAGGCGAGGCAATGGTGTCGAGCAGCGGCGTTTCCGGACGGTCGGACATGGTCGTGGCCTCTAGACCGGTCGAACCACGGCGTGAAGCCTAACCCTGCGGCGGCTCGGCCATTTGGACATCCGTGCTGGCCGTTGGGGCCTCGCCGGCGGCGATCCTGGCGACGAAATCCGCATGGCTGGACATGGTCTCGACGCCGCGGCGGAGCATCTCGCGCTGCTGGCGAAGGACGGCATCGATGTGCTCGATGGGCATGCCGAGGGTCAGCGGATCGGGCGCGGCGGCGTAGACACCCTGGCCCTCGAACGCCGCGGTCCAGCTGACCGGGCTGAACAATTCGTCCTCGCGGCGGAACACCCGGCCATAGCCGCGATAAAGGTCGATCCGCGCTTTCAAGGAGTCCGGAATCGCGAGGTCGCGGCACATCCGCCAGAACTCCTCGCCGCGGCCACTGGCGTGATAATGGAAGATGATCAGGTCGCGGACCTGCTCATATTCCAGCGCGGTCTCGCGGTTGTAAAAGTCGATGTCGACTTGCCGGAAGCTCCGGTCCGGGAACAGGTTGATCAATTTCTCGATCGCCGTCTGGATCAGGTGGATGCTGGTCGATTCGAGCGGCTCGAGGAAGCCGCTGGCAAGCCCCATGGTGATGACATTCTTGTTCCAGGCCAGTTTGCGCCGCCCGGTCGTGAAGCGGACGAAGCGCGGATCGCCGCAGGCTGCCGTCGGCAGATTCGCGCTCAAGGTTGCCGCCGCTTCGTCATCGCTGGCGAAAGCGCTCGAATAGACGAGGCCGTTGCCGGTCCGATGCTGCAACGCAATTCGCCATTGCCAGCCGAACGGGCGCGCGGTCGACCGGGTGAATGGCGGCAGTTCGGGGATGCGCTCCGACGGCATCGCCACCGCGCGATCGCACGGCAGATATTTGGTCCAGTCTTCGTAACCGGTGCCGAGCGCCTGCTCGATCAGCACGCCGCGGAACCCCGAGCAATCGATGAACAAATCGGCGTCCATGCTGTCGCCGCCTTCGAACAGCACCGCTTCGACGAAGCCGTCCTCGGCCAGGCGATGACCGACGATCTTGCGGTCGTGCCGGACGACGCCCTGTGCTTCGGCCCGTTCGCGCAGATACGCCGCGTACAGCGAGGCATCGAAATGAAAGGCATAAGCGACATTGCCGCGGCCGTTGAGCAAAGGATGCTGGCGCTGGAACCGATTGGCTGTCGATGCCTGACTGGTCAGCGAATAGTCGTCGAGCGAGCCAGCGGCTGCTTCGCCACGTGTCGCCTTCAGCCGCCGCCAATAATGCGGCAACGCCAGCGGCCCCATGCCAAATCCGAACTGGCCGAACGGGTGATAATAACGCGATCCGTCGTGCATCCAGTCGACGAACTGGATCGCCAGCTTGAACGTCGCCTGCGTCTTGCGGACGAACTCGTCCTCGTCGATCCCGAGCAGCCGGTTCATTTGCAGGATCGGCGGGATGGTCGCCTCGCCGACCCCGACGATGCCGATGGCGCTCGATTCGACGACATGGATTTCGCAGAAGCGGTCCTGGATCGTCTTCGACAGCGCCGCCGCCGTCATCCAGCCGGCGGTCCCCCCGCCGACGATCACAATCTTGCGAATGGGTTCCGCCGGTCTGTGCATTTCAGGCTTCCTGCTTGCGTCCCGGCGCACCTACAGGTGCGGCGCGACACCGGCTAGGCCGGACGTGTTGCCGCTCAGTCGCCGCAATCGCCGCAAGTGCCGCGGACTTCGATCACCGGGCGCGGGGCCGTGAAGCCGGCGGTCTTGGCGGCGTCGCGCACCCCGCCCGACAGACTGTCGTCGTCGATGTGCACCGTCTGCCCGCAAGTGTCGCAGATCAGGAAGATGCAGTCGTGCAGGCAGTCGGGGTGGGCGTTGGCAATGTACGCGTTGGCGCTTTCGACCCGCCGCGCGAGGTTAGCGCCGACGAACAGGTCGAGGATCCGGTAGACGCTGTTGGCGGCGACGCGACGGCCTTCGGCTTTCGAAACCGCTTCGGCGATGTCATAGGCGGAGGCCGGCTGGGTAAAACCGGCGAGCGCATCGAACACCGCGGCGCGGGTCGCGGTCCATTGCTCGCCCTGGCTGGTCAATTGCTTTTGCGCCGCCGAGCGCAGGGCTTCGCCTTCGTGCAGTTGATGATCGTGGCGCTTTTGCTTGGGGTTGCCCATGGTCGTGAAATAGGCCTCGCGGGGTCGTGCCGCAAGGACAATGGCCTATTCGGCGGCCAATCCGTTAAGTCGGTGGCCGAGCGCCAGGATCGACACGCCGAGCACGGTGTAAATCGCTTCATTGCCGCCGTGCGGCAGGCTCAATGCGCCGGCCATCACGCCCAGCCCGAGGCCACCGACCGCGCTCGGCATCATGAAGCCATGCGCGTAAATGCCCTTGCCGAGCGCGATGGCGCCAAGGAACATGGCCAGGGTCAGGCCGACTTCGTGGATCACCGGGCTGCCGAGGAAGCCGCCGGCCGACGCCAGCAGGCCGAGCAGCACCGCGGTCGCGAGACAATGGACCATGCACAGCCCCGACAAGGCGATCGCCATGCGATCCAGCCGCCCGAGCGGAACGGCGCGCGCGGTCTGGAAGGTCGATGGATGCATTTGGTACATTGCGGGCACGGATATATCGGCCCTTGTCGCAAGATACAATATCACATCGCCGATTTTTGTTCGCCCAACGATTGGCAAAGTTGCGCCAGCGGGCCTAGGCGCGCCGCCATGGATCCCGCTTTGTCCCCCGCGCCATTGCCCGCCGCTCGCCACCCGCGGCCGCTGGCGCTGTCCAACCTGCTGCTGATCGTCGCCGGCCTGGTGTTCGCGATGGTCGTCGTTGGCGGCATCACCCGGCTGACCGAAAGCGGCCTGTCGATCACCGAATGGCGGCCATTGAGCGGCGCCATTCCGCCGTTGAATGCGGCCGACTGGACCCACGCCTTCCGGCTCTATCAGGCAACCCCCGAATATCGCCTGATCAACGGCCCCGCCGGCATGGATTTGGCGGCGTTCAAGCAGATCTATTTCTGGGAATGGCTGCACCGGCTGCTCGGCCGCCTAATCGGCCTCGCCTTCGCGCTGCCGCTCGCCTGGTTCGCTGTTCGCCGCGCCATTCCGCGCGGTTATGGCTGGAAGCTTGTCGGCCTGCTGCTGCTCGGCGCGGCGCAGGGTGGGCTTGGCTGGTACATGGTGATGTCGGGGCTGGTCGCCCGCACCAATGTCAGCCATTTCCGTCTGAGCGCGCATTTGCTGCTGGCCCTGACGATCATGGCGGCGTCGATCTGGGTCGCGCTCGATCTGCGGCGCCTCGCCATCACCGGCGAGGACCGGCCGGCGCGCCTGACCCGCCCCGCCATTCTCGCCCTCGCGGTGCTGTTCGTGCAGATCCTGTTCGGCGCCTGGGTCGCCGGGCTCGACGCCGGGCAGGTCGCCAACAGCTGGCCGCTGATGCACGGCCGGCTGATCCCCGACGGCATCGACTGGTCATTGGGCATCGGTCACACGCTGACTTACGACCCGTTCCTGATCCACTTCATCCACCGCTGGTGGGCGTGGGTGGTCGTCGCCGTCCTGATCGTTGTCGCGCGCCAGGTCCGCGCCATCGACCGCCGCGCGTCGATCGCCATTCATGCCGCGCTCGGCACCCAGATCCTGCTCGGCATCGCCACCGTGCTGACCGGAGTCGCCATCTGGTTCGCCGCGCTCCACCAGGCGGTCGGCGCCAGCCTCGTCGCCGCCACCGTCTGGGGCGCGCACGTTATCGGCGCCCGCGCCCGCTAAGCGCCCGCGCGGCTGCCAAACCCGCCCAATCCTGCTCCAAATCAGGACATCTTAATCCTGTCCAGATCAAGGTCGGAGGCGTAATGAGACTCATCGCTGGCCAAGGATTTGGCGCGCCAGCGACTGAGAGACCGCGCGGTGCTCCCGCTGTCGCCTGGGGAGGCCGATTTGTCCAAACAAGCCTATTATGCCGCGCGGGCGATCGACGAGCGCCTGCAGGCCCAGACCGCGACCAATCCGAGCGCCGCCGCGGCGCATCTGGAAATGTCGGCCCGCTATGAGGCGTTGGCGTCGGACCCCAGTCTCGCATTGCCGACCGCCGAGCTGGCGACGCTCGACCCGCCATCCGATGAAGTGCCGGAAAGCTAGAGCCCGACCGACTAATCCGCCGCGAACCTACAATCGAATGCGCCCGTCGACCTCGTCGGTGCGATTGACGTCGACCATCATCGCCATCGCCAGCCACCGTCGCGACCGCTCCGGCAGGAAGCCCAGCTCGATCGGCCGCTCGACCGGTGCCGCATAAGTGCCGAAGATCCGGTCCCACAGCGGCATGTCGCCAAAATTGCGCGCGTGCACATCGCGTTCGTGGTGCAGCATGTGCGCTTCGGGCCGCTGGATGATCCACCCGCTCCACGCCGGCGTGCGGATGTTCCAATGCTGGTACAGCGCCACCATAAAACCCCACAGCCCGGCCCAGGCGGCCGCGTAAGCGGTCACATGCAGCAACCCCGCGGCGAGCAGCGCGGCGGCCACCCCTTGGACGAAAATGTCGAACGGATGGAAAATAAACGCCGACGAAATATCGACCCGCGCGACGCCGTGATGGAGCTGATGCCCGGCCCGCCATAGCACATCGAAATAATGCATCGTGCGGTGCGCCCAATAGCCAAAGAACGTGGTCAGCATCCACAGCGGCAACGCCGCCCAGTTTCCCCACGCATTCAGATCGACGATCGCCATCGGCGGCAGATAGGGCACCAGCAACAGCGGACCGTACACCGACACAATCAGCGACACGGCGAGCCCGGCCAGCCCGATCAGCCGCCAGTGGCGGATCGCGGGCATATCGCGCCCGGACGGCATCAGCGCTTCGATGCCTAGGAAGACGAGGAAACTCCCCGGCAGCGCCAGCAACATGATCGTGTCGAAGTCCATCGCTTGTCCCCTATGCGATCGGCCGATGGACGAGGTTTACGCTGCTTGCCGGGCGCCGTCGAGACGGCCCCGCCGGAGTATTAAGCGGGGTGAGTGGAGCCCGCCCGGGCCTTCTGGCCGCAACCCTATGCCTCTGGATTGGTTGATATAGTTGCTACCAGTCGCAAGACGGTCTTGGGCGTGCAGCAAGCGCCTTCCTCCTATCTTCAACGTCTCCTAGCCAACAGGCCACCAATTCTGGTGCCTGGAAACGAAGGAACCCACGATGAAATATTTTGGCACCGTCAACACGTTCGACGTCGACCAAGGCAAGGGCTCGATCAAGCCGGAAGCCGGCGGCGACAATCTCGCTTTCGAACGCAGCGCCTTTGCGTGGGACATCAAGGCCCAACCGCCGACTACCGGCCAGCGCCTGTCCTATGACGTCGGCACCGACAGCGACAGCAAGCCCGTCGCGCTGAACCTCCAGAAGATCTAGCCTTTCGACCAACAGCGATCGGGGCGGGAGGACGAACCTCCCGCCCCTTTTGCGTCTCGGGCGACCGGGTTTCGCCGCGACCCACTACCACCGCCCTCGAGATGCGCTACTAAGAGTGCACGATGGCCGCGGAGCTCTTCCTTTCGACCGTGATGGTGCTGGTGACGGTGACGATCCACGCCATCGGACTCTACACGCTGGCACGGCTGCTCCGGCTCGAGGAGCTGCAGGAGCGCCACGAGCACATCCATCCGATGTCACGCCGCGGTATCACCGCGACACTGACCGTCAGCCTCGGCCTGTTCGTTCTGCATGGCATCGAGATTTGGCTCTATGCATTTCTGTTTCTCGCCATCGGCTCGGTCGAGGGCCTGCGCGAAGCGGTCTATTTCTCCACAATTACCTATGGCGCGATCGGCTACAGCGACGCGGCCATGGCCGAGCAATGGCGCCTGGTCTCGGCGATCGAGGGTATCAACGGCCTCATACTCATCGGCTGGTCGACCGCGTTCTTCGTCACCCTCATTGCGCGGATGCGGCGAAGGGGCTGACAGGCTCACCAGGGCAATCACCGTCATTCCCGCGAAAGCGGGAACCCCGCTTCTTGCTTATTCGCTCCCGCCGCGAGCCCCGCGATCGGCGATCGGCGATGGAATAAAATTGCCGCGCTTCCAAGGCGTCGTCGAGACGGCCCCGTCGGCGCGGTAGCCGCAGTGCATCGCTCGAATGTCTGCTTTCGACCCATTGCGGACATTAAGGATGATGGTCGTCCACCCTGAGTTGGGCCACCATGGTCGAACATCGTCGTCCCAAGGCCCACGTAATCAGCGCAGTCAAAGCGAACATCAAAGCTCCGAAAATCCGCTCTGATAAATCAACGTTGGACGATAGCAGGATACCAACCGCAGCAACCCCGAAAGCAAGCGAAAAGCCATATAGAAATATCATGTTGAACCAATACCAATCCCTGCCTCTCTTCTTGGGGGTAAAAAGCATTGCTGGTTCCTTGTTGCGTTCAGGTCGAACGTTCGCCCCCGCATACTAACAAAGCGCGCCTCGCACACCCACCCCAAAGCCACTCACTTTTGCAAGAGGGAATGTCCGCTTTCCACCCAAACCTGCCGTGTCCGGCTTCTACCCATTCCGGACATTAGGCGGGTAAGCTATATTCGCCCCATGGGGCGGATCTTGGTATGGACTGAAGCTGACATAACGGGCCTTGCGGATGCATGGGGCCTGTCCCGCATCCTGACAGAAGTTGACGAGGAAGGGTTCGTGACACGCGAGCTTGGCTTCAATGACGAAGGCAAAGTTGTTCACTGGCATCCGGGGGAGCCAACATAAAGCCAAACATGGTGTGTTCGACTCAGCAAAAATCGCTGGCACCCACACTACGGACATGGATCTGGCGGAGTTTGATCGCCTCTGTTCAACTTAAATCCAATTTCCACCCAAACCTGCCGCGACCGGCTTCGACCCATTGCGGACGTTAGGCCTGCCGACTCAGCTGAGTCGCCACGCCTCGAAGGGCCAGACACAAATTAAAGCTGTCCTACATATAACCGAATGGGTTATATTCTCCGACTCGGAGAACCAATATCGACAATCAGGACAATAGCGGCGCCACGCCGGCCCCGCCCGCGGATCCGCTGTACAGCGGACCCTGGGGCTCGCTCGAAAGCGCCACCTCGCCCCGCCACGACGGCTGGACTGGCGCCGCGATGGCCAAATTCTGCGAAACGCTGGCCGAGACCGGGATGGTGGTCGACGCCTGCCTCGCCGCCGGCAAGAGCCGCGCCGGCGCTTATGCGCTGCGCCAGCGCGATCCCTTGTTCGCCGCCGCCTGGGACACCGCGCTCGGCCTCGCCCGGATGCAATTGTCCGACGCCTTGCTGGCCCGCTCGATCGAAGGTTCGGTCGAACGCTTCTCCCGCGACGGCGCGCTGGTCGGCGAGAAGCGCTATTTCGACAACCGCCTCGGTTTCGCGGTCTTGAAACGCCTCGACCGGGTCGCCGAAACTGGCTCGGCGCTGCCTGTGCTCCTGCGAAGGCAGGAGCCCAGATCAACACAAACTGGACCCCTGCCTTCGCAGGGGAACAGACGGGAGCCCCTCGCCTGGGACCAGATGATCGGCGCGCTGCGCTCTGGCGATCCGGGCGCGATGGCGGTCGCGATGGCGGCGCTCAAGGCGCACGAAGACCCGCAAGCCGACGACGTGGACAAAATAGACACGGCCCAGGATTCGCTTGTTTCCGCCGATGACGAGGCGGTCGAAGACCCCAAGAATTCGGTTTGGCGGAGCCATGAGGACTGGTGGACCGACTTCCCACCGCCGGCCGGACATGACGGTGTCGAGCACGGCAATTGGGGCAGCCGCGGCTATCGCCGCACCTGCACCGCCGAGGAGGCCGCGCTGATGGACTCGGCGACCGCGCTCGACCAGGCTGGGGAACGCGCCGCCCAGGACGCCGACCTCGCCGCTTACTTCGCCGACGTCGCCGCCGAACTCGCCGACGCCAAAGCCGCCAAGACCGTCACCCCGACCCCCGAGCCGGGGCCCGCCTAAAACCGCCCGTAAACATCAAAGGTAACATGATACCCATCAACAAACGCCCGGTTTTGCTTGACTTTCGGGGCCTATCCCGCGATTAGCCCACCCGTAGGCGGCGCCGCATGCGCCGCTTTTCGCATTTAACCCGAGAGGTCACCCGCCATGAAGGCGCTGATGAAGACCACCAAGTCGGTCAAACCGGCCGAGGTCGTGAAGAAATGGCATCTGATCGATGCCGACGGGCTGATTGTCGGCCGCGTCGCGACGATTATCGCCAACATCCTGCGCGGCAAGCACAAGCCGAGCTTCACCCCACACGTCGATTGCGGCGACCATGTCGTCGTCATAAACGCCGGCAAGGTCAAGTTCACTGGCCGCAAGCTCGACCAGAAGATCTACTACAAGCACACCGGCTATCCCGGCGGCTTGAAGGAAGTCACCGCCGGCAAGGTGCTCGAGGGTCGCTTCCCCGAACGCGTGCTGGAAAAAGCGGTCGAGCGGATGATCCCGCGCGGTCCCCTCGGGCGCGACCAGATGCGCGCCCTGCACCTCTACAATGGCACCGAGCATCCGCACGGCGGCCAGGATCCTCAAGCCCTCGACGTCGGCGCGATGAGCCGCAAGAACAAGGTGGGCGCCTAAGATGGCCAAGAAAGCAAAGACCCTTTCCGAACTTGGCGCGCTGACCAACCCGGAACCCGAAGTTCCCGAGGTCGCCGCAGCCGCCGCTGAATCGACCGACGCTCCGGCCGCCGACGCTGGCGCCGACGCCGCGCCGGTTGCAGCCGCCGAGGAAGCTGCGCCGCCGCCGCCGATCGTCGAGGAAGCCCCGCTGCGCGAACAGCAGCTCGACAAGTTCGGCCGCGCTTATGCGACCGGCCGCCGCAAGGACGCCGTCGCCCGCGTCTGGATCAAGCCCGGATCGGGCAAGATCGTCATCAACGAGCGCGAGCAGGAGGTCTATTTCGCCCGGCCGACGCTGCGCCTGGTGATCAACCAGCCGTTCGACGTCGCCGATCGCAAGGGCGCCTATGACGTCATCGCCACGGTCAAGGGCGGTGGCCTGTCGGGCCAGGCGGGCGCGGTCAAGCATGGCATCGCCCAGGCGCTGACCCGGTTCGAGCCGGCGCTGCGCACGATGGTCAAGCGCGCAGGCTTCCTGACCCGCGATCCGCGCGTCGTCGAACGCAAGAAATACGGCCGCGCCAAGGCCCGCCGCAGCTTCCAATTCTCGAAGCGCTAAACGATTGTGTCTCCTCCTCGAGCTTGTCTCGGGGAGGGGGACCATTCAGCAAAGACTGAATGGTGGAGGGGTAGTATTCACAGCAGCGCTTCGGCCTGGTCGAGGACCTTGCTGAAGCTGTCGACGATCAGCCGGTACGGCTCGGCGGTCGCCATATCGAGCCCGCCCAATTTGAGCAGGTTATAGCCGTAATTGGACCCGCCCGCCCGCAGCACGGCGAGGTAATTGTCGCGGTCCGCGGCCGTCCCATGCATAACCTTCTGGGCGAAGAAGTTGGCGGCCGTGATCGAGGTTGCATATTGCCAGACGTAGAAGCCGAAATAGAAGTGCTGGATGTACGCCCATTCGCTCGAATAGGCCGGCTCCATCTGGACCTTGGGACCGTGATAACGCTTCAACAGATCGAAATAGAGCGCCGACATTTTCTCGCCCGACAGGCCTTCGCCCTTGGTCGCGAGGTCGTTGATCGCCAGCTGGAACTCGGCAAACATCGACTGGCGGAAGAAGGTGCCGCGATAATTCTCCATGATCTGGCCAAGGTAGAACAGCTTATCGTCCCTGGTCTGGGCCCGTTCGACCATCATGTTGGCGAGCAGCAATTCGTGCGCGGTTGAGGCGACTTCAGCGGTGAAGGTCGGGTAGGCGGCCAGCTCGTACGGCTGGGCGGCGTTGGCGAGCAGCGTGTGCATCGCATGGCCCCATTCGTGGGCGTACTGGCTGACGCCGTCATATTTGTCGCTCAGATTGAGCAGCAGATAGGGGTGAACGTCGAAGGCCCCGGGCTGCATGTAGGCGCCCGACGCCTTGCCCGGCCGCGGGAACGGATCCGCCCACGGCTTCGACGTCGCATCGGCGAAGATCCGACCATAGTCCGCACCTAAAGGCTTGGTCGCATCCAGGGACAGCTGGCGCATTTCGGCGAGCGAATAGGTCCGGTCCGATTTCACCAGCGGCGGATAGATGTCCCAATAGCCCATGTCCGTGAGCCCGAGCATCCGCTGACGCAGCGCGAAATAGCGATGCAGCACCGGCAGACCGCGATTGGTTTCGGCGATCAGCGAGCGATACACCGCCTCGGGCAAGTTGCTGCCGTCGAGCGCGCCCTGCAGCGCGCTGTCGTAGTGCCGCGCCTTGGCCGTGAACATGTCGCCCTTGACCTTGGCGGCCAGCGCCGCGCCGAGCGAACTGTCATACGCCTTATAACTCGCCCAGAACTTGTCGAAGACCATCTTGCGGTCGTCACGGTTGGGGGCGCTGCGGGCGAGCGTATAGCCCTGGTCATCGAGCCTGATTTCACGCCCGTCGCTCAGTTTCACCGTTGGCCGCGGAATGTCGGAGGCGGTTAGCTGGTCGCGAATGTCCTGCGGCCCGGCGAGCGGCGTTCCCGCCGACGCGAGCAATTTCTCTTCGCCGGGCGACAGGGTGTGCGCCGCTTGGCGAAGCACGTCGCGCAGGCCGAACGCGAACTTCTTGAGCCCGGGGTCGGCGGCGATGAAGCGGTTAACCTTGGCGGCGCCAATGGCGACCAGCTCCGGATTGGCCCAGGAACTCGCTTCGCCCAATGCCGTGAACACATCCTGTGCTTGTTGCTTGCGCTCCTGATTGACCGCGATGCGGCGGTCCTCGTCGGCCTTCAGCGAGGCATAAGTGTAGAGCCGCGACGCGCGCTTGTTGAGGGCGGATTGCGCCTGGAGCGCGGCTTTCAGCCCCGTGGCGCTTTGGCCCAGCTTGCCCCGATAGCGAAGCAGCGACGGGATTTTGGCCAGGATCGCCTGGCGCTCGGCCGCCCAGGCAGCGTCGGTCGGGTAGATGTCGCGCAGGTCCCACGCGGCGCCGCCAGCGCCGGCGGCGGTTTGCGCCAGCGCCCAACTTGGCACCCCCGCGGCCAGAGCAACGACAGCGGCGGACACAAACGCCTCGCGGCGCGACAAATCAATCATGAAATCCACTCCCGAAAAGAGCGGCTATTTTGCATCAACTGATTGTCCGCGCCAGCCTCCGTTCGACCAACGGCGGAAGCGCTCAATCCGCCGCCATAGCCGGCGCTCCGGCGCCCCTCGCCTTGCGCATAACCAACAGCAACGGCAGCACCGCGAAGGTGACGATCATCATCAGCTTGAAGTCGTCGAGGTAGGCGATGAAAATCGC
>NZ_JANMCO010000082.1:0-1548 GCF_031361285.1 Sphingomonas sp.
CGCAGGACAGGGCCGATGACAATGCCGTCACGCAGGCCGAGGACGCGTTTGGCTTCAGCGTCGGCCGAGAAACCATCGGCATCTATGGTCCGGGCAACGCCCGCGGCTTTTCGCCCGCCGCTGCGGGCAACGTCCGCATCAACGGCCTTTATTACGACCCGGCTTTCGGTCTGCAGGGCACCTTAGTCGATTCGATCAACATCAAGGTCGGCCTGTCCGCCCAGGGCTATCCGTTCGTTGCGCCCAGCGGGATCGTGGACCAGACGCTGCGCCGGCCAGAATCCAGGCTTGGAGCATCGATCATTGCCAACGCGGACAATTATGGCGGCAAGGGCCTTGAGGTCGACGGCTCGCTCCCGCTGACAGGGCGCCTCGGCCTGTTCGTCGGACTGAACGCCGGGACGACCGTATTCGTCAATGGCACCGACAATTTCAGTCATACCGAAAGCGTAATCGGGCGTTGGCACCCGACCGACAATATCGAGATCACGTCGTTCTGGTCGATGTACAATGACTATGATGACGAAAGCGGGACACTCTACATTCCTGCCGGAAGCTTCATGCCCACGGTCGATCGCGCGCACCATGACGAAGGCCCGCGATGGGCCGACAACCGTCTCACCGGCACAAACGCCGGCCTGCTGACGAGCATCTCATTCGGCAAGAATTGGGTCGCCCGTCTCGGCGCCTTCCGATCGAGTGTCTTTAACCGACACGCCTACACGCATTTGCTCGCCAACGAGCAACTGGATGGGACGGCCGAGCGGATCCTCATCGCCGATCCACCAAATCATAGTCATTCGCTAAGCGGTGAGCTGCGGGTTACGCACAGCACTGCCGAAGGCCCGCGGCTGCACCTCATTCACCTGAGCGCTCGACGGCGCGATGCCCGGCGGGAATTCGGCGGCTCGGATTCGGTCAGTTTTGAGATTGGCAGCGTGGGCGAAAATGTGACTGCTGCCAAACCGGATTTTGAATTCGGAGAGCAAACTCACCAGCACGTCAAGCAAATGACCTATGGCATCGCTTACGACGGCCGCTGGAAAGGCGTCGGAGAAATCAGCCTGGGTCTCTCGAAAGCAAACTATCGGAAGCAGACGGACATCCCAGCGGTCGGCCAAGTGAGGGCACGGTCCAATCCCTGGCTCTACAACGGCACCGCGGCGATTGTCCTATCGAAATCTGTCAACGTCTACGCTGGTTATGCGCGCGGACTTGAGGAAAGCGGGATTGCGCCGTTCACCGCCGCCAACCGCAACGAGCCCCTGGAAACGATCTTGACGCAGCAAAAAGACGCCGGTGTCCGTATTGCCGTCACCAAAGACATCAATGCCGTCGTCGGCGTGTTCGATCTAACTCGACCCTATTTCGGCTTCGACACCGCTAATGTGTTCAAAAAAATCGGCTCGGTTCGAAGCCGCGGCGCCGAGTTTTCCATTTCCGGGAAGGCCACGCCCAAGCTCAACATCGTCGTTGGCGGCGTGTTGTTGAAACCGCGGGTCAAAGCCGACGCGGACGCCTCGGGAAACATCGGCTCGAAGCCATATG
>NZ_JANMCO010000125.1:0-1544 GCF_031361285.1 Sphingomonas sp.
CCCGACCGGCCATCCTTCGGCGTCATGGGGTTCCTCCAATCGCACGGTTATCGCGTGCTGCCGGTCAACCCGACGATCGCCGGCGAGCAGGTCCACGGCGAGTTCGTAAAGCGCGAACTGGCCGAGATCGGCGAGCCGATCGACATCGTCGACATCTTCCGCCGCCCGGACGCCGCCGGCGAAGCGGTCGATCAGGCGATCGCAGTCAGCGCCAAAGCGGTTTGGCTGCAGTGGGGCGTAATCGACGAGGCGGCGGCGGGGCGAGCGGAAGCCGCCGGCCTCAAAGTGGTGATGAACCACTGCATCAAGATCGAGATCCTGCGGCTGCGGGTGCCGGGCGTGGCCGCTACTGGCTAGTCATTTCAGCCACTTGACAGCGACTTCACGGAGGCAGAGCCTAGCGCTTCAGAAGGCGGCGCATGGGGAGCCGCCAAGAGGGTATTGGGGCACCTGCCATGAAAATCGTCAATCGAGTCGCGCTTGCCGCGTGCGTCGCACTGGGCGCGCTGACGCCCGCATCGGCCAATCACAGCTGGGGTAGCTACCACTGGGGACGTACTGCCAATCCCCTAACCTTGAAGATCAACGAAGCGTTGACTCCAAATTGGGAGCCTTATTTGCAGGTGGCGATGGACGACTGGGCCGTGTCGACCGTGCTCGACTTCAACCCGCCGTCGGCAGCTTTCTCGAGCGCGAGCGCCAAGCGCTGCGATCCGATCTCCGGTCAGGTCCAGGTGTGCAATGCCTCCTACGGTCAGCGCGGCTGGCTCGGTATCGCTTCGATCTGGGCCAACGGCGACCATATCACCCAGGGTACGACCAAGTTGAACGACAGCTATTTCACCTTGGCCCAGTACAACACGCCGGCGTGGCGGCAGTTTGTGACATGCCAGGAAATCGGACATGATTTCGGGCTGGACCACCAGGACACAGACTTCAGCAACCCCAATCTCGGAACGTGCATGGATTACACCAACAATCCGGCCAGCAACCAGCATCCGAACGCACACGATTTTGCCCAGCTTGTGACAATGTACACGCACCTCGACAGCACGAATACGGCCACCGCGTCCGCCGCCGCGACGAACTTCGGCGTGCGCGAAGTCGGCAAGCCGGCTGCTCAGCCGGGCGGCGACCGAGGGGTCGGCGATACGATGGCCGATTGGGGCCAAGCGATCGGTCGCGACGGCAAGGGGCGTCCGGACACATTCGTGCACCAGCTCTCCGACGGCCGGAAAGTCATCACCCACGTGCTGTGGGCGCTGGACGCCAAGGGCACCGAAGCAAAATAGGGGTCGAGCGGCCGCCGCTCCCGAGGCTATGCCGCGCCGACCGTCATTTCCGGCACCAGCAGGGTCGGCGCGTCCACGCCCCGGCGAAACTCGAGGTCCGAGCCCGGTTCCAGGGTCGCGAACATATCGATCAAGTTAGAGGCGATCGTGATCTCGGCAACCGGCTCGGCGATCGCGCCGCCGCGCACCATGAATCCCGCCGCGCCGCGGCTGTAATCGCCGGTCACGCTGTTGACCCCCTGTCCGATCAGC
>NZ_JANMCO010000138.1:0-1744 GCF_031361285.1 Sphingomonas sp.
GCGGACAGCCACGACATCGGCTTTCAAATTAAAGTTCTGAAGGGCCATCTTCCCCGAATTGTTTGCCAGGAAATTCGACTGGTAGTGATTGTAATAAATCCAGCCGTACAAGCCGGGCGGCGGCATGCCCGCGATGAGAAAGTCGTCCGCGCCGCTGGGAAACGCGACGGTGGCATGTTCGGTCGCGAGGACGGACAAGGGCAGCGACATCCAAACGGCAAGTTGAAGCAGAAACCGGCACTTCAGTGACGGCGGCCCGGCAGCGGGCCGGGCCAGCGTCTCTGCCGCCGCGAGATTGGGAGAATGTGGCATCGAGCATTCTAAAGATTTTCTCCCGCAAAGGTTACGGGTTGAACTCGCAATTTATGTCCTCGGGTCCAGCCCCAACTCGTCGCAGCAAACGGCGGGACCGACATTCTGGCGCGATGGTTTACCCGAATCGCGGCGATTGGCCGCAGACGGCCCGTTTCTAATGTGCCTGCGCCCAACCCTAATCCAGATCGAACCGCTCAGCGGCCTTCGGTGTAGGGAGCATGCTGCACGACCCAGGCTCCGACGTTGCGGCCCTGAGTCAGGCCGCTGAGGCAGGCGAGTCGGAAATGGATGCCGGCGTATAGTCGGGACAATGCGTTTTCCACCGCCGCGTCGGAAATGCGCTGAAACGTGCGCGAATGCAGGCCCGGGACGATTCCCGCCATGGTGCTCGTCAGCGTGAAGTTGTGCTCATCGCCGTGGAAAAACCAGATCAGCACGACGGACGCCGCGGCCCCCTGATCGGCGTGGGTCGAAATGTAATCGGGCATTGGCGGCGTGTCCATCAGCGGTTCCCAAGCTGGATCGGCGTCCGTGAGGTTGTTGTCGTCGGTCGCCGCCGTCCGGATCGCCGTAGTTGGCCGCCAGAAGTTGTAGGTATATTTCGAGTCGAAGCCGGCGATAATGGCGTCGAACATTGCGGCGTTGAGCGCGGCAAAAAGCCGGGCGTGGTTGAGCAAGTTGTCCGTTTGCTGGGCGGCGAGGATGCGCGCAGTGCGGTTCCAGCTAAAGGCAGACATCTCGAACCAGAATTTCGCCATTTCAGTCTGGTCGGGAGTGCGAATGCTGCTGTTACGGGCGCCGAGTGCCTTGACTTCGTTGAAGTCGAACACGTATTCGGGATCGCGCACCATATAGGGCGGGGGTGCGCGGAATTGATCGCCGCTCTTCAGCACGAAGGGCGTGACCTTGCCCAGATTGGGGAAGGCGGCATACGGCGGAGAGCCCCCGGGCGGCGCCATCTTGTCGAAGGGCGGGGTGAATTGGTAAGCCCCCGGTTTGGAGCCCGGCTTGTACGGCCCCTCGCCAGTGGCGGCACCGTCGTTCGCCCGGGCGGCGAGCATGGCGGCGCCGGCCTTGGCGCCGATTTTCAAGCCGATGACCTTTTCGGATCCGTCCGGAATCGCGATGAGCTGTTTGGCCAGCAGAGCATCGAAGACGCTGGCGCCAGCGGGCAGGGTCTTGACGAGCACCTCATGCGCCGCCTTTGCGGCGGCGGCCTCGGCGTTGCCGTGACTCTTCATCGCCTCGCTGACGGCGTTGAAAATGGCGATGTGCGCCATCGCGTAGGCCCGAAGCTCAAGTGGCGGGGAGCCGGGTTGATCAGGCGGCGTCTGGCCTTCGTTGAATTGGGTCATCGCGGCATTCCAGTCGATGACCGCGTCGGCAAACGCGCTGGATCCAGAAGCGACCAATAAGAGTAGTCCAACCA
>NZ_JANMCO010000140.1:0-3206 GCF_031361285.1 Sphingomonas sp.
TCCACGTTGAGGTCTCCTGCAGGTAAGCGGGAGCGCGGCTAGTCTCTCAGTCAGGCGATGCTTACGAAAGCAGGTTCGCGCTTGATGATTTGTCCTATCACAGAAGCCTGTGGCGACCTAATCCGGAGAGGAAACCGGGGCTTGATGGCGCCCTTCGAGCAGCGCCTGAAAAAAAGCTTCCCCCGACGGATCGAGGGAAGCTCCTGGCCAATTACTCGGCCTGTAGATTGACGGCGCTGTTGCGGCCGCGGTTGTCCTGCTGCAGCTCGTAGCTGACGCGCTGCTCGCGATCCAGGGTGCGCATTCCAGCGGCCTCGACGGCACTGATGTGGACGTAGGCATCGCTGCTTCCGTCGTCAGGCTGGATGAAGCCGAAACCCTTGTCGGCATTGAAGAACTTTACGGTACCGCTGATCATTGTGATATTCCTTCTGGAGGGCAAACCGACGATCGGCCGCCCAAATGCTAGGAGAAGCGAGAGAAGGAAAGAGGAGCCGCAAAGCGCCAATGACCGTCAATTTGCGACTAATAGCTCAAGCAATATAGCGACGACGGGCCATAATAGCAAAGTGACCGGGGTTTGGCGCGCGTTTGGCGGCAGTCACAACAGGCTAGTGACTCTTGAGCCAGTCGTTGACCTCGCCGCGGATGCGTGGCCGGTTCCCGGCCTCCCAGCGGATGCGCCCAACCGCTTGCTCGACCGGACGGCGATCCCCGGCGCCAAGGTTGGCCGTCGCGTAGGCAAGGAGTTTTGGCACGAGCGCTGCGTCGCCGCTCTCCTGGACAAGCTGGCCGACATATCTCGACCGCCCGGACGTATCGACCAGGCGATTGACCTGAGCCAAATGCCCAAGCACGAAATCGAGCGTCATTGCCGGATATTTGATCGACGCCGCCCTGATCATCCCGGCGCTGACGGTCGGTCCCGGTTCGGAGGTCAGCGCCAGTTCCAGAGCTCGCCGCGCCAGAACCTGGTTGCGGGCTTCGCCGAGCAATTGGTACAGCGTCGTGCGCTCGACTGTCCCCCGGGTCCCGGCGGCGATGCGGTGCAGCGTCTCCCAGGTGGCCGGCGTGGCATTGCGCGCGATCACCCGCAGCCAGCTTTCCTTCAACGAGCCCGGAATCGCGCCCGGATCCTTTTGCCAGGCGGCGAGGAGGCGCTGTCCCTCGCCGACTACGCGGGGGTCGCCGAGGTCGCCGAGCACCTGGATCAAGCTTGGGCGCAGCAGCGCATCGAGCGGCGGTTCGCCCGCCCGAGGGACGAACCCCAGACGCTGCAGGCGCGGTCCATAATCGCGCAGGACTCGCGCCTTGATCGCTGCCTGGGCGGCGGGGTCGCCGTCCAGATTGTCATGCAAATTGGCCCAGCTGAACAGGGCTTTCTCATAAACTTTGCCATGCGCTTGCGCCGGCACCGCGGCGAGGAGGTCGAGGGCGCGGGCCATCGGCTGATACCCCGCGGTCGACAGCGCCAAAGCGTCGCTCAGCAGACCAAATTGGTCGACCGGGTTGAGGCCCGGGAAGGCCGCCCGCAGCGCCTCGAACTGAGCCGGGGCATAGAGCGTGCGATAATAGCCGGTCTGCCCGGGATTGATCAGCAAGACACCGCAGCCCGGCGCCTCGATCCGCGTCGAGCGGCCGCTGGTAATCACCTGCGCGGGCGCGCCGCCGCCGCTGACCCGGACCGGCACATGCCAGCTTAGCGGTTTGGCCTGAACCGCCGCGCGGCGGTCGTTGGAGAATTGGGTTTGCGCGA
Organism: Sphingomonas sp.; assembly: GCF_031361285.1. GTDB lineage: Bacteria > Pseudomonadota > Alphaproteobacteria > Sphingomonadales > Sphingomonadaceae > Sphingomicrobium. The sequence goes on from NZ_JANMCO010000140.1 coordinate 1,757, forward strand.
ATGTCACGGCGGTGCGGCCGTTGACGCATTGCGACGGCCCGACCTCGATCAGCGGAATGCCGGGCTGGCCAGTGAAATCCTTGGCGATGACCGTCAGGCCCTTCGCGCCGGCGCCCTCCATCGCCGCCCAAAGGTCGCTGGTGCGGGTGTTGCGATACGCGAATTTCGCAATGTAATTGCGCAGGCCAGTGCGCCAGACATTCTCGCCGGCGAATCCCTCGAGCATCGAGATCACCGACTCACCCTTGTCATAGGTGATGGAATCGAACGCCTGATTGGCTTGCTCGACCGTGCGGATGCTCTGGACCACCGGGTGGGTAGTCTGGAATGAGTCGAGGTCCATCGCCTTTTCGCGATTGGCGACATGCTCGACATCGGCGCCCCAGTCGGGGTGGAAATGCTGGGTGGTCCGGTTCTCCATCCAGTTGGCGAAACCCTCGTTGAGCCACAGATCGTCCCACCACGCCATGGTGACGAGATCGCCGAACCACATGTGCGCCATCTCGTGCGCTTCGACGCTGAAGATGGATTGTTTGTTCGCTTCGCTGGAGATGGCCGGATCGAGCAGCAGGATCTTTTCGAAGGTGAAGATCGCGCCCCAATTCTCCATCGCGCCGAAAAATTGCGACTGGCCCGGACCGGCGACATTGTCGAGCTTGGGAAGCGGGTAGGGGCGGCCGAAATACTCGTCGTAATAAGGCAGGATCTGCGCCTCGGCATCGAGCGCATAATGGGCCTTGTCGCCATTGCCGCGCGACATGACGACGCCGACTTCGCGGTCGCCAACTTTCCTGGTGATGCGCTCGAGGTCGCCGGTCGCGAAAAACAGGAGATAGGACGACATCGACGGCGTCGTCGCGAACTTCACGTCCTTGAGGCCGCTGCCGGCATCCCGCGACGAGGCCGACGGCATGTTGCTGACGGCCATGTCGGCGCTTGGCACGCGCGCCGTAAGGTCGAACGTCGCCCGGTAATCGGGTTCGTCCCAGCTCGGCACGAAACGCCGGGCGTCCGATGCCTCGAACTGGGTGAACAAAGCGCGCGCGGGCTTGCCGTCGACATTGGTGTAATCGAGCGCGAACAATCCATTCGCCTGCGTATTGATGGTACCCGCATAGGCGATGTCGAGCCGGTAAGTGCCGGGTTTAATCTCGCGCCCGAAATCAAATGTCGCGGTCTGCGCCTCGGCGTCGGTGCTGACCTTCGCCGCCAGCGGCTGACCCTGACCGGCGGCCAGTGAAGCCGACGCGATTTTGAGGTCGGCTGCGTTGAGCACCAGTTCATGCGTCGGCTTGATGACTTTCAGGTCGATTCCGACCTTGGCGTCGAACGTCAATGTGTCGGCGTGCGGAGTGAACTCGATCGCATAGTGGCTCGGGATCGCAGTGCGGGGGAGCTGGGTAGGAAGCGTTGGATCGACGGTGTCGGCGACCGACTGCGGCGCCGCCTG
>NZ_JANMCO010000014.1:0-19329 GCF_031361285.1 Sphingomonas sp.
CGCGGTCAGGCCGAGGCGCTTGGCCTCGGAGTTGATCGAATCGCGGACCTTGTTCTCGAAGCCCGAATAAGCGTGAATGATGTACCAGCGGGACATTGTGTTCCTGTTTCTGTTTCCCCTTCCGTCAAGCGGGGAGGGTGGCCTTAAGCGATGCGTTCGACGAGGGATTTGACGATCATGTTGAAGAAGGCGTCGACGCCGAAGAAGAAGATGGCGAGCATGCCGGTCATGATCATCACCATGATGCCGGTGGTGACGGTTTCCTTGCGGGTCGGCCAGACGACCTTGCTGGTTTCGGAGCGGACTTGGCGGATGAATTCGCCGGGGGAGGTTTTCGCCACTGGGTCGGGGCCTCTTCACAAAAAGAAAAACGCTCCGCGAGCGCGCCCAGTTTAAAGGGGCGGGCAGCGGAGCCAGCCGTCACTTAGCGATAAGGACCACGCGGTTCAAGGTCGAGCGGACACTTGCGAACGATTGGGGCCGCGTCTAACTCGCCCGCAGTACAGGAGTGTAGCTCAGTTGGTAGAGCATCGGTCTCCAAAACCGAGGGTCGTGGGTTCGAGTCCCCCCACTCCTGCCATTTCCCGATAAGGTGTTTCACACGAAGGCACGAAGAAGGAGATCAAGGCACGAAGATTCGCCCTCTTCGTGCCTTCCTGGTCCTTCCTTCGTGTGAGCCCAATTCTTGCTGCGCTGGCGCGCGATGCGCTCAGGCGGCGATGTCGTAGGGGACGATGTCGCCGCTTAGGTACAGGTTGCGGGCTTTGGTGCGCGACAGCTTGCCCGAGCTGGTGCGGGGCAGGGTGCGGGGCGGGACCAGCTCGACCACCGGGGTGATGCCGGTGATGGCGCGGACCCGCTCGCGGATGTCGTCGCGCAAGCGGCCGCGCTCATGCGGATCGGTGACCCGGCAGTGGACCAGGACGGCGGGCATCTCCTCGCCCGACGAAGCGGTGATGGCGAAGGCGGCGATGTCGCCGGACATGAAGCCGGGCAATTGCTCGACCGCCCTTTCGATATCCTGCGGCCAGTGGTTGCGGCCGTTGATGATGATCATGTCCTTGGCGCGGCCGACGATGAAGATGTAGCCGCCGGACAAATAGCCCATGTCGCCGGTGTCGAGCCAGCCGTCGGCGGACAAGCAGGCGGCGGTCGATTCCTTATCGCGGAAGTAACCGGTCATGACGCTGGCGCCGCGGACGAACAATTTGCCAATGCCGCGGTCGGGCAGCAGGGCGCCGTCGGCGTCGCGGATCTCGACCTCCATGCCGATCACCGGGCGGCCGCAATTGACGATGGCGCGGAAGCGGCGCGGGCGCTCGCGGTCGGCGGTTTCGGCGCCCGAGAGCTCGTTTTCCTCGACCAGTTCGAGGCGGATGCCTTCGCCGGGTGGCATCAGCGAGACGGCCAGGGTGGCCTCGGCGAGGCCGTAGCTGGGGCAGAAGGCGCCGGCCTTGAAACCGGCTTCGGCGAAGGCGTCGACGAACGCCTGCATGACGTCGGGGCGGATCATGTCGGCGCCGTTGCCGGCAATCCGCCAGCGCGACAGGTCGAAGCGGTCGCCGACCTTGGTTTGCGACGACGTCCGGCGCGAGCAAATGTCATAGCCGAAGGTCGGCGAATAACTGAGCGTGGTGCCCGGATTGCGGGTGATCAGGTCGAGCCAGGCGAGCGGGCGGCGGGCGAAATCCTCAGTCTTGAGATAATCGACCGAAATCTGGTTGGCGACCGGCGACAGCAAGCAACCGACCAGCCCCATGTCATGATACCAGGGCAGCCAGCTAATCACCCGGTCGCTCAGCTGCATGGCGAGGCCGATGCCGTGGGCGCGCAAATTGTCGAGCAAAGCGCGGTGGGTGACCGCGACGCCGTGCGGAAAGCGGGTCGAGCCGCTGGAATATTGCAGATAGGCGATATCGTCGCTGTCGGGCACCGGCAGGTCGCCGGCGGCGGGTTCGAGGTCGGCGATCGTCGCCCAGTCGCGCGCCGCGACATGCAGCTGGGCGGCGGCGTCGACGACGAACTCGGCCAGCTCGGCGGGATAGAGCAACAGCATCGGATCGCTGCTGCCGAGCATCACTTTCAATTGTTCGACATAAGCGTCGCGGCCGCCAAAGCTGGTCGGCAGCGGCAGCGGCACCGGCCAGCCGCCGGCATAAACGGTACCGAAGAACGCGGTGGCGAACTCGGCGCCGGTTTCGGCAATCAGCGCGACGCGATCGCCGGGCTTGACGCCGAGGCCGACCAAGCGACGGGCGCAAGCAAGCGCGTCGCCGCGCAGTTCGGCATATGGATAAGCGTGCACCAACGTGCCGCGGGCGTCGTGAAAATTGAGCCCGCGCGTGCCCGCGGCGGCATAGTCGAGCGCTTCGCCGAGCGTCGCGAAATCGGAATTGCGCCGGGGCTGGTGGTCGGCGGTCGGCGTCGCGCCGGGAGGAGCAAGCGCGCTCAGGGACGCGGGGACGGGTTCGATCGCTGGCTTTAGATCGAGCACGCGGACTCCCTCCTCAGTAAACTGATAATCTGGTTGCCTTGCTGTGGCCTCCCGAGTGGCTGCAAGATGAACCAGCCACGGCTTTGTGATGGTTGGCGAGTGTGGCACAAAAAGGGCGCATGCGTTCCAGACCGCAACGGAAACCGCGCCCGCCGCTCAACCGGGAGACGCTCAACGAGCTGGCGCTGGCCTATGTCGGCCGGTTCGCGACAACCCGCGCCAAGCTGCATTCCTACCTCGTTCGCAAGATCCGCGAACGCGGCTGGGGCGATGGGCCGGCGGTAGATTTGGCGGCGCTCGCCGACCGCTTTGCCGAGCAAGGCTATATCGACGACGCCGCTTATGCGCTGTCGAAATCGCGCTCGCTGACGGGACGCGGGTACGGGTTGCGGCGGGTCGACCAGTCGCTGCGCGTCGCCGGGGTCGAGGAGCCCGACGCGGCGCCGGCACGCGATTTGGCTCAAGCGGATGCAGTGCGTTCCGCGTTGCGCTTTGCCGAGCGCCGCCATCTCGGCCCGTTTGCGAGCGAGGCCGTGGTCGATCGCAAAGTCCGTGAGCGGGCGCTGGGCGCGATGATCCGCGCCGGCCACAGCTTCGGCCTCGCGCGGGCGATCCTCGACTTGCCGCCCGGCGCCGACATCGATGTCGAGGCGCTGGCCGAAGGTGGCGGTTAAGGGACGTATGAAAGTCGTTTTGCCGACACTGTTACCCATGTTAGAATGACCAGGTGCAGCGTAACAGCACTCAGCTGACGGGGGATAACCCGCCGGATGTGTCTCCGGCGAGTGTGGTCCAAGGCAACCTAGCACCAGACGCGGCGGAATTGCCGCCGATTGTTGGTCGGGTGAAGTGGTTCGATTCCACCCGCGGCTTCGGCTTCCTGGTCAGCGACGAGGTCGACGGCGATATCCTGCTGCATTTCAGCGTACTGCGCGATCATGGCCGCCGGAGCGTACCCGAAGGCGCGATGGTCGAATGCATACCGGCGCGGCTGGAACGCGGCCTGCAGGCGAAGCGGGTGTTGTCGATCGACTTGAGCACGGCCTTGCCTGCGCAGCCCAAAGCTTCCATTTCGGATCGCGAGCGGGCCGACCGCACGGCATTGTCGGAGACGGCCGGAGAATTTCAACCGGTGGAGGTCAAGTGGTTCAATCGCGTCAAGGGTTATGGTTTCGTCAATCGGGGCGGCGAGGACGAGGATGTGTTCGTCCATATGGAGACGGTGCGCCAGTCGGGCCTGGGCGAGCTGCAACCGGGCCAGCAATTGGAGGCGCGCGTGGCGCCCAGCTCCAAGGGCCTGACCGCGGTCGAGCTTCGGGCGCCGCGCTGATCATTGGCAGCGCGCTGATGCTTGCCTCCACCGTTGTCGCCTGCGCCCCCAGCGGCCCGTCGCCGTCGTTGATGACCGAGCGTTCGCCGGCCGGCCTGCAGCAGATGACCCTCGACATCCGCACTGGCGCGAAGACCCACCGGTTCGTCGTCGAGCTCGCGCGATCGTTCCAGGAGCAGGAAACCGGCCTGATGAACCGCCCGTCGCTCGGCCTCGACCGCGGCATGATCTTCCCCTACGATCCGCCGCAGCCGGTGGCGTTCTGGATGAAGAATACCTTGATCCCGCTCGACATGATCTTCATCCGCCCCGACGGCACGATCGCCCGAATTGCGGCCAATACGGTGCCGTTGTCACTGGAGCCGGTGCCGGCCGCCGAGCCGATTGCGGCGGTGCTGGAGATCGCCGGCGGGCGCTCGGCCGAGCTCGGCATCGGCGCTGGCGACCGGGTCGACTGGCCGCACTAGGGTAGTGGTTCAGGGTGCAGTCGGCCTCTGACACAATGTCTGCTTTCGACCCATTGCGGACATTTGAATGTTCGCTGGAAGCAAGCTTCAGCGCACGGCGAACTCGGCTACAAAAGCCCGCGCCTCCTTAACCTCAGCGCGAGTTCCGTCGGAGTTTTTTGTGAGCTCAACTACCAGCGCATAATAGCTGCGGGCCTTGGTCCGGTCGCCGGCAAGCTTTGCCGCGCGCGCGGCACCGAAGAGCCCGGCCAGCCGCCGCGGCGCGCGCTTTAGCGAGGTCTCATACTCGGTCAGGGCATCCGCCGGGCGGCCAAGCTCAAGCAGCAGCTCGCCAAGTTGCTCGCGTGCGGGGAGGATCGCTCCAGGAGTTACCGGGTTCTTCTCCGTCGCATCGTCGAGGCCGGCGGCGGCGCGCATGACGCGCACCGCATCATGGTCGTTGCCGTCGACGTGTGCGGCCCAGCCAGCGGCAATCTGGCGCTCGATTGATACCTGCTTGCGCCAGTCATATTCGCCTGCCCTGATCGTCAATGCTTGTTCCAGTCCCGCAAGCTTGGCCACTTCTGCATGGGCTAACCTTGCGTTTCCGCTTCGCGCTGCGCCGATCGCCCTGGCAAAGTGGATGTGGGCGACTGCCCATTTATGATTGGCGAGGGCGCTGAGGCCTTGCAGAGCGGGCGGCAATTCGAGCGAAGCCGCCTCTCGCCATTGCCGCCGCTCCAACGCTAGCCGCGCGGGTATTGCCGTAACTGCATAAGCGACCGTGCGTGTCGGCGGATCGGCCTGCTTGATCGCCTCCAGCTCGTCCAGGACCTGCTGCGCTTCGGCGTCGCGGCCGCACTGGAGATAGGCGTAGGCGAGATAGTCCATGGCGTGTAGCTGCTGATCCCATGCGCCTGCCATCCCGCTCGATTGCGCAAATGCTCGTGCGGCCGCCTCGGCGGCGCGGTTAGAGCTGATCGCTTCATCCCACAGTCCCAGCCGGATGAAGATGTGCGAGGGCATGTGCTGCGCATGCGCGGAGTCAGGCGCGATTGTTGCGTACCTCCGAGCCGCAGGCAGCGCGAGCTCGGCGAACGCTGGATAGTCGAAGCCGTGAATTAGGTAATGTGCGACCCCTGGGTGATCGGGGTTCTTCGCCAACACATTGTTGAGGATCGCACCCGCCTGCCTTTGCCTCGGGAAAGAGGGGTCGCCGTCCATTGTGCCCGTGGCTATTAGCGATAGAGCGTAGAAGACTGCTGCTTCGTCGTCTTGCGGATAGCGATTGTGAAGCTGCTCCATCGCGGCCGAATGGGCGAAGGCCCGAGTCTTGAGGTCGAGGCGGTCGCTGCTGCGATAAAAAATGTCTAGGGCAGCAATATAATCCTTCTCGCGCCGGCTGTTCGCGCCAACAGCCTTCGCCTTCTCGATCGCTTGCTTGCCCTTCTCGAGCTCCGCGGGCGTGGGCCCGTCCCAAAGTGGATGGTAGTAGCTCATCGCGACGCCCCAAGCGGCGATGCCGCAGCCCGGGTCCGCGGCCGCAGCCTCGCTGAAGCTCTGCTCCGCCCGTCGATATTCGAACGAATGGAGCCAGCCGAGCCCGCGCTGAAACGAGGTGTTCGCATTGACATTACAGCTCGTTTCGAATGAGATTTTGCCGAGTTGCGCGCCGTGGTTGTGGTGGGAGTCCTGGTCTGCGGTCACCAATGCGAAGGCCAAGGTGGCGGAAAGCAAGATCATGGCAGCACCTCCGCGTGCTGCCCTAGCACAATGAGGCCGTATCAGACGACAGATGCGGGAGTAGGGTTGGCTAGGAATTGGTCGGCAGCGGGTTGGGTAAGTGCGCTGGCTGAATGTCTGCTTTCCACCCAAACCGAACATTGGTGTTTGCTTTGGGAACTCGGTCTTTTCGGATCGGTACCCTGTGCCTCTTTTCGCGCTAGCGCCGCCTTGCGCGGCGCGGGCGAACGCGGCAAAGGCCCTCGCGCATGGGCTTCTGGTCGAAAAGCTTTACCTGGTGGAACGGGGCGACGTGGGGCACTTCGCTGTTCTCACGCCGCCACGGCCAAGCGGTCGGGCGCGACGAGAGCGGCAATTTTTATTTCCAGCACCGCAAGAATCCGGCGCGGCGCTGGGTGATCTACGAAGGCGACAATGACGGCAGCAACGTCCCGCCGGGCTGGAACGCCTGGCTCCGGGGAACCATCGATGAGCTGCCCGACAAGGCGCTTCCCGCGCTGCGCAAGTTCCATCAGCCGCCGGCCAAGAACCTCACCGGGACGATGGCGGCGTTTCGACCCGACGGGGCGCTGGGCAGCGGCAAGGTGCGCCCGGCGGCGACTGGCGATTATCAACCGTGGACACCCGACTGAGCGTGCGGGCAATCCTGGCCTTATGTGCGGTGGCGGTGATCGGCGTTGGCGGCTGCGATAGGATCAAGCGCGCGCGGCAGCCGGCGGGTCAATCGGCGACAGCAACCCCTGCGGCCGGCCCGGGCGCCGTCACCGGGGTTACCCCGATGGCCCAGCGGGTCGCGGTCATCGGCCTGCTCAACAAGCGCAACGGGATTGTCCGCGATATTACCCTGCGGCCCGGCCAGTCGGTGCGGATCAAGGACGCGGTCGTGCGCCTGCGGGCGTGCGAGACGACCGCGCCGTGGGAGCTGGAACAGTTGACCGGCGCCTTCGTCCAGCTTGACGTGTTGCGGCCCGACGGGCGCTGGCTGCGGGCGTTCTCGGGCTGGCTGTACAAGGAATCGCCGTCGCTCAACGTCGTCGAGCACCCGGTTTACGATGTCTGGCCCAAAAGCTGCGCGATGACATATCCGGCCGGGCCCGGCGCCCCGGCGGCACCAGTGGCATCGAGCAATCGGTCGAGCGCTGTGAAGTCCGCCGCCGCTGTTGCTGATCCGGCGGATGCGGGAGCAGTGATCCCAGCACCGACGCCTAACAGTGGCGCCGTTGCCGCGCCCGCCGTGCCGCCGCCGAGCGCCGCCGACAATAATCGGATATAGTCGGCGCGCGGCACGCTGATCGCGCCCAACGAGGCGAGGTGGTCGGTCATGAACTGGCAGTCGAGCAGCGTGAAACCCCCGACCTTCAGCCGGGCGACCAGCCAGGCGAGCGCGACCTTGGAGGCGTCGGTCGCGGTGCTGAACATGCTTTCGCCGAAGAAAGCGCGGCCAAGCCGGACGCCGTATAGCCCGCCGACCAGCACGGGAACCGCGTCGCCGGTCGTCCATACTTCGATCGAATGGGCGTGGCCGCTGGCGTGGAGGACGACCATCGCATGTTCGATCTCATCGTTGATCCAGGTTTCTTCGCGGTTGGCGCAAGCGCGAATAACGCCCGCGAAATCGCGGTCGCGGGTGACCTGGAACCGACCCAAGCGAACGACCCGACGCAGCGAGCGCGACATGTGGAGGCCATCAAGGGGCATGATGGCGCGGGTGCGCGGTTCGACCCAGAACAGCTCGGCGGCGTCGCGGCTGTCCGCCATCGGGAAAATGCCGGCGGCGTAGCATTGGAGGAGCAAGCGCGGGTCGAGACGACTCATGCGCGCAGTATGACGTTATTTCAGAGAATTTCGCGCACCGTTTCCTGCGGGCGGCACAGGCGGACGCCTTTGTCGGTTTCGACCAGCGGGCGGTTGATGAGGATCGGATGGGCGACCATCGCCTCCAATATGGCATCGTCGCTGACGGCGGCGTTAAGGCCGAGCTCTTCAGCCAGCGGTTCCTTGGCGCGAAGGCCGTCGCGCGGCGACATGCCGGCGCGATCGTAGAGGCGTTGGAGCTCGGCGCGGTCCGGCGGCGCCTTGAGATATTCGTTGACCGTCACAGCAGCACCGGATTCGCGCAGGATTTCCAATGTTTTGCGCGATGTGCCGCACAACGGATTATGATGGATCAGGGCTTTCATTGCGGGACCGAAATTACCTGCTAATTGGGGACGGATGCAAACATCGCGCGATGGTCCGAATGATTCCAACGCCGAGTTTGTCGCGAAACCGGAACGATATTGTGCATTTGTCGTTCCTCCGAATGTGACATGTGCGCCGAGACCAAGGAAAATGTGTTCGGGAGCCTAGTCCGTAAAGTTCAATAATTGGGAGAAAGACTATGAAAAGAGCAATTTTGGCCGTTGTGCTGGCGAGTTCGGTTTCGCTTGGCGCTTGCGCCACCAACAGCCGCACGGCTGGCAATGCCGCCGAAGGCGCGGCCTATGGCGCCGCTGGCGGCGCGGTTGTCGGAGCCGTGGTTCCGGGCGTCAGCGTCATTGAAGGCGCGGCGGTTGGCGCGGTTATCGGCGGTCTCGCCAATGCCGTCTGGGCCGATCGCAACAACGACGGCTATGTCGATGGTTATGTCCAGAACGGGCAATATTACAGCGGCCAGCCGCAGGGCTATGACCCGACCCTTCGCCGCGTCGCCACGGGCGCCATCGGCGGGGCCGCTCTCGGCGCCGTCGCCGGTGCGGTGATCCCGGGCCTCAGTGTCCTCGAAGGCGCGGTCATCGGCGCTGCCGTCGGCGGTGTCGCCGGCGCGATCTGGGCCGACCGTGACAACGATGGCCGGGTCGATGGCTATGTATCCAACGGCCAATATTATGCCGGTGCACCAGCCACGACGGCGCCAGCGCCGACCTACACGGCCCCGGTTCGCAGCGGCGAGCGCGGCTAATCGGTCGTCTTAGTGAATGACATGCGTAAAGCGCGCGCCGGACTCGTTCCGGCGCGCGTTTTTCGCGATGGTTGGTGGTGTCGTGGCGGCTTGCGTGCTTGTCACGGCGCCACTTTCTTTTTGGGCTGAGCCTGTCGGGGCAACAACCGACCGGCAGTTGGTGTCGCCAGCCGTTGCTCGGCCCTTCCGAAGTCGGTAAGACGGTGTCGAAAGTATTGGAGAAAAAGTGAACCGTTTTAAGGACTTCCGCGCCGCAACGGCATTGTCCGTGGTGGTTTCGCTCGGGTTGGTTGGCGCGACGCCGGTCGCAGCGCGGTCCAGCCGCGCGGTGGCCGCGGTTCCGGATACCGCCAGCATCGATCAATTCTATCGCGCCCGCGGCGGCGCGCCGTTGTGGTTCGGACCGTCGTCGGGCAATGCCGCGCCGCAATTGCTGCAGCAGCTGGCGTCGGCGGGGGCCGACAATCTCAACCCCAATCGCTATCATGTGCGTGCGCTCGCCAAGGCGGCGCAGGCCGCATCCAGCGGCGATCCGGTCGCGGCGCAGCGGGCCGAAGCGATGTTGAGCAAGGGGTTCGCCACTTATGTACGCGACCTGCGCCACGACCCCCATGGCATCATCTATGTCGATCCCGAGCTCAAGCCGACCCCGCCGTCGGCGCTGACCGTGCTCAACCAGGCGGCGGCGGCGCCGTCGCTGGCCGACTATGTCGGCAAGATGAGCTGGATGAACCCGATCTACGCCAGGCTTCGCCAGGCCCTTGCCAGCCGGATGTATGCGAACGACCGCCAGCGCCAGCTGCTCGCCGCCAATCTCGAGCGGGCGCGGGCGTTGCCGATCGGCCGGCAGCGCTACATTTTGGTCAATCCGCCGGCGGCGCGGCTGTACATGTATGAAAATGGCGAGGTCGTGGATTCGATGCGGGTCGTCGCCGGGCGGCCGGACGCGATTGCCCAGACGCCGATGATGAGCGCTTACATGCGTTACATCGCCCTCAACCCCTATTGGAACTCGCCGGCAGACATCACTGCCCGGAAGCTTGCGCCCACCATCCTCAAGGAGGGGCGCGCCTATTTCAAAAATAGGGGTTACGAACTGTTGTCGGACTGGTCCGACCACGCGCGGGTCATCGACCCTATGTCGATTGACTGGCACGCGGTTGCCGCCGGTCGAGTACAGGCTCGGCTGCGGCAGAAGCCGGGGCCGGCCAATTCGATGGGCAAAATGAAGTTCATGTTCCCGAATGCTCAAGGCATCTGGCTGCACGACACGCCGGAGAGGGAGAAGCTTGAGGAAGCCGCGCGCCTGCAGAGCAACGGCTGCGTCCGGCTCGAGGATGCGCCGCGGCTGGCGCGCTGGCTGTTTGGCCGACCGTTGAAGGCGCTCGGCGCCAGGCCCGAGCAAAAGGTGCCTCTGCCCAGCCCGGTGGCGGTCTACATCACCTATCTGACGGCGGTGCCGAGCGGGTCGTCGATCGTCTATTTCGACGATGTTTACGGTCTCGACGGGCGCCGGCTGGCGAGCCGCTAGGCAATCACCACAATCAATTGGGTCGCCAGGTTGGCGTGTAGGTCATGTCCTGCGCAATCGGCCGCCCGTCGGGGTCACGTGCCGGACTGAAGCGCAAATATTGCGTGGCGGTAGTGCAGACGGTTGAATCGACCGCAGGATCGCCGCTGGAGCGGACAATTCGGCAGTTGGCCAAGCGGCCGTCCGCATTGACCTGGAACGATATGCTGGCGCTGCCACGGGGGATCCGGCCGCCCGAAATCCGGCGATATTCGCGGTCGGGGATCTTGTTGAGCATGCGCGCCGGGGTGAAGCGGGAATAATCGCCAGTGCCGCCGCCGCCGAGGCCGTTGCCGGCGCCGCCCGCGCCGGTGCCCGATCCAGCCGTCGCCGCGCCGGCGGTCGACGCGCTGCCTGTCGAGGCGACGCGAGCGGCGGTGACCGGCGGCTGGTAGGGGATGACAATCCTGGGCGGCGGCGCGACGATTGGCGTTGGGAGGGCCGTCGTGCCCGCCGCGCCAGCCTTGTTTCTGGCCCGCTCGGCCATTGGGCTCGGGGGCGGGGGAGGCGGAACTTCGCGGATACCGAAGGTCTTCAGCCGCTCGACGTTCTGCGAGACGGTCCTTACTGTGAGGCCCGAGAGAATGATCGCCGCGAGCGCAATGTGTACGACGGCCACGCCGCCAAGCGCCTTCATCCGGTCGGGGTTGTCCGCAGCTCGATAAGCCATGTGCGCCTCGTTTAAAGAAACGCCCGCGCCGCCGAAAGTATTCAGCTGGCCTGCTGTTCTTCGAGCCACTTTTCCAGCCATTTGATGGTGTAGTCGCCGGCTAAGAAAGCCTCGTCGCGGACGATCTGCTGGTGGAGGAGGATGGTGGTTTTCATGCCTTCGACGAGGAACTCCTCGAGCGCCCGGCGCAGGCGCATGATGCAGCGTTCGCGGGTCGAGCCGTAGACGATCAGCTTGGCGATCAGACTGTCGTAATAAGGCGGCACACGATAGCCGCCGTAGAGCCCGCTATCGACCCGGACATGCATGCCGCCAGGGGCGACATAGTTGGTCACCGTGCCGGGCGACGGCGCAAAGGTCAGCGGGTCCTCGGCGTTGATGCGGCATTCGATCGCGTGGCCGTGGAGGCGGATTTCGTCCTGCTTGCACGACAGGCCCTGGCCGCTGGCGACACGGATCTGTTCGCGGACCAGATCGAGGCCGCTGATCATTTCGGTCACCGGATGCTCGACCTGCAGCCGGGTGTTCATCTCGATGAAGTAGAATTCGTTGTTCTCGTAGAGGAACTCGATGGTCCCGGCGCCGCGATAGCTCATGTCGGCCATCGCCTTGGCGACGATCCCGCCCATATGCGCGCGCTGTTCGGGGCTGATCACTGGCGACGGCGCTTCCTCGAGCAATTTCTGGTGGCGGCGCTGGATCGAGCAATCGCGCTCGCCGATGTGGATGGCGTTGCCGGCGCCGTCGCCGAACACCTGGAATTCGATGTGGCGCGGGTCGGCGAGATATTTTTCGAGATAGATGGTGGCGTCGCCGAACGCCGAGCGGGCTTCGGCCGCGGCCTGGCTCATCAGGCTTTCGAGCTGGTCTTCGGAGGTGACGACCTTCATCCCGCGCCCGCCGCCGCCCGAGGCGGCCTTGATCAGCACCGGATAGCCGACCTTCTTGGCGATCTTGCGGGCCTCGGCGATGCTGGTCAGCGGGCCATCGGAGCCCGGGACCAGCGGCAGACCGAGCGCGGCGGCGGTGCGCTTGGCCTCGATCTTGTCGCCCATGGTGCGGATATGCTGGGGCTTGGCGCCGACGAAGATGATGTTGTGGAGTTCGACGATCTCGGCGAACTGCGCGTTTTCCGACAGGAAGCCGTAGCCGGGATGGATGGCGTCGGCGTGGACGACTTCGGCGGCGGAGATGATGTTGGGGATGTTGAGGTAGGAGTCGGTCGCCGGCGGCGGGCCGATGCAGACGGTCTCGTCGGCCAGCCGGACGTGCATCGCGTCGGCGTCGGCGGTCGAATGGACAGCGACGGTCTTGATGCCCATTTCATGGCACGCGCGGTGAATCCGCAACGCGATCTCGCCCCGATTGGCAATCAGCAGCTTCTTGATTGGCATTAACCGATGATCACCATCGGCTGGTCGAATTCGACCGGCTGGGCATCGGCGACCATGATCTTCTTAACGACGCCGCCGGTGGGTGCGGTAATCGGGTTCATGACCTTCATCGCCTCGATAATCACCAGCGTATCGCCGGCCTTGACCGGCTTGCCGACGGCGATGAATGGGTCCGCGCCAGGCTCGGGCGAGAGGAACGCCGTGCCGACCATTGGCGACTTGACGACTTCGCCGGCGATTTCTTCAACCGCCGGAGCGGCGGCAGCGCCGGCGGGAGCGGGTGCCGCAGCGGATGGCGCCGCCGCTGGTGCCGCAGTGGCCACCGGGGCAAGCCCACGGCCAACCTTGATCCGGCGTTCGCCGTCGGCGACCTCGATCTCGGTCAGCCCGTTCTTCTCCAGCAGCTCGGCGAGCTCCTGGATCAGCTTGGCATCGATCCGCATCGGGCCGTCCTTGGTCTGGGTTTTGCCGGGTTCGGCCATAGGCGATGGTCCCCTCATTGAGTCTGGCCTGTCATTTGCGCTTGGCCGTGGACCTTCCTATCTGCTTTTTGTCAATGTCCTTCGCGCGCCAACAGAGCCTGAATATCCGCGTCAATGGCGAGCACCGCCGTGTCCCGGGCGGATTGAGCATCGCGCAAATGCTCGGCGAACTGGGGCTCGATCCGCTGCGCGTGGCGGTCGAGCGTAACCTCGAAGTCGTGCCGCGCACGAGCCTGTCCGAGGTGCCGGTCGAGGATGGGGACACGTTCGAGGTCGTGCATTTCGTCGGTGGCGGATGAAAAGTGGTGCGATCAATTCGGGTCCGCTCCTCGGTTACCGTGCCAAAGATTGGACCATTATCGAGGACGGTCCAGTCACTCGCGAATGGGCTAAAACGAAGCTTGATGAGGCGGTTGCCAGGAACCGTGCAGGGACTTGCGAAATCGATGACTCGTTTGTCGGACTGTATCGGCAAGGTGACCTCAACGCGTTTGAACTCTATGTCGTTGGCGCTAAGCGTTCAGAGGTTACGTGGGATTATCGATATGGTCCGCCGCACCTGCTAATTTTTGAAAGAGTGTCATATAACCGGCGGATTATTGAGGACTTTGCAAACTTGTATTTGATGCTGGATTTCTATTGCGCAAACCAGTTCGAGGCCTTGGCAGATGCAATGGATCGACAAAAGAAGGCCTCCGATTTTAGAAGTTCCTTCAAATCATGAAGAACGACACTTGGACGGTGGCTGGGCGGACGTTCACGTCGCGGCTGATTGTCGGCACCGGCAAATATAAGAGTTTCGAGGAGAATGCCGCCGCGGTCGCGGCGTCGGGGGCCGAGATTGTCACGGTGGCGGTGAGGCGGGTGAATATCGCCGATCCCACGCAGCCGATGCTGACCGATTTCATCGATCCCAAGGTTATCACCTATTTGCCCAATACCGCCGGTTGCTTCACCGGCGAGGAGGCGATCCGGACGCTGCGGCTGGCGCGCGAGGCGGGCGGCTGGACGCTGGTCAAGCTGGAGGTGCTGGGCGAGGCCAAGTCGCTGTATCCCGACATGGTCGAGACGCTCCGGGCGACCGAAATCTTGGCCAAGGAAGGCTTCGAACCGATGGTCTATTGCGCCGACGACCCGATCGCGGCGCGGCGACTCGAGGATATGGGCGCGGTGGCGATCATGCCGCTGGGCGCGCCGATCGGATCGGGGTTGGGGCTGCAGAATTTGGTGACCATCCGCCTGATCGTCGAAGGCGCGAACGTGCCGGTGCTGGTCGACGCCGGGGTCGGCACCGCCAGCGATGCCGCCGAAGCGATGGAGCTGGGCTGCGACGGAGTATTGATGAACACCGCCATCGCCGAAGCCAAGGACCCGGTGCTGATGGCCCGGGCGATGAAAGCGGCGGTCGAAGCCGGGCGGCTGGCCTATCTCGCCGGGCGGATGCAAAAGCGACTTTACGCCGACCCGAGTAGTCCGCTGGCGGGGATTATTTAGTCGCGACGACGATGTGCGCCGACATTGGCGCGTCGAATCCGTCGGGGCCTTCGAATTGGCGCGCCGCGCGCGATACCTCGGCAAACGTCCGGTCCAACGCGTCCGGACCATATTCCTCCAGCTCCAACTCCACGCGCATCGGCGAGCCATAGCAAAGGCCTCTCGCTGCCTCCTCCGCCGAGGGGCTGCGACTTGCCAATGCGACCGTCTCGATGTGCACATTGTTGAACCCGGCCGCCGCGAGATCGCGCTCAATCCACTGCGGATCGTTATAGCTGAACGGCCCGCGTTTCATGAACATCGGCGGGTTCTCGGGAAAGAGTCTCTGCAGGGTTTCGTGGGCGAGATTGGACAGGAGATTGCGCTCGATACTGTCCCACACCGCAAACAAATAGCGGCCACCGTCGCGCAGCACCCGCCGCGCCTCGAGATTGCCCTGCACTTTGTCGGGATAGAACATGACGCCGAATTGGCAGACGACGAGATCGAAACCGCCGTCGTCGAACGGCAAATCGAGCGCATCCGCTTGCTTGAATAAGACGTTGGCGGCGGTGACCCGCCCGGCGGCGACGTCGAGCATCGCCTGATTGAGGTCCGTCGCGACAATTTCGGCGTCCGGCAGCGCGTGCGCTAACGCGTCGGTGACGACGCCCGTCCCGGCGGCTGTTTCAAGGATCCGCGCGGGGCTGAATGCGACGGCCCGCTGCGCCAGCACTTCCGCGTACGGGCGGAACAGCAATGGCACCATATAGCGTTCGTAGTTCGCCGGAACGGATCCGGAAAATCTGACGTCGATCGAAGCCATAGGAACGCTCCCGTCGCGAAGTTGGTTCTGGCGGAGGGTAGCCATGCCAGACTTCGAGGAACTTCGCGAGCGGATGGTCGAGCGGCAGATCGCCGCGCGGGGAATCCGCGATCCGAGGTTGCTCGACGCGCTTCGGCAGGTGCCGCGCGAAGTGTTCGTGGCCTCCGATTACGGCATCCAGGCTTACGGCGATCATCCGCTGCCGATCGCGGCCGGGCAGACAATTTCGCAGCCCTATATCGTCGCGCTGATGATCGAGGCGGCGGGAATCGGGCCAAGTGACCGCGTGCTCGAGGTTGGCGCCGGGTCGGGCTATGCGGCGGCGGTGATGGGCCTGGTCGCCGCGCAAGTCATCGCCATCGAGTGCCAGCCCGAGCTGGTGGCGGCGGCGCGCGAGCGAATGGAGCGGATCGACTATGGCAATGTCGCCATCGTCGAAGGTGACGGCACGCGCGGCTGGCCGGAGGGGGCGCCCTACGACGCCATCCTCGTCGCGGCGGCTGGAGGCCAGATCCCGCAGTCGCTGATCGACCAGCTGGCACCGGGCGGACGGTTGGTGATGCCGGTCGGCGGTCGCGCCTGGGTGCAGCAACTGGTCAAGCTGACCAAGCTTGCCGATGGACGGACCAACCGCGAGAACCTGGGCGAGGTGCGCTTCGTGCCGCTGATTGGCGAGGAAGGATGGAGCGACAACCGATGAAACCCATCCATTTGGGTTTGTCTGTTCCTCTGGGATACTGAAATTGCGCTCCAAAATGGGCTAAGTTGAAGCAATATCAGGCAACTTCCGAAGTCTCGCGGACGTTACTATTAACAAATGCGAAATTAAAGGAACATGAAATGCAATATCTCATGAACAAAATAGTAGAAAAACACTTTCCGCGTAGAGAGACCGTTCTACTTCGTTTCAAAAAAACGGATTCAGAGATTGCGCATAATTGGTCGAAATCCAACCCAACCAAGGCCGCTCCCGACCGCAAGAGCTAAGGTTATGCTTATTTTGCGCGCAAACTGGATATTGTCGTCTGGTTGCTGATCACTTCGACGTCGGTCTTGCAGTGGAGCAGGCGGATGCCTTTCTGACCGAGCGCGCGGTCGAGGGCCGGAGCGAAATCCCCGGTCGTCTCCACCGTTTCCGCCCACCCGCCGTAGGCGCGGGCCAGCGCCGCAAAATCCGGATTGGCAAGGTCGGTGCCCGAGACGCGCTTGGGGTAATCGCGCTCCTGATGCATGCGGATGGTGCCGTAGCTATTGTTGTCGACCAGGACCACCAACAGGTCGAGCCCGCGGGCCGCCGCCGTCGCCAGTTCCTGACCGTTCATCAGGAAATCGCCGTCGCCGGATATGCAGACCACCGGCCGGTCCTTGAAGCGTAGCGCCGCCGCCACCGCGGCCGGCAAGCCATAACCCATCGTCCCACTGGTCGGCGCCAGCTGGGTCGGCATCACGCCGTAGCGCCAGTAACGGTGCCACCAGCCCGAGAAATTGCCGGCGCCGTTGCAGACGATAGTGGTGTCGGGAAGCTTGTCGCGCATCGTCTTGACGCATGGGCCGAGGTCTAATTTTACGCCCTTGCGCGGGGCCGGCTCGGACCACTCCAGCCAGTCCTTGTGCGCTTCCTCGTCGGCGTTGAAGCGGACCAGATCGGGGTCGCGCCAGTCGGCGATCATCTCGGCGAATTCGCCCATGTCGGCGCAGACCGGCAAATCGGCGTGATAGACGCGGCCAAGCTCGTTGGGGTCGGGGTGGACGTGGACCAAAGTCTGGCCGGGGTGGTCGGGGGTGACCAATTTGTAGCCGTCGGTGGTCGCTTCGCCGAGGCGCGGGCCGACGACCAGCAACAAATCGGCGTCGCGAATGCGCTGCTGCAGCTTGGGGTTGGGACCGTAGCCGAGCTGCCCCGCATAGACCCCGCAGCTGTTGCAGATCGCGTCCTGGCGGCGAAAGGCGGCGGCGACGGGGATGCCGTGGCGGTGGGCGAAGGTGGCGAAATGATGCGCCGCGCGCGGGCTCCAGTCGGCCCCGCCGACGATGGCGACGGGGTTGGTCGCCTCCTTGAGCAATTCGAACAAAGCCTGGACGGCGCCGGGATCGGGCGCTTCGCAGAGTGGCGGCACGCATGGGCGGTCGGGCACGTCGACTTCGTCGCGCAGCATGTCTTCGGGGATCGCGAGCACCACGGGGCCGGGGCGGCCGGCGGTCGCCACCCGGTACGCGCGGGCGATATATTCGGGAATCCGCCGCGCGTCGTCGATCCGCGCCGCCCATTTGGCGATCGGCGCGAAGAAGGCGGCGAAATCGACTTCCTGGAAGCCTTCGCGATCCTTGTCGGCGCGGTCGAGGTCGCCGACGAACAGGATCATTGGGGTTGAGTCCTGGAAGGCGACATGGACCCCGCCGCTGGCGTTGGTCGCGCCCGGGCCGCGGGTGACGAAGGCGACGCCCGGGCGGCCGGTCAGCTTGCCATCGGCGTCGGCCATGTAAGCGACCCCGCCCTCCTGCCGGCAGACGGTCAAGTCGATCTCCGGCGTGTCGTGGAGCGCGTCGAGGACAGCGAGGAAGCTTTCGCCCGGCACGGTGAAAATGCGGTCGCAGCCCTGGATCTTGAGCTGGTCGACAAGGATTCGGCCGCCGGTGCGCTTGGTCATGGTGTGTCGATGCCGATTTTCTCCCCTCCCTGCAAGGGAGGGGTCAGGGGTGGGTGCGAGCGCCAG
Source organism: Sphingomonas sp. (assembly GCF_031361285.1). Taxonomy (GTDB): domain Bacteria; phylum Pseudomonadota; class Alphaproteobacteria; order Sphingomonadales; family Sphingomonadaceae; genus Sphingomicrobium. The sequence goes on from NZ_JANMCO010000014.1 coordinate 18,084, forward strand.
CGAGCTTTGCTATTCGAGCAGAATGAAACGGGTCGACCCCGAACTGACGCGGCGCGCGCGCGAACTGCGCAACAATTCGACGAAAGCCGAGAGACTGTTGTGGCTTCGGCTGCGGCAATACCGGCCGCGCTTCACCCGGCAGCTGGTGGTTGGCCCTTACATCGTCGACCTTGCGTGTCGGGAAGCAAAGCTGGCAGTTGAGCTGGACGGCAGCCAGCACATCGATGCGGCGCCCTATGACCAGCGCCGGACGGATTTCCTGGAGACCGAAGGCTGGGCTGTCCTGCGCCTGTGGAACAATGCCGTAATCGAAAATCCCGATGGTGCCGCCGAGCTCGTCCTTGTGCGCTGTGCCGAGCGCCTTGGCGGCGCCACCCACCCCCAGCCCCTCCCTTCGAGGGAGGGGAGGAAGCGGAAGTCGCGCTTCGACTAAGCTTGATGAATCGCTTTCACCACTTGATAGGTCTCCAGCCCTTCCTTGCCGCCTTCGCTGCCAAAACCGCTGTCCTTGACGCCGCCGAACGGGGTGTCGGCGCCGGAGATGGCGAAGGTGTTGATGCCGACCATGCCGCTTTCGATCGCGTCGCCGAGCAAATTGGCGCGGCGGCCGTTTTCGGTGAAGGCGAATGCCGCCAGGCCGTAGGGCAGACGGTTGGCTTGTTCGATCGCTTCGTCGAAATTCTTGAAGCTGGCGCTGACCGCAACCGGACCGAACGGTTCCTCATTCATGATGTCGGCATTGACTGGGACATCGCCGAGCAAGGTTGGCTGAAAGAAGAAGCCGCTTTTCCCGCGTTCACCACCGGCGAGCACCCGAGCACCCTTGGCCTCGGCGTCATTGACCAGTTTCTCGATTTCGTCGGGGCGGCGGGCGTTGGCCAGCGGACCCATCTTGGTGTCCGCCGCGAGGCCATCGCCGATTTTGACGTTGGCGGTGCGGGCCGCGAAACCCTTGAGGAAGGCGTCGTAAATCCCTTCCTGGACGTAGAAACGGGTCGGCGAGACGCACACCTGGCCGGCGTTGCGGAATTTCTGCGGCACGACCATGTCGAGCGTCTTTTCAAGATCGCAATCGTCGAAGATCAGCACCGGCGCGTGGCCGCCAAGCTCGAGCGTGATGCGGGTCATGCTGTCGGCGGCTTGGTGCATCAATTGCGTGCCGACCGGGGCCGAGCCGGTGAAGCTGACTTTGCGGATGACCGGCGAGGCGACCAGCAGCGGGCTGACCAGCGAGGCCTTGCCGTGG
>NZ_JANMCO010000053.1:0-5853 GCF_031361285.1 Sphingomonas sp.
GCGCTTGCCCGGTGGCGCGCTTTCACTGACCCCCGTACCGGGCTAGACGGCGGCGAACCCGCCTCGGCCCCCGGCTCGGCTGCAGAATATGACGAAGGAATAGAATGACCGACCAGACCGAAAAGCCGAAGCTTGGCACCCGGCCGCCGCTGGGCCTCAAGCGCACGGTCGAGACCGGCAAGGTCAAGCAGAGCTTCAGCCATGGCCGCTCGAACACCGTTGTTGTCGAGGTCAAGAAGCGCCGCATCCTCGGCAAGCCGGGCGAAGCCCCGCCGCCGGTAGAAGCGCCCAAGCCGGCCCCCGTCGCCGAAGCGCCCAAGCCGGCGCCCAATCCGGCCGCGCCAGCCCCCAAGCGCGCGCCGGTCGATGACATCTCGTCGCGCCGTGAGCTTCAGGAGCGACTGCTGCGCGAGGCCGACGAATCCCGCATGGCGTCGCTCGAGGAAGCCCGCCGCCGCGACGATCGCGTCAAGGTCGAGCAGACCGAGGACGAAAAACGCCGCGCCGAAGACAATCGCCGCGTCGAGGAAGATGCCGCCGAACAGGCCCGCCAGGTCGCCGAGCAGCCCGCGGTTGAAGCGCCTGCCGAGCCAACCCCGCCGGTCGAAGATCGTGCGCCGCAGCTCGATGATGAGGACGAGCGCGGCCATCGCCGTCCCGGCGGTGCCCCGGCAACCAAGCGTCCCGAACCGCCGCGACCGTCACGCAGCCACGAAGATCGCCGCCATTCGGGCAAGCTCACCGTTACCCGCGCATTGTCGGGCGAAGACGATACCCGCGCCCGCTCGCTGGCCGCGCTGCGCCGCTCGCGCGAGAAGGAAAAGCGCCACCACCAGCAAGCTGGCCCCGCCGCCAAGCAGGTTCGCGACGTCGTCGTCCCCGAAGCGATTACCGTCCAGGAACTCGCCAACCGCATGGCCGAACGCGCCGCCGATTTGGTCAAAGCCTTGTTCAAGATGGGCATGCCGGTGACGGTTACCCAGACCATCGACCAGGACACGGCCGAACTGCTCGTCACCGAATTCGGCCACACCATCAAGCGCGTCAGCGAAGGCGATATCGAAATCGGCATCGGCGACGATCAGGACGCGCCCGAAAGCCTCCAGCCGCGGCCGCCGGTGGTGACCATCATGGGCCACGTCGATCACGGCAAGACCTCGCTTCTGGACGCCATCCGCGGCGAGAATGTCGTGTCCGGCGAATCCGGCGGCATCACCCAGCACATCGGCGCCTATCAGGTGACCGTGCCCGACAAGTCGAAGGTCACTTTCCTCGACACGCCGGGCCACGAGGCCTTCACCGAAATGCGCCAGCGCGGCGCCAACGTCACCGACATCGTCGTGCTGGTCGTCGCCGCCGACGATGGCTTGAAGCCGCAGTCCATCGAAGCCATCAACAACACCCGAGCCGCTGGCGTGCCGATGATCGTTGCCATCAACAAGATCGACAAGCCCGATGCCAAGGCCCAGCGCGTCCGTGAGGAGCTGCTCCAGCACGAGATCATCGTCGAGGAGATGGGCGGCGAAGTTCAGGACGTCGAAGTCTCGGCGACCAAGAAGACCAACCTCGACAAACTCTTGGAAGCGATCGCGCTTCAGGCCGAAATCCTCGAATTGAAGGCCAATCCCGACCGTGCCGCCGAAGGCACGGTGATCGAAGCCAAGCTCGACAAGGGCCGCGGCCCGCTGGCCACGGTGCTTATCCAGCGCGGCACGCTGCGCGTTGGTGACGTCTTCGTCGCCGGCGCCTCGAGCGGCAAGGTCAGGGCGATGATCGACGACCAGGGCAAGCAGGTGAAGGAAGCCGGCCCCTCGGTCCCGGTCGAAGTCCTCGGCCTGTCCGCCGTCCCCGCCGCCGGCGAACCGTTCACCGTCGTCGAGAACGAGCCCCGGGCGCGCGAAGTCGCCGCCTATCGCCAGGGCCTGCTCGACCGCAAGCGCACCACCACCGCGCCGGTGACGCTCGAAAACATGTTCGCGTCGCGGGCGTCAACGATGATGGAGTTCCCGCTGGTCGTCAAAGCCGACGTCCATGGCTCGGTCGAAGCCATCGTCCACGCCTTGAACCGCCTGTCGACCGACGAAATCCGCGTCCGCATCCTGCATTCGGGCGTCGGCGCCATCACCGAGAGCGACGTCACGCTGGCCGGGGCCAGCGGCGCGCCGATCATCGGCTTCAACGTCCGCCCCAACGCCAAGGCCCGCGAGATCGCCACCCGCCACAAGGTCGAGCTGCGTTATTACGACGTCATCTATCACCTGACCGACTGGGCCAAGGGCGCGATGGCCGGCGAACTGGGTCCGGAAATCATCGAAACGATCGTCGGCCGCGCCGAGGTCAAGGAAGTCTTCCCGGCCGGCAAGAAGGATAAGGCCGCCGGCCTGCTGGTCCTCGAAGGCGTCATCCGCAAAGGCCTCCACGCCCGCCTCACCCGCGACGACGTTATCGTGTCGAAGACGACCATCACCTCGCTGCGCCGCTTCAAGGACGACGCCGCCGAAGTGCGCGCCGGCATGGAATGCGGTGTGCTGCTGGCCGACACCAACGACATCAAGCCGGGCGACAATCTCGAAGTCTTCGAGACCGAGGAGCGCGCGCGGACGCTGTAATGGCAAACCCGTTCAGCCGTCATTGCGAGGAGCGCAGCGACGCGGCAATCCAGCCAGAACAAAGAAGCTGGATTGCTTCGCTTCGCTCGCAATGACGGCGCGGGGCTAATAGAATGCGCAAGGTCGAAACCCCCGAGGGCCGTTCGGTCCGTCTGCTCCGCGTCGGCGAGCAGGTGCGCCACGCCTTGTCGGCAATCCTGTTGCGCGGCGACGTCCATGACGAAACGCTCGCCAGTCACCTCGTCAGCGTCACCGAAGTCCGCATGTCGCCCGACCTCCGCCACGCCACCGTGTTCGTGAAACCGCTGCTCGGCCAGGACGAGGATGTCGTGCTGAAGGCGCTGCGCACCAACACCGCTTTCTTCCAGAAGGAAGTGGCGCGGCGGATGACCACCAAATATGCGGCCAAGATCAAGTTCCTCGCCGACCAGAGCTTCGACGAAGGCAGCAAGATCGACCAGCTGCTGCGAGCACCCAAAGTCGCGCGGGACATCGGCCGGGAATGAACCTCGACGACCCGATGACCGGCGACGGTTGCCGCGCCGAGCGGTTGGCCGAGGCGCATCGCGACCTTCTTCGCGCCGCCTGCGCCGAAGATCCGGACATCTGGCAAATTTATTACGTCAGCTACGCCCCCGAGCATTTCGACGCGAGCTTCGACGCTTTGCTCAAGCGCCAGTGGGTGCCGTTCGCGCTCTACGATGGCTGCCAGTTCGTCGGCATGAGCTGCTTCCTCAATGTGGACGACGGCCGGCAAACGCTCGAGATCGGCAGCACCTTTTATCGCCCCGCGTTCCGCGCCATCGGTTTCAACCGCCGCGCCAAGGACATGATGCTGCGCCACGCGTTCGACCGCGGCTATCGCCGGGTTGAATTTCGCGTTGACCGCCGCAACCAACGCTCGCAGGCGGCGATGAAAAGGCTTGGCGCGGTGCGCGAAGGCGTCATGCGCGCCGACCGCATCACCTGGAACGGCCACGTCCGCGATACCGTGCTGTTCGCGATTTTGAAGGACGAATGGCCGCTATGAATACCGACACTTTTTATCAAATCGCTACCTGGCTGGTGCCACTGATCATCGCCATCGTTTTCCACGAGGTCGCGCACGGGCTGGTGGCGCGGCGGTTCGGCGACCCAACCGCCGCCGAGCAAGGGCGGCTGACCTTGAACCCGATCCGCCATGTCGACCCATTCGGCACCATCATCCTGCCGATGCTGCTCGCGCTGGCCCACGCGCCGATCTTCGGCTGGGCCAAGCCGGTGCCGGTCAATTACCAGCGCCTGCGCAATCCGCGCCGCGACATGGTGCTGGTGGCGCTGGCGGGCCCCAGCATGAACTTGCTGCTGGCGGTCATCGGCACCGCCATCGTCGGCGCGACCCTGTGGGTGACGGCGGGCGTCGCCAGCCCGGCGGCGCTGTTCATCGCCCAGAATTCGATCAATTTCGTCCTGATCAACATCTTCCTCGCCATCTTCAATTTGATCCCGCTGCCACCATTCGACGGCGGCCATGTGGTCGAAGGGCTGCTGCCCGACGGCGCCGCGCAGCGATTCCGCGGCATTGGCCGCTATTCGCTGCTGGTGTTCGTCTTCCTGCTGCTGGTGCTACCGATGCTCTCTCCCAGCGCCGACATCGTCAGGCGGGTGATTTCGCCGATTGTGGATAATCTCGCCGGATGGCTTTTGGGGATCGCTGGCGTCAACGTCGGTTGATGCTCCACGGCTGGATCATCCTCGACAAGCCGGTCGGCCTCGGCTCGACCCAGGCGGTGTCCGCGATCAAGCGCATCCTCAAGGAAGCGGGCGAGCCCAAGACCAAGGTCGGCCACGGCGGGACGCTCGACCCGCTGGCCAGCGGCGTCCTGCCGATCGCGCTTGGCGAAGCGACCAAGCTCGCCAGCCGTATGCTCGACGCGACCAAGGCCTATGCGTTCACGATCCGCTTCGGCGAGGAGACCGATACGCTCGACGGCGAGGGTCAAGTGATCGCTACCAGCGCAGTTCGCCCCAACCGGGATGCCGTCGAGGCGGTCCTGCATCGCTTTACCGGCGTGATCGAACAGGTCCCGCCGGCGTACTCAGCGCTGAAGATCGAAGGAAAGCCGGCCTACGAGCGAACGCGCGCCGGCGAGCAGGTCGAGATGAAGGCGCGGTCCGTGGCGGTCCACGAACTGCGTTTGCTGGAGAGCTGTGCCGACGAGGCGACCCTCTTGGCCACCGTTTCCAAGGGCACTTACATCCGCAGTCTCGCGCGCGACATCGCCCAGGCGCTCGGCACGGTCGGGCGCGTCAGCAAGTTGCGCCGCACGCGTGCCGGGCCGTTCTCTCTCGAACAGGCCATTTCGCTGGACTTTTTGAGCGAAGCCGCTAAGGCGCGGCAATTCGATGGGGCGGTACTTCCGCTAACCGCGGCGCTGGACGACATCCCGGCCCTCCCCGTCACCCCCGGCCAAGCCCAGCTGCTCCGACATGGACAGACGCTTGCCGGTTTCCCCGCGACGCCGGGGCTTCAGCTTGCGTGCCTGGACGAAGTCCCGGTGGCGTTGGTGGAAGCTTTGGCAGGCGGCCTCCGGGTCGTGCGCGGGTTCAACCTTTGAATAAGGAGTTTGACGATGTCGATTACGACCGAACGCAAGGCTGAATTGATCAAGGATCATGGCCGCGGCGCCGACGATACGGGTTCGCCCGAAGTCCAGGTGGCGATCATTACCAGCCGCATCAATACGTTGACCGAGCATTTCAAAACCCACGCCAAGGACAATCATTCGCGGCGCGGCCTTTTGATGATGGTCAACAAGCGGCGCTCGCTGCTGGATTATCTCCGCCGCGAGGATGAGAAACGCTACACCGATCTCATCGCCAAATTGGGTCTGCGTAAGTAATTTCACCGGGCGCTTTCGGGCGCCCTTCACTCAAGGAAACCCCGCAATTCGGCGGGGTAACCGTGGGGGGCCGTTTCAGTGCCCCGAACCGCAGCAGGCCGGCTTGCCTGCACTGATGTCCCGGCGCGCATTTGGCGGCCGGGTGAAGGAAACCACATGTTCAATATCAAGACTGTAGAAATCGACCTCGGCGGCAAGACGCTGAAGCTCGAAACGGGCCACGTTGCCCGCCAGGCCAATGGCGCGGTGCTCGCGACCCTTGGCGAAACCGTCGTCCTCTGCGCGGTGACCGCCGCCAAGACCGTCAAGCCGGGCCAGGACTTCTTCCCGCTGACCGTCCACTACCAGGAAAAATTCTCGGC
>NZ_JANMCO010000062.1:0-46265 GCF_031361285.1 Sphingomonas sp.
CGAAAGCCGGTTCACTCTGCCAGTGTCCGCTTTCCACCCATTGCGGACATTAGACAGGAGGGGAGGCGGCCCGGCCTGGCTCGCCGAAACACCCGGACAAAGTCGGCTTCGCGCCGCTTGAGAAATTCCGCCGAGCCGATCGGGCGACCGATGGTTGCCGCGCGGCGCAGTCGGATTGCCGCGGCCTGATTTTCGCCATCCGGCGCTTTGCGGGCGCGGGCGTTCGATGTTAAGGCTGCGCAACGAAGGCGCGCGACGTGGCGAGTGGGGTAGCAGTCCGGCCGGGCCTTCCTTCGCAGATCAGGGGGATCACCATGACCGCTCGCACCGCATTGTTCGTCATCGCCGCCGCCGCGCTGACCGCCGCGCCTGCTTATGCCAAGCAGGCCAGCCCGAGTTCCGGACGCCAGGACCAGGCCCGCGGCATGCAGGAAATCCCGGTGTGCACGCGGCGGCTGGGGACGATCGCGATCGTCGAGCCCGAAAATCAGTGGTGGCGCGAACTGAACCTTGGCAGCCCCGAAGCGATCCTCAAGATCTTCGTCCAGAAATCGGGCTGTTTCGGGCTCGTCAATCGCGGCCGATCGATGCAGAGCCGGGCAATGGAGCGCGCGCTGGCCGACAATGGCGAGCTGCAAAGCGGCTCCAACGTCGGCAAGGGCCAGGTCAAGACCGCCGATTATTTCCTCGAGCCGGACATCGTCTCGACCAACAAGAATTCGGGCGGCGGCGGGGTCGGCGCCGGGCTTGGCGGCGCGATCGGCGGCTTGTTCGGCGGCGGTGCCGGCAGCGTCATCGGCGGCCTGGCCGGCGGCATCAGCGTCAAGAAAGGCGAGGCCAACGTCACTTTGTCGATCGTCAACGCCCGGACGACCGAGGAAGAAGCCCTGGTCGAAGGCTATTTCAGGAAGCGCGACTTGAGCTGGGCCGGTGGCGGCGGCGCGGGCTGGTGGGGTGGCTTCGGCGCCGCCGGGGCGACCGGATATCAAAACACCGAGATCGGCCAGATCATCGTGCTGGCCTACCTCGACGCCTACATCAAACTGGTTACCCAATTGGGCGGGCTCCCAGCCAATGCGGCAGCGGCGGCGCCCGTCGCGCATTGACGATTTTCCGTCGGCGCGGCGCGCAGCCGCGCCGAACGGGCACAATGGGTTACGATTTCGCCGGGCACTGGTTCTCGGCGTCGGCCAGGGCCTGCAATTGTCCGGCGGGACCGACAGCCCCGGCCTTGGTCAGCGCCGTTGCCGCGTTGGCGAGCTTCGCCGCGTCGAACACATAACCGGAAGCGGCGATCCGGCGGACATCGCGGGCCAGCCGATCAGCGGAGCGCGATGCGGGATTGGCAGGCGCTGCAAACAGGCGCCGAACCTTGGCCAGGGCCGCGGTGATTGCCGGCCGGCTCAACCAGCGGCCGTTCGCCATGACGCCGCGATTGTCGCGGTAAACGAGCGGATCGACGAGCGGATTGCGCGGCAGCAGCACGAGATCGGCGCGCATTCCGGGCTTGATCTGACCGAATTCGCCGGGGTGACGGAAGGCGATTGCGGGCTCGGAGGTCGCGGCGCGCAGGACCTCGGGCGCCGACAGGCCCGCGGTCATCATCAGCCGCAGTTCTTCGGTCAAGGCGAAGCCCGCGACCATGTACGGTCCGCCGTCGGCGTCGGTCCCGGCGAGGAAGCGGGCGCCAACCTGGTGCAGCGCGCGGATGATGGTGATCATCTTGGGCAGTTGCGCCTGGCGCGCGATTAGCACGCGGTTCGGAGCTTCATTGACCATCCCGCGCAGTTCGGCGCGGACCGCCGGCGGGATGTACGCGCCGTCGGGGGAATCCAGCACCGCGAGCGCATCTTTCCCGCGCAAGCTCTCGTGCGTGCTGTAGAGTGTCGGCACCACCCACAGCGCCGGGAAATCGGCCGCGACCTGATAGTCGCGGTCGCCAAGTTCGAGGTTGCGGTCGTTCAGCCAACCCTTGAGATGTTCCATCGTCCGCATGCCGACGTCGGCGGCGTGGCGCACCGGGATGTCATGGGGAACGTGGCCGACCAGCGGCAGGCCAACCGCTTTGGCCTCGGCGGCGATGGCGTCGAACGTGGCCAACGGGACGACGTTGTGCACCTTGATAAATTCAAAGCCGCACGCGGCCTGGCGGCGAACAATGGCGCGGGCATCGTCGATCGATTTCGGCACCACCGCATAGCCGCCCATGTCGAAGCCATTGATAATCTGTCCGGCGACATAAGGGACCGGCGCTAGCATCCGCCGGTTCCGCGCTTGCGCCCGCCAGTGCAGCATCCACGCGAAGCCATCCATCTCGCGCACGCTGGTGACGCCATTGGCAAGGTTGAGCAGCGGCGCCGCCGGCGAATTGGTGTGAAAATGGGAGTCGACCAGGCCCGGAGCAAGATATTGGCCGCGGCCGTCGATTGCGAACGCCTTGGCAGGAGCCGCGACCCGGCGGCCGACCGCGACGATCGATCCGTTGCGCACCAGCACCTGATTTGGCGTCGAGACCCGTCCAGTCACGGGATCAACCACGCGAACGTTGCGAAACAGGATGGTGCGCGACGGCGCTGCCGCTTTCAAACCATCGAGCATGGCGCCGACGCTTGCCGCCTGTCCGAGCTTGGCGATGGCCTCCGGCCCCGCATCGGGGTTTGGCATGTCCTGCGCCGGAGCGGGGGCACCGGCAACCAGCAGCGCAATTACGCAAGCCGGCGTCAGAAAGCGGCTAGCGTGGGTCATTTTGCTCAAGCCAGGCGAGAACGGTTTGCTCGCCGCTTCGCCAATGGTCGCGGACGGCATGCGCCGCGCCGAGGAAATCGCCCGCCGCGATCGCCTCGACGATGATCGCGTGCTGGTCGTGGGATCCCGGGACGTCGGCCATGCCGCGACGGATCGCGCCATCGAGGCGGTGAGCGAGCGCTTCATGGCGGTCGAGCATGTCGAGGAGCCGCTGATTGGGGCAGCGCCGCCGCAGGGCGACGTGGAACGCCCTGTCCGCCGCCGCAGCTCGATCGGGGCGCGCGGTCTGGAGCCTGGCGTTGAGAAGGCGAAGGCCGCTGACGTCGTCGCGCAAGGCCCTGTTCGAGGTCTCGACGGCGAGGGCCTCAAGGCTGCCGAGGATCGGATAAAGATCGCGGACGGCTTGCCGGTCCGCGGGCGCGACGACGAAGCCGCGATGCGGCCGCGAGATCACCAGCCCTTCCTCCTCGAGGCCGAACAGCGCCTCGCGCAGCGGTGTGCGGCTAACCCCGAGATCGCTGGCCAGCGCGACTTCCTCGAGATGCTGTCCGCCTTTGAAATGGCCGGAGACGATGCGGTCCCTGACGATCAGGCGCACCCGGTCGCGGATCCGAAGGTTGAGCACGACAGCTTCCATATTGTATTATGTATACAATCTAAAGGAGCGGTCAAGCCGTCGGCATCGAGGCCGTAATAAGTGAGGAACGGCGGGAGAGACCGGCCGCTTTCCCGACAGTTCGTCGAAAAGTCGGGCGTTTTGACCAGCCGGCGTTGCGTCGCGGGCAGGGTTGGCTAAGTTTCGGCTTCAACGAGATTTCTCTCCCGGAGCTCCACCGCCATGCGCCTTACCCGCCGCCTGACCCTATTGCTTGCCAGCGCTTCCGCGCTGGCCGCTTGCGCCACCGCGCCGCAGCCAGCGGCGATGGCCCCGCCGCCCGCGGTGCCGGTAGCGGTGGTGCCAGCCGCCGACGAGCCGGCGCCGCTGGCGTCGCTGGTGGCGCAGGTCAATATCCCGCACACCGAGTTCCAGCTCGACAACGGTCTCACCGTGCTGGTCCACGAAGAACATAAAGCGCCGGTGGTGGCGATCAGCGTCTGGTATAATGTGGGGTCGAAGGATGAGCCCAAGGGCGAGACCGGCTTCGCGCATTTGTTCGAACATTTGATGTTCTACGGTTCGGACAATGTCCGCGAAGGCATCTTCTCGTTTCTCGAGCAATTGGGGGCGACCGACTGGAACGGGTCGACCTGGTTCGACCGCACCAATTATTACGAGACGGTGCCCAAAAGCGCGCTTGAAAAAGCGCTGTTCATGGAGTCCGACCGGATGGGCTATCTGCTCCCGGCGGTCGACCAGAAGCGCCTCGATTTGCAGCGCGGCGTGGTCCAGAACGAGAAGCGCCAGGGCGACAACCAGCCGGGCGGGCTGGTCGATTATGAAGTGCTTGGGACGCTGTTCCCCGAAGGCCACCCCTATCACCACGACACGATCGGCTCGATGGCCGATCTCGACGCCGCCAGCCTGGCTGACGTCAAGCGGTGGTTCCTCGACAAATATGGCCCCAACAATGCGGTCATCGCGCTGGCCGGCGACATCACCCCCGACGAAGCCCGCGGGCTGATGAACAAATATTTCGGGGCGATCAAACGCGGCCCGGTCAACACCCCGGCGGCGGCCGACGTACCGACGCTGGCTGCGCCAAAATCGATCATCATGAAGGACCGCGTCGCGACGACGCAGATCCAGCGCCACTGGGCGGTGCCCGGCCTGCTGTCCGACCAGCTGGCGCCTTTGGGCATCGGCGCCGCCGTGCTCGGCGGGTTGAGCAGTTCGCGGCTCGACCGGATCCTGGTTCGCGACGAGAAGATTGCCGTGTCGGTCAGCGCCAATGTGCAGCCGTTCCAACGCATGAGCCTGTTCGAGATCGACGCTTCGGTGAAACCGGGCGTTGATCCGGCGCTGGTCGAAAAGCGGCTCGACGAAGTCGTCGCCCAATTCCTCGCCGAAGGACCGACCGAGGATGAAATGCGCCGCGCCGCCACGGTCGCCGTGTCGGGCAGCATCCGGGCGCTCGAAAAAGTCGGCGACGATGGCGGCAAGGCGTCGTCGCTGGCGGAAGGCAAACTCTATGCCGGCGACGCGGATTATTACCGCAAGCAATTGAATGCCTATGCCGCGGCGACGCCGACGCAGGTTCGCGACGCCATGCGGCAGTGGTTGGGGCGGCCAGTGTTCAGCGTCCGGCTCGAGCCCGGCGATCGGCCACCCTATGAGGAAGCCAAGGGACCGCCGCCGGCCAAGGCCAGCGACATCAAGGTGGCGTCGATCAAGCGCCAGATGCCGCCCGCCGCGCCGCCCGAAGCGCTCGATTTTCCAAACGTCGAACGGACGACGCTGGCGAACGGCATCAAGGTCACGTACGCCCAGCGTGCCGCCGCCCCGTTGACCGACATTGTGCTCAGCTTCGATGCCGGCTTTGCCGCCGATCAGCCCGCCGAACGCGGCCTGCAGAACATGACCATGGCGCTGCTCGACGAAGGCACCGAGAAATATTCGGCGCAGCAAATTGCCGAAGCCAAGGAGCGGTTGGGGGCCAGCCTGAATAGCGGCGGATCGTCGGATCGCAGCTTTGTCGTGCTGTCGGCGCTCAGTCCAAACCTGGTGCCCTCGCTCGGGCTAATGACCGAGATTATCGAGCGGCCGGCCTTTGCGCCGAGCGAGATCGAACGGGTCCGCAGCCAGCTGCTGACCGCGATCGCGCAGGCCAAGACGACGCCCGGTTCGATGGCCGCGCGCGCCCTGCCGGCGTTGCTGTACGGGGAGAACCATCCGTATGCGACGACGTCCCAGGGCAATGACGCCGCGGTCAAGGGTTTCAGTCGCGCGCAATTGATCGCGTTCAAGGATCGCTGGCTACGGCCCGACAACGCCGAGATTTTCGTCGTTTCCGACCAGCCGCTGGCGGCGCTCAAGCCGATCCTCGAAACCGCGCTTGGCACCTGGCAAGCACCGGCCGGCGAACGTGGCACCAAGAGCTTCGGGCCATTGCCGGCGCGTCCCCTATCGCCGCGCATCGTCCTCATCGATCGGCCGGGTTCGCCGCAGTCCATGATCTTTGGCGGCGAGCTGACGCCGGTCGACCCGCGGGCCGAAAATACGGCGCTGTTTGCCGGCTCGGACGTGCTTGGCGGCAGCACCGCGTCGCGCATCAATCTTGAGCTGCGGGAGCGCAAGGGATGGTCGTATGGCTCGTTTGGCTTCCCCCAGCTGACGGTGGCCGCGGTGCCATTCCTTGTCCAGGCGCCGGTCCAGGCGGATCGCACCGGAGACTCGATCGCGGCGCTGATGACCGAGATCCGGGCGCTGCTTGGGGCCAAGGGTGTCACCGACGCCGAGCGGGTGCGTGCGGTCGCCAACAGCATCGGCGGCCTGCCAGGGCAGTTTGAAACGGGCAGTGCGGTACTCAGCGCGATGCAGACCAACACACTCTACGGCCGCCCCGACAATTATTACGAATTGCTAGGCGACCGTTATCGTGCCCTCAATAACGCTGCCGTCGACCAGGCGCTGCGCCAGGCGATCGATCCCAACGGTTTCGTCTGGGTGGTGGTTGGCGAAGCTGCCAAGATCCGGCCGCAACTCGAGAAATTGCACATGCCGATCGAGGTGATCCAGCCGCGCTAGGCGTTGCTTCGCAAAATGCGGCACCGGCCCGCACCCCCACCCGGCCACCCACGAGCGTACACTGAATGGGTGGCCGGGTGGGGGCGCGGGCCGGTGCAGTCTCAACTTAGTTTAAGTGGGTGACGTGGCCCATCTTGCGGCCGGGGCGGGCTTCGCCCTTGCCGTAGAGGTGGAGGTGAGTGCCGGACTCGGCGAGCGGCGCCGCCCAGTCGTCGGCTTCGTCGCCGATCAAATTGGTCATCGCCACCTGGCGAGCCGTGCGTTTGGTCGAGCCCAATGGCAGCCCGCACACCGCGCGGATGTGCTGTTCGAACTGCGACGTCTCGGCGCCCTCGATGGTCCAATGGCCGCTGTTGTGGACCCGGGGCGCGATTTCGTTGACCAATGGCCCGTCGGCGCAGGCGAAGAACTCGACGGTCAGGACACCGATATGGCCCAGCGCATCAGCGATGCGGCGAGCGATTGCCTGGGCTTCGCCGACCTGGCGTTCGATCGGATCGCCGGCGGGCAGCTCGGACCGGCGCAGGATGCCGCTTTCATGAGTGTTGCGCGGGCTGTCCCACAGCGCGCATTCGCCGGCTTCGGTGCGGGCCAGTACGACCGAGAATTCGGCGAGAAAATCGATCGCGGCTTCGGCGATGCCGGCGGGCGCGCCAATCGCGTCCCAGGCGTCGCGCGCTTCGGACGGATCGCGAACCCAAGCCTGGCCTTTGCCGTCATAGCCGAACCGCCGGCTTTTGAGCACGAGCGGCAGGCCAAGCGCGGCGATGGCCGCCGCGACATCGTTCGGACCATCAATCGTTCGCCATGGCGCCACTCGCCCGCCGACGCTGGCGACGAATTCCTTTTCGACGCAGCGATCCTGGGCGCTGGCGAGGGAGCGGGCGCCGGGGCGCATCTTGGCGCCCAGTGCGGCCAGCGGCGCCACCGGCAAATTCTCGAACTCGTACGTGACCACATCGACCGCGGCGGCGAACTGACCCAGCGCTTCGGCGTCGTCGAACGCTGCTTGGGTATGGGCGGCGGCGACCGCCGCGGCGCAGGGCGCGTCGTCGGGGGCAAAGATGTGGCAGCGATAGCCAAGCTCAGCCGCGGCCATGGCCAGCATGCGGCCCAATTGGCCGCCGCCGATGATGCCGATGGTGGAGCCCGGCGCAACAATCATAGAGGCGTTTGGGCAACCGACGCGGTCTGGGCATGACGATATGCTTCGAGACGCGCCCCAAGCGCCTTGTCATCGATGGCAAGAATCGCGGCGGCAAGCAGCGCGGCATTGATCGCGCCTGGCTTACCGATCGCCAGCGTCCCGACGGGAATGCCGGCGGGCATCTGAACGATCGACAGCAAGCTATCCAGGCCCTTCAGCGTAGCAGTCTCGATCGGCACACCCAGGACTGGCAAGGAGGTCATCGCGGCGGCCATGCCAGGTAGATGCGCGGCTCCGCCGGCGCCGGCGATGATCAGTTTGAGCCCGCGCCCCTTGGCCGCGGCCGCATAGTCATTGAGGCGCTTGGGCGTCCGGTGGGCCGACACGATCTTCACTTCGTGGGCGACGCCGAGCGTGTCGAGCGTCTCGGCCGCGTGGCGCATCGTCTCCCAGTCGGAGTTGCTGCCCATGATGATCCCGACCGGCGGCTCGCTCATCATTCATCCCATTGTCACGAAAAACACTCCACGGTCGTTTAGGAACATGATCACCGGCGCGCAATCGTGCCACGGCGGCACGGATTTCCGGATCCGGAGATTCACGCTATGGTCCGGACAGGGGAATCGAATTAGTGTCAGTCATGGCTGATCCGCTTGTAGATATTTCCAATCCCGAACAACTGGCCGCAGAGATTGCGCGCCTGCGGGGTGAAATCGCGCGGCTGGAATCAAAGGTCCAGCAGCTCGACCAGCTGGCCCATCTCGACCCGCTGATCGGGCTTCCCAACCGCCGCGGCTTCATGCGCCAGTTGGAAGCGCTGATCGCCCGCGTGCAGCGTTACGGCGATCACGGCGCGATGCTGTTCGTGGATGTCGACGGATTGAAGAGCATCAACGACCAGCACGGGCACCAGGCCGGCGACGAAGCGCTGATCCGGGTATCCGAGATGCTGGTCAGCGGCGTGCGTAGCGGCGATTGCGTCGCGCGTTTGGGTGGCGACGAATTTGGCATCATCCTGGAACATGCCGACGAAGCTATTGCCGCCGAGACGGCGGCCCGGCTGGTCGAGCGGATCGCCGCGTGTGAATTTACCCACGAAGGCGCGCCCCTGCCGTTGAGCGTCGCAATTGGCGTCGGCATCATCGCCGCCGACGATGACGCCGAGACGATCATGGATCGCGCCGACGAGGCGATGTACCGGAAAAAGTCCGCCGCGGCTTAAGCGCGCTCGGCCAAATAATAGCGGTCGCGGACAGTAAGATCGTCGGCGAGTTCATAGACAATCGGTTCGCCGGTTGGGATCTCGAGGCTGACGATATCCGCATCGCCGATGCCGGACAGATGCTTTTCGAGCGCCCGCAGCGAATTGCCGTGAGCAGAGACGATCACGCGTTCGCCGGCCCGCAGCGCCGGGGCGATCGCGGCCTCGTAATAAGGCAGCACCCGGGCAATGGTGTCCTGGAGGCTTTCGGTGCGCGGCACGGCGATGCCGGCATAGCGGCGATCGCCAGCGACGTCGTACGGGCTGTCGGTCGGCAATGGCGCCGGGGGGATGTCGAATGAGCGCCGCCAGATTTGCACCTGCTCGGCCCCGACCTGGTCGATCATCTCGGCCTTGTTGCGGCCGGTGAGGGCGCCATAGTGGCGTTCGTTCAATCGCCAGTCCTTGGCCACTGGGAGCCACAGCCGGTCCATCTCGGCGAGCACCAGGTCGAGCGTCCGGATCGCCCGCGTCAGGACGCTGGTGAAGCAGCGGTCGAAATCGAACCCGCGGTCCTTGAGCAGGGTGCCCGCGGCGCGTGCCTCGGCCATGCCCTGGTCGGTCAAGTCGACGTCCCACCAGCCGGTGAAGCGGTTTTCGAGGTTCCACCGGGATTGGCCGTGCCGCAGGAGAACCAAGGTGGGCATCAGCTGGGCTTAGCGTTCTTCAAGTCGGGCAGGATGCCGTGAAGCGCATCGAGGCACGCCGCGGCGAGATACTTCGACCGCTGCGGCGACCAGCCGTAGACCGGGTCGGGCAGGTTGAAATTGTCCTTGAACGGCATTTCCAGGGTCATCGACACGCAGCCATAGCGCTCGGCCAGCTGGGTCGTCGACATCGACATATTGGCCTCGCCCGGGGCGGCGACCTGATAACCTTTGGTGGTTTGAAAATCGGGCGAAAGTCGCTCGAGCATTTCGCTGAAGATCTTGAACAGGTCCGTCTGGCGCTCGGTGATCGAGGGGATGCCCTCGAAACCGGCGAGGAAGTTGGCCGGAATCGCTTCGTCGCCGTGGATGTCCATGGCAAAGTCGACGCCGCTGTCATCCATCGCATTGCGGACCCACAGCACTTCGGGGCTCTGCTCGGCGCTCGGCGCATGCCATTCGCGGTTGAGGTTGACGCCGGCCGCATTGGTCCGCAGGTGGCCGCGGCGCGACCCGTCGGGGTTCATGTTGGGGACGACGCGAAACGTGCATTCGCGGCGCAGGACGCGCGACACCGGATCGTCGGGATCGCACAATTTCTCGAGCGCGCCTTCCATCCACCATTCGGCCATCGATTCGCCGGGGTGCTGGCGAGCGTAGAGCCAAACCTTCAATTCGCCTTCGCCGATGGTCAGGCAGTCGATGTCCTGGCCGTCGAGCGATTTGCCGAGCGACGTATAGCCAACGCCTTCCTGTCCGGCGATCGCGGTGACCAGATCGTGGTGCCGCTCCATCGAGTAAGGCGCGAAATAGGCGAGCCAGACGCAATCGGTCGGCGGGGTCAGATTAATGGTCAGCACGCCGTCGGCATAAATGGTGTCGGCAACGCGCACCCAATCCTCGCGGTCGACCGACAGACACGCTTTATAATCCGGCCAGCCGTGCGGATAGGCCGAGCCAGTACAATTGACGATGCGCAGCGTCACGTCGCGTCCCGCCGCGCCGGCCAGGCGAAAGTAAAACCATTGGTAGAAGTCGGACTTGTGATCCTTGACGATCTCCAGCTCGACCTGATCGCCATCAATCTTGACGACGCGAATGTTGCCCGCGTCGAACGCGCTCGAAATTGTTAGTGTCATGAAACCTTCTTGGGAAATTGGGGTGGATTGAGCCCGACCTGATAATGCGGCGGGACTCGCGTGGGAAGCCCCGTGGCCGACGCAGCGGGTCGACGCATTGCGGTGGCCGGATTGCCCTCGACCATCCGGATGGCGCCGCCGGGACCAGCGAGGTGTAGAAAGCTCTTCGTCGGCGGTGTTGAAAATTTCTTTACGCAAGCGCCGTATCTTGCTGTCCGTGGGACGCTATCTTCTCATCATCATGGTCTTTATGGGCCTGTTCGGCGCGATGGCCGGACGGTTTCAGCCGACCACCGGTCAGTCCAGCAATGGCGACCATATTGCGCGCCCATCGGCAGGCTCGTCGACCGGTCCGGAGAAACGCGCGAATAATTCTGAAACGCCCGCGATTGACGGCAATGCCGTCGCTCTCGACCGCAGCGCCGACGGCCACTTCTACGCCGATGTCGAGATCAATGGCACCTTGGTGCACATGCTGGTCGACACTGGCGCCAGCAGCGTCGCTTTGTCGCGCGACGATGCCCGCAGCGCCGGCATCGCCACGTCGATCGGCATGAACGATGTCATCGGCGAAGGCGCCGACGGCGCGGTGCATGGCGAGGGCGTGCGGATCGATCGCATGCGCCTTGGTGGCGCGCGCGCTGACGGAGTCGATGCCGTCGTGCTCAATTCTGGCGGCATGTCGCTCCTCGGTCAGGACTTTCTGCAGCGCTTCTCCTCAGTCGAAATCAAGGATGACCGGATGATCCTGCGCTGAATGCGGACGCTCCAACTGTTCCCATCGATCGCCTGGGCCCGACCGTGCGGCCGGGCCCGAGCAATGCCATCACGCCATGGCCGGCGCCGCGGTTTCTTGAGGCTGCTGCGCCGTCGGTTGTTCTTCGCGGATGAACGCGAGGATATCCGGATTGACGATTTCCGGATGAGTTGAGCACAGGCCGTGCGGCAGGTCTTTGTAGGTGATCAGCCGTCCGGTCTTGAGCAGCTTGACCGCCAGCGGCCCGGAGTCCGCATAAGGCACGATCTGGTCGTCCTCGCTGTGGATCACCAGCACCGGCACGTCGATGGCCTGCAAATCTTCGGTGAAGTCGGTCTCGGAGAAAGCCTTGATGCACTCGTAGTGGGCCTGGGCGCTACCCATCATGCCTTGCCGCCACCAATTCTGGATGAGGCCCTGCGACACTTTCGCGCCCGGCCGGTTGAAACCGTAAAACGGCCCAGTCGGCAGATCGAGATAGAATTGCGCACGGTTCGCGGCGAGCGCGGTGCGCAAACCGTCGAACACCTCGATCGGCGCCCCGCCCGGGTTCGAGTCTTTCTTGACCATCACCGGCGGCACGGCATCGACCAGCACCGCTTTGGCGACGCGGCCCTTGGCGTGCTGGGCGACATAGCGCGCGACTTCGCCACCGCCGGTCGAATGACCGATATGGATCGCATTGGTCAGGCCAAGCTCGGTCACCAAGGCATCGACATCGGCCGCATAGGTGTCCATCTCATTGCCGGCGGACGTCTGGGTCGAACGGCCATGGCCGCGGCGGTCGTGGGCGATGACGCGAAAGCCTTCGCCGAGGAAGAACAGCATCTGATTGTCCCAATCATCGGCACTAAGCGGCCAGCCGTGATGAAAGACGATCGGTTGCGCGCTTTTGGGCCCCCAATCCTTGTAGAAGATATGCGTGCCGTCGGGCGTGGTGATGTGGGTCATGGCGATGGGGTTCCTCACCAGGGATGCCGGCCAGCAGGACCGGCGCTGACGTCTCGTGCGGAGCCGATGGCGGGTAAGATTGGCGTCCGTCAAACCATCCCGACTCGGTCGCGGCGACGAGAGCGTCGTAACAAATCCGGCGTGGATTGGACAGCGCAGGAGCATGACCATGGCTGGCCGTGCCGCCTGATTGCTGGCGCCAAACCTCGTCATCCGCTAGCCAGCCCGACGTATGACCAGATTTCCAGTGCTTGTGACCGGCGGGGCCGGCTATATCGGCAGCCACGCCGTGCTGGCGCTGCGCGACGGCGGCTGGCCGGTGGCGGTGATCGACGATTTGTCGAATGGCACGCGCGACGTGGTCCCGGACGACGTTCCCTTTTTCGCGGGATCGATCGCCAATCGGGCGTTGGTCGACCGCATCCTTGCCGAACAGAAAATTGGCGCGATCCTGCACTTCGCGGGGTCGATCGTAGTGCCGGAATCGGTTGTGCAGCCGCTCGATTATTACGCCAACAACACGCTCGCCAGCCACGCCCTGATCTCGGCCGCGGTGGCCGCGCAAGTGCCGCATATCGTCTTTTCGTCGACCGCGGCGGTGTATGGCGAGCCCGATCGCGTGCCGATCGAGGAGGGCGATCCGACCCGGCCGATCAACCCTTATGGCGCGTCGAAGCTGATGACCGAGCGGATGCTGGCCGACACTGCTGCCGCTTTTCCGGTCAACTACGCCGCGCTGCGTTATTTCAATGTCGCCGGGGCCGATCCGGACCTGCGCGCGGGACAGATCGGCAAGGGTTCAACCCATTTGATCAAGGTCGCGGTCGAAGCGGCGGCGGGCAAGCGCGACCATGTCGATATCTTCGGCACCGACTATGCGACGCCCGACGGCACCTGTGTGCGCGATTATGTGCATGTCAGCGACCTTGCGGACGCCCATGTCGCCGCGCTCGAGCGGCTGATAGAGCAACCCGACGACAACCTCGTGCTAAACTGTGGTTACGGCAATGGTTTGTCCGTCCTTGAGGTGCTGGACGCGCTCGACCGGGTCGCCGGCAAGACGGTTCCCCGCGTGATCGGGGCCAGGCGCGCGGGAGATCCGCCGCTGCTGGTCGCGTCGAACCGGGCGCTGATCGACACGCTTGGCTGGAGTCCCCGCTTCGCCGCGATCGACACCATCATCAGCCATGCGCTGGCGTGGGAGCGAGCACTGCAGGCCAGGATCGGTTGATGCCGTCGGTCAATCGTTTTGCCGGAGTTTTGCTCTGTTTCCTACTGGTTGCAGCCACCGCACCGGTCGCGGACCAACTGGCGGCGGACCGCATCCACGGGCATGTGCAGTTTCTTGCCAGCGACGAACTCGAAGGCCGCGACACCGGGTCGCGCGGCCACGCCATTGCCGCCCAATATGTCGCCTCGCAATTTACCGCCCTTGGCCTGAAGGCGGGCGGACCAGGCGGCGGCTGGTTCCTGCCGGTCCCGCTGAGGCGCGCCAGCCACGCCAGGCCGCCACAAATCGCGCTGGTGGTCGGCGGCAAGTCGCGGCTGATCGACAATGTCGATGTCGGACTGCGTCCCAGCCTGACCGAAAAACAGAGGTCGATCGATGCCGGGATGGTGTTCGTCGGCCACGGGATTGTCGCGCCGCGCCTCGGCATCGACGAATATGCCGGGCTCGACGTCAAGGGCAAGATCGTCGTCGTGCTGCGCGGGGCGCCCGCCGGGCTGCCTGCAGAAGTCGCCGCCCACCTCGATCTCACCAAGGACCAGATCGCCGCCGCCAAAGGCGCGATCGGCATTGCCGAGCTGACGTACGGAAACCCGCCCGGCTACAATCCGGCGCCCGGGCTTTCGCGTCCGGTCCTCGATTGGGTGGATGCTTCGGGTGCCGTCGGCAAAGCCGGGTCGATCGGGACCGTGATGGTCTTTTCGCCCAGCCTCAGCCGGCAAGTTTTTCAGGGCGCCGTGCAATCACTCGACCAAGTCGGGTCGTCCGCCGATCGGCCAATCCACGGTTTCGCCTTGCTTGGACGGTTGTCGATTTCGGCGACCAGCAGTTGGCAGGATTTTTCCAGTCCCGAAGTGATTGGGATGTTGCCCGGCGGCGACCCGCGGCTGGCGCAAGAATATGTAGTGTTGATGGCGCATCTCGATCATCTCGGCGTCAAGCCGGTCGCGCAGCCCGGGGAAGATGCGATTTACAATGGCGCGCTCGACAATGCGGCGGGCGTGGCGACGATGATCGAGGCGGCGCGGACGTTCACCGCCGCAGGGAAACCGCCGCGGCGATCGATTCTGTTTATCGCCAACACCGGCGAGGAGCCCGGTATGCTCGGCGCCGATTATTTCGCCTCGCACCCGACCGTGGCGCTCGATCACATTGTCGCCGCGGTCAATCTCGACATGCCGCTGCTGACTTATGATTTCACCGACGTGATCGCCTTCGGCGCCGATCATTCGACTGTCGGCCGGACGGTTGCCGAAGCGGCTGGTGCAATGGGCATCGCCGTGTCGCCGGATCCGATGCCGCAAGAGCGATTGTTCGTTCGGTCGGACCATTACCGGCTGGTTCAGCACGGTATTCCTTCGGTGTTCCTGATGACCGGCTATGCCAATGGCGGCCGCGCCGCGTGGGCTCGCTATTTGACCTTTTTCTACCACCAACCCAGCGACGATTTGGCGCAGCCGATCCGCTGGGCGGCGGGGGCCAGGTTCGCCGAGCTCAATTACCGGATCGCCCGGGCGCTGGCCAACGCTGACCCGCGCCCATCATGGTACCCCGGCGATTATTTCGGCGACCTTTTCGCGCCGGCCGGGCCACGCGCGGAGCGGTAACTGGCAACGGTCCAATGCACTCAGAGCAATGGCCCGACGACGAAGGCGAGGAACAGCACGGACGAGGCGGCCATGACGGCGGTGGCGGCCCAGCCGACGACCATCATGCGCCGGGACACCGTCAGCCGCCCCATTGCGCGCGGATTGCGGACGATGAGCATCATCACCGCCATCAGCGGCGCGGCCAGGATGCCGTTGACCACCGCCGCCCAATAAAGCGCCCGCGCGGGATCAATGCCGACCGTGTTCAATGACGCGCCAGCCAGCGTCGTGACCGCGATCGTCGCATAGAACAGCCGCGCGCTCAGCGGCTTGGCGTCGAGGCTGCCCGACTGCCCGGCCATTTCGGTCACCGCATAGGCGGCCGATCCGGCGAGCACGGGCACAGCGAGCAGGCCGGTACCGATGATGCCGATGGCGAACATGGCAAAGGCGAATTGCCCGGCAATCGGGCGCAGCGCCTCGGCGGCCTGCGACGAGGTCGCGATGTCACGCACGCCGCTGGCATGCAGCGTCGCCGCGGTTGCGAACACGATCGCCAGGCTGACTAGGGTGCTGAACGCCATGCCGATTAGGGTATCAATCCGGATCCGCTTGAGTTCGGGGCCGGCATCGCGCGGGGCGATGCACAGCGGCTTGCTATGGTGCCGGTGCTGCTCTTCGATTTCCTGCGCCGCCTGCCAGAAGAACAGGTATGGGCTGATGGTCGTGCCGAGGATCGCGACCAAGGCGGTGGCGTAGGCCGCATTCCACTGCAATTCGGGCACCACCAGCGAACGCAGCGCGTGCGGCCATGGCACATGCGCGACCATCACCACCCCGACGTAGGTAAACAGCGACAGCGTCGTCCATTTCAACACGGACGCATAGCGCGGGTAGCTCAAACCTACCTCGAGGACGATGCAGATGATGCCGAAAATCAGGGTGTAGAGTCCGGCATTGCCCCCAGCCAACAACGCCAGAGCGGCGCCCATGGCGCTCAGGTCGGCGCCCAAATTGACGACATTGGCGATCAGCAGCAGCGAGACCATCAGCCACAAGACGACCCGCGGATAATGGCGCTTGAGGTTGCGGGCGATGCCAGCGCCGGTAACGCGACCGATCTGGGCGGCGACTTCCTGGATGACGACCATCAGCGGGAAACTGAGGACGAATGTCCACGCCAGGCCATAGCCGAATTCGGCACCGATCTGGCTGTGGGTGCCGATGCCGCTGGGATCGTCGTCGGCGGCGCCGGTGATCAGGCCCGGTCCGAGCAACTTCAGGAGCGAACGCGGTCCCCCCTTGCCGGATTTATCGTTCTTTGCCGTGCTCATGACCGGCTTTTGACGACCGCCCCTTATCTGCGCAACTCCCGCTTGGCAGTTTTTCGTTTGGCCTTTGCCAACACCATGGAAAGCGGCCCGGTTGACGAGTATCGACGCGGTTCGACTTGCGCTTTCAGCATGGGCGATCCTTGACTTCAACCGGGCCCCATCATAGGGGCGGCGTCGGTCTAACGACCTTCCGACCATTTCGACCAAAACGAGGCAGGCGCCCGGCCATGAAGATTCGCAATAGCTTGAAGTCGCTGAAATCGCGCCACCGGGATTGCCGCGTGATCCGCCGCCGTGGCCGGACCTACGTGATCAACAAGACCAACCGCCGCTTCAAAGCGAGGCAGGGCTAAGCGCCTCCCGCGATTGGGCTTTTACAACTCGTCAGCTTCGGTTCACCTCTGCAATGATAGGGGTGGGCAATGAGGAGTCCCGCAATGAATCGCAGTTCGAAGACCGCAATCCTGTTCGGCGCAGTCGCGCTGGTCGCGGCCGTCGGCTTTGCCAGTGTCGCCGCCGCGCAAGACACGCAGGCGAACCAGTCGACCCCCAAGAGCTGGAATTACGAGATCAAGGACGGCAAGCGCGTCCCCAAGGGCGAGCGCGTGACCAACGCCGACGGCAGCTGGCGCGAGGAAACCCGCCAGGGCAAGTGCGTGACGATCAAGGAAAAGTCGTCCGCCGGCGAGTATAAAGAGACCCGCCGCTGCGACTGAGCTAGGTCGCTTTCGGGGCTTGCTTGATGATGCAGGCCGGCATTCCGAATTGCGCGACATCCTTGCAATCGCGCACCTGCACGCTGCCGTCGGGTCCGGCGAAGATTGCCCAATCGCGACCGGGGCCGGCGCCGTTGGTGCAATGCGCGGTCCACATGTCGAGGTTCTTGTAGGCGGTGACAAAGCCCGAGGTTTCGACCCGCTTGCAGGTATAGCCTGAATCGTAAAGCGCCCGCTTCAGCGCGATCGCCCGGTTGAGGTCGTCAAGCTTGTGGAGCTGGTCCTGGACCTGGCTGCGGACGACGATTGGCTGTTTCGGCTGGGTCGGCTGTGACTGGCCGCAGGCGGTGGTCAGCAGCACGGTCGCCGATAGAAATAGCCTGGCGTTCATCAACTCGCTCCTTCGCCGATTCAACGCGGCACGCGCGCGAAAGCTTCGCATCAGCTTTCGTAGCGAATTTCGACCTTCGCAGCAGCATTGATCGCCGTTTCAATCGCTTCATCTATCGAGCCCGCGCGGGCAAGCGCGACACCCATTCGCCGGTTCGTCAAAGTGTTGGGCTTGGCGAACAGCCGGACATCGACGGGCTTGCCCGGGTGGCCGAGCGCCAGCGCCTCGGCTAAACCTTCGAAGCGGAAGCGGTCGCTGTCCTGGCTGGCGAGAATGACCGCCGACGCCGACGGCCCGGCGAACTCAATCGCCGGAATCGGCAGCCCGAGGATCGCCCGGGCATGCAGATCGAACTCGTTCGGCGACTGCGATATCAGCGTCACCATGCCGGTATCGTGCGGCCGTGGGCTGAGCTCCGAGAAAATCGCCTCGTCGCCACGAATGAAGAATTCGACGCCGAAAATGCCGGTCCCGCCGAGCGCCTCGACGACCTTGCGCGCCTGGTTTTGCGCCGATTCAAGCGCCCCCCGGGGAATGCCCGCGGGCTGCCAGCTTTCGCGATAATCGCCCGCCTCCTGCCGATGGCCGACCGGCGCGCAGAACAAAACCCCGGTCTGAGTGGCGACGGTCAGCAGCGTGATCTCGCTGTCGAAGGCGATGAATTCCTCGACGATTACGCGGGGGCGGTCGCCGCGCATCTTGGCCACCGCATAGTCCCAGGCGACGCCGACTTCCTCGACCGTCCGGGCGGTGCTCTGCCCTTTGCCCGAGCTCGACATGACCGGTTTGATGACGCACGGCAGCCCGACGCTTTGCGCCGCGGCCAGCGCTTCTTCACGGCTCTCGGCGAACTTGTAGCGCGAAGTGACGAGGCCCAATTCGCGGGCGGCGAATTCGCGGATGCCATCGCGGTTCATGGTCAGCTGCACCGCCTTGGCCGACGGCGCCACGCGCCAACCCTCGCGTTCCAGCTCGGCCAAAGTGGCGGTATCGATGGCTTCGATCTCGGGGACGATGACGTCGGGCCGATGCTTCTCAACCGCCGCCCGCAACGCAGCCCCGTCGAGCATCGAAAACACTTCGAACGCGTCCGAACATTGCATCGCTGGGGCCTGGGCGTAGCGGTCGCAGGCGATCACCCGGCAGCCAAGGCGCTTGGCGGCAATGGCAAATTCGCGGCCGAGCTCGCCCGACCCGAGCAACATCAGAGTAGCAAGATACATGTTCGCGGCCCGATAGCCGTCAGAACCAGGCTCGGCTAGACCAACCGCAGTTAATGAAAGGCAGATCCATGCGCCCCTTGATCCTGATCGGTACCGCCGGGTTCCTCCTTGGCGCGGCACCGCCCAAGCTGTTGACCCCCAACGACATCGTTACGGCAGCGCCGCCGGCGGCATGGCGGACGATCAACCCCGATGACCTGCTGGTCATTGACCTCAAGGATGGCGGCCGGGTCGTCGTTCAACTCGCGCCGGCGTTCGCGCCGATCCACGTCGCCAACATCCGCGGCCTCGCCCGCGGGCAATATTGGGATGGGGCAGCGGTCTATAGGCTCCAGGACAATTATGTCGCGCAATGGGGCAATAACGACAGCAAGAAGGGCTTCCCGACGGGCGTAGTCGCCAAGCCGCCGACGGAATACAGCCGGCCTGTAAAGGGCCTCGCCGTGCGCCCGCTCGGTTTTGCCGATCCTTACGCGCCCGCTGCCGGTTATGCGTCCGGCTGGCCAATCGCCTACAGTCCCAAGGGAGGCTGGGCCAATCTCGCGCATTGCTATGGCAGCGTCGGCGTTGGCCGCGATTTGTCGCCCGATACTGGCACCGGCGGCGAGCTTTACGCAGTGATTGGCCATGGGCCACGCCAACTCGACCGCAACATCGCCGTCGTCGGCCGCGTGATCGAGGGGATCGACCGCTTGAGTTCGCTGCGTCGCGGCACCGAAGCGTTGGGATTTTACAAGGAGCGCAGCGAGGACATGCCGATCGTCAGCACCCGGTTGGCCAGCCAGATCACCGCCGGCGAGCGGCCGTCATTTCAATATATGGACACGAGCAGCGCCAGCTTTGCGCAATATCTGCGGCTGCGCGCCAATCGCCACGACCAATTCTATATTCGCCCGGCCGGTGGCGTCGACCTGTGCAATGTCCAGGTGCCGGTCAGGCGAACGCCCTAGCGATTGGACTAGGCGGCCCAGGCTTGGGCGTGCTCGCGGTTCTTATGTTGGATGATCACCGGTGAGGTGTCGGAGCGCATGCCAGCTTCGGCCAGCGGCAGGGCCGTCGAGCAGAACGCACATTCGGCCGAAATCCGGCCGATAATCCAATGCGTGCGGCCGCAGCCGGGACAATGATTGACCTGATGGTCACGATAGACCGCATGATAGCCCCGGCCCGTGGGGTCGAATGTCCTGTGCATCTCGCCTGACGATGGATTGGTCATCACGCAAACCTTCCTTCCGCTCATTGAACGAGCGAAAGTGCAGCGGGTTGCATGGGGCTGGCGCTGGTTGCTGGTGGCGAGCGGCGGTCGTGGTCTAGCGGGCGCTGAGGCCTTCAAGCGAGATTGGATCGGCGAATTTGGCGCCGAGTTTGTCGCCGGCGGTCCATTTTACCACCGCATTGGCGCGCTCGCGGCCCGGGAGCATCAGCCACACCCGCGATCCGACCTCGAAGCGGCCGTCGGTTTCCGCCATGAATCCGCTTTCCGAGATGTTGAGGATGCGGGCATCGATGCCGCTCTCGCCAAGTTCCCGGACACGCGCCTCGAGCTCGACCGCGTGGCGCGAAAAACGGCGCCGATTGCTCGGGTCCTCACCGTCGGCGATTCTCGCCTTGATCATCGAAAAATTCATCTCCACGGGCGAGACTATTCCGCCGTATCGTCAAAGCTTATGCCAATGCGCCCGTCGCGCACCCAACGCACCGTCGCGAAAACTTGGCCCCGGTCAGCGAGCTCAAACGAAACTTGCTCGCCGATATGCGGCACCAGCGAAAAGATTACCATAGCGCCGGACGGGGAGGTGTTGACCAGTCGGACCGGGTGTTTGCGGCCGCGAAACTCCATCGTGGCGGCTTGGGCATTGGCTTCGAACCGCTCCTCGGTGCGCTCATCGAACATGCGCTTGACGCTCCGCGGGATTATCCCGCCGTCAAGGCTGAACTTGGATGGCACACGAATTCTCCCTCACGATCGAGCGATGCTAATCGATCGCCCTTAAGGATTGGTTTGCGGCTTCCTTACCATTCTTGGCCGCTGTGTCCTACGCGTCACTGGCCGTGGCGATCCTTCGCGTGTATGGCTTCGGCAAGGCACCAAGGGTATGCCCGGCGAGGCTGTTGTCATTCAAATATAATGGGTTGGCTATGATCAAGCGTGCAAGGTTGATGGGTGGTTTCGCGGCGCTTTTGGCGCTGCCCGGGGCCGGGGCGTGGGCCCAGATCGCTGCCGTTCCGCAGCCTCCCGTCGCGGTCCAGCTGCCGCCGCCGGCGATTGTCCCGCCGGCGCCAATCGTCCTGCCACCGCCGCTATGGGACCCGCGCGACGCACAGGCGTTGCTGTTTTTCATCCAGGGGATCGGCAGTGAGGGGCTCGACCCGGCGGACTATGATCCGGCCGGACTGATCGCCGCGCTTCAGTTGGGCAACCCAACGCTCGTTTCTGGGGCCGCCACCGATCGGTTCAATCACTTGTCGTCGGACCTGGCCTTCGGTCACGTTCGCGGTGACGACCGCCAGGACTGGCACATTCCGGACAAAGACCTCGACCCGGCGCGGCAGGCGCTGTTGCTGCAGGCCGCGCTCACCCAACACCGCGTCCCCGACGCCTTGCGCGGTTTGTTGCCGAGCCACCCGCAATATGCCGCGCTGCGCCACGCGCTGGAAGTCACGCCGGCGACCGAAACGGCGAAGGTCAACCGCATCCGCCTCAACATGGATCGCTGGCGCTGGCTGCCGCGCGACCTTGGTGATCGCTACATCATCGTCAATGTGCCGGCATACACTGCGGCGTTGGTCGAAGATGGTGTGACCACGTCGCGCCACCATGCGGTGGCCGGCAAGATCAGTACGCCGACGCCGCAATTGTCGGCGCTCGCCACCGGGGTGATCCTTAATCCGTGGTGGGAGGTGCCAAAAAGCATCGAAGGGGAAGTGCGGGGCAAGGCCGGCTATGTGCCGTTCAAGGATGCCACGGGCAAGATCCTGCGTTGGCGCCAGCCGCCGGGGCCCAAGAACGCGCTCGGCCAGCTCAAGTTCGTGATGCCTAATTCGAAGGCGATTTACCTTCACGACACCAACGCCCGGAGCAAGTTCAACAGCCAAGTTCGCGCATTTAGTCACGGTTGCATCCGCACCGAGCATATCCTCGCTTTGGCGACCAAATTGCTCAACGAGGGTGTCACGATCGACGGCATTCCGGGCGGTGTCGAATGGACTCCGGACAAGATCCAGGCGGCGCTGACCATCCAGAAGACGGTCCAGGCCAATTTTCCCAAGCCGCTGCCGGTGTACATCGTTTACATGTCTTCGGCGGCGTTGGTCGACGGCACGATCAAGGACTACACCGACGTCTATAAGCGCGACGGCAAGGCGATTGCCGCGCTGCTCGACCAAAAACCGGCGGACGCCAAGCCGCCAGCGGCCAAGGTCGTCGCTACAAAATAAGTTGATGGGGACAGGCCGGTGGGCCTGGCTGGCAGCTTAAGTCGAAAGTTTGTCAGCGTAGATCATGCGGCCGCCGCCGAGGCGGCTCATGACCTGCCACTGGCTGGCGCGCGAGAAAGCGAAACAGCCTTCCGAGCGGCCAAGCTTGCCGTGGAGGTCGATCATGTCGGGCTCGGCATACCAGGCATTATGAATGACGATCGCCCGCGATTCGGCATTGTTGTTCGACCAATCGAGCCCGCTCACTTTCATCGAGAGGCCGTATTTGCCCTGGTAATAATCGCCGGTGGTGTAGGTGCCACTCGACGTCGCGTAGGAGCCGAAATCGTTGGAGAAGCGCTCGAGAAATCCCGAATGGTCGGGGTCCGAGCCGCGGCCGTGCGCGACCAAATGGCTATCGACCTGGCCGCTGGCGAGATCGACGACGTGAAAGCGAGGCTCGCTCGACGGCTTGGAAAAATCGGCAATGCCAATGACATCGCGGGCAGCGACCGGATGCGCCAGCAGCGCCGCCTTGGCGCGCTGAAACAGCATGGGATCAATCCCGGTCGGAGCTTGGAACAGCGGTTGTGGCATGACCGGCACGGGCGGTGTCTGAAAGACGATCGACGGAAGGCCAACCGAACTTGCCGCAGAGGATAGCATCACGCCGCTGACGCCAACGGCGCCAAGACGCAACATTTCTCTGCGATTCAACGACATCCCGACCCTCCGCTCGAAACGACGTTTGTACCAGCGGAATGATTAATCGCCGATAACCGAGTTGTGTTGGTTGCCCTCCCTACCGCACGAGGCCAACGGTTCGTCGCAACTATTCGGAAAATCGCGGCGGTTGGTGGCCTGGACGATCAGCCCAAATGAGATTGGGGCTGACCAAACGACAGCGACAGTGCGCCTTAGCCGTAGCTGCGTCGCGGCGTCGGGATGGGCGATCGGCAGAGTTCGTTCAATTGATCAAACAGGATGAGCTGTTTGCCGTTGCCGTCCTCAATCCCTTCAAGCTGGAATCGCGGCTCATTGTAGAGCTCACGCCCGAAGGCAATGGCGTCCTGAAGCGAAGGGAATTCCAGAAAGTCGTTCTCGCCTTCGCGGGCGCCAGCGAGCAATAACAATACAAGCCGAACTGGCTGCACCGAGAACTCCCCCGACTGCGCCTCGCACCGGCAATTCGGTGGAGGTCCCCGCCATCAATCTGTCATTATTCGGCCCAGCGTGCAAATATTCGCATTGCGTCGAGGACCAGCAGAACAAAGATCGCCGGAAAAACACGACCATAGACCGCCCCGGCTTGAACCGTTTTGCTTACACTGTTATGGCCCCGCGCCGCTGTAGGTCCGCTTGCAGCGAATAATTGGCATTGGAACGCGCTTCGGTAGCCCTCCCGGCTACGCGGTGTTCGTTCAGCCCCCTGACCGGGGGCGAATTCATGGAGTGTGACGGCTTTTTATGCAGATTATCGTTCGCGACAATAACGTCGAGCAAGCGCTGCGCGCGCTCAAGAAGAAGCTGCAGCGCGAAGGCGTCTATCGCGAGATGAAGCTGCGCCGTCATTATGAAAAGCCGTCGGAAAAGCGCGCCCGCGAACGCGCCGCCGCGATCCGCCGCGCCCGCAAGCTTGAGCGCAAGCGGATGGAACGCGAAGGCACCGCCCGCTAGATTTTCACCCTTCGAAGCCGCCTTTTCGGGAGGCCGAATCGCATGCCAGCTACCACCGTTGCCAACTCTCCGAGCCGCCGCACTGGTGTTGGCAAGCTGTGGCTTGGTCTGCTCGCGCTCGTCGCTGCCGGGATCGCCTTGGCCTGGATAGGGGCCGGTTCGTTGCGCGGCGAGACCACGTCAAGCGGTCTCCAGTTCCGCACCGTCCAGGCCGGCGCGGGCCCGCAGATCAAGGCCGTTGACGGCGTGCTCATCGAATATGAGGGGCGTTTGTTGAACGGCACCGTGTTCGATAGCAGCGAGGGCCGCGGACCCACACCGATGATCGCCGGGCAGGTAATCCCCGGCTTTGCCGAAGCGCTGACCAAGATGCAGAAGGGCGGACGTTACCGCATCCATATTCCGGCGAAGCTCGGCTATGGCGCTTCGCCGCCGGCCGGAAGCCCGATCCCCGCCGACTCTGACCTCGAATTCGACGTCCACGTGGTCCAGATCGTACCCAACGCGGCATTGATGCAGAGAGCGCAGCAGGAGGCCGTGGGCGCGCAACCCGAAACCGCCCCACCCCAGCCTTAATCGGCCTCGGCAGGTTCGCCATGCTTGGCTGGTTGGCGGCGGCTCAAGTCGATCAGCACCACTTTCAGCGACGCGAGGATGGGATCGGCGAACAATATGCCGAGAATGCCGAATAGCGCCCCCATCAACAATTGCATGGCGAGCACGATCGCCGGCGCCAGGTCGACCGTCCGCCGGGCAATGTAGGGGACGACCAGATAGCCATCGATGTTCTGGACGAAGAAATAGACGAAGATCGCCCACACGCCTTGCGTCGGCCCGGCGCTGAACCCGACCGCGACCATGAGCAGGCCCGAGGTAATCGCGCCGATGTTGGGAATGAAGGCGAGCAAGCCGGTGACGAGGCCGAGCAAGGCCGCCATCGGCACCCCGCCCAGCATCAGCATGAACCAGGTGAATATGCCTTCGAACAGCATGCCGACGAGGCGGCCGAACAATAATCGGCGGAGCGTGAACCCGACATGTTCGGCGATGCGATAGAAGCCGGTGCGGGCCCGAAGCGGCAACATCCAGGCGATGCCGCGGTCGTAAATCCGGGGCTCGGCGGCCAGGAAGATGCCGATGACGATCATCGCGATGACGCTGGTGACGGCGCCAATCGCACTGCCGACGGCGCTGGTCAGCCGGCCGACCGAGCCGAGCAGCTGCGCCCCGACGGTGCTGGCCTGGCCCTTGGGCAGCAGCCCCAGCGACGAGGCAAATTCGACCACGCGGTGGAACTGGGCGGTGACGACGATGCGCAGCGTTTCTGCCTGGGCGGCGATGGTCGTCCCAGCGAACCAGAACACCCAGCCGATGAAGCCAAAGCCAAGGACGATCGTCAGCAACAATCGCCAGCCCCGCGCAATCGGCAGGGCTCGTCCGAGCAGGCGGGCGCCGCCGTCGAGGAAAACGGCGAAGATGATCCCGCCGAGGATCAGCAGCAGCGGCTGGGCAAGGACGATGACGCCGGCAATGGCCAGTGCCATGCCAAACCAGACGGCCGCTTTCTGCAGCTCGCGGCGGACCAGGGGGTCGCGGAATTCCGCCGGGCCCGGCCGCTCGATGTGCGGCTCGTCGATCGGCGGCTCGGCCATCTAGTGGGCCGATCCCCTCAGCGAGCGCCCAGCGCGGCCACCACGCAGCGCCTCGAACCAGCTGATCGGATTGAAGATCTGGGTAGTGCCATCCAGGGAGAAAGTGATGAACTCGGCCCGGCCGCCGATATTCTCCCACGGCACCGGCCCGCCAAGGCCGTTCTCCGGCGGGCCGAGGCTGAAGCGGCTGTCGGCGCTGCGGTCGCGGTTGTCGCCCATCAGGAACAGATGGTCGGCGGGCACCTTGACCGGCCCATAGTCGTCACCAGCGCTCTGGCCGAGGTCGATGGTGTCATAGCTCGGACCGCCGGGGAGCGTTTCGCGAATGATTGGCAGGCGGCAAAAATCGCCTTGGGTCGTGTGCACCCGGAAGCCGGAAAATTCGATTCCGCACGGCGCGTTGGCGTCGACCGGGACCAGGTCTGGCGGACGGACTTGCGACGGGATGGGTTGGCCGTTGAGGATCAGCCGGCCGTGCCGCACTTCGACGGTATCGCCGGGCAGGCCGATGACCCGCTTGATATAATCGTCGCTTTGGCCCGGCGGCGTGACGATGACGACGTCGCCGCGCTTGGGCATCCTGCCGAGCAGTCGCCCGTCCCAATGCGGAAAGACGTGGAAGCTCGGGCTGACCCACGACCAGCCGAACGGATATTTGCTGACCACCAGCCGGTCGCCCTTCAATAATCCCGGCATCATCGATTCCGACGGAATGTAAAACGGCTTGGCGATGAAGCTGTGGAAGGCGAGCACGGCGAGGATGACCCAAAACAGGCCTTTGGCCTCGCGCCACACCGCCGAGCCTTTCGACTCCTGGGGTTGGGCGGGCGTTGCGAATGGTTCGTCGAGCGCGGCGGCGCCCTCGTCGCTCAATGGCGTTTCGGTGCTCAATCAGGACTCCAACTTGCGTGCGGTCAGGATGACGAAGGCCTGCGCCCAGGGATAATCGTCGGTCATGGTCAAGTGAATGTCGATCGCGTGGCCCGCCGGCGCAAGGGCGTCAAGCCGTGCGAGCGCGCCGCCGGTAAGCGCGAGGGTCGGCGCCCCCGATGGCGCATTGACGACGCCGATGTCCTTCATGTGGACGCCGCGCTTGAAACCGGTGCCGACCGCTTTGGAGAATGCTTCCTTGGCGGCGAAGCGCTTGGCGAGGGTGCCGGCCGTGGTGTGCGGGCGCGACGCTGCTTTGGCGCGCTCGGTGTCGGTGAACACCCGGTTGAGGAAGCGTGTCCCGAAGCGCTCGAGCGATTTCTCAATGCGCGCGATATTGCACAGGTCGGAGCCGATCCCGAGGATCATAAAATCCTCCCCGGGACGGGGAGGTGGCAGCGCGTAGCGCTGACGAAGGGGGGTCTGCGCCTGGCACGAAGCCCCCTCCACCATGCCGCGCATGGTCCCCCTCCCCGTCCCGGGGAGGATCTATCCACGCGCCGCATTCATCAATGCGCGCATGCGCCGGATGCTGGCGTCGAGTCCGGTGAAGATCGCCTCGCCGACCAGGAAATGGCCGATGTTGAGTTCGGCGAGCTGCGGGATGGCGGCAATGGGCGCGACATTGTCGAAGGTCAGGCCGTGGCCGGCGTGCGGCTCGATGCCGTTCTTGACCGCCAGCGCGGCGCAATCGGCGATGCGCTTGAGTTCGCTGGCGCGCTCGTCACCAGCGACATGGGCGTAGCGGCCGGTGTGGAATTCGACCACCGGCGCGCCGAGCCGGATGGCGGCATCGAGCTGGGCGGTGGATGGCTCGATGAACAGGCTGACGCGGATCCCCGCCGCCTTCAGTCGCTCGACGAACGGGCGCAGCGTGTCGATTTGCCCGGCGGCGTCGAGCCCGCCCTCGGTGGTCCGCTCCTCGCGCTTTTCGGGGACGATGCAGGCGGCGTGCGGGCGGTGGGCCAGGGCGATCGCCAGCATTTCTTCGGTCGCCGCCATTTCGAGGTTCAGCGGCAGGTCGATCGCCGCCATTAGTCGGTCGATGTCCTCGTCGGTGATGTGCCGCCGGTCTTCGCGCAAGTGGGCGGTGATGCCGTCAGCGCCGGCCAAAGCGGCGACGATGGCCGCGCGCACCGGGTCCGGATGCGGTCCGCCGCGCGCGTTCCTGATGGTCGCGACATGGTCGATGTTGACGCCCAGGCGGAGCATTAGGCGGCGCGGCTCCCCGGCTTCACGGCGGGGATCGCGGCCAGGTCGGGCGGGAGATCGTTGGCGGCGTAGGTCGGCACGTCGATACGGATCAACGCGGTGAACGGAACCCCGAGATCGGCCTTGCCGCCCGAGCGATCGACCAACGCAGCAGCGCCAACCACCTTGCCGCCAGCCGCTTCGACAGCAGCGATCGCTTCGCGCGACGACAGGCCAGTGGTGACGACATCCTCGACCAATAGCACCCGCTCGCCCGGCTCCAGGCGAAATCCGCGTCGCAAGTCGAACTGGCCGTCGGGCCGCTCGACGAACATCGCCGTCTTGCCCAGCGCGCGGCCCATCTCATGGCCGATGATAACCCCGCCCATGGCGGGAGAGACCACCGCGTCGATCGTGCCGCGGACCTCATCGGGCAGTTTGGCGGCAAGCGCCCGGGCCAGCCGTTCGGCCCGCGCCGGATCCATCAGGACGCGGGCGCACTGGAGGTAACGCGGGCTGCGCAGGCCCGACGAGAGGATGAAATGACCTTCCAGCAGCGCCCCCGCAGCGCGGAACTCATCGAGAATCTCGTCGTCGGTCATGCCGTCCTGCCATTGCGCCTGGGTTCGCGTGAATAGGCCGCTCGCGGGGCCGCTTCAACACTCTGCGCAAATCGCTGGAACTGGCGCTTGAGGGAGCGAAAAGCCGCGCCTATAAGCCGCCCAAATCCGGGGCCCTCGCGGCGAGCGCCCCAATCCCAACCCAATGTCACCGGGGTGCGAATGAAACTGATTGGATGGGCGATTGCCCTGGCTGCGGCCGGGCTCACACCGGCAGCGGCGCAAGTCCCGCCGGCCGCGGCTCCGACGACGGCCGTTGCCACCGCAACGCCGATGGCGCCGGCCGTGGTGGATCATTCCGCGCCTGCCATGCCCGCGGGCATGGTGATGCCGGTCACGCCGCCAGCGCCGGGGATCGGGGTGCCCGACGGCCGCATGGGCATCCAGTTCCAAGTCACCGACCTTGGTCGGGAAGCGCAAGCATTCCATGACGGGCCGTTGCTTTGGCTGTGCGCAGTGATCAGCGCTTTTGTTCTCGGGTTGCTAGCGTTCGTGATGTTCAAGTTTCGCCGTGGCGCCCATCCGACGCCATCGCGCAATTCGCACAACACGCTGCTGGAAATCGTCTGGACGCTGGTCCCGGTGCTAATCCTGGTCGGGATCGCGATCCCGTCGATCCAGCTGCTGCGCCACCAATATTCACCGCCCAAGGCCGATCTGACCGTCAAGGTCATCGGCAACCAATGGTATTGGACCTACCAATATCCCGACAATGGCGACCTTGAGATCGTCTCCAACATGCTCAAGGAAAAGGGCGATGTGAAAGCGGGCGACCGCTTCCGCACCGACGCCGACGGGCCGCCGCTGCTGGCGGTCGATGAGCGCATGGTCATTCCGGCCGGCAAGGTGGTGAAGTTCATCGTCACCTCGAACGACGTCATCCACAGCTTTGGCGTGCCGGCGCTGTGGCAGAAGATGGACGCCAACCCCGGCCAGCTCAACGAAACCTGGGCCAAGGTCGACCGACCGGGCGTCTATTTCGGCCAATGTTCGGAACTGTGCGGCGCCCGCCACGGCTATATGCCGATCGTCATCGAGGCGGTGACGCCGGCGAAATTCGCTGCCTGGATCGCGTCGAAGGGTGGCAAGATGCCGGGAGCAGCAATGCCCAAGCCCGACGCCACTGCGAGCGCTGATCCGGCGGCGATCAAGCAGCCCGTGACCAACCAGGCCGCGACGGCCCAGAATTAAGAGCGGAACGAGTAATATGAGCACCATTCCCGCCAACGCGCTGCCGCTCAAGGCCCACACGGATTCTGGCGCCAGCCATGATGCGCACCACGATGCCGATCACAAGCCGGGCTTTTTCGTCCGCTGGTTCATGTCGACCAACCACAAGGACATCGGCACGCTTTATTTGATCTTCGCGATTGTCGCCGGGATTATCGGCGGCGCCATTTCGGGCATCATGCGGGCCGAGCTTGCCGAGCCCGGCATCCAGATCCTCAACCTCGCCTGGCCGCTGGGGTCGGGCACCGCCAACTTCGATGAGTGGACCCACCATTGGAACGTGCTGATCACCGCCCACGGGCTGATCATGGTGTTCTTCATGGTCATGCCGGCGATGATCGGCGGCTTTGGCAATTGGTTTGTGCCGCTGATGATCGGCGCCCCCGACATGGCGTTCCCGCGGATGAACAATATCAGCTTCTGGCTGCTGATCCCGGCCTTCTCGCTGTTGCTGGGGTCAAGTTTTGTATCCGGCGGCAGCGGACTTGGCGCCGGCACCGGCTGGACCGTCTACGCGCCGCTATCGACGTCGGGGTCCGCTGGGCCCGCGGTCGACATGGCGATCTTCGCGCTCCATCTGGCCGGCGCCAGTTCGATCCTCGGGGCGATCAACTTCATCACGACGATCTTCAACATGCGGGCGCCCGGCATGACCCTGCACAAAATGCCGTTGTTCGTCTGGTCGATCCTGGTCACCGCGTTCCTGCTGCTGCTGGCGCTGCCAGTGCTGGCCGGAGCGATCACCATGCTGCTGACCGACCGCAATTTCGGCACCGCCTTCTTTGATCCGTCGGCCGGCGGCAATGTCGTTCTCTACCAGCATCTGTTCTGGTTCTTCGGCCACCCCGAAGTCTATATCATGATCCTGCCGGGCTTCGGCATGGTCAGCCAGGTGATCGCCACCTTCAGCCGCAAACCGATCTTCGGCTATCTCGGCATGGCCTATGCGATGGTCGCGATCGGCGTCGTCGGCTTTGTCGTCTGGGCGCACCACATGTTCACCACCGGCATGAGCGTCAACGAGAAGATGTATTTCACCGCGGCGACGATGGTCATCGCGGTGCCAACCGGGGTCAAAATCTTCAGCTGGATCGCGACCATGTGGGGCGGCAGCCTGACCTTCGAAACGCCGATGCTGTGGGCGATCGGGTTCATTTTCCTGTTCACCGTCGGCGGCGTCACCGGCGTCGTCCTGGCCAACGGCGGGGTCGATAATTACATGCACGACACCTATTATGTGGTCGCGCATTTCCATTATGTGCTGAGCCTGGGCGCGGTGTTCGCGATCTTCTCCGGCTTCTATTACTGGTTCCCGAAAATGAGCGGGAAAATGTACAACGAGACGCTCGGCAAGTTGCACTTTTTCATCATGTTCATCGGCGTCAATCTGGTCTTCTTCCCGATGCATTTCCTCGGGCTCGACGGTATGCCGCGGCGGATCCCCGATTACACGCCGGCCTTCGCTCATTACAATTGGATCGCGACGGTCGGTTACATGGTGACCATTGCCGGCATGGCGATATTCTTCGTCAATCTGTTCTGGTCGCTGGCGTTCGGCAAGAAGGCGCCAGACAATCCGTGGGGCGAAGGCGCGACGACGCTCGAGTGGACGCTGCCCAGCCCGCCGCCGTTCCACCAATTTTCGACCCTGCCCAGGATCGACTAGGCCGCCGTTTCGGCGGGATAGCCATGGGGCTTCGGGTGGCATGCCTCTTTGCCTGGTTCGGCGCGTGAGATGACTCGATCATGGACTCCTGATATCCGTAAGGGTGAGGGGCAGGTTATGGCGGACGTCTTCGTCTCCTATGCGCGGTCGGATGAGCTGTTTGCGGAACGTGTGGCCGAGGGCCTGCGGGGCGAGGGATATCAGGTCTGGCGCGATGACGAATTGCCCGCGCATCGCGCCTACGCCGACGTAATCCAGGAACGGCTGTCCTCGGCAGGCGCCGTGGTGGTACTGTGGTCAGCCGACGCAGTGACGTCCCAATGGGTGCGTGCGGAAGCAGATGTGGCGCGAGCGGCGGGCACGCTTGTTCAAGTGACCGTCGATGGCTGCATTCCACCGCTTCCGTTTAACCAATACCAGTGCGCGAACCTTCAGGCTTGGGACGGCAACGCGACGGCACCGGGTTGGCGAAAGCTCACCGCAAGCGTCTCCGCGCTTGTCGGTGCGATGGTCCAGAGTGATAAGCAACAGCCCAAAAAATCGAACCGGCAGGTCTCTGTTTGCGTTCTGCCGTTCGCCAACATGAGCGGGGATGCCGAGCAGGAATATTTCAGCGATGGCATCAGCGAAGACATCACGACTGACCTGTCGAAAGTGTCTGCGCTTGGAGTCACGGCTAGGAACACGGCGTTCACCTTCAAAGGGCAAGCAGTCAACATATGTGATGTCGCTCGAAACCTCGGCGTCAGCCACGTGCTCGAAGGCAGCGTCAGGAAAGTCGGGAACCGCGTCCGCATCACGGCACAATTGATTGACGGGGGGACAGGCGACCATGTTTGGGCGGAACGTTACGACCGCGACCTCACGGATATCTTCGTCATCCAGGACGAGATCAGCCGGTCGATCGTCCGGGCGCTCAAGCTCAAACTTCTCCCGGAAGAGAAGAAGGCGATCAAGCAGCGGGGGACGACCAATGTCGAGGCCTACAACCTCTACCTTCTGGCGCGGCAATATTGGATAACGGGCAACCACGGCGACATTCGTCGCGAGCAGCGAGTCATGCGAATCTCCGGCCGAGCGGTCGAACTGGACCCTTATTATGCGCAAGCCTGGGCGCTCCTCGCCATCGCGCAGTCCAACTTGCGCTATAATTTCGGAAGCGAGATCGAGGACGGTGTGGCAGCCGCCCATACGGCGCTGGCGATCGACCCAAGCATAGCTGAGGCACACTGCCCGATGGTGCGCCGACTGGAGGAAAGAGGCCTTTTCGACGAGGCCGGCGTTCAGATGACAACGGCGCTCGGACTCGACCCGGAATCGTGGGAAGTGAACAAGGAAGCGGCTCGGGTCTGCATGCGCGAGCGCCAGTGGGACGCCGCGACGAGGCACCTGGAAAAAGCCGTCTCGATCATCGAAACCGATATCCACGCCTGGGGCATGCTGGTGACCTGTTATCATGCGCTCGGCGATGGCGACGCCGAGCGCAAAGCCGCCGAGATGTCGATCGCGCAGGCGGAACAAATATTGTCGAAAGATCCAAGCAATGGCGCTGCAATGAGCTTCGGGGCAAGAGGATTTGCCGCGCTAGGGAAGGTCGACCATGCCGAGGAATGGATGGCCCGAGCCATGCTTGTCGACTGCGATAATCTGGACATGCGCTATAATTTCGCAGGCATGCTCGCCGCTTATCTGGGAAACCAGGACGGTGCGTTGAGGCTGCTTCGGCGTAATTTCTCGTCCATCAGCAAATATCATTTAAGAATCGCGGAATCTGATCCGGACCTCGATTCGCTCCGGGCCGACCCCCGGTTTTCGACTATGCTCTCGCGCGCAAGGACCCGGCTCGGCATTCCGGACGATGGCGCCTTGGGTCCGCCGGACACGCTGCCCGCTCCTTTCAAATGGTTGATCGGTGGCCAATGAGATATCCGGCTCCCCGCGTCCGGACTGGATGCGCGGGATGGACTTAGGAAATAGGAACGCCCACCGTCGTTTCTGCCCTGCAATCAGGAGATCGAGATATGCCTCAGTTCGTGATCGAGCGTAATATGCCGGGCGTAGGCCAATTGAGTGTCTCCGATCTCAAGGGCGCTTCCCAGACTTCGTGCCAGGTGCTTCGCGATCTTGGGCCGGACATCCAATGGGTCCACAGCTATGTGACCGATAACAAAATCTATTGCATTTATCGCGCGCCCGACGAGGAACTCATAAGGGAGCATGCGGAGCGCGGCGGATTTCCTGCCAACAGCATCTCGCAAGTCCACAGCGTGATCGATCCGACAACGGCTGAATGAATCGCGACTGACCTGCGCTCCGCGCCCGAAGTTCGCTTGATCACTTCGAGGCGGGAGAGGGGTTTTCTGGCCTCGACCGACCCCCTATAGAGCCGGCAATGCCCGCCATCGAAATGATCAACCCAGCCGCGCTGCCGACCGATTGGCGCGACCTCGTCGCGCTGACCAAGCCGAGGGTGATGAGCCTGGTGGTGTTCACTGGTCTGTGCGGCCTGCTGGTTGCGCCGGTGATGCCGCCGCTGGCGCTGGGCTTCACGGCGATCCTGTGCATTGCGCTTGGCGCTGGTGCGGCCGGAGCACTCAACCAATGGTATGAAGTTGATCTCGACGCGCAAATGAAGCGCACCGCTAATCGGCCGCTGCCGGCCGGGCGGATGGACCGCCAGACCGCGCTTCACTTCGGGGTTGGGCTGGCGGTTTTCTCGGTCATCCTGATGTACCTGGCGACCAATCATCTGGCGGCGCTGCTGCTGGCGGCGTCGATCCTGTTTTACGTGCTGGTCTACACCGTGTGGCTCAAGCGGCGGACGGCGCAGAACATCGTCATCGGCGGCGCCGCCGGGGCGTTTCCGCCGCTGATCGGCTGGGTCGCGGCGACCGGCCAGCTGGCGCCGCTGCCGCTGATCCTGTTTGCCATCATCTTTCTGTGGACGCCGCCGCATTTCTGGTCGCTGTCGCTGTTTGTCCGCTCGGACTATGCGGCGGCCAAGGTGCCGATGCTGCCGCTGACCGCGGGCGTCGCCGCAACCCGGCGGCAAATCTTCCTCTACAGCCTGCCGATGGCGGCTGCCGCCATCGCGCCGTGGCCGCTGGGTCTGGCCGGGGTGCTCTATGGCCTCGTCGCCACCGGCTTGAGTGCTGGATTCCTGGTCATGGCCGGGCAGGTGCTCGCCAACCGCGCCACCGAGCCGGCCGGGATGCGGCCCGAGAAGCGCTTGTTCGGTTTTTCGGTGCTGTATCTGTTCGCTTTGTTCGCGGCCCTGGTAGTCGATCGCTGGATTGCCGGGTGAGCGAGCACGAGCAGGAAGTCGTCCGGCGCCAAAGGGAGCGCGCGCGGCTGATGGCGTGGCTGCTCGGCGGCTTTGTCATCCTGCTGTTCCTGATCACCGTCGCCAAAATCGGACTTCAATCATGACCGCTTTGTCCCAGCGCAACACGCGCACGGCGCTGCTGATGGCACTGTTCGCGGCGGCGATGGTCGGGCTCGCCTTCGCGTCGGTGCCACTGTTCCGCTTGTTCTGCCAGGCGACGGGCTTTGCCGGCACCACCCAGCGTGCCGACCGGGCGCCGGGCGCAGTCGCCGGTCAGATTGGCGTGCGGTTCGATGCCAATGTCCATCCCGGGCTGTCGTGGCGGTTCGAGCCGGTGCAGCGGACGGTCCGCATCAAACCCGGCGCCAAGACCCAGATCTTCTATCGCGCCACCAACCTCGTCGCGCGGACGACGACTGGCCAGGCGGTGTTCAACGTCACGCCCGACAAGGCCGGGCAATATTTCAAGAAGATCGCTTGCTTCTGCTTCACCGAGCAGACGCTGAAAGCGGGCCAGACGGCCGACATGCCAGTGGTGTTTTTCGTCGATCCCAAGATCCGCAATGACCCGGACACCAAGGACATCGACGAGATTACCTTGAGTTACACTTTTTACCCGGTGGAAACCTAGGGCTCGGGCGGCTAGAGCCGCTCGCAGGAACAAGAGGAAAGCACGACCCGATGGCGGCGACCCAGAACCACGATTACCACCTCGTCGACCCCGATCCGTGGCCGCTGATCGGCGCCATGGGCGCCTTCGCCTTGTTCGGCGGCGCGGTGATGTGGCTGCACGCCAATCCCTATGGAAAGTTCGTGATGGCAGCGGGCGTCGCGACCGTGATCGGCACCATGATCGCCTGGTGGAACAACACCATCCGCGAAGCTCACACCGGCTATCACACGCCGGTCGTCCAGCTGCACCTTCGCTACGGGATGATCCTGTTCATCGCCTCCGAAATCATGTTCTTCCTCGCCTGGTTCTGGGCGTTTTTCGACAGCTCTTTATTCCCGCAAGCGGCGATCGGCGGACATTGGCCGCCCAAGGGCATCGCAGTGCTCGATCCGTGGGGCTTCCCGCTCCTCAACACGATGATCCTGTTATGCTCGGGCACGACCGTCACCTGGGCCCA
This sequence comes from Sphingomonas sp., assembly GCF_031361285.1. Lineage (GTDB taxonomy): Bacteria > Pseudomonadota > Alphaproteobacteria > Sphingomonadales > Sphingomonadaceae > Sphingomicrobium. Next base: position 35,652 of record NZ_JANMCO010000062.1, read on the forward strand.
CCATGCGTTGATCCACGGCGATCGCAAGGGCCTCAAGCTCGGCTTGTTGCTGACCATCCTGCTCGGCCTCTTGTTCACCAGCATCCAGGCCTATGAGTACGCCCACGCGCCGTTCGCCTTCAAAGGCAGCATCTATGGTTCGACCTTTTTCATGGCGACCGGATTTCACGGTTTCCACGTCATTGTCGGCACCATTTTCCTGATCGTCTGCCTGGCGCGCGCCAACCGCGGCGATTTTACGCCCCGGCAGCATTTCGGGTTCGAGGCGGCGGCCTGGTACTGGCACTTCGTCGACGTCGTCTGGCTGTTCCTGTTCGTGTCGATCTATGTGTGGGGCGGCTGGGGCGCGCCGATCCACGGCTGATCGGGTTCCGCCCGTGAGCGAGCCTTCGCCTATGGCGGCCACGCTTGCCGGTTCATGCCCTCGTTGCGGCGGGAAAACCCTGTTCACCGGCTGGATTAACTTCGCCGACAAATGCCGGGGCTGCGGCCTGGATTTCGCCGCGTTCAACGTCGGTGATGGTCCCGCCGCGTTCCTGATCCTGATCGTTGGTGCGATCCTGGTGACTGGCGCGATCACCGTCGAATTGATGTTCACGCCGCCGTTCTGGGTGCATTTGATCTGGATCCCGATCGGGCTTGGCCTCACCGTTTTTGGCCTGCGGGTCGGCAAGGCGATGCTCCTAGCGCAGGAATATACGCACGCCGCTAGGGAAGGGCGGTTGCAGCCATGATCCGCAAATTGCCGCTGATCCCGACCCTGATTGTCGCCGCCGCCGTTGCGGTCATGATCGCTCTGGGCTTTTGGCAAATTCGTCGGGCGCATGAAAAAGAAGCGCTGATCGCCCGCTACCAGGCAGCGCAGTCGATGCCGCCGATCGCCTTCCCGACCAGCCCGCTCGACACCGACGATTTGCCGCTGTTCCGCCACGCCACCGGCCTGTGCCTCAAGGTCGCCAACATGCGCGCCACGGCCGGCAGCAACCTGGCGGGTGAGCCCGGCTTCGCCCAGGTCGCCGACTGCGTCACCGGCGCGGAAGGGCCGGGGATGAGTGTCGAGCTGGGCTGGTCGAAGAACCCCAATGCGGCGGTGCAATGGCGCGGCGGCCTGGTCAGCGGGATCATCGCGCCCGACCGTAAGTCGCGCCTGCGGCTGGTTGCGGCCAGCGCCCCGGCGGGGCTCGAGGCGAGCGCGCCGCCGTCGATCGACCAGATCCCGAACAATCACCGCGCTTATGCAGTGCAATGGTTCCTGTTCGCGCTGATCGCGGCCGTCATTTACTTCCTGGCGGTGCGCAAACGGCTGCAAGAGCCAAAGCCGTGATGCGGCTGACGACCCTGGCCAATGGCTTGCGCGTGGCGAGCCGCGCAATGCCGGGCTACGCCACCGCCGCGGTCGGCCTGTATGTCGAGAGCGGGTCGCGGAGCGAGCCGGCGGCGCTCAACGGCATTGCCCATCTGTTCGAGCATATGGTGTTCAAGGGCGCCGGCGGCCGATCGGCGCGCGCCATCAGCGAAGCGATCGAGGACGTCGGTGGCGAACTCAACGCCTGCACCGAGCGCGAGGGCACCAACTTCACCGCCAGCGTCATGCCCGAGCATGTGCCGCTGGCCGTGGAACTGATCGCCGACCTGGTGCTGCGCGCGCATCTGTCGCCGGACGAGCTGGCGCGCGAGAAGGACGTCGTCCTGCAGGAACTTGGCGAGGCGCGGGACACGCCCAACGACATCATTTTCGACGAGCTGTGGAGCGCCGCCTTCGATGCCCAGCCGATCGGCCGTTCGATTCTCGGCGACGAAGCCAGCATCGAGCGGATCGGAACCGGCGATCTGGAGGCTTGGCGATCCGGCCAGTTTCGCGGCGGCAATGTGATCCTGGTCGGCGCCGGCAAGGTCGAGCATGAAGCTTTGGTCGCGCTTGCGGAAACGCAGTTCGCCGCGGTTGAACCGGGCCAGCCGGCGAAACCCGAACCGGCGCACTTCACCGGCGGATCGCGGATCGGTCGAACGCCCAGCGAGCAAGCGCATCTGACCATCGGGCTGGCGGCGCCGTCCAACCGCGCCCCCGACTATCTCGCCGCGCGCTTGTTCACCGACCTGGTTGGGGGCGGCATGTCGTCGCGGCTGTTCCAGGAATTGCGCGAGGAGCGTGGCCTTGCTTACTCAATCTATTCGGTCCTCCACCCGTTCGCCGACACCGGACTGTTCTACGCCTATGCGGCGACCGCCAAGCGCCAATCGGCCGATGCCGCCCAGCTGATCGAAGACATTATTCGCGCCGCCGCCGCCGATGCCAGCCAGCGCGAGCTCGATCGGGCGCGGATCCAGGCGCGGGCGGCGCTGCTAATGTCGCTCGAAACGCCGTGGGGGCAGGCCGCCTATGTCGCCCGCCAATTGTCGATCCACGGGCGGCTGGTCGAGCCGGCGGAGGTGCTGGAGAAACTGGCCGCGGTGACGCTCGACGACGTGCGCGCCGCCGGCGCGGCGATGGTCGCCGGCCCGCGCGCCCGGGCGACAATCGGAGTGCCGGCGGTCCGCGCCGCGTGACCGCACTCACCACCCTGGTTGCCGAGCCGTGGGCGGATTGGGGCCTGATCGACAGCGGCGGCGGGCTCAAGTTCGAGCGTTACGGCGCGGTGACTGTCGTTCGGCCAGAACCGCAAGCGATGTGGGCGCTGGCACTGGCCGACTGGGACCCCGACGCGACTTTCGTTCCCGGCTCCGACGAGGAGGGCGGGGGACGCTGGGTCGAGCATCGGCCGGTGCCGCGCGATTGGGACCTGGCCCGCGGGGCGGTCAAGTTTTACGCCAGCCTGACGCCGTTCCGCCATCTTGGGTTCTTCCCCGACATGGCGCCGCAATGGGACTGGATGCGCGAGCGCGCGAGCGACGCCGAGGTACTCAACCTGTTCGGCTACACAGGCGTCGGCAGCCTGCTGCTGAGCGACGCCGGGGCCAAAATGGTCCACGTCGATGCATCGAAGAAATCGGTCGAGGGTGCGCGCGCGAACGCTGCTCTGTCGGGAATGGCTGACCGGCCGATCCGCTGGATCGTCGACGACGCCCGCAAGTTTACCGCCCGCGAAGTCCGGCGCGGTCGCCGTTACGACGGCATCTTGCTCGACCCGCCCAAGTTCGGTCGCGGGCCCGAGGGCGAAGTGTGGCGGCTGGAGGAAGACCTCGCGCCCTTGCTTGCCGACTGCCGCCAATTGCTCGACGCCGACAGCCGCTTCCTGGTCCTGACCGTTTATGCCGTACGGATGTCGGCGCTGGCGATCGGCGAGCTGGTGACGCAGCTATTCGGCGATCTCGGCGGCACGGTCGAGGTAGGCGAGATGGCGGTGCGCGAAGAGTCCCGCGGTTTATTGTTGCCGACGGCAATCTTTGCGCGCTGGAGTCGCGACTAGGTTCTTCCCGCCCGGATCGCGGCGCCGGCAACGAACGGCGCTCCGGCGGCAATCAGCAACGACACCGCCGCCTCGAGCAACAGCGCGCCTGACCCGCCATCACCGCTCGCTGCGGCGGCGAAGATCAGCAGCGGCACGGCCAGCGGCAGCAGCAAGATTCCGGCCAAAGCCCCGGCGCGCGGCAGCCCCGCGGTCAGCGCCGCCACCGCCACCGCCAATGCAGCAAGTCCGGGTGTGCCGACGGCCAGCGCGATGAGGGCGCGACCAAGCGATTGAGAATCCAGCCCGAGAATTACCGACCCCGGCACTGCTGCCAGCAGCAGCAAGGGCGCGAAGGTCAGCCAGTGGGCGACGATCTTGGCCAGCGCGACGCTTTCCTCCGCCAAACCATGCAATGCGAGCTGGTCGAGCACGCCGTCGGCGCGATCGGGCTCGATCAATCGCTCGATGGGCAGCAGCGCTGCGGTCAGCGCCGCGATCCACAAGGCGCCGCCGCCAATCCGCCCGAGCAGCCGCGCGTCCGGCCCGACGGCAAACGGTACCAGGGTCGCGACCAGCAGGAAGAAGCCAACCGGCAGCCATGCCGCGCCGCCAATCGCCCGGCGGACGTCGCGGGCGATGAGCGCGGCGATCATTGGCCGAGCTCCAGCTGCGCCCAGGCGCCAGCGAGCGGTGCGTGCGACGCGGCGAGCACCGCTCCACCCGAGGCACGATGGCGCGCGAGCAGACCGTCCAGCCGCTCGACCCCGTCGGCATCGAGACCGTTCAACGGTTCGTCGAGCAGCCACAGCGATGCCCCCGAGGAGGCGACGCGGGCGAGCATCGCGCGCTTCGCCTGCCCGGCCGACAGCAGGCGCACCGGCACGTCCGTCAGACCGGTCAGGCCCATCGCTTCCATCGCCGGATCAACATCGGCAGCCCAGAACCGCAGCGCCCGGCCGAGTGGTAGGTCGCGGTCGAGCGCCAGCGCATCGTCGGCCAGCGCGAGCGCCGCACGATCGATCCGCCCGGCCTCGGCTCGCAGCAGACCCGCGGCGAGCCGGATCAGGCTTGATTTGCCGCTGCCGTTGGGGCCCGTCAGGTGCAGCGCCTCGCCTGGGCTGAGGGTGAGGTCGAGGCCTTCGAACAACAGCCGACCGCCGCGCCACAGCGTCACCTTATTGAACATCAGCAGCGGCTTCATTCCGCCGCCTCTTCGAGCGCGTGCATGTCGTCATCGGAGAAGCCGAAATGATGCCCGACCTCGTGGATGACGATGTGGGCGACCAGCCGATCGAGGCTGTCGCGGCTCGACGACCATTCGGCGAGGATCGGGCGTCGGTACAAAGTGATCCGTTCGGGCAGCGTGCCCGACTGGCCGACGCTGCGCAGGTGGAGCGGGACGCCTTCGTACAGCCCACTCAATTGCATCGGGTGGTCCAGCCCGACATTGCGAAGCGTCTCGGCGTCGGCCAATTCCTCGATCCGCAACACGATATCGTCGAGGCTGTCGGCGAACGGGGCGGGCAGCCGCCCCATCGTCCGGCGCGCGATCGCGTGGATGGCGTCGGCCGACGGCGTTCGCAGCGACAGGCGTTCGGCCAGGTTCATGGTTCAGCGCCCTACGGTCGCGCCGCATCAGCGGCAAGCTTGCCCCCTGCTGCCCCGCCCCGTAGATGACCCGACGTCCAGTGCATGCGGAGCGGTGGCCGAGTGGTCGAAGGCGCTCGCCTGGAAAGTGAGTATACGTCAAAAGCGTATCGTGGGTTCGAATCCCACCCGCTCCGCCAGCAAGTCATTGATATCAGAGAACTTTTCTTCTAAATGATGCTCGCTTTTCGAGCATCATTTCCCCCGTCTCTTTGGTCTGCTTTACCTTAGCTTGAGGCGATCATTTCTCTGTTTCGGACTTTGCCCAGGTTGGCCCTATTTTCTGCCCACATTTCCGAGGGTTAGATTTGGGTCCGTACTGAGAGTTCGAATCCCTCTTGGTCCGCCACCGTTAAGTCATTGACTTAGCATCATTTTCTGGCCCGTCACTGATGCCGCGGAAGTGCCCATTCTCGCGGGCCGTCTGGACGGGGGAGCGCAGAGGTAAGGCAGTTACTTCGCCCGAAAGGCGCTGGATTCTCCCGGGGCGGATCGCGCAGTACCGTTTTTCGCGGCGCGGCGAGGTAGCCTTCAGTCAGCACGCTCCCCGAAAGTGAAAACGGACCATGCGGTCCGTCAGGTGCTGGGAGTTTCGAAATCGTGGCGGCGGCCGCCGTCACGGGGCCGTCGCTATGAAGCTCTTCCCAACAAAAGACTGTGCTTCTGCTGGTCCCAGTCGAGAGAGATTGAGTCCCTTCTGCAAAGGGAGCCACTATCCAGCCAGGCCGGCTGCCTGCCGGTCATGATGGCCTTCACGACATCTGGGGAGAGGAACGCGAGCCTCAGGACGCGCGTCACATAGGACTGAGTGACGTCTTCGCTCGCCGCAAGCCCGGTGACGGTCAGGCCATGTTCCTGCAGAAGACGCTGCCACCAGCTCCTCGCCTTCACGATCAAACGGACGAGCGTGAGGTCGACAGTCGACCGGATAAGCCGGCCGTCGTGCTGGATCATCCGTATCGCCCGTCCCGAGCGGGTCAGCCGAGCCGCGGTTTCGAGAAGGAGAATTTCATCGTCTGATGTGTGGGCCGGGACGCCGAGCAGATCGCATAGCGCTGGCCAGTCCACCTTGATGGTAACTTTGTCGTCTCCAACGATCACCTTTCCGACCATCTGGCGAACGACTGCTCGCTGTCCCTCGACTCTCGACCCATGTATTTCTGCCGCCAATGCCTGGCCCCGTTGGATGGCTCGCTCTGTTACAGCGGCATCGGTGGTGGCGTGATGCTCGAGAACGCTGAGCGGATTGACGAGCATCTCGGTCAGTCGCGCAACGACGATATGTTCCAGCTCGAGGGCCGGAATGCGCATGCCTTCCCCGTTTCCCTGTAGAAGCCCTCTTGTGACATAGTAGCGATAGCGGCGCTTGCCAGCTGCAATCTTCTTGCTGGCATGGGTCGCAATCAGCGGCTCGCCGCGTTCATCGACGATGCGACTTGCCAGCAGGCTCTGCTGTTCCGCGTCGCGTGGAGTCCGGTCACCTTTGACGTGGCGGGAAAGGAGTTCCTGTGCCCGATCGAAGGTCTCGGGATCGATGATCGGCTGGTGCAGGCCCGGCCAGACCTTGTCGCGATGGACGATGTCGCCGACGTAAATGCGGTTCCCAAGCATGTTATACAGCTCCGACCGATTGAAAGCTGCGCCGCCATAGGCCCGGCCGTTGGCTGTGGTTCGGTCGGGTTTGACGATGCCGCTCGACAGCAACTCTCTGTGAAGCAGGCGCATGTTGCCTAGCCGCAGGTAGCGATCGAAGATGTCTCTAACCAGAGCAGCATGCTGTTCGACGATGGCTAGGCTTCTGCCTTCGGGCCGGTATCCGATAGGCGGGTTCCCGCCCATCCACATGCCGCGGGCTTTGGACTGGGCGATCTTATCGCGGATCCGCTCAGCAGTGACCTCGCGTTCGAACTGGGCGAACTACAGCAACATGTTCAAGGTCAATCTGCCCATGCTGGTGGTCGTGTTGAACGACTGCGTAATGGAAACAAAGCTCGTGTCCGCCTTGTCGAACGTCTCGACCAGCTTGGCGAAGTCAAGCAGCGAGCGGGTCAGCCTATCGACCTTGTAGACGACGACGATGTCGATCCGGCCAGCTGCGATATCCTCGAGTAGTCGGTTCAAGCCCGGCCGAGCCAGCGTTCCGCCGGATATGCCACCATCGTCGTATCGCTCCTTGCCGAGGAGCCATCCTTCGCTGGCCTGACTCTTGATGTAGGCGGCGCAGGCCTCGAACTGGGCATCGAGACTGTTGAAGTCTTGCTCGAGGCCTTCCTCGCTCGATTTGCGGGTGTAGATGGCGCAGCGGACCCGCATCATGCTGCCTTCCTTGCGCGGGTGCCAAAGAAGGCTGGACCGGACCAGTGCGTGCCAGTGATCGTACGGGCAATCACGCTGAGGCTGTCCCAGTCCTTGCCCTGCCAGTTGAACTTCTGCTCCTCGGTGACGGTGACGATGTGCAGTTTGCCTTGCCATGATCGCGAGAGCCGGGTTCCGGGCGGCGGGCCATTTGACCCTGCCGCCAGTTCGCACAGCTTTCGGTCGGTTGACTTGGTAATGCCGCCCAGTGACTTCGACTGCAGCGCATGGGCAAGCGCCAACCGAAGGAGTCCGGCGCTGATTTTCGGAGGCGAACTTTTCATACGCCGGGCCCAGGCGACTCGCAGCTCTTCGAGCTTCATCGCCTCGAGCGCGGCAAGCCAAGCGCGCACATCGTCCCGGGTCATTGCGGCGCTACCGCGCGATAGGTCCGCACACCATCGATCTTGTCGCTGCTGATGGCATAGCCCTTTTTCTTGAGGCCGGTCAGCGCAGCCCGCGTGGTGTGCGGAAGCCAGCCGGTCGCAGCGATCACCTGATCGATCGTCGCCCCTTCGTCGCGGACGACCAGCGCCGCCAGTGTCTGTTGCTTGTTGGGTGCTTTTTGCGGCGCCACGGACACAGTGGCTTCTGGCCGCGAAGCAACGACGGGCTTGGTCGTGCCCGCCGCAGCATTGTCGGACTTGTTACCCGAGGGTGCATTTGATCGTTTCTTGGACGTCTTGGTCATGGTGGGTCTCCATCGTGGCGCAGCCTGATGCTGGTCCACCACCCACAGCCCCGCCGGCGCAACCGGTCGGGGCAGCGGCGCTTCAGCGCCGCGACTCGATGCCATGACCAATGCTCTGGTTCGAACCGAAGTCCAGTCGAGTTCGCTGTTGTGCAAAAAATGCTGGGTCTGGACTTCGCCGGTCAGTGAGGACGTCAGTGCGCACATGGAAGACGCCGACGCGCCTGACCCCGATCTGATGGATTTGGTGGTTCTGCTATGCACCCGCATTGGGATGATCATGGAGGACATGAGCCCGCTGGCAATCGATGCGTCGAGCGACGTGCTGAAGGGGCGGGTTTGGACAGCAGTTCCCTACAGTTTTCCTTACAGTCCGAAGAGTCAGTTTGGAGAATAGGCGGCAAGCCTTTCGGCACAGTCCCCCATCTCTTCAAGCCATCTCGCGAGATCCTCAAACCGAATGTGGTGGGACCTCCGCTCATTCTTTAACTGTCTAATCCAAGCGCTGCGTCAAGGTGACGATGCGCGCGCAGCCCACTTGGCTTCTCACCTTCACGAGACCAACGAAACCTTTCTCGGTCTGTCGTGCGGCAGGCCGCAGGGCAGGGGAATTGGCGATGGGCAAGCGGTTCAAATCTTGGATGCGCTTCGCCAGAGCCGGGCAGTCCAAACAGGGCTCCTGACCGAACTCGCCGAGACGGAGTTATTCATCCCCGGAATCGGATCCGATAAGGTATCGGACCTGACGACAAACATTATCCGCGGGCCTCTTCTCGATTACACAAGGCAGGAAGCCGAACTGTGGGGAATGCCCCTTACAGGCAATGTCGCGCTCGCCCCCGTCTGGGATCCTAATCAAGAGGATTGGGTCCAAGCACCGCGAGAAACGATCGTAATTGCGGGAGCCCCCGTAATCCTCGTGCCCAAGTTTTCGGTCCGTAAGGTCCTCTCGCTGAACTCGCAGGAGTTCTACAACGACCACATGATCCCCTACCTGCAGCAGGAATACCTGCATGCAGGCCAGGCACTCGTGCATGTCCTCAAGTCGGGAGGCAGGCGAGTCTACAAGAAGGAGGTCAAGGAGAGGCACCCTCGCTACAAGCCGGACTTGGCGAGGTTCGCCCAGGAACATCCTGATGTCCTGGAGCAATACAAGCGGCTGGCTGGCGCCAAGGGTGTCCTCGATCCGGACGACCTAGAACCGAACTTCGACGAACAGGACTATGCCCGCCAGGTTGCCGATGAGCTCCGCGGCATTGGCGGTGGAAACGCACAAGCGAGCGAATACCACCGCTACTGCATCGGTACTCTGACTTTCCTTTTCTTCCCGGAGCTAATCGCACCCGTCAAAGAACGGGAAATCGACGATGGCCGCAAGCGCATCGACATTAGCTACACAAACGCTGCCCGCGATGGGTTCTTCGACACTGCGCTCCGTTCCGCGCAGACAAGGGCCATCCAAGTCCCGGTCGAATGCAAAAACTATAGTCAGGACATCGCTAACCCGGAGCTGGATCAGCTCACTGGCCGCTTTTCGCATGTTCGTGGATTCCTTGGCCTGCTTTGTTGCCGTTCGTTTTCAGACAAGGAGAGATTCATTGCCCGTTGCAAGGACGCGGCCGTGCATCGCGGGCACTTTGTGATCGCTCTCGATGATGACGATCTGCTGCTGATGCTCGGCAATGTGGAGCGCGGGGACCGATCGGCGAACGATCGATTTCTTCGGCGGCGTTTTGCAGACCTCGGCGATTGAGCCGGACCTGCGCGCGCTGATTGCCCGCGTGCGCGACGCCGTAGTCGCCGGTTCAGTCGAGGTCGATCTCACGGCGGTCGAGACATGGGAGCAGTGGGCGTCGGCCGAGGCGGACCGGCTCGACCCGGTCCGGTCGGGCCAGATTCTGTCGCACCTCAAAGAAACCTAGGTACGGCGGATCACCTTCTTGTTGCTCTTATAGATCGAGCAGGTGCCGCTTTCCTGGACGAAGTCGCTCGTCGTGGCGAGTGCGCCGGTGATCTGCGCCGGGTGCGCGGTGTTGTTGATGAGCCCCACGCCGGCAGCGATACACGAGTTGCAGACGGGCTCCGGTCGATGCTTTGAAATGAAGTCATTGACGCGCTGAGGGACGGACATTGGAGCCTCTATTTTCGTCCGTGACGGTAGCGCATCGCCGGACGCGAAGACAGTCCGGACTCGAACCGGAGTTCACATAACACCGGGTGTCGCGCGTCGCTCGCGACGAATGGCTGCTGTAAACGCCCGTTTGCGACGCATGTTGAAGGAGCCGACTTCTACGCTAAGCCGGCTCCATGAAGCCAAGCTCATGACGACCCTGCACTATTCCGGGCGGCTCTTTCCTGGCGATGTGGTTGCCGGGACAAGGAATCGATGAAAAAGCGGGGCACGGTCGTTGCTTCTGACGTTACCCGCCAGGACATCCGTACCATTACGTATGCGAATAATGCGAATGGCCCGCATAAGGTCGCGACTGCCTTCCGGTGTTTCCCTCCCCAGCCCGGTTTCGCCGGAAGGCT
>NZ_JANMCO010000076.1:0-3799 GCF_031361285.1 Sphingomonas sp.
CTATCAGCTGATGTTCGAGGAGGTCACCGCCTCGTCGCTGGTCAAGGTCGACGTCCACGGCAACCCGGTCGATCCGACCCCGTTCATCACCAACCCGGCCGGCTTCACCATCCATTCGGCGGTGCATATGGCGCGCGAGGATGCGCAGGCGGTGATGCACCTGCATACCCCCGCCGGCCAGGCGGTCAGCGCGCATGAGGACGGGCTGCTCCCGCTAACGCAGACGGCGATGCTGGTCATGGGCGACCTCGCCTTTCACGACTATGAAGGGGTAGCGGTCGAACTCGAGGAACGCGAGCGCATCGTCGCCGACCTCGGCACCAAAGGCGCGATGCTATTGAGGAACCACGGCACGCTGGCGGTCGGCGGCAATGTCGGCGAATGCTTCCTCAAAATGTATTTCATCGAGCGCGCTTGCCAGGCGCAGATCATGGCGCTGTCGGCCGGCGACAAGCTGTCGCGCCCGCCCCAGGGCGCCGCCGAACTCGCCGCCGAGCAAGGCGGGGTAGGCCTCAAGATGGCGGCGAATTTGCTCGCCTGGCCGGCGTTGAAGCGGAAGGCGTACCGGCTCGATCCGGGATTTGCGAATTAAGGAACTATTTGTAAATTACTTGCATTGTAGGGATTGATCGACCATATGGTCGTCGTGGGCGAGGCCCCGGGGTTTGCGTATGCGAGCCGAAAAGTCGAAAGGCTCGACCTAACGGTCGGGCCTTTCTCCTTTTTGGATGTCAAAACAACTGTATTTGACTCCTAGGCTCGCGACCTCAGATTCATCCACGATATTGTCGGCGAGTTTATGCGCGTCCGTCAGGTCGACATAGGGCTGATACGTCGGGGCATACCCACCTTTGACCATGGGATACAGGTACAAGTCAGCTATTTGAATTAGCGCGTTAGCCTTCGTTTGACGCTGCGCGTCTCCCAATACAAGATCACCAAAATCGTCAGCCGTTAGCGATCCGTAACCTTCAGAGCGGCCTTCGTCGAAAGGCATTCCTATAGTTTTCAATGCCTTATGGTATTCGCCGATATTTCGATCTTCCTGCTGACCTGCACCTTCGTAAAATACCTCCAATCGACAATCTGAGCGACGCGCGTGCTTGGCGGCTCTCTCTATCAAGATTGAATAGGCAGTTTTGCACATAAGCCAGCGATCTTCGCCATACTGCTCCTTATATCGGCCGTTGTATCCGGGCCGGTCTATGACGCAGGCGATTCCAACCACTGGAATCTCCAAGAGCATTTCAGCTAGTTCAGCATGGAATCTTGCGGCCCTGCCGGCATCTTGCCCCAACCAACTGAACTGTTTTCGTCGGCCTCGAATTTTGGTCGAATGGAGCGGGTAGTCCAGCCCCCATGAATCAGTAAACGCCTTATGGCGATCAACGGCTTCGCGAACATCGGATTCCAAAACAAGAATCCCACCTAGCGCGAACCAATCCAAACAGTCGACGCGGACATCCGGTTGATGATCAGGATTACGACTCCCGCTGTCATCAAGAAATAAAAGCAACTTCTCAGGCATACCCTCGGACTAACCCGTCCGTTAGTTTGCTGCAACTAAGCGAGCTGAGGAAATATGGTCGGGGAGAGAGGATTCGAACCTCCGGCCCCTGCCTCCCGAAGGCAGTCCTCTATCAGGCTGAGCTACTCCTGGCCGGGACCGGACGGCGTACCGGCTCGATCCCAGCTTCGCGAGCTAAGCCGGCGCCGGACGCGCCGCTACTTCGGCATTTCCATGTTGACCACGCCGGGCGGCACCAGGTCGATCACCACCAGCCGCGCCGGCTGGCCGTCGAGCGCGACGCCTTCGTGCCACTGGCCGATGACTTCGGCCAGCGCCTGGCCGGCGGCGGCCTCGACCGTGGCGCCGGTGTCATGGTTGATGATCGCTACCCGCCCCTTTTCGACATAGAGGAAGCGCGACCAGGGATGGCGATGGAGCATGACCCGCCCGCCGGGCGGGAAGTCGATCGCGGTGGCGACCATCTCCGCCGCCCCCTGGGGCAGCCTCAGCGGCTGGCCGGACGTGGTCTTCGCGGTGCGCACGATCGGCGTGGCGACGGCCTTCGCCCCGGGAATCGCCTGCGCCATCGTTGGCGGCGCCACCGCCGCGGTGCAGGCGCCGGCCAGGCTGGCGGCGACGATCAGGCTCAAGGCTAGTGGTGGGCTCCGCATCGGAATCTTCCCCTGCTGCGCTCCCCGCCATGCCCGGCGGGGCGTCACCGGAGAGTAGACGCCGGCCGCCGCAAGGAGTCGAGTCCGCGAGGAAGTGCGATCCAGCGACGCGCACGGAAAATTGGTCGGGGAGAGAGGATTCGAACCTCCGGCCCCTGCCTCCCGAAGACAGTGCTCTACCAGGCTGAGCTACTCCCCGACCGAACCGATACGCAGCGATGCGCGGGTCCAAGGCGCGGGCTTCCTAGCGGGGGCCCCGTCTATGCGCAAGCAATGAAGTCACCGGCCCAACACCTTCAGCCAATCCTCATGTCGCACAAGTTTCTCGCGCGGCGCATCGGGCCGCGCGGCGGCGGTCTCGGCGGCCTCGATCGTCCGCCAGTCGGCGAAGCTGGTCGGCCTGGCGCGTCGCTCGCCCAGCAGCGCGTCGAGCCCCGCCGCGCCGGCTTTTCCCCCGTCCGACCCCGGCGGCATTGCGCCCGCGATCTGCGCGGCGACTTCATAGCCATCGGGGCGGTTGGTGCCGATCGTCCCCGACGGCCCACGCCGCGCCCAGCCGACGCAGTACAGCCCGTCGCCGATCCGCCCGCCGTCGTTGGCGAATTTCCCGCCCCTGTCATCGTACGGCACCCCGGCGATCGGCGGCGTCGCATAGCCGATCGAGCTGATGATCAGGTTCGCCGGAATGACATAGGTCTCGCCGGTGCCGACGCTCTGTCCGGCGCCGTCGAGCGCGGTCCGCTCGACCACCAGCCGCTCGGCCCGGCCATCCCCCTCGATCGCCACCGGCCGGGCGAAGAAGTCGAACACGATCCGCTTGGCCTTGCCGGCGGGGTCGCGCGCAGCGAAGTCGCGCAGATGGGTGATCGACTTGCGCTGCCCCGGCTCAAGCGCGGCATCGGCCTCGAGGGGGGGAAAGTCGGCGACATCCACCACCGGCTCGGCGGCCTCAAGATGGCCAAGTTCGCCAAGCTCCTTGGGGGTCATGGCGATCTGATGCGGCCCGCGCCGGCCGACGAAGCTGATGGTGCGGATCGCCGACATGTCGAGCGCGTCGAGCGCATGGCCGACGATGTCCGACCCGGCGAATTCCTTGCGCGTCTTCGACAGGATCCGCGCCACGTCGAGCGCGACATTGCCGTTGCCGATCACCGCCGCCGCCTCGCCATCCAGCGGCGGATCGAGGTCGGCGAAATCGGGATGGCCATTGTACCAGCCGACGAACGCCGCCGATCCGATTACCCCGGGCAATTCCTCGCCGGGGATGCCGAGCTTGCGGTCGTTGGGCGCGCCGGTCGCCAGGATCACCGCGTCATAGAGTTCGCCGAGTTCGGCGATCGACACATTCTCGCCGACCCGGACATTGCCGACGAAGCGCACCGCCTCGCCCTCCGCGACCTGGTCGTAGCGGCGCGACACCGCCTTGATCGACTGATGGTCGGGCGCGACGCCGAAGCGGATCAGGCCATAAGGCACGGGCAGCGCGTCGATCAGGTCGATCCGCGCGGTGTCGCCATAGGATTTGGCCAGCGCCTCGGCGGTATAGAAGCCCGCCGGGCCCGACCCGATCACCGCGAACTGCCGCATCCCCGATTCCCCCACCCATTGCGGGGTCGAG
>NZ_JANMCO010000159.1:0-3266 GCF_031361285.1 Sphingomonas sp.
TACCTGCCGATGCGCGTGCTTTTGATCGAAGACGAGCCGACCACGGCAAAGGCGATCGAGCTGATGCTCTCCGCCGAGGGTTTTAACGTCTACACGACCGATTTGGGCGAAGAGGGCCTCGATCTCGGCAAGCTGTATGACTATGACATCATCTGCCTCGACCTGAATTTGCCTGACATGCACGGCTATGACGTGCTCAAGAAACTGCGCGTCGCCAAGGTGTCGACGCCGGTGCTGATCCTGTCAGGCATCAGCGAAATGGATTCGAAAGTGCGCTCGTTCGGTTTCGGTGCTGACGACTATGTTACAAAGCCATTCCACCGCGACGAGCTGGTTGCCCGTATTCATGCCGTTGTCCGCCGGTCAAAGGGTCACAGCCAGTCCGTCATCCGCACGGGCAAGCTGGCGGTCAACCTCGACGCCAAGACGGTCGAGGTCGACGGCAGCCGGGTCCACCTGACCGGCAAGGAATATGCGATGCTCGAGCTGCTTTCGCTGCGCAAGGGCACGACGCTGACCAAGGAAATGTTCCTCAATCACCTCTACGGCGGGATGGACGAACCGGAACTCAAGATTATTGACGTGTTCATCTGCAAGCTCAGGAAGAAGCTGAGCCTGGCCTGCGGCGGCGAAAATTATATCGAGACGGTGTGGGGCCGCGGCTATGTGCTGCGCGACATTGAGGCCGAAACCGCGCCAGAAGCGGCGGTCGCCTGAACCAATTCCACTGGGGGCAAGGAACGGCGGGGCAGCAACGCTCCGCCGTTTTTTTCATGCGCGAATGGTCCCAATGGTCGCAGTGACGAGCATGATTCCGCTAACGCGGTTCGCCGCCTCCGCGAGCGATCGACCAGCAATGAGAAACAGCCGACTCGGGCATGGCATAAGTGCCTGCCTGTAGGACAGGATTTTCGGGTGGCGCGGCGCTAGCGTCCGGTTTGGGTGGAAAGCGGACATTGGAGTGTCGCTGCCGGACTGGCACGTCGCCCGTGCCAAGCCGCTAGCAACAACGTAAGAGCGCCTCAACGGATGAAAAGAGCTGCGGAACCCACTAGGCGGCGGGGCGATCATGACAATATATCAAGCGCTCTACATCGCGATCGGTATCTACGTCCCGCTCCTGGGCGCAACCGCGTACATCACTCGCCCGAACAGGCGCCGATTCCTCGGCGCACTGGCGGGCGGCGTAACCGTTGCGGTCGTGGGCGTCGGTATCGAGACGCTGGCCCACACCTTGGGATTCTGGCGCTATCCGTCGGTCGAGCAGCCCTATGGCCCCTTCGCGCTCTATCCGCTCGTGGTGGCGGTATTCACCATGATAGCCTTGATTGGCTGGCGGGTTCTGAGACGGTTCGGGTGGCGTGGACAAATAATATTCCTCGCGCTCCTAACAACCTTGGGCGTGCTTCGGGATTTTCTTATCGCCGAGCAGGTTCTGGGCATTATCGTCTTTGCTCGCGGTATTGCCATCGTGGTGGTTGATGGGGCCATTTGGACCGGGACTGTAGCTTTAGCCCTGGCCGTCATGCGCCTCGTTGCCGGACCAGCCGGTGCGGATCCGCTGGGCCATAGACTCTGGTCCTTCCGCGCAAGCTGACTGTCCGCTTTGGGTCGAAAGCGGTCATGGACGGGCGTTGCAAAGCAGGACCGGCTGCGGCTCCAGATCAGGCGTCGACCAGGATGCGGCGCGGGCTGCGGGCCGGGATCGGTTGTTCGACGGCCGGCTCGGCCTCCACCACAGGCGCATCGAGCCTCCGCCAGCCGTCGCGGCCGAGGCGTTCCATCGGCCTGAAGTTGGTCTTGTAGGCCATGCGTCCCGAGCCTTCGACCCAATAGCCGAGGTAGACGAATGGCAGGCTGGCGCGGGCGGCGCGGGTGATGTGGTCGAGGATGATGAACGTGCCGAGCCCCTTGCGCGCTTCGGGGCCGACATCGAAGAAGCTGTAGATCATGCTGAGGCCGTCGGCCTGCTGGTCGCTGAGACATGCCCCGACCAGTCTGCCCGGGCGGCCATCGAGCGACGGCTCGCGATATTCGATGACGTAGGAGCGAACCGGCGTCTGCTCGATCATGTCGGCGAAGTCGTTTTCGTCCATCTCGATCATGCCGCCACCGGGATGGCGGTTGCCGAGGTAGCGGCGGAGCAATTCATATTGCTCTTCGGTCGACCACGGCTTGCACGCCGAGACGTCGAGATCGGCGTGGCGGCGGAAGAGTTTGCGCTGCGTTGCGCTGGCCTCGAACTGGTCGGCGAGGACGCGGACCGAGACGCAGGCGGTGCAGTCGATGCACGACGGGCGGTAGGCGACCGATTGCGAGCGGCGGAACCCGATCCGCCCAAGCGCCTCGTTGAGCTCGCCCGCGTTGCGCCCGTTAAGCTCCGTGAACACCTTCCGCTCGATCTTGCCCGGCAGATAGGGACAAGGCGCCGGATTGGTGACGAAAAACTTCGGAAAGCGGAATGGTGCGCTCAACCCAGGCGGCCTTTTCAAACTGGTTACGAAACCCTTTATGCGTCCGGTAAACGCCGAAGGAAAGAGTTTGGAGCAGCGAAAAGAAGGTTAATCCGGCGACTGTCCCAACACGGGCCAGCACAAGGTTAAAAAGTCAGCGGGATCGGCGCGGAAACGGGTTAGTCGAGCTCGGCCCGTTCGACATCGAACCCGGCGGCCTCAAGCCGGCCGATGAGTCGCTCGATCGCCTCGGCATCGCGCGCCTCGCATTCGACCTCGATCACCGTGTCCTTGGCCGGCAGGCGGGTGAAGATGCGGTGGTGAATAACCTCGATGATATTGACCCCGCATTCGTGGAAGCAAGCGGTGATCGCGGACAGCGCGCCGGGCTGGTCGGAGGCGGCTATCCTCAGGCGCGCGATGCGACCGCAGCGGACCAGTTCACGGACCAGCACATTGGCCAGCAGATGAGGGTCGATATTGCCGCCGCACAGGACCGTGCCGACCTTGCGGTCGCGGTACTTCTCGGGGTTTCCCAGGATGGCCGCGAGGCCGGCGGCGCCGGCGCCCTCGACCACGCTCTTTTCGATCCCGACCAAGAGCGCGACGGCATGTTCGATCTCGCGCTCGGCGACCAGATCGATCCGGTCGACCAGGTCGGCGATGATCCGACGGGTCAGCACACCCGGTTCCTTGACCGCGATGCCCTCAGCCAGCGTGTCGCCGCCGATGGCGCGGGTGCCGCCGTCAATGACGTTCTTCATCGCCGGGTAAAGGTCGGCCTCGATGCCGACGATCTCGATGTCCGGCTTG
>NZ_JANMCO010000001.1:0-4926 GCF_031361285.1 Sphingomonas sp.
CAGATCTGCGGTCATGGGGCCCGTGGTAGCAAATCGAACGGCTACGCAACAATCCCGCCCTTGCAGCAAGTGAGCGGCCACGCCACACAGCGCCCAATGAACCCCGCCGCCCCCTTGCTGTTCTTTGATTCCGGCGTTGGCGGGTTGTCGGTGCTGCGGCCGACGCTGGCGCTCTTGCCGACCGCTCCGATCGTCTATGTCGCCGACAACGCCGGCTTCCCTTACGGCGCGCGGAGCGAGGCGGACATCGCGGAGCGAGTCCCGGCCCTGCTCGAGCCGCTGGTCGAGCGCTTCCATCCGCGGCTGGTGGTGATCGCATGCAATACCGCATCGACGATTGCGCTCGATCATGCGCGCTCGGCCTTGGACCTGCCGGTGGTCGGCACCGTCCCGGCGATCAAGCCGGCCGCGGAAATGTCGAGAAGTCGCGTGATCGGCGTGCTCGGGACCCAGGCGACCGTTCGCCAACCCTATGTCGACGACCTCGCCGCGCGCTTCGCCGCCGACTGCACTGTCATCCGCCACGGCTCGCCCGAACTGGTCGAGCTGGCCGAGGCCAAGCTTGCCGGCGAGGCGGTCAGCGTCAAGGCGGTCCGCGCCGCCGCGCAGCCAATGTTCGACGCCGATCGTGGCGCCGAGATCGACGTCGTCGTTCTCGCCTGCACCCATTTTCCGTTGCTCGACGAGGAGCTTCGCTCCGCCTTCCCCAGCGTTGCGCTGATCGATGGCGGGCCCGGGATCGCGCGACGGATTGCCTATCTAACCCGCGACCAGGCCTGGCCGGAAGCGCCTCCACCCGGCATTGCCTTGTTCACCGGCGCCCCCCCCAGCGGACCCCTGCGCCATTCGCTGGCGCGATTTGCCCTCGAAGACATCCGGTTACTGTGAGCTGTTGCGAGTCGTTCGCAATGGAATTGCCCGACCGCCAGAGCTAAAGGGCGACAAGAGAGCCAGGGAAGCTTCAAACCAGTTGGATTACGACCGCATCTTCAGGTCCGCGATCGAGCGCCTTCACGACGAGGGCCGCTACCGCGTGTTCATCGACATCTTGCGCACCAAAGGCTCGTTCCCCGACGCCCGCTGCTTCGCCGGCCACAACGGCCCCAAGCCGATCACCGTGTGGTGCTCCAACGACTATCTCGGCATGGGCCAGCATGCCGCCGTGGTTGAGGCGATGGAAACCGCGTTGCATGACGTCGGCGCCGGTTCGGGCGGCACCCGCAACATCGGCGGCAACACCCATTATCACGTCGACCTTGAGGCCGAGCTCGCCGACCTCCACGGCAAGGAAGGCGCTTTGCTGTTCACCTCGGGCTATGTGTCGAACGAGGCGGCGCTGTCGACCCTCGGCAAATTGCTCCCCGGCTGCGTGATCTTTTCCGACGAGTTGAACCACGCCTCGATGATCGCCGGCATCCGCAGCAGCGGCTGCGACAAGCGCGTTTTTCGCCACAACGATCTGGCGCACCTCGAGGAGCTGCTCGCCGCCGAGGATCCCGAAACCCCCAAGCTGGTCGCGTTCGAGAGTGTTTATTCGATGGACGGCGACATTGCTCCCATCACCGCAATCTGCGACCTCGCCGACCGCTACGGCGCCCTCACTTACCTCGACGAGGTCCATGCGGTCGGCATGTACGGGGAGCATGGCGGCGGCATTTCGGAGCGCGACGGTGTTGCCCACCGCCTCACCCTGATCGAGGGCACGCTCGGCAAGGCATTTGGCGTGATGGGTGGCTATATTGCGGCCGACCGCAACATCATCGACTGCATCCGCAGCTACGCGCCGGGGTTCATCTTCACCACTTCGCTATCGCCGGTGCTGGTCGCCGGCGCACTCGCGAGCGTCCGCCACCTCAAGGCATCCTCTGCCGAGCGCGACGCGCAGCAGGCGATGGCGGCGACACTCAAGGGCAAGTTCATCGAAGCGGCCCTGCCGCTGATGCCTAGCGTCACCCATATCGTGCCGCTGCTGGTCGGCTGCCCGGTCAAGGCCAAGCGCATCAGCGACATCTTGCTCGCCGAGTATGGGCTGTACGTCCAGCCGATCAATTACCCGACCGTGCCGCGCGGCACCGAACGCCTGCGCTTCACCCCCGGCCCGTGCCACACGCCCGCGATGATGGACGAGCTGACCAAGGCGCTGGTCGAGATCTGGGACCGGCTGGAGCTCAGGCTGGCGGCTTGACAATCTCGCTGCGAAGGGGGTTCGTTCGTTGCAATGAGCGATATTCGATCAAATATGCGGCCAAACGTAGATGAGCAGGTCCATCTTGGCGACACTACCGAGGTCCTGAAGGGATCCTGGGTCGGAACCTTTGATGCGCTTCGGCTTGTCGATCCGCCGCAAGGCGCGAGCTCGCTACCCATGCTCCCAAATTATGCACCACTTACTGTGATGATGTGCGTCAGATTCGATTCTACCGGCAATGTGACGGGAGAAACACGGCGCAACACCTCGGACAATCAAATCGCAAGAGATGCATTCGCTGGAACCGCATCAATCAGAGAACACGCTGTCTTCCAGTGGGGAGAGGGCGCTTTCACGATTGTCCGGGATGGCAAGATCAACGAAGTTCAATTCGTCCTTAGAAGTGTCGATGAAATGCAGATCATTCTTGGGTCGTCTTCGGGTACGCTTCCGGGCAATCTCGCCCAATGCATATTGAAGCGCGTGCCGTAACGAGGCTTACCGCCGCGAGAAGTAATCGAGCTCAAGCGGTTGCAGGTGACGTTGATCGAGCCGGCTGGAGCTCAAGCTCGCCGCCTAGCTTTTGTGATGCTTGCTGCGCGCCTTGGGAGGAGTGTCCCTTGGCACGTCAGGCTCGGGGCTGCCCTCACCTTGGACTATAGGGACCCCGCGCGCTTCCTGGTAGACGCTTCTGGTCATCGGCTCGAAGAACAGCGACTGGGCGTTGGCCCGAATCCGCAGGCTGACAGCGCCGCTCGACAAAGCGCCGGGAGGATTCGACTGGCGGGCACTGGCGAATCTGCCGGCCTTGGCCTAGGCAATCCGCATGCGCATCGCCGTCGCCGCCGACCATGCCGGATACGTCCTCAAGGATGAACTCGCGGCGTGGCTGCGTGAGGCGGGGCACGATGTCACCGACCTCGGCACCAACGGGCCGGAAAGCGTCGATTACCCCGAATATGGCGCCAAGCTGGCCCGCGCGGTAGGCTCCGGCGAGGCCGAGCGCGGCATCGCCGTGTGCGGTTCGGGCATCGGCATCGCCATCGCCGTCAATCGCTTCGCCGAATGCCGCTGCGCGCAGGTCAACGAGCCTTTGTCGGCCGAGCTGGCGCGGACCCATAATGACGCCAACGTTATCGCGCTGGGCGCGCGGCTGATCGGCAGCGACATGGCCAAGGCCTGCGTCCTGGCCTTCCTCGACACCGACTTCGCCGGCGGGCGCCACCAGCGGCGCGTCGACCAGCTCTCATCCCTCGTGCAGGACAGCGACTGATGGCCACCGCGGCGAATTTGACCGACGTCCAACCGGCAGGCTTCTTCACCCGGCGGTTGAGCGATGCCGACCCAGCGGTCGCCGACGCGGTCCGCGCCGAGCTGGAACGCGAGCAGACCCAGATCGAGCTGATCGCGTCGGAGAATATCGTCAGCCGCGCGGTGCTCGAGGCGCAGGGGTCGGTGCTGACCAACAAATATGCGGAAGGCTATCCGGGCCGCCGCTATTACCAGGGCTGCGGGCCGTCGGACGCGGTCGAAACGCTGGCGATCGAGCGCGCCAAGCGCTTGTTCGGCTGCGGCTTCGCCAACGTCCAGCCGCATTCGGGCGCGCAAGCCAATGGCGCGGTGATGATGGCGTTGTTGAAACCCGGCGACACCATCCTCGGGATGAGCCTGGCGGCGGGCGGGCATTTGACACACGGCGCCCCACCGGCGCAGTCGGGCAAATGGTTCAACGCCATCCAATATGGCGTCCGCCCCGACGATCATCTGGTCGACTTCGACGAGGTAGAACGCCTCACTCGCGAGCATAAGCCCAAGCTGATCATCGCTGGCGGCTCGGCCTATCCGCGCATCCTCGATTTCGCCCGCTTCCGGGCCATCGCCGACGAGGTTGGCGCTTATCTGTTCGTCGACATGGCGCACTTCGCGGGATTGGTCGCGGCGGGCGAGCACCCGACCCCGTTCGGCCACGCCCATGTCGTCACGACTACCACCCACAAGACCCTGCGCGGGCCGCGCGGCGGCATGGTCCTGACCGATGACGAGGCGATCGCCAAGAAGGTCAATTCGGCGGTCTTCCCGGGCTTGCAGGGCGGGCCGTTAATGCACGTCATCGCCGCCAAGGCCGTCGCGTTCGGCGAGGCGCTGGAGCCCGGCTTCAAGACCTATGCCAAGGCGGTGATCGCCAACGCTCGGATGCTCGCCGGTCGCTTGAAGGAGCGCGGAGCGGACCTCGTCGCCGGCGGCACCGACACGCATTTGGCGCTGGTCGAGTTGCGGCCCTTGTAGCTCACCGGCCGCGACGCCGACGAGAGCCTCGAGCGGGCCGGCATCACCTGCAACAAGAATGGCGTGCCGTTCGACCCGCTGCCGCCGATGCAGACCAGCGGCATCCGCGTCGGATCGCCCGCCGGCACCACGCGGGGATTTGGCGAGGCCGAGTTCAGGGACATCGCCGACATGGTCGCCGACGTCCTCGACGGGCTGGTTGCGAATGGCCTGGAGAACAACGGCGCGGTCGAGAAAACGGTCAACATCCGCGTCCGAGCGCTCTGCGCGCGCTTTCCGATTTACCAGGGATAGCGTTTTAGTGGCCGTTCACGCAGGCGTTCTCTGATGCGCTGTCCGTTTTGCGCGCACGAAAATAGCCAGGTCAAGGACAGCCGGCCGAGCGAGGATAGCGCCGCGATCCGCCGCCGCCGCCAATGTGAGGATTGCGGCGCGCGCTTCACCACCTTTGA
>NZ_JANMCO010000025.1:0-4158 GCF_031361285.1 Sphingomonas sp.
GACATGTTCGACCTCGCTCGTGCCAATCCCGAAAGCGAGCGCACCGAGAGCTCCATGGGCAGACGTATGGCTGTCGCCGCACACGAGCGTGCAGCCTGGCAGGGTGAAACCCTGCTCGGGGCCGACCACGTGGACGATGCCCTGCTTGGGGTCGGCTGCATCGATGTACTGGATGCCAAACTCGGCGGCATTGGTTTCAAGTGCGGCCAGTTGTGCCGCGGAGACCGCGTCGGCGACCGGGATCGGCCGGCCTTGGCCGTCGCGCCTCGGGGTCGTCGGCAAGTTGTGATCCGGGACCGCGAGAGTGAGGTCGGGGCGACGCACTTTTCGCCCCGCCTCACGCAAGCCATCGAACGCCTGCGGACTGGTGACTTCGTGGATGAGATGACGGTCGATGTAGAGCAGGCACGTGCCGTCGTCGTGGCGGTCGACGACATGATCATCCCAGATCTTCTGGTAGAGAGTGCGCGGCGCTGATGAAGTTGGGCCGGCCACGTCCTACCCGCGCGCGGCGGACAGGATGGCTGCCGCATCTTCTTCGCCGATTACTTCGGCATATTTGCACCCCAGATCAAACAGATTGGCGGCATGGACCTCCGGGGTCCTGTCTGCGCAGGCGCTGTCGACGACGAATGGAGCGAAGCCGTGCTGAATGGCGTCGACCGCTGTCGCCCGGACGCAGCCCGAGGTCGAAAAGCCGGCAATCAACACGGTGTCGATCCCTTCGGCGTGAAGCATGGTCGCCAGCGACGTGCCGAAGAATGCCGACGCGTATTGCTTGGTGAAAACCATGTCGTTGGGATTGGAAACGAGCCCTGGTGGAAAATCGCCAAGATCCGATCCCTGATCGAACGCCCGCAATCCTGGCACTTTGCGATAGAACAATCCGCCATCGCGGCCGTTGGATTGATAGAGCACGTTGGTGAAGACCACGGGGTTTCCGGCGCTTCGTGCCAAAGCGGCAAGCCGGGCGGTTACCTTGACGGCCTCCTCTCCTCCAAGAAAGAGCGGCGAACCGGGCTTCAGATACGCCATCACCATATCCACGATCAGCAGCGCCGGGCGCTCGCCGGGAGTAAGGTGGCCATCGAAGGCCCCTGCTTCGGTCCGGTCGCTACCAATCGTCATGCCTGGTCCCTAGATCGCGTTGATTGCTCGCAGCGCGTCGAGCTGATCAGCACTATAGCCCAGCTCTTCGCCATAGATCTCCGCATTATGCTGGCCGACCTGGGTCGGAGCTGGCGAGCGGACCGAACTTGGTGTGTGCGATAGCTTGGGGAAGGGGGCCTGCATCTTGAGTGGCCCCCATTTCTCGGTGGGGAGATCGATGATCGCCTCGCGGGCCTTGAAATGCGGATCGGCGAGCATTTCGGGGGCTCGATAAATATTTCCGGCAGGTACGCCATGTTCGATCATCAGTTTCTCGACCTCGGCGGTCGTCTGATTCCGGGTCCAGTCGGCGATTAGCGCGTCCAGCTCCACTTGATGTCGGCCTCGCGCGAGATGGTCCGCGTAGCGTGGATCATCAGCGAGTTCGGGCCGGCCCATCGCCGTGCAGAGACGCGCGAACACTGCGTCCTGATTGGCGCCGATCAGATATTGGCCGTCTTTGCATGGATAGACGTTTGACGGCGCGATGCCGGGCAGCGCCGATCCAGATCGCTCGCGGACATAGCCCGCGACCTGATACTCCGGGATCAGGCTTTCCATCACTTGAAGCACAGCTTCGTAAAGTGCCGAATCGACGATCTGCCCGACGCCAGTACGTTCGCGGGCATGGAGCGCGGCGAGCGCTCCCATGCAGCCATATGTTGCGGCGAGCGTGTCGCCGATCGAGACCCCCATGCGCGACGGGGGCCGGTCGGGATCGCCGACAATGTAACGCCACCCGCCCATGGCTTCGCCAATGCCACCGAACCCCGCGCGGCTCGAATATGGGCCGGTCTGGCCATAGCCGGAAACGCGGACGATGATCAGGCGAGGGTTGAGCGCCTGGAGGGATTCGGGAGCGAGGTTCCAGCGCTCCAATGTTCCGGGCCGAAAGTTCTCGATCAAGATATCTGCAGTAGTGGCGAGCTTGCGCACCAGTTGCTGCCCTTCAGGCAGGCGCAAGTTGGCGGATATCGAACGCTTGTTTCGCGCGACGACCTCCCACCATAATTTGTCGTCGCCTCTTCCCCAGTTGCGCATTGGGTCGCCGTCGCCGGGTGGCTCTACCTTCAGGACGTCCGCACCCATGTCGCCGAGCAATTGGCCGCAGAAGGGCCCGGCGATCAGCTGCCCGATCTCGATGACGCGAATGCCGCGAAGCGCGCCATGTTCGCCAAGTGTCATGACCGGCGCTTCAATCCGCCTGCGGCCGGTGCTTCCACACCGGCGGCTGGGGAGGTGGAAGATCGGTTTCGGCCATGCAGTTCGCGCGCAGCGTGTCGATATCGGGTCCAAAGTTGAACAACGGCAGCGCCTCGCTGCGCTGGCCGCGCAAATCGTCGCGCAATGCGGCAGTCTTGCCGGCGTCAACTTCATGACTGGCGGTTACGGCCACGCCATAGCGGCGTGCACCGTCGACAGTCACGAGACCCTGCCGGACTTCTTTTGCAACGAGCTCGGGTTCACGGTCGAGCGGATCGCCCCATCCGCCGCCGCCCCAAGTGATGAAGTGAAGTTGGTCCCCCGCTTCGACCCGCACATCCTCGACCTTGTTGCCGATTACGCTCCGCGAACCGTCGGCCCTTTCGAGAATTTTCCTTGCCCGCGCGCCCGGTTCGCCACCGTTGACGCCCCACGGCGGGACGAACCAGCGGTCGTCATGGATGGCGACCACTCCAGGCTCAAGGAAGCGGTATGTCATGTGGATGCCATTGCCGCCGCGGTGCAGGCCAGCGCCGCCGCTGTCGGCTTCGGTTTCATAGCGCTCGATAACCAATGGGAAATAGCGTTCGAGAAACTCGTTCGGGACATTGGTGAACCCTGGCCAAAGCGAGTGGCCATCGGGCCCGTCGCCCAGCGGACGGCCAGGGATTCCGCCGAAGCCGATCTGGAAAAGCTGGAACCATTCGCCGTTGCCGTCGAGGCCCGAATAAAACAGGTGAGGGGAGGAGGAAAAGCCAGCGGCATTGAGGAATTCCGGAGTCTTCTGGCCCAAAAGACCGCCGAGCACGTCGAAGATCCGGCCCAATGCATGGGTGCGCCCCGACAAGGCGGCCGGGAATTTTGGCTTGAGCAGGGACCCGTCCGGAATTCGGACGTCAATTAGGTCGTAGAAACCGTCGTTGAACAGGATCTGCGGGTCGAAGACCATGATCATGTAGATTCCGAAGAACATTTTGAACATGTTCTCGTTGAGGTAGAAATTAATCGAGGCTTCGCTCTGCGGATCGGTGCCATCGAAATCCAGGACTACTCGATCGCCCTCGCGCCACATGGTGCAGCGAATCTTGTAGGGGCCGCGCCCCATGCCGTCGTCGCAGACATAATCCTCGAAGCTCACCGGCGCTTCTCCGATTGAGGAGGCGATCAGCTGCTTCATTGCGCGATGGTTGCGCGCGAGCAGCTCGTCGGTTGCCGAGACGTAAAGATCGTCGCCAAATCTGTCCGCCATTTCGATCACGCGCCTTGCAGCCACCCGGCAGGAGGCGATCAGCGCGTTGAGGTCGGCGGTGCACCAATCGGGTTTGCGGGTCTGGTGCATGACGAGCTTGAATAGCTCGGCGTTATATTCGCCTTTCCGGTACAGCTTAACGGGCGGAATCCGCACCCCTTCCTCGAAAATGGTGCGAGCGTCGATTGGCATCGACCCGGCGACCTTGCCACCGATGTCGGACTGATGGCCGAACATCGCGGTATAGGCGATCAGCCGTCCCTGTTTGAACACGGGCAGCAGGACCAGCCAGTCGTTCGAATGACTAATCGCTCCTTCGACCGAATAGGGGTCGGAGAGGAAGAACATGTCACCTTCCTCGACGCTCCCTTCATAGCCTTCAAGAAAGCCGCCGATGAACGATCCGAATTGGCCGACCAGCATCCGCCCCTTGTGATCGGCGATCAGCGGGAAGGCGTCGCCCTGTTCGCGAATTCCAGGCGACATGGCGGTTCGCACGAGTGTCGCATCCATTTCGACGCGAGCGTTTCGGAGCGCATTTTCGATGATGTCGAGGG
>NZ_JANMCO010000043.1:0-3014 GCF_031361285.1 Sphingomonas sp.
GTGCTGGCGAAGGTGGGGAAACGGAGAAAGAGCGGAGCGAGCGAGGCGGCGGAGTAGGTAAATGAGCCACAGCTCACCAGGTTAAAACAGTCGTGAGGCGAGGAGCCGTTCGGATATCGGACCACGGTACGATTGCGGGGAAGATCTATGGCAAAGCTAAAAGCCTCTGCTCCAGTAGTACCAATTGACGGTGGCCCACCCTGTCCGCAGTGCGGACGGCCCATGCAACGCTATATGCAACGCATTGGCGGTATTAAGGATCCGTCCGAGGATAAACGCTACGCGTTTTTGGGATTTGGGTTGATGGTGTAATTCCATTCGCCGTGGAAGTCATGGCGGACAATGTTGACGGCAGCGAGTTCTTCGTCGCTGATCTTGATGCCGGCGGGATAGGTATTGGGATCGAGTTCGCTGCGGACTTTCAACCCGGCCTTTGTCGTGGTCGCGGCGATCAACTGGACGATCACCGCATGGCTGACCAATGGTTTGCCGCGCCAATTGCCGGTGATGAATGAGAACAGACGATGCTCGATCCTGTTCCACTTGCTGGTCCCGGGCGGCAGATGGCACACGGTGATCGGCAGGTCGAGTTGGTCGGCGAGCCTCTGTAGTTCGATCTTCCACAAGCGGATACGCGAGCCGTTGCTGCCACCGCCATCCGCGGTGATCAGAAGGCTGCGGGCAGCGGGATAGCGCTTACGCCCCATCTGCGTCCACCAGCTGCGGATAGCGTTGGTGGCAAAGGCCGCGGTGTCGTGGTCGATGCCGACGCTGACCCAGCCGGCGTTGTCGGCGATGTCATAGATGCCGTAAGGCACGGCGCGCCCCAGTTCGGGAATGACGAAGTCGTGCACGCGAACCTCGGGCGGCGAGCCCTGCGGATGCCACTCGCGCCCGGCATTACGGAAATCGCCGACCAGTTCCTTCTTCTTGGTATCCACCGAGATCGCGGGCTCACCAGCAGCCAGCGCGGCCTTCACATGGTCGTTGATATAGTGAAACTGGGCATCGCGATCCGGATGGTGCGATCCCTCGCGGGTTTTGCGGTTGCCCTGCAAACCATAACCGAGCTTGTGCAGCAGTTCGTTCACCAACGTGCGGCCGACCTGGTGACCCATGTCGCGCAGCGCGCTGGCGAGCTTGCGCACGCTCTTGTTGGTCCAAAGCAGGGGCGATTGCGGATCGCCCCGCGTCTCGGGTTCGACCAGTGAACAAAGATCATCGATCAGGCTTGCATCCATCTCACTCCTCGGCTTGCCGCCAGCCCCCGGCCGGCGCACCCGCCCTTCTTCGAGGGTCTCTCCGCTGCGCACCTCATCGAGCGCACGTCCGATAGTGCTGCGCGCGATGCCCGTGGCGCGCGCCACCGCGGTTACTCCGCCCCGCCCCGCCGAAAGCGCTTCGGCTGCCGCAAACCGCCGCCGTCCGCGCTCGTCAAGCACTGGACGCAGCGTCTCGAACCGCTGGCGAATGGCCGATTCATCAATCATTCCCCAACGCTACAGCCCTGCCAACCAAAACGGAATCCCTCAAACCCCATCTTCACATCACAATCGATTCATCAATCGCCGGACGGAGCCTAAGGACAGCCGTCAGAATTATAGAATCGGATAGTTCGTTGGCGCCATGCGGTAAATTGACTCGGCTTGGCGGGATTCCCTGGAGTTGGCTGGGGCCTTATGCAGGTCGACATGATCGACAGGCAGGCGATTCGGCGAAGGTGGGAAGCGGTCGGCTCGAAGCTCGATGAGCGTGGCCGGCGGATGTTTGCGGCCGGGGAAGCCGTTGTGGCAGGATGGGGCGGACTTGAGACGGTCTCGGAGATCACGGGACTTGCGCGCTCGACCATCGGCCGAGGAAAGAAAGAACTCAACGCCGCGCCGCTGCCGAAAGGCCGGATCCGCCGCAACGGCGCTGGGCGACCGGATCTTTCGAGCCGGGACGCAACGCTGGTCGAGGATCTGCGCAGCGTGATCGAGCCGGCGACGCTGGGCGATCCGGTGCGCCCGATGTTGTGGGTGTCGAAAAGCCACGAAAAGCTCGCCCTTGCGTTGCAGAACAAGGGCCATGAGATCAGCGCCAGTAGTGTGAAGAGACTGCTCCCGACGCTCGGCTACAGCAGGCAATCGAACCGCAAGGCCGACGAGGGCTCGAAGCATCCCGACCGCAATGCGCAATTCGAGCACATCAACGCCAAGGCGATCGCGGCCCAGGCTGCGGGACAGCCCGTCATCTCGGTCGACACCAAGAAGAAAGAGCTGATCGGCAATTACAGGAACGGTGGGACCGACTATCGTCCGAAGGGCGATCCGCAACGCGTGAAGGTGCACGACTTCGAAGACAAGGAACTCGGCAAGGTGGTGCCTTACGGGGTGTACGACGTCGGCGCCAATGCGGGATGGGTGAGTGTCGGCATCAACGGCGATACAGCTCAATTCGCCGTCGCTTCCATTCGTCGCTGGCTCGACGCCATGGGGCGTGAGCGCTACCCGAACGCCCGCGAGTTGACGATCACGGCTGATGGCGGCGGCTCCAACGGATCGCGTGTCCGGCTATGGAAAGTCGAGCTGCAGAAGTTCGCCGACACGACGGGCCTCATACTCCACGTCCATCACTATCCACCGGGCACGTCGAAGTGGAACAAGATCGAACATCGCATGTTCTGCCACATCACGCAAAATTGGCGTGCGCGGCCTTTGACCGATCGCTTGGCCGTCGTCGAGCTGATTGCCGCGACCACCACCAAAACCGGCCTGAAAGTCGCAAGCGCGCTCGACACCGCCACCTACGAAAAGGGAATCAAAGTTTCCGATGCCGAGATGAAGACCCTCGACATCCAGGGCGACCCATTCCATCCTGAATGGAACTACACCATCCGTCCAAGATCGACCTCAAACCGGAGCGATTAATTTGACGGCTGTCCTTAGCCGGCGAAACGGCCAGTTTTGCCGGAATTTTGGGCGAGCCACCAAGATAGCGCCCGCGGAATGCGCCTGCGGGACGTTACCGAGCGC
>NZ_JANMCO010000118.1:0-6997 GCF_031361285.1 Sphingomonas sp.
CCACCGCGCGGGTCGCGCATTTGCTGTGCGAGACCGCGACGCGGAGCGGGATCGAGGGCGAAAATGGCCGACTGTCCAACCCGTTCACCCAGCAGCAGATCGCCGACATCACCGGCCAGACCTCGGTCAACGTCAACCGCGTCTTCGCCGACCTCGAGCGCCAGGGGCTGATCGAGCGCAAGGGGCGCGAAATCCGGTTCCGCGACTGGGCGGAAATGCGCCGCATCGCGAGCTTTCAGCCCAATTATCTGGGGTGACAGCCGGTCGTATCGCGGCCGATTATGCTGTCATTTATGTGTCACGGCGCCGTCATTCGCGCGTAGCTTTTGGCTCCTAATTGGCAATCCATCGGACGGCGTTGGCCCGCCCGACATGGGGAGCCTGATGGACCACAAATTCACTTACGTTGCGGCACTGCTGGCAGCGGTGTCACTGCCGACCGCAGCCGAGGCCCGCACCCAAATGCGCGCGGTCGGATCGTCGACCGTATATCCGTTCGCCAAGGCCGTCGCCGAACGCGTCGCCCGCGCCAATCCGCGGCTGGGTACGCCGATCATCGAATCAACCGGCACCGGCGGAGGTTTCAAGCTGTTTTGCCAGGGTGTCGGCGAACGCTTTCCCGACGTGTCCGACGCATCGCGCCGGATGAAGGCGTCTGAAGCCAAGCAGTGCGCAAGCACCGGCGTTACCAAGGTCACCGAGATCCAGGTGGGCATCGACGGTATTGCTTTCGCAACCGCTCGAAATACACCGATGTCCGGCCTGACGACCCGCGAAATCTACATGGCCTTGGCGAAGACGCCGTTCGGGAAGCCGAATCGGGCCAAGACGTGGAAAGATATCAACGCCAAATATCCAGCCATTCCTATCCGCGTATACGGTCCGCCACCGACCAGCGGTACGCGCGACGCGCTGGGCGAGTTGATCATGACTGTCGGTTGCGAAAGCAATCCGAGCATGGTGGCACTCAAGAAAAGCGACGAAAACAAATTCAAGGCTATTTGCTCGGCCATGCGCGAGGATGGGGGCTTCATCGAGGCCGGCGAGAACGACAATCTGATTGTCCAAAAGCTCGAGGCCAACGCCGGCACCTTTGGGATTTTCGGCTATTCCTATCTCGAGGAAAATGTCGGCCGCCTGAAGGGACTGCAGATCAACGGCGTCAATCCCACGTATGAGACTATCAGTTCTTTCCGATATCCAGGCGCGCGTCCGCTCTACATCTATCTGAAAAATGCCCACGCCGGAGCAATTCCGGCAGTTCGCGCTTTCGCAGCAGAATTCACCAAGGAGAGCGCTTTTGGGCCCCGCGGATATCTGGTTAAATCGGGCCTGATCGCTTCGCCGGCAAATGTCCGTGCGCGCAGTCAGCAACTCGCCCGCACGCTTCAGCCGCTGAACTTCTCGATCCTGAAGTAGCGCCAATCAACAATCAAGTTTGACAAAGCGCCCGCCCATTCCAGAGCGGGCGTCACGGGCCTCAAAGATGAGGCGGGGGAAAAGGAATAGATAATGAAACTGAAAGTCGCCGCGGCGCTCCTCGCTGGTAGCGCTATATCCTTCAGTATACCTGCATTCGCGCAGGCTCCGGCTACGGATACTTCACCCGACCCGAGCGAGCCCGATCCGTCGGACGCTGCCGCGGACGCGACCATCGCCAATGCTCAGGCGGTGGACGAGGCCCAGGCGAAGATCGAACTCATGCAGCAGCAGATCGAGGCCCTTCAGGAATCCATCAATCAGATAAAGAACGCGAGCGTTCAGCAGACGCCGGCATGGAAGAGCCTGGAATGGGCGACCAAGACCAAGATCAGCGGCAAGGCCTTCCTCAACGTCAGCAACATCAATCAGAAATCGGATGGCGCGGACTCTTCGCAGAATGGGTCACAAGCCGAGCTGAAACGATTTTACATCGGCGTTGACCACAAATTCAACGACATGTTTTCGGCGAACATCACGACCGATTTCCGCTACAATTCGAACGGCACCAGCAAGGACGTTCTCGTCTACGTCAAGAAGGCATACCTCCAGGCAAAATTCGCGCCAGAGTTCATCTTGCGCGTTGGCGCGGCGGACTTGCCCTGGGTCCCGTTCGTCGAAGGTCTGTATGGCTATCGGTTCATCGAGAACACGCTCATTGATCGCACCAAATTTGGCACGTCAGCGGATTGGGGCGTCCATCTCGGCGGAGCCTTCGGTGACAATCTCGTCAGCTACGCTTTCTCGGCGGTCAACGGGGCCGGTTACAAAACGCTCGCGCGCAATTCGAACACTATCGACCTCGAGGGCCGTGTCAGCGTCAATCCGATCAAGCCGATTACCCTTGGCATTGGCGGCTACACCGGCAAGCTTGGCAAGAGCGCGGACAATCTACCCAACACGCCGCATCGGGCCACTCGTTTGACCGCGGTCGCGGCTTATACAGCCGGTCCCGTCCGCGCCGGAGTCGAGTATTTTTGGGCAAAAAACTGGAACAATGTGACTACGGTCGCCAGCGACAAGTCGAACGGCTGGTCAATGTTCGGCTCTTATGCCTTCACGCCGAAGTTCGCATTGTTCGGCCGGTACGACTGGGTGAAGCCGAGCACGGAACTCAATCCGGATCTGAAGGATCATTATTTCAACATCGGCGTCAATTATAAGCCGATCAAGGACATCGATGTCGCGCTCGTCTACAAACGCGACCGCGCCAAAAACGGAACTATTTCGACATCGAATGGAACGATCGGCGGGGTTGATCACGGGACTTACGATGAAATCGGCATCTTCTCACAGCTCGCGTTCTAGGCCTGCCTAAGCTAGCCATTCGGTCGCACTCCCCTCCAGATAGGCTCCCCCTCGTCCCGCCGGGCGAGGGGGTTTTTCCTGCGTCAATTGGATGGCCCTCATTGCCCGATACGCTACAGACTGAAACCATGGCTTCCGCCGGCATCCGATCCTTCCTCGACGCGCTCGACGAACCGGCGATGGTCATCGATCGCGGTATCGTGCGGCAGGCCAACGCGACAGCGCGGGCGCTGTTCGGGGAGGCGATCGAGGGCAAGGACGTTCGTCTCGCCATTCGCCATCCCCAGGCGCTGGAACATATCCTGCCAGCCGCGGCCGGGGATGTGGAAATCACCGGGATCGGGCAATTCGGGCGCCCATGGACGCTGTCGATCCGCGAAATCGACGATCGCATGCTGCTCGTCCGCCTGATCGACCGTTCGGCAACCATTGCGGCCGAGCGGATGCGGGTCGATTTCGTCGCCAACGCCAGCCACGAGCTGCGCACGCCTTTGTCGACCATCCTGGGATATTCGGAAACGCTCGCCGACGACGCCGAGGTTGATCGCGAGCACCGAGCGAAATTCGGCTCTGTCATCCGCGGCGAAGCCAAGCGCATGCTGCGCATCATCGAGGATCTGATGAGCCTGTCGCGGATCGAAGCGGTCCGGTTCGTCACCCCCGCCGACCAGGTATCGATTGCCCAGGTAACGGCCAGCGCGGTCGAGAATGCTCGGGAGAGCAAGCCGCAATGCAGCATCCGGCTCGACGTCGAGCCGGACGTTCCGGCCATCCTCGGCGACCGCGCGCAACTCATCCAATTGCTCGACAATCTGCTCAGCAATGCGATTCGCTACGGCTGTGAGGACGGCGACTGCGCGATCGGCGTTGCCGCAGTGGTCGAGGGCAATTGGATCCGCTTGACCGTCACCGACAATGGGCCAGGAATTCCGCGCGAACACCTGCTCCGGGTGACCGAGCGCTTTTACCGCATTGACGCTGCCCGAAGCCGCGAATCGGGCGGCACCGGGCTCGGCCTGGCGATCGTCAAGCACATCGTCGAGCGCCACCGGGGTACCCTCGACATCAAGAGCAAAGTCGGCGAGGGAACCGAGGTCGTGGTTCGCCTGCCAATCATGTCCTAAGCGTTCGCCGTTGTCACAAAACTGTAACGCCACTGTCATGTTCGCGTCAGATGCCCCGGCTAAGGCCGGCGGCATGGCTTCCCTTCGACGAGGAATTGCAATGACCAAGCTTGTACCCCTGATCGCCATCACCGGATTACTCGCCGCATGCGGCAGCAGCGGATCCCAAAGCGGCTCCGGCCAGCAGATCAAGATCGTCGGATCGTCGACTGTCTACCCGTTTACCAAGGCCGTCGCGGAGGGATTCCAGCGCGCCACGGCCGGTACCAGCGTCATCGTCGAATCAACCGGCACCGGCGCCGGCATGAAGCTGTTCTGTGGCGGGGTCGGCGGCGATTTCCCGGACATCGAAGATGCCTCGCGGGCAATCAAGAAGAGCGAATTTGACGATTGCCAGAAAAATGGCGTCAAGTCCGTCATCGAAATCCCGATCGGCATTGACGGGCTGACGCTGATCGCGGCCAAAGGCCAGCCGACCATGAACCTCACCCAGGCTGATATCTACAAGGCCCTGGCCGCCAATCCGTTCGGCAAGGGTCCCAACACCGCACAGACCTGGCATGATGTTAATCCAGCGTTGCCGGCAACCAAGATCCGAGTCCTCGGCCCGCCGCCGACGTCGGGCACCCGCGACAGTCTCGCCGACCTCTACCTGGAGAAGGGCTGCGATACCGATCCGGCGATGAAGGACCTCAAGAAGTCCGACGAGGCCAAACACAAGGACGTGTGCACCAAGATCCGTGAAGACGGCGCTTATGTCGAAGCCGGCGAGAACGACAATTTGCTGGTCCAGAAGGTCGCCGCCGATCCTGGCACGCTTGGCGTGCTCGGCTTCTCCTATCTCGAGGAGAATGCGGACAAGGTCAGCCCGGTCCAGATCGCCGGCGTCGCGCCGACCGAGGCGACCATCAGCGACCTCTCCTACCCCGGCGCGCGCAAGCTCTACATCTACATCAAGGGCGAGCATCTGGCCGCCAAGCCGAGAATCAAGGATTTTGTCGCCGCCTACGCCAAGGCGTGGAGCAAGGGCGGAGCGCTCGAGCGCATCGGCCTGGTGCCGTTCGGCGGGGCCGATGCAAGCGCCGCGGCGGCGCAAGCGGCCGCGCTCACCCCGCTCGACCCGTCGACCTTGAAATAGCGAACGGCGGCGAGCGTAATGAGCTTGACCATTGCGCTTGCCGCGGTGCTGGCCATTGCCGCCGTTGCAGGATGGCTCGGATTCTCCCGGGCCAGCCGCTTGAGGGGCACGACTCGGCTCCATTCGCTCCCGGTTTACCACGCCGCTTATGCTGCAATGTGGGCCGCCCTGCCCGCCTTGCTGTTCCTCGCGACATGGTCGCCAGTGCAGTCGCGGTTTGTCGACCAGGCGGTGCTGGCCAGTCCCGAAGGGCGCGCACTGCCGGCGTTCGACATGCAGCGCGAATCAATCCTGTCCGAAGCAAAGGGCATGGCGAGCGGCGACATCGAGGTCGGATTCAATCCCGAATCCTCGACGCTGGTGCCGCGTTTCGCCGAAGCCGAGAACCGTTTCGCGACGATTGGCGGCGGCATCGCGATCCTGCTTGCGCTGGCCTCAGCCGCCTTTGCCCTGCGCCGCACCTCGCCCCAGTTTCGCGCTCGTACGGGGGTCGAGCGATGGCTGATGGTGGTGCTGGTTGCGGCCTCGCTGATCGCCGTCCTGACGACGCTCGGTATTCTCCTGTCGCTGATGTTCGAGAGCTTGCGCTTCTTCAAGCTGGTGCCGGTCGGCGAGTTCCTGTTCGGCACCCAGTGGAGCCCACAGATGGCGTTGCGCGCCGACCAGGCGGGGTCGTCGGGTGCGTTTGGATCGATTCCGCTGTTCTGGGGCACGGTGTTCATCGGCGCGATCATTGCCATGATCGTCGCTATTCCCTTGGGCCTGATGAGCGCGATCTACCTCACCCAATACGCCCACCCCCGGGTGCGGTCGTGGATGAAGCCGATGCTCGAGATTCTCGCTGGCGTGCCGACCGTGGTTTATGGCTATTTCGCAGCACTGACCGTCGCCCCTCATGTGCGCGACTTCGGACTCGCCATCGGCATCACCTCGGCCAGCAGCGAGAGCGCGCTCGCCGCCGGCCTCGTGATGGGCATCATGATCATCCCCTTCATCAGCTCGATGGCCGACGATTCGATCGCCGCGGTACCGCAGGCGATGCGCGACGGATCGCTGGCGATGGGCGCGACCAAGTCGGAGACCATCCGCAGGGTCGTGCTTCCAGCGGCGCTGCCAGGCGTGGTTGGTGGCGTTTTGCTAGCCGTCAGCCGGGCGATCGGCGAGACCATGATCGTGGTCATGGCCGCCGGCCTCGCCGCCAACATGACCGCCAACCCGTTCGCCAGCGTAACCACGGTCACTACCCAGATTGTGCAACTGCTCACCGGCGACCAGGAATTCGACAGCGCCAAGACGCTCGCCGCATTCGCGCTCGGATTGGCCTTGTTCCTGATTACCCTGGTCCTAAACCTGATCGCGTTGACCGTCGTGCGGCGGTACCGGGAAGCGTATGAGTAGCGCGGCCCCCACCCGGCGAGCCAGCCCGTCGAAAAAAAATGCGCGCCTCCGCAAGCGCTACGCGGCCGAGCGGCGGTTCCGCCTCGCCGGCCTGTTCGCGGTCGGCTTGTCGGCGTTCTTCCTGGCATTCCTGCTGTTCGACATGTCGTGGAAGGGCCTCGGGGGCTTCACACAGTACCAAGCCGCGATTACGATCGATTTCCCCCGCTCCGACCTGATGCTCGACCCGGCGGCAATCAAGGGACCCGATGCCAAGGAAGTGGTCGCCGGCGCCGACATCGAAGGCGCCTTGGCCAAGGCCGCGAGCGCGATTTACGGTCCGGCAGCCGAGAACATGTTCGGCGCGGCGGCGGTCCGGTCGGTTGGCCGCCAGCTGGTTCGCGATCCTGGACTGCTCAAGCGAAGCGCAACCTTGTGGCTGCCGGTCGGGAGCAAGGTCGACGTCGCGGCCAAGCAGGACGGTGACGCGGCCAGCGAGGGACTGGTCGAACAACTCAAGGCGAAAACTGCGCTCCGCCGCACGATCAACCGCGACTTCCTCACCGAATCC
>NZ_JANMCO010000158.1:0-4726 GCF_031361285.1 Sphingomonas sp.
AACCTCGGCAACGCCACCGGCCACCCAAGCTTCGTTATGTCCTCGAGCTTTTCCAACCAGGTGTTGGCGCAGATCGAGCTGTGGACCGGCGGCGACAAGTATAAGAACGCGGTCTACGTGTTGCCCAAGCACCTCGACGAAAAGGTCGCCCAGCTCCATCTCGGCAAATTGGGGGTCAAGCTGACCAAGCTCAGCGACAAGCAAGCGGCGTACATCGGCGTTTCAACCGAGGGCCCGTTCAAGCCCGACCATTACCGCTATTGATTCTACCACACGGGCGAAGGAATAACGCCGGATGCGCCTGAAGCAGCCGTTCCTGAAAC
Source organism: Sphingomonas sp. (assembly GCF_031361285.1). GTDB lineage: Bacteria > Pseudomonadota > Alphaproteobacteria > Sphingomonadales > Sphingomonadaceae > Sphingomicrobium. Next base: position 324 of record NZ_JANMCO010000158.1, read on the forward strand.
TGCCGATACGCTTCGATGCGGACGCGTTGGCGGCTGAAGTGCGAGCGCTGCCCAAATCGGCCTGGACTCCGCACCCAACGGGCTATCTTGGGAACGAGGCTGTTCGGCTGGTCACCCCGGCGGGCGAGGACACGGACGCGATCGCTGGGCCGATGGCCGGGACCGACAGCCTCGAACGTTGCGACTATGTCCGCCAGATCATGGCCGAAATCGGCGGCGTTTGGGGCCGCAGCCGCTTCATGGGCCTGGCGCCTGGGCGCGAAGTCCCGCCACACATCGACATCAATTATTATTGGCGAACACATCTGCGGATCCACATTCCGGTCATCACCAACCCGGGCGTGCTGTTCACCTGTGGCGACGAGACGGTTCACATGGCGGCGGGCGAGTGTTGGGTGTTCGACAGTTTCCTTCGCCATGACGTCCAGAACAAGGGCGAGGCCCAACGCATCCATCTCGTGCTCGACACAGTAGGCGGCGGCATTCTTCCGGAGTTGTTGAAAGCCGCGGAAGCGGGCGGTGTCGAATCGCGCGTTTTGAATCCCGCGGAGCGGCCGGGCACCGACCTCAGTTTTGAGAAAGTGAATTCGCCCCAGGTCATGTCGCCGTGGGAAATGCGCTGCCATCTTGCCTTCACCCGTGAAAAAGCAGGGTCCGACCCGCAGGCGATCGCGGTTCTGGACCGGGTGGAGATGTTCATCGACGCGTGGGCGGCGAACTGGGCGCAATTCGCGACGGACGAAGCCGGCCGGCCCGGCTACGAGCGGCTTTTGAACGACGTTCGCGAAGATGCCTTGGCAATGGGAGTGGCGACGATCGAGATGCCTAACCAAGTCCCCCTGGCCCGAATGCTCGATCAACTCATTTTCCTGCTTGCGCTCGCGCCGTCAAATGGTCCCGTCGCCGATACGGAGCAAGCGAAAGAACCAGCGCCGCAGCCCCCCCGGAACAGCATGTTCGATTCGGGCGGGGGGGTGAGCGTGTCGGGATCGATCGGCGTCGCGACCCCTTTGGCGACCCCGGTCCGCGAGCGCTTTGATCGACCCATCTTTATCGTCAGCACACCTCGTTCGGGCTCGACGTTGCTTTACGAAACGCTGGTGACGGCCCCGGGACTGTTCGCCACTGGCGACGAGAGCCATCAACTGATCGAGAGCGTGCCGGGCCTCGCGCCGCAGCACCGCGGCTGGCTGTCCAATCAGCTGGTGGCTAATGACGCATCACCCGAACGCGCCGCGCAGCTCGCCCAAGGATTCTATCGGCAGCTTGTGGATCGTCGCGGACGACGCCCGACCGGGCGGGTCCGGATGCTGGAAAAGACGCCGAAGAATGCGCTTCGCGTTCCGTTCTTCGATGCCATTTGGCCAGATGCCCATTTCATCTATTTGTACCGCGACCCGCGCGAGACCCTTTACAGCATGATGGAAGCGTGGCGTTCGGGGGCGTTCCGAACCTATCCGACGCTGCCAGGCTGGACTGGCGAGCCATGGTCGCTGTTGCTAGTTCCTGGCTGGCAGGAGCTCAAGAGAATGGAGCTTCCGCAAGTGGTCGCGCACCAATGGGCCATCACAACCGAGATACTGCTCGACGACCTTGAGCGGCTCGGGGAGGGACGGGTGCAGACCATTGCCTATGCGAACCTCATCGATTCCGCCCAATCGACGATGGAGGGGATCGCCGCGGGGGTCGGCCTAGAGTGGGACCGACACCTTGGCGACACTCTTCCATTGTCCAAAACCACCGTATCGCGGCCGGATCGGCAGAAATGGCGCCAGCTGGAAGATGTCATCCAGGCGGTATTGCCGATCGTCGAAAAAGCAGACGCTCGTGCCCGCCAGTTCATGGCGACGAGGGCCGTCAAATCGCGCGCATCCGCCTGAGCGCCCTTATCGCACTAACTGCACTTGGACGTTGCTTTGACGGCGGCTAGAGGCCCGGAATATCGCCCTAACGGAGTTTACGCGAACCATGACAGATCAAGTCACTCCGCCGGCCGACGCCAGACCCGGTCAGGTTGCGCCAGCGGCCGCGGTGACGATGCCGCCGGTCACACCCGCGCCCGACGAGACGAAGATCGGTGCATCGCGAGGACTCGCTGCCTGGCTGACTAAAAACAAGACCAGTTTTGCTATTACGTCGTACCAGAGTGGCCGCTTGCTGCTCGTTGGGACGATGCCCGACGGCACAGTTTCCGTTCACCAGCAGGCATTCGGCCGCGCCATGGGCATTTGCTGGGACCGCAAGGGCCTCTGGCTCGCGTCCCGGCTCCAGCTTTGGCGGCTCGAGAACATCCTTCCCGAAGGAATGGTTGCTCAAGAGAAATTTGATTTGACCCTGATGCCGCGCAGTACGCACATCACCGGCGACATCGACATCCACGAGCTTGGCGTCAACGCCGCGGGCCGCCCGGTGTTCGTCAACACGAGCCATTCCTGTCTCGGGACGATCGATCCGATCGAAAGCTTCCGGCCGATCTGGAAGCCCAGTTTTATTTCCGAGCTGGCTCCCGAAGACCGCTGCCACCTGAACGGGCTCGGGATGGTCGACGGACGGCCAAAATATGTGACGGCGGTCAGCCAGACCGACGTTCCGAGCGGTTGGCACGGCCGGCCGCTTCCGAAGGGTGTCATCATCGACGTCGAGACGGACAAGGTCGTCACCGATCAGCTTTCCATGCCGCATTCTCCACGCCTGGCCGCCGACGGCAAGCTTTACGCCGTCGACAGCGGACGCGGTTGGCTGGTCGAGGTCGACAAGCAAACGGGAGCGGTGAGGGATGTTGCGTTCTGCCCCGGGTTCCTTCGCGGGCTGGCGCTCATCAATGGCTATGCGCTCGTCACCATTTCAAAGCCGCGTTACGGCAGATTCGAACAAATGCCGATCTCAGAGGAACTGACGAAACGGAATCTCGATCCGATTTGCGGCGTGATGGTGATCGACCTGGCCCTGGGCGAAATCGCCGAATGGCTGAGGTTGGAGGGGGACGTGCAAGAGCTGTTCGCGGTCGAGCTCATGCCCGGGATCACCTGCCCGATGGCGATCGGTCCCCAGTCCGAGGAATTTCATGGGACCGTCACCTTCGATGCGGAAATCAAGCCGCTCGAGGGGCAAGGCTAAGCATATCTCTTCGCTTATTCTCGAACTTTCGCGGTAGGCTCTGCAAGTTCAATGGGTTAGCCGGCCGCCATCATGTGGCATTAATGTTACAGACACTGCCGGAAACGCGGACGGGTCGGCGAAAATGGTTTTTTTTCCCACATTCATCCTCCACTAACCCGATGATATTCACGTTCATACTTGGGGGACCGACAAGCCATGCGCTCACTTACCCGACTGATGCTTTCTTCCGTGTCGTTTGCCGCCATCGCCCTCGCGGCATCGTCGGCGCAGGCACAAACCCCGGACCCGGTGAATCCCGACCGGGATCCCTGCCAGGCTCCGTCTGGCCAGGTCGACAAGGCGCTTTGCCCAGAATCCAATACCCCGGCGGGCGAAGCCGTGCAGGCGGGCGCCCAAGTGACGCCTGAAAAGCCAGGCGCCGCTGGGGAAATCGTCGTCGTCGGTTCACGCATCCGCCGCAATCGGTTCAACACCGCCGATCCGGTGACAATCATTACCCGCGATGAGCAGGTTGACTCGGGTTTCAACTCAACCGCCGAAGTGTTGCAGAGCGTCGGCGTTACTGGCGGCACGCCGCAGATCAACGACAGCTTCGGCGGCCTCGTCGTCGAGGGCGGCCCGGGCGTCAACACGTTGTCACTCCGCGGCCTCGGCGCAACCCGCACCCTGGTTCTGCTGAACGGCCGGCGGATTGCTCCGGCCGGTACCCGCGGTCAAGTTGGCGCGGCCGATCTCAACGTGCTGCCGAACGCGATCATCGAGCGGATCGAAGTCCTGAACACCGGCGCCTCGTCGATTTACGGATCGGATGCGGTCGCCGGGGTCGTCAACCTCGTCACGCGCACGAAGGCCGATGGCCTCACCTTCGAAATGCAGCATGACATTCTCGAAGTTGGGCACGGCAATTCGAGTCGTTACTCGCTGGTCGGCGGCGCGTCGGGCTCCAACTGGGGAATTGTCGGCTCGCTCGAATATTTCGCGCGTGACCGCCTGACTCAGGGCGACCTAAAGTGGGCGCGTTGTCCGCAGCAGCGCCGGCTCAGCCCGCTCACGAGCGATCGTCCATATGCCCCGGATCAAGGAGCTAACAACACCGACAAGTGTTTCCCACTCGAAGAGGGCGGAGTTACGGTCAACACAGTCGGTATATCCTATGCTGGGCGGGGGGTCAGCTCGCAGGCGCCTTTCGGGTTCGTCTATTTGGGTCCCGCTCCAGATCCCGTCGATCTTGCTGCCGGGTTCCAAAATTTTCCCACGGGACCTGGAGTCCCCTCCTATAGTCT
>NZ_JANMCO010000021.1:0-16737 GCF_031361285.1 Sphingomonas sp.
CTGCTTTCCACCCGCTTCGGCCACAACCGACCCATTGCAGTCATAACAAAATCCCGTATCGCAGTGTATCGTAAATCGCGCGATTCTGATCGTTTGAGCACGAAAAGCACGCAGTTTTACTGCGGTTTTCTCTATGTAAGCGCGTCGAGTCTGTGCAATCGCACTGCAGAGGTCAGGAGTTCGATCCTCCTCAGCTCCACCAGCCACCCAGCGCCCTTTCCAGTGCCGGGCCGTGCGCCTATCGGCTGGTGCCAAAGGAGATCGCTTATGGCCCGCGCCTGGCATTTGAAGAGCCGCCCGCAAGGCACCCCGACGGCGGATAATTTCGCGCTTGAGCCGCTCGATCTGCCGCGCCTCGACGACGGCATGGTCCGCGTCGCCAATCGCTGGCTGTCGGTCGACCCGTACATGCGCGGGCGGATGAACGACGTGAAGAGCTATGTCCCGCCGTTCGCGATCGACGCCCCGATGGAGGGCGGCGCGGTCGGCGAAGTGGTCGAGTCCAAAGCCGACGGGTTCCAGCCCGGCGACTGGGTGCTGCATATGGCCGGCTGGCGCGACGAAGCCGTCCTGCCCGCCGCCGCTTTGAACAAGCTCCCCGATCTCGGCGTCGAACCGCAGGCGTTTCTCGGCAATCTCGGCCTGACCGGCGGCACCGCTTATTTCGGCCTGCTCGACGCCGCGTCGGCCAAGGAAGGCGACATTGTCTTCGTCTCGGCCGCCGCCGGCGCGGTCGGCTCAGCCGTCGTCCAGATCGCCAAGGCCAAGGGCATGACCGTGATCGGCGCGGCCCGCGGGCCCGAAAAATGCGACTTCGTCTGCTCCTTGGGCGCCGACGCGGCGATCGATTATTCCGAAGGCCCGATCGTCAAATCGCTGGCCGCCGCCGCGCCCGATGGCATCGACGTCTATTTCGACAATGTCGGCGGCGACCATCTCGACGCCGCTTTGGCGCTCGCCCGCCGCGACGCGCGCTTTGCCCTCTGCGGGATGATCGATAGCTACAACAGCGGCCAGCCGGCGTCGCTGCGCTACATCATGCGGATCATCGGCATGCGCATCCGGCTGCAGGGTTTCATCTACACCGATTATGTGCCGCGACTGGGCGAATTCTACCGCGACATGGGCGGCTGGATCGCCGGTGGCCAGGTGACCGCGCGCGACACCGTGGTCGACGGGCTCGAGGCGATGCCCGAAGCTTTCCTCGGCCTGTTCTCGGGCGCCAACACCGGCAAAATGCTGGTCAAGCTTTAGCGCGCGTTGAAATTGCACGCCGCCGGGTTGCCGCTTTGCAAACCGGTGCGCAGCGCCGCCATGCGCTGGGCGGCTGAGCCGTGGGTGAAGCTTTCGGGGACGACCCGGCCCTGCATTTCTTTCTGCAGCGTATCGTCGCCGATCGCGTCGGCCGCGCGCATGCCTTCCTCGACATCGCCCGGCTCGAGCGCCGGCGTGCCGTCGGGCGCCTTGGCATTGGCTGCCCACACCCCGGCGTAGCAATCGGCCTGGAGCTCGATGCCGACCTGGATGGCATTGCCGTCGGCGCGGCTGGCGCGGGCTTGCGCGGTCGCCGCCTGGTCAAGCCGGCCTTCGAGATCCTGGATGTGGTGGCCGACTTCGTGGGCGATGACATAGGCTTGGGGAAAGTCGCCCGGCGCGTTGAACTTGGATCGCAATTCGGTGAAGAATTGCGGGTCGATGTAAATTTCCTTGTCGGTCGGGCAATAGAATGGCCCCATCGCCGCCTGCGCCGCGCCGCAGCCCGATTGATTGGCGTTCGAATAAGCGACCAAGGTGGTGGGCGTGTAGCGCTTCCCATTCTTCTGGAAGATGTCGCCCCACACTTTCTCGGTCGACAGCAGGACCGATGTCAGCGTTCTTTTGTCCTCGGCGCTGAGGGTCGAGGCGCTGCTCGCCGTCGGCCCGGCGCCGCTGCCGCCACCGAGGATGCCACCGCCGCCCAGCGAGGTCAGCGCGCAATAACCGACCAGCAGCACCAGCACGCCGACAATGCCGAAGCGGCTGAGCACGAACGGCAGCAAGCAGCCGAGCAAATTGCCGCCGCCCCCGCCGCGACCAAAGCCGCTTTGCCCGGTCCGGTCGTCGAAATTGCCGCTGCCCTCGTCACCCAACCGCATGATGCTGCCTCCTGTTGCTTGCCGTAATGCGCGAAAGGCCATGGCAGTTGCAAACCGGCGCGGCGGCGGCAAGGAGCGCGATGGAAAGGAGCTCCGATGATTCTTGCCGGCAAGGTTGCGCTGATTACCGGATCGACGTCGGGGATCGGCCTCGCCATCGCCCGCGCGTTTGCCGCCGAGGGCGCGAAAGTGATGCTCAACGGCTTCGGCGACGCGAGCCAAATCCAGGCGCTGTGCACCGAACTGGGCGCGCTGCACGACGGCGCCGACCTCTCGGATCCTGCCGCCATCGAAGCGATGATGGCGCGCTGCTCGGCCGAGCTTGGCCCGCCCGACGTGCTGGTCAACAACGCCGGCATCCAGCACGTCAGCCCGATTGAAAGCTTCCCGCCCGACAAATGGGACTCGATCATCGCCATCAATTTGACCGCCGCGTTCCACACCGTCCGCCTCGCGCTGCCAGCCATGCGGGCGAAAAAATGGGGCCGGATCATCAACACCGCGTCGGCCCACAGCCTCGTCGCCAGCCCCAATAAGTCCGCTTATGTCGCCGCCAAGCACGGCATCGCCGGCCTCACCAAGACGGTCGCGCTGGAAGCGGCGCGCGATGGTGTCACCGCCAATTGCATCTCGCCCGGCTATGTCTGGACGACGCTGGTCGAAAACCAGATCCCCGACACGATGCAGGCCCGTGGCCTGACCCGCGAGCAAGTCATCAACGACGTCCTCCTCGCCGCCCAGCCGACCAAGCGCTTCGTCACCCCCGAGGAAATCGCCGCCTTTGCCCTGTTCCTGTGCCGCGACGAGGCCGGCTCGATCACCGGCGCCAACCTCAGCATGGATGGCGGCTGGACCGCCGCCTAGCTGCCCGTGAACAGTTCGGCGATCGCTTCGTAACTCCTTGGTAATCCCTCGGCCCCACAGCTTGACGCCGACCGGGACCGAGGGGCGCGACGTGAATCGACAATATGAGGCCGCACTCATCCTGCTGCTGATAACCGCCACCAGCTGCCATCGCCCCAGTCGCCAGCTGTCGTCGTCGGTCACGGTCAAGCTCCCGCCAGCCCGCACCGCCGCGCCAGGATTCTCCGCCGCAATCGCCGCGCCAGACGCTCAAATGCGCGGTTAGCTAGTCAAAAACGGTCATTCATTGAACGAACGTCCGCTTTCGACCCATTGCGGACATGCGCTTGACCCCGGGCGATTGCCTGGCCTAGCGAGACGTGGAATGACGCACCTGAATGCCATCGCTACTGACCGTACGTTCCGCCTCTGGTGGCGCAACTATCCTCTTGCGGCGCGATGGCGCGACTGATCGACTAGCTGACGATCATCGACTGCCCGCCCGCCACCCGACGGGTTTTTTTGTTTCAGGTGAATTCTTATGACATTTGCGCAGCTGCCATGTTGATTGCGCTCCTGGTTTCGCTGGGCCTTGCGATCTGGTTTTACGCCGTCGTCTTGGCGCGTGCGGCTATCGCGCGGCGTATCCGGCCGAATATCGAGGCGCTTTACGTAGGCGCCATCGTCAACTTTTTTGATGCGTTGGGAATCGGCTCGTTTGCCACGACAACGGTCTGGCTCAAGTTCCGCAGGATGGTTCCCGACCGGCTGATTCCGCCAACGATGCTAGTCGGCCTCACGCCACCCGCGCTGGCCGAAAGCATCATTTTTCTCATCCTGCTCGGCGTGTTGGTCGATCCGGTCCTCCTGTTTGGATGCGCGATCGCGACGATGCTGGGCGGGCTCGTCGGAGCGCCTCTGGTGGCGAGGGCCAGAGTCTGGATAGTCCAGCTGATCGTGGCGATTGGGCTGGTGCTGGCGGCAACCGCGTACGCTATGACCAACCTTCACCTGTTCCCCGGCGGCGGCACCGCTACCGGGCTGCCGATCGGTCCGACGGTCGCGGCGATCGCCGCGAGCTTCGGGTTCGGCATTCTAGCGAATTTTGGGGTTGGCAATTACGCGCCATCGCTCGTTCTGCTAAGCTTGATGGGCATGGACCCGAGGCTTTGCTTCCCAATCATGGCGACCGGAGGTTCTTTGATGGGCGTCGGAGCAAGTATTCGGCACATGAAGATTGGCGAGGTCGACCTGCGCATTGTCCTGGGATTGGCGATTGGCGGCATCCCGGCCGTCCTGATCGCGGCCCTAGTCGTAAAATCCATGCCGCTGGAGCTCCTGCGCTGGCTGGTCTTCGCGGTCGTTCTCTACGCCGCGGCGGTCATGTTCCGTGCCGCCATGACAGGGCAGCAGGAAGAGAAGGCCGACTTTGCCGAATCGTCGGTTGCGATATCATGACCGATACCAACGCCCACAACCGCGAGTTCGAAAAATACGATCAGGTGCTAAAGACGCACACGTATCGCCTGGCCGAGCACGACGGCGATGAGTTCGACGAGGATTACCGGATCGCGACGCTGGACTTCGAGCCATTTCTGCACGGGAGTGTCTCGGCCAAGGCACGCTTCGCAGAGGAGTTGGGGACCGCCCTCCAGCAGATCGGCTTTGCGGTACTGACCGGCCATGGAGTCGACGCCGCCCTTTACGACAACGTCCACGACCAGGTGCTCGACCTGTTTACGACCACGCCTGTCGACCAAAAAATGCGCTTCCGCGCGAGGCGCCACGGCTCAGTCAATCAGGGCTATTTCCCGCTTGAGGAAACGAGCGAGATTCATCCCGACCTCGTCGAGGGTTGGGTTTGGTGCCGGCGCGCGTTCGACATTCCGCAGGAACGCGACGGGTCATTTCACGCCGACGAATACTGGCCACGTGCGGAATATGAGGAGCAATTCCGCCGCCTAGTCCTTGCCCACGAGCCGCTTTTCAAACCGCTAGCGCAGGCCATGTTTCAGGGCCTGGGGGTCGATCCGCACATCTTTGATCGCAAACTGACTGGCACGAATTTCGGCCTGCGGCTGAATTATTATCCGCCTCTGACCAACGAGCAGGACCGTTCCGGGGCCGGCCGGCTGCTTGGCCACGAAGACGTGGATCTTTTCACGATCTTGCCCGCAACGCGGATGGAGGGACTTCAGGTCTGGAATCACGGAACCGGGAAATGGGTCCGCTTGCACGCTCCACACGGCTCAATCATCATCAACACCGGCGATTATATGCAGCGGATCAGCAATGACCGGCTGCCGTCGACGACGCATCGTGTGGGCAAGCCGCGCGACGGATCGCACCTTTCGACCCCGAGGGTGTCCTTCCCGATGGCCGTCTATCTATGGGAAGACGAAGTTCTCGAAGTGCTGCCCGGCCTCGGCGAGCCCAAATACGAGCCGATCAAAGCCGTTACCTTCCACACAAAAAGCACCAGCAAATTCTACGGCGATGACTACGTCGTCGAAACGGCCTGAGGCGTGTTTAGCTAAGGTCCGCATTCCACTCAAAGCACACATAAACCAAATGCCCATTTCCACGCCGTGCCAGTTGCGCGGCTGGGTGGCTTTGCTACGCTCGTCGGGACGATGAAACGCGCGCTTGCCTTCGCGGCCCTCGGCCTCACTCTGTCCGCCTGCTCGGCGATGACGCCGAGCGGCGCCGTGATTGATGCGCCCGTTCGCGACTGGCGCGAGATCGCCACGCCCGACGACCGCGCCCGCCTGCGCGACTGGCGCAGCGCCTTCACCGCCGCCCTCCAATCCGCCCGCGCGGCCGGTCATGCCGCCGAAATCGCCCGCGAAGGCGCGCTGCTCGATCCCGATGCGGCGCTGGCCGGCGGCGCGATACCCAACGGCGATTACCGCTGCCGCGTCATCAAGCTTGGCGCCAAGACCCCCGGCATGCTCGATTACGTCGGCTACCCCGCCTTCACTTGCCGCATCGGCCCCGACGCCGACCTGCAATCCTTTGCCAAGATGACCGGTTCGCAGCGCCAGCTCGGCCTGGTCTTTCCCGGCGACGCCATGCGCCAGGTGTTCCTCGGCACCGTCGTGCTGGGCGATGAGCGCCGCGCGTTGCAATATGGCCGCGATCAGGAGCGCGACGTCGCCGCCTTCGTCGAGCGGATCGGCCCCAACCGCTGGCGGATGCTGATGCCCAGGCCCCATTTTGAATCGCAGATCGACGTGCTCGAGCTCATTCCCTCCGGTTAGGAAACGCGTGCCATGACAAAGACCCTGCTGCTGGCCCTGACGGCCATGACGCTGCCCATCGCCTTGCCGGCCACCGCCAACGCCGCCGCGCTGCGGGACGCCATTCGTGCCGACATGCCGCAGTTGATGACCCTGTACCGCGACCTTCACGCCAACCCCGAACTGTCGATGGCGGAGGTGCGAACCCCGGCCAAGCTCGCCGCGGAAGCGCGCAAACTGGGCTTCACCGTAACCGAGCATGTCGGCAAGACCGGGGTCGTCGCGGTGATGAAGAACGGACCCGGACCGGTGCTGCTGCTGCGCGCCGACATGGACGCGCTGCCGGTGGTCGAGCAGACCGGATTGCCGTTCGCCTCTAAGGTCCGGGCGATGGCGCGTTCGGGCGTCGAGACCGGCGTGATGCACGCCTGCGGCCACGACACCCACATGACCAGCTGGCTCGGCACCGCCCGCCGGCTGGCGGCGATGAAGGACCAGTGGTCCGGCACGCTGGTGATGATCCTGCAGCCGGGCGAAGAGACCGGCGAAGGCGCCAAGGCGATGCTCGACGACGGACTCTACACGCGCTTTCCCAAACCCGATTATGTCCTGGCGTTCCACGACGCGGCGGCGCTTCCCGCCGGCGTGATCGGAGTCACGTCGGGCTACGCACTCGCTAACGTCGACAGCGTCGATATCTCGGTGAAAGGAGTCGGCGGACACGGTGCTTATCCGCAGACCACCAAGGATCCGATCGTCCTTGCGGCGCGCATCGTCACCACGCTGCAGACCCTGGTCAGCCGCGAGAATGATCCCGCCAATCCGGCCGTCGTCACTGTCGGCAGCTTCCACGCCGGCACGAAGCACAACATCATTTCGGACGAGGCCAAATTGCAGCTGACGGTGCGCAGTTACACGCCCGCGGTGCGCACGCTGCTGCTCGACGGAATCCGCCGCATCGCCCGCGGCGAAGCGATTGCCGCCGGGATGCCCGAAGACCGCATGCCAGTGGTGACGATCCGCGACGCCGAGTTCACGCCGTCGACCTTCAACACCGAGAAACTGTCAGCCCGCGCGCTCGCTTTGTTCACCGAGCATTTCGGGCCGGAGCGGGCGATCAAGACCCCGGCGGTGATGGGCGGCGAAGATTTCAGCCGCTTCTGGCTCGCCGACAAGAGGGTCGAGAGCCTGATCTTCTGGGTCGGCGGCACGCCCAGGGCCAAATGGGACGCGGCCGGCGGCGATGCCTCGAAGCTACCGTCGCTACACAGCCCGCTGTGGGCACCCGACGCCGACGCCGTAATCTCCACCGCGACCGAAGCCCTGACGCTGACCGCGCTCGATATTTTGAAGAAGGGCTAGGCGCTCGCCGCGTTAAGTTGCTCGATCTGGTCTGGCGTCAGGTCCAGTGTCAGCGCCGCGACTAACTCCCGCAACTGATCGACGCTGGTGGCGCTGGCGATCGGGGCGGTGATACCGGGCTGGGCCATGGTCCAGGCGAGCGTCACCGTTGCCAGCGCGGCCCCGGTCTCGGCCGCGACCTCGTCGAGGGCGGCGAGCACCCGCATTCCGCGTCCTGCCAGATATTCGACATTACGCTGGCCGCGGACCGATTTGCTGAGATCGTCGGGCGTCCGGTACTTGCTGGTGAGGAAGCCGTTGGCGAGGCTGTAGAAGGGTAGGACGCCCATGCCGTGGGCCGCGGCCGCGTCGCCAAGCGGCCCCTCGAGCTTCTCTCGCTCGACCATATTGTACCAGGTCTGCAGCGCACATGGCTGCATAAACCCATGTTGTTCAGCAACTTGCATAGCTTCGCTGACACGCGGGGCAGTGAATTGCGACAGCCCGATTTCGCGGATCTTGCCATGCTCACGCAGTTCCTCGAAAGCCCCCAAACTGTCGGCCAGCGGAACCGCCTCGTCGTCCTTATGCTGGTAGTACAAATCGATGCAGTCGATCCCGAGCCGCTGCAGCGACGCATCGCAAGCCGGGCCGACAGTCCCCGGCGCGAGGCCGGCGAGGAAGCCGACCTTGGTTGCGATCACCACCTGGTCGCGCTTGCCGCTGCGTTGCAGCCACTTGCCGATGACTGTCTCGCTCTCGCCACCAACGTGCCCCGGCACCCAGGCCGAATAAACGTCGGCGGTGTCGATCATCGTCCCACCGGCATCGACGAAGGCATCGAGCACGGCAAAACTCGCAGCTTCGTCGGCGGTCCAGCCGAACACGTTGCCGCCGAGCGCCAGCGGCGCGATCTCCAGGTCGCTGTTGCCGATGCGCCGCTTGTCCATTCGTCACCTCCGTTTTCCCTATGGTGAATAAAGGCCGATTTCGGAAGCGTTCAGCATTTCTTTGTAAAGTTTAGCGACACTGCCGCTCATGTCGGACGATTTGACACTGTGGCCATCGTGGAAGGCCTGATCTCCTTCTGGAGCTTCGCGCTGGCCGCGGCGATGTTTGTCGCGCTGCTGATCTGGCGGCTCGGTGCCGGTACGCGCCTCGATGGCCATCGCCTGCTGCTTGGCGGCTTCGCCTTGACGGCGTGCTGGGCTTGGCTCTCGGCCATCGACCCGGGCGACCCGCTGGTCAGCTACGCCGAGACCGCGCGCAACCTGGTTTGGGTTTCATTGCTCTACAGCCTGTCGGCGACCGGCGAGGCTCGTCAGCATGGCCTTCGCCTGGTTTACGGCGCGGTGTCGGCGGTATTCGGTCTGCAACTGGTGGCCGACACACTGTCGCTGGTGGTCCACAGCGGCCCGCTAGTCGAGACCGAAACCCTGTTGCGGATCACCGGGGCGGCGGGTTCGCTTGTCCTCGTCCACAACCTTTACGGACAGGCCGCACCAGCAAGCCGATCGACCATCCGCTTCGCCATGCTCGGGCTGGCGCTGATCTGGGTCTACGACCTCAACCTCTACACCATTTTTTACCTCGGCGCCGGCGGTGGCTCGGCGCTGGTCGATTGGCGCGGCGTCGCCGTTGCGCTGACCGCGCCGCTATTCGCCCTGGGCGCCAAGCAGGAAGACGGCTGGCGGATCCGCTTGTCGCGGGCGGCAACCTTCCAGTCGCTCTCGCTGCTGGCGATCTGTGGTTATTTCGCCGTGATGACGGTCCTGGCCACCGCGCTCCGCGGGACGGGCTGGGACTGGTCGGGAAGCTTGCTGGTCGCGTTGCTGGCGTTTTTGACCGTCGCCGCCATGGTCCTGCTGCCCAGCCCCAGCGCGCGCAGCTGGGCGAAGGTCAAACTCGCCAAGCATCTGTTCGAACACCGCTATGACTATCGCACCGAATGGCTGCGCTTCACCGAGACTTTGGGGCGCGCTGGAACCGATGCACCACCGCTGGGCGAACGGGTAATCAAGGCCTTTGCCGACATCGCCGACGCGCCCGGTGGGCTGTTGCTGGTGACCGATGCATCCGGCGGGCTCACGTCGTCCGCGGCGTGGAACTGGCCGGGCCGCAACCCGCCCCCCGGGGACATGGAAAGCTCCGGCGATTTCTGGCGCGAAGTCGAAAGCTCTGGCCGAATCCTCGAGCTCGATGCCTATCGCGGTCGCTGGGGCCATCCCAAGGACATGGTCATCGACGTGCCGTCATGGATCGCCGATGACGCCATTGCCTGGGCGGGTGTCCCACTGATCCACAACGACCGATTGTTCGGCCTCGTCCTGTTGGCAGCCCCCGATTATCGCCGCGCCCTCGACTGGGAAGATTTCGACCTGCTGCGCACCGCTGGCCGACAGGCGGCGAGCTCGCTGGCCGAAGCCCACGGCCAGGAAGCACTGTCCAACGCGCAGCGGTTCGAGGACTTCAACCGCCGCTTCGCCTTCATCCTCCACGACATCAAGAACCTGGTCAGCCAATTGTCGCTGCTGTCGCGCAACGCCGAGCGCCACGCGGACAACCAGGAGTTCCGCACAGATATGATCGCGACTCTGAAGAGCTCGGTCGGCAAGATGAACGAGCTCCTGGCCCGCCTGTCGCCGCAAGCAACCCAGCGCGCGCAGCGCAGCGAGCCCTCCCCGCTCCGCGAAATCCTGTCGGCGGCAATCGCCGCCAATCGCCGCAACCACGATGTCCGCTTGCTTGGCGATGCGTCGCTGAGCGCGGTCGTCGACGCGACCGGCTTGGGACAAGCCATTGGGCACTTGGTCCAAAATGCCGTCGAGGCCAGTCCGGCTGCCAAGCCAGTGACCGTGCGCGTCGCCGGACGCGGCAATTCGGTGATGGTGACGATCGCCGATCACGGCTGCGGCATGGACGGGGATTTCATCCGCAACCGGCTGTTCCAGCCGTTCGCTTCGACCAAGGCCGACGGTTTTGGCATCGGTTCGTTCGAGGCCCGGTCGCTGATCGCCGCGATGGGCGGACGGCTTAGTGTCGATAGCCGTCCCGGCCACGGCACCACCTTCACCATCATGCTCGCCGCGGCCCCCGCGGATAGCGCCATCCGACGGAAAATCGCATGAGCGAACCCAATGACCTTCCCGTTCTACTGATCGTCGAAGACGACGAAGGTCTGCAGCGCCAATTGAAATGGGCGTATGACGGCTATCGCGTGGTGGTCGCTGGCGACCGCGTCTCGGCGATCGAGGCGTTGCGCGTGCACGAACCAGCGGTTGTCACTTTGGACCTTGGCCTGCCGCCGGATCCCGATGGCACCGAAGAAGGTTTCGCGACGCTGACCGAGATGGTCCGGCTGAAGCCCGACACCAAGGTCATTGTCGCCTCGGGCCACGGCGCACGGGAAAGCGCTTTGAAGGCGATCGCCTGCGGGGCCTATGACTTTTACCGCAAGCCCGTCGACATCGACGAGCTCGGTCTCATCGTCGCGCGCGCGTTCCACCTCCACGACATCGAAACCGAGAACCGCCGCTTCGAGGCCGATGGCGAAACCGCGGTGCTGGGATCGATGATTAGCGCGGCGCCCGAAATGCTGAAGGTCGCCAAGACCATCGAGCGTGTCGCCACCGCCAGCGTATCGGTCATGCTGCTGGGCGCCAGCGGTACCGGCAAGGAATTGCTGGCCCGCGCCGTCCATGAGCAGAGCGCTCGCAGCGGCGGTGCATTTGTTGCAATCAACTGCGCGGCGATCCCCGAGAACCTGCTCGAATCCGAGCTGTTCGGCTATGAACGCGGCGCGTTCACCGGGGCGGTGAAAATGAACGTCGGCAAAATCGAACTTGCCGAAGGCGGGACCCTGTTCCTCGACGAAGTCGGCGACATTCCGCTGGCGCTTCAAGTCAAGCTGTTGCGCTTCCTGCAGGAGCGGGTGATCGAACGCATCGGCGGCCGCCAGCCGATTCCTGTCGACACCCGGATCGTCTGCGCGACCCACCAAAATCTCGAGGTCATGATCGCCACCGGCGGCTTCCGCGAGGATCTCTACTATCGGCTGGCCGAGGTGGTGGTCAAAATCCCGTCGCTAGCCGAGCGCGCGGGCGACTCGGTGTTGCTCGCGCGGCATTTCGTCAATGTGTTCGCCCGCGAAATGAACCCGAAGGTTCAGGGCCTGGCGCCCGACGCCATCGCGACAATCGATGCGTATTCTTGGCCCGGCAATGTCCGCGAGCTCGAAAATCGCATCAAGCGCGCGGTGATCATGACCGATGGCAAGATGATTGGGGCCGATGATCTCGACCTTCCGTGCGGCACCGATGAAGTCCCGCCGACGATCAACTTGCGCGCTGCCCGCGAAGTCGCCGATCGCCGGGCGATCCGACAAGCGATGAGCCGCACCGAGAACAATATTTCCGGCGCGGCGAAACTGCTCGGGATCAGCCGTCCGACGCTTTATGATCTGTTGAAGCAATATCGCCTGCAAGCGTAGGGTAGCTTTCGACGAACGCACTTGCAGCCCCGCTTGGCGCGGCTATTCCAAGCTCAATGTCACTCCATTCGAGTAAGGAACTCTGCGCATGGATCGTCGGTCATTTCTCTATGCCGGAGGCGCCACCGCGCTTTCGCTCCAGCTCGTTTCCGGAGCCGCCGCCAAGGCACTGGTCGCTCCGTCGGGTAAAGGCGCCAAGGGTCGTGGCGATGCAGCGCTCAACGCCTTGTTCGAAAAAATCTTCAACGAACAAGTCCGCGCGTCGCCGACCTTTGCCACCTCGCTTGGCCTCGACAAGGGTAAACTCGGTTATCTGCGGTCAAAGCTGGATACCCGACCTTACCGGACGGCGCGCGCCGAAGATTTGGCGCGCAATCGGCGATTCCTCGCACAGTTGAACTCAGTGTCGCCGGCGGGGCTTTCGCCGGCCGCGAAGCTCAACCGCGAAATCGTCATCTACGACATTGGCACGAATATCACCGCTCCCGCCCGGTTCGACCTTGATTCGGTCCAGAGCCCGTACCTCATCAGCCAGCAAGACGGCGCCTATTTCAACATCCCCGATTTTCTCAACAGCGCCCACACTATCGAGAGTTCGGCCGACGCCGACGCCTATCTGTCGCGGCTCACGCAGTTCGCGACCATCCTCGATAACGAGACCGCCGAACAGCGCCGCCAGGCCGGCCGCGGTTATGTCGCGCCGGGCTGGTCGCTGGACCTCGCGTTGGGGCAGATGCGCGAGCTGCGGTCACCGGCGGCCGACCAGAGCACCATGGTCGATTCACTGGTTCGCCGTGCCGCAGCCAAAGGCGTTGCCGGCGATTGGCAGCGGCGGGCCGCGGCCATCGTCACCCAGCAGGTCTATCCGGCGCTGGATCGGCAGATAGCCGCCGTCGAGAAATTGCGCGCGACCACGCCCGCTGGCGATGGCGCATGGCGTTTGCCGCAAGGCGAAGCGATCTACGCCGCTGCGCTGGAACAAGCGACGACAACTCGCTTCACGCCCGACGAAGTGCACAAGATCGGGCTCGCCCAAGTCGCCGAAATTACCGCCAAGCTGGAGCCATTGCTAAGGGCTGCAGGCCTGACCCAAGGCACGGTCGGCGAGCGGCTCTCAGCACTCAACCGCGACCCGGCCCAACTCTACGCGGACAATGATGCCGGGCGCACCGAGCTCATCGCGGGATTGAACGCCGGTGTAGCCAGCATGATGGCACGCCTGCCCAACGCTTTTGCCACCTTGCCGTCGCAGCCGCTCGAAATCCGCCGCGTTCCGCCCGAAATCCAGGACGGCGCATCGAACGGTTATTACCGCCGCGCATCGCTCGATGGCTCTCGGCCGGCGATCTATTTCATCAATCTGAAGTCGACCGCGGACTGGCCGAAATACACGTTGCCGTCGCTCACCTATCACGAAGGGGTGCCCGGGCATCATCTGCAGATCAGCCTCGCCCAGACGTCAGGCGACCTGCCGATGATCCGGAAAATCAGCTTCTACTCCGCCTATGGCGAGGGCTGGGCGCTCTATTCGGAGCAGCTGTCCGATGAGCTCGGCGGCTACACCGGCATTGAGCGGGCGGGCTATCTGCAGTCGTTCCTGTTTCGCGCGACGCGACTGGTGGTCGACACCGGGCTCAATTCCAAGCGCTGGAGCCGCGAGAAAGCGATCGACTATATGATCAAAACCACCGGCTTCGCGCGCGGCCGCGTCCAGCGCGAAATCGAGCGCTATTGCGCTTCGATCGGCCAGGCGTGCAGCTACAAGATGGGCCACATTGCTTGGATGCGTGCCCGGACCAATGCCCAGGCCATTCTCGGGCCGAAATTCGATCTGAAGCAATTCCACGAAGTACTCAAGGAAGGCGCCATGCCGCTGACCATTCTCGAGCGGCGGATCGAGGAGCGCGCGCGGGAACAACTGGCGCGGGGGTGAGCGCCGGGGCGCGGCGCGGAAAATCAATAGGCGAGCCGACCGCGCCCTCCTAGGCTCGACAGGAGCCAAGGGGGGCGGATGGAGAGCGCAGAGAAAAGAAAACCGCTCAAGCTGAACGCGATCATCGCGGTCGGGCTGGGTAACGCGCTCGCCTTTTACGACCTGTTGATCTTCGGGATCTTCGCGGTCCAGATCGGCGCCGCCATATACCCGCCGGACAGCGGGGTTTCGCCACTGCTTCTCGCGCTCGGCACGTTCGGGGTCGGGTTCCTCACCCGGCCGCTCGGCGCGCTCGTCATCGGTCGCTATGGCGATCGCGCGGGACGCAAGCCGGCGATGATGCTGTCGTTCACGCTGACTGGCCTGGCGATCCTCGGCCAAGCGCTGGTGCCGTCCTACGCGGTCGCCGGAATCGCCGCCCCGGCAATGATGATCGCCCTGCGGCTGCTGCTCGGGTTCGCGATCGGCGGCGAAGTCGGTCCGTCGATCGCTTATTTGATCGAGGCCGCCCCGGTCGAACGCCGCGGGCTCTACGCGTCGATCCAGTTCGCGACCGCGGACACGGGGGCTTTGGTCGCCGGGTTGATCGGCTTTGCGCTCGCCGCAACGCTCGACGATGCGCAGCTTGGCCAATGGGGTTGGCGCATCGCGATGGTGATTGGCGCGAGCATCGTCCCGTTCGGACTTTACCTGCGCAACCGCCTCGACGAGACGTTGCACACGGCCAGCCTGCAGGATGCACCGGCGCTTGCCCGACGCGGCGTGTTGTGGATCGCGCTGCTTGGCTTCCTAATCATCGTCAGCGCGACTGTCGGCTCATACGGCCTAAGCTACCTCACCGTTTACGCGCAGACGACGCTGCATATGGCAACCGACCTCGCCTTTGCGGGGACCATCTTCTTCGGGCTCGCGGCGGTGATCGCCGATCTCGCCGGGGGCGTTGCCTCGGACCGCTTCGGGCGCAAGCCGGTGATGCTGTTCGGCTCGCTGGCGCTGGTGCTCACGCTGATTCCGGCTTTCTATTGGCTCAACGCCTCTCCCACCATGCTCGTACTCGGGATGGTCAGTTTCTGGCGGTCTACGGCTACTACACTCGGGACAGCAGCAGCGATAATCGGTTTTACCGAGGCGCTGCCAGTCCGCAATCGCTCCGGATCGCTCGGCTTGGTGTATGCGCTTGCCGTGGCGATTTTCGGTGGAACGGCGCAATTGGCGGTCGCCTGGTTGACCGATTTGCTGCATGACCCATTGGCCCCGGCTTATTACGTCCTAGCGATTTCGCTGGTCGGCATCGGCGCGATGATCGCACTGCCCGAAACCGCGCCAATCCGCGTGCGGGCGCACAACTTGTCACCCAAGGGATAAAGCAATGAAAACCATTTTGTTGATTACCGGTGTGCTCGCCGTGCTGATGGGCCTGCTGTGGATCGGCCAGGGGCTCGGCTACATCCACTGGCCGGCATCCAGTTCATGCTCGACCAGCGGCCGTGGGCATTGCGTGGGGGAATACTGGCCGTCGTCGGGATCGTGCTGATCCTGCTGTCGCGGCAACGCTAGCGGGCTAGTCCCTCGGCCAGCTCAGCGACTTCGAGCCAGCGGTGCTCGGCGGCGTCCTTCTCGGCCCGATGGCGGGCGATCCGATTGGTCAGAGCGGCGAAACGCTGTGGGTCAGCAGCGAACAAATCGGGATCGTGGAGCGTGGCTTCGTCTGCGGCGATCGCCACTTCGAGCCGCTCGATCTCCTTCGGCAAACGGTCGAGATCGCGCTGATGCTTGTAGCTGAGTTTGTTTGAACGGCCATTTTCGGACGGCGCCTTGGCTGCAGCTTTGGCCTTGGCCGCCGGCCGCGCTTCCTGCCGCTGCTTGACCCAATCCACATAGCCGCCGGCGACGATGTCGACTCGTCCCGACCCGTCGAGGCCCAGCGTTACCGTCACCGTCCGATCGAGGAAGTCGCGGTCGTGGCTGACGATCAGCACCGTCCCCTGATAATCGGCGATGACTTCCTGCAGCAGGTCGAGCGTTTCGAGATCGAGATCGTTGGTCGGCTCGTCGAGCACCAGCAGGTTGGCCTCGCGGGCGAATTCGCGCGCGAGCAGCAACCGCGACCGTTCACCGCCCGACAGCGACCCCAACAGGGCTTCAGTCAGTGACGGATCGAACAGAAACTCTTTCAAATATCCCTTGAGGTGCTTCTTGTGGCCGCGAACGTCGATCCAGTCGCCGCCATGAGCAAGCACATCGCGAACGGTCTTGCCCGGCTCCATCAGCTTGCGCTGCTGGTCGATGACAATTCCCGACAGCGTCTTGGCCTGGACGACCTTGCCACTGTCCGGCTGCAATTCGCCGGTCAGCAGTTTGAGCAGCGTCGTCTTGCCAGCCCCGTTCGCCCCGACGATGCCGATCCGGTCGCCGCGCTGCACACGCAATGTGAAGTCCCGGATGATCGACCGTTCGCCAAAGCTCTTCGCCACATGTTCGGCGTCAATCACGGTTTTCGAGCGGACATCGTCCTGGCCAATCGCCAGCTTGGCGGTTCCGGCGGTGCCCAGCATCGCCGCGCGCTGCGCCCGCATCTCATTGAGCTTGGTCAATCGTCCCTGATTGCGGCGGCGCCGCGCGGTCACGCCGCGCTGCAACCAATGCAGTTCGAGCTTCAGCTTGGCGTCGAGCTTCTCCGACGCCCGTGTTTCCTCGGCATAAACCGCCTCGGTCCACGCCTCGAACCCGCCAAATCCGATCTCGGCGCGACGGAGT
>NZ_JANMCO010000051.1:0-5198 GCF_031361285.1 Sphingomonas sp.
CGATACGCCGATCACCGAATATGGCTTTGCCGGATTGGGCGCCGGCGCGGCGATGGGGGGTTTGAGGCCGATCGTCGAATTCATGACCTTCAACTTCGCGATGCAGGCGATCGACCACATCATCAATTCGGCGGCCAAGACCAATTACATGTCGGGCGGGCAGATGCGCTGCCCGATCGTGTTCCGCGGGCCCAATGGCGCGGCCAGCCGCGTCGGCGCCCAGCACAGTCAGAATTACGGGCCATGGTATGCCAGCGTGCCGGGGCTGGTGGTTATCGCTCCCTACAGCGCAGCCGACGCCAAAGGGTTGTTGAAGGCCGCGATCCGCAGCGACGATCCGGTCGTGTTTCTTGAGAATGAGCTGCTCTACGGCCATAGTTTCGACGTGCCCGAGGGCGACGAGGTGCTGCCGATCGGCAAGGCGCGGACCGTCCGCGAAGGCAAGGACGTGACGCTGGTCAGCTACTCGATCGGGGTCGGCGTGGCGCTCGAAGCTGCGACGACGCTGGCCGGGGAGGGGATCGAGGCCGAGGTCATCGACTTGCGCACGCTGCGCCCGCTCGACAAGGCGGCAGTGCTGGTCAGCCTGAAGAAGACCAACCGGCTGGTGGTGGTCGAGGAAGGCTGGCCGACCTGCTCGATCTCGAGCGAAATCGTCGCGATCTGCATGGAGGACGGGTTCGACGACCTCGACGCTCCGGTGCTGCGGGTGACCAACGAAGACGTACCGATGCCCTACGCCGCCAACCTAGAGAGACTGGCGTTGATCAACACCGCCGACGTGGTCACGGCGGCCAAAGCAGTCCTCTATCGCTGAGCCCCAAGGGCCGGTAATGCGCGACCGCGACCTGATCCGGCATTATTGGCCGGTCGAGCTCAGGCCCGCGTTCGATGCGCTGTTCGGGATCGATGATGCGCTGGGACAAGTGGTCGCCTCGACCAGCCAGCCGGCATTGGGCGCGATCCGCCTGGCCTGGTGGCGCGAAGCGCTCGAACGGCTCGACCATAGCCCGCCGCCGCCCGAACCGCGGTTGCAGGCGGTGGCCGAAGACCTGTTGCGGCGCGGAATCAGCGGCGCCGAGGTGGGCGCGCTGGAAAGCGGCTGGGCTGCCTGGCTCGACGAGGAGCCCGATCTCGATGCGGTGGCGGCGCGGGGCGAGACGCTGTTCGCGCTCGCCGCCCGGTTATTGAACAGCAAAGATCCGCGCCTTGGCGAGGCTGGCAGATTGTTCGCGCTGGGTGATGCGGCGAGGCGGGGACTTCGCTTGCCCGCGACGCCCGGCCTTGGCGGCCATCATTTTCCCCACGCCTTGCGCCCGCTGACCGCTTTGGCCAAGCTCGCCGTGCGCGATTTGCGTGACGGCAAGCGGCTGGAGCCCGAAGCGACTCCGGCCCGCGCCGCCGCTTTGCTGGCGCACCGCCTGTTTGGAACCGTTGCGTAGGCGGATTGAATCTTGCCCGAAGTGGGCGTAATCTCTGCAGCGCCGGATCGCCATCTTCCCTTGGGAGGAGCCGATGGGCCGTTTCCTTGCCGGTGTCGCCGCCTGCCTGTTGCTGGTCACGGGTGGGCTATTGTTGTGGCAATCCCGGGCCGAGGCGCCGGCGTTGCCGTCCGCCCCGCTGGCGCGTTTCGCCGCCTTCGCGACGCCGGGCGTCCGCCTCGCACCGATCCCCAATGCGCCGGAAGCCGACGCCAAATCGAAGGAAGAGAAGCGCTTCGCCCGCGCCGACAAGAACAAGGACGGGCGGATCACGCTCGCTGAACTGGTCGAGCCGCGGCGCAAGGCTTACGACCGGCTCGATCTCGACCATGACGGCAAATTGAGCTTCGAGGAATGGGCGGTAAAGACCATCGATAAGTTCAAGGAAGCCGACGCCGACAAAAGCCAGGTGCTGAACGCGGCCGAATTTACCGCGACCGCGCCCAAGCCCAAGGCTAAGAAGCCCGAATGCGGGTGCGGGTGAGCACTAGGCGTGTCATGACTTCTTGGACTAGCGCCCAGGCTGGGCTGCTTGGCTTGAGCGACCATTTGCGATTAGACTGCTCGCTCGGAGGTCGCTGGGGGCGAGCCATGACGAATCTCGAACGGTGAAGTCCGGAAGATGAACGGTTTCGACGTGCTTTTTTCGCTCCTGAGCTTGTTGCTCGGCTTGGCCATGGCGGAAATACTCGGCGACTTCGGCAGGGTGATCGAGCTGCGACGGATCATCAAGATCGGGTGGCTGACCCCTCTGCTGGCCTTGCTCGTGATGTTAGATCTCGGCAGCTTCTGGGCAAGCGCATATGGCTACCGCAATGTGCTTGTTGCCAACGACCTCAGTATGTTGGCGGTATTGGGCTTCGCAAGCGTCTATTATCTGATCGCAACGCTCGTCGTCCCCGAAGACCTGGAGGGCGTGAAAGACCTGGATCAGCACTACTGGCGCAATCGGCGTATTGTAATTGGTGGGATTATCATGCTCAACCTGCCGAACATTCCATTGACGATCGCGGTTGGGGCGGGGCCAGTGGGGTGGGCTATCGTTGTGGCTTTCTATTCGTTTCTCGTTGCGCTTCTCGCAGCGACTGGGGCGCGGGCGAATGTCGTCCTTCTCCTCCTCGTTATTTCAATTTACTGGATGGTGCCTGTCTACGAGCTTATCGCCCGTTTTCACGCATGAGGTAGCCGCAAACGCTATGTGCCGGCGATCGTGCGGTGGCATGAACTGGTCGCGCGATCAGGCAGACGGTACCAAGTCCGCGATTGGCGTGGAAGTGAGCGCCGGCTGGTCAATCCACTCCGCCAGCGCCGCTCTCGCGCGGTCCGTATAGAGGCGCTTGCGGTCGGCCTTTTTCGATTTGGGGCCGGCCAGCGGGGGCATCAGGCCGAAGTTGATGTTCATCGGCTGGTAGGTGTCCGCCGTCGCGCCGCCAGTGATATGGCCGATCAGTGCGCCGAGCGCCGTCTCGACTGGCGGGGCCGCAAGACTCTGGCCCTGCGCTTCCGCGGCGGCAAAACGCGCCGCGAGCAGGCCGATGGCGGCGCTTTCGACATAGCCTTCGCAGCCGGTGATCTGCCCGGCAAAGCGGATGTGGGGCAGGGCTTTCAAGCGCAACTCCCCATCGAGCAGCTCGGGCGAACGGATAAAGCTGTTGCGGTGGATACCGCCAAGCCGTGCGAACTCCGCCTGCTCAAGCCCTGGGATCGTGCGGAAAATCCGCACCTGCTCGGTATGCTTCAACTTGGTCTGGAAGCCGACCATGTTCCATAATGTGCCGAGCCTATTGTCCTGCCGCAGCTGGATCACGGCGTAAGGCCAGCGCCCCGTTTTCGGATTGTCGAGCCCGACCGGCTTCATCGGTCCGAAGCGCAGCGTCTCGGGTCCGCGTTCGGCCATCACCTCGATCGGCATGCAACCCTCGAAGTAAGGCGTGTCCTTTTCCCATTGCTTGAACGCGGTCTTCTCGCCGGCGTTCAAGGCGGCGATAAACGCCTCATACTGGGCCTGGTCCATCGGGCAGTTGATGTAATCCTTGCCGCCCTTGTCCCACCGCGCCGCCATCCAGCAGATGTCCATGTCGATGCTGTCGCGGTGGACGATCGGGGCGATGGCGTCGAAAAAGGCCAGCGCGTCGGCGCCCGCTGCGCTGGCGATCGCGTCGGCGAGGCCGGGGGCGGTGAGCGGGCCGGTGGCGACGATCGTCGGGCCGGCGGCGGGCAGGGCGTCGATACGCTCGCGCACCACCGTGATATTCGCGTGGCCAGCGATGCGCGCGGTGACCTCGGCGCCGAACGCCTCGCGGTCGACCGCCAGCGCCGAGCCGGCGGGGACGCGATGCTGGTCGGCGGCGGCCATGATCAGCGAGCCGAGGCTCCGCATTTCCTGGTGGAGCAGCCCGACCGCGTTGGAGTCGGCGTCGTCGGAGCGGAAACTGTTCGAGCAGACCATCTCGGCCAGCCGGTCGGATTCATGTGCCGGAGTCGAATCGCCACCTCCGCGCATCTCGCTGAGGCGCACGCTGTGGCCCGCCTCGGCCAGCTGCCACGCGGCCTCCGACCCGGCGAGCCCGCCTCCGATGATGTGTATGGCGTGAGTCATGTTTTTCTCGTCATTGCGACCCCGGACTTGATCCGGGGGAAGCAATCCAGTTTCGCGCAGCTGGATTGCCGCGCGTCGCTGCGTCGTGCTCACCATGCCCCCGGCATGGCTGCGCGCGCCACACTCCTCGCAATGACGAACTATGAGGGGTTAGGCCAGCCCGCTAAACCGCCGCCGGTTCCTCGGCCCTGGTCACGCTGACCAGCAATTTCTCGATGTCGGCGATGGTATGGCCGGTCATTTCCTTGGCGATCTCGACCACCACGCGTTTTTCGGCCTCCTTGTGAAGCTGCTTGCGCAGTTCGCCGAGCGTCTTGGGCGGGGCGATAATCGCCAGCGCGTCGAAATCATTGGCCAGCGCGCGGCGGTTGACGTCCTGCGCCGCCGAATGCGCCCAGCGGTCTTCCTTGAGCTGGTGGAAGTCGGTCTCCTCATAGGTCGGCCGCCCGTAGCCACCCGACTGCTGGTTGGCCCCGGGCGCATCGGTCTTCATTTCGCTGTCCTTGGCGTCCTGGCGCTCGTCGTGCGCCTCGGTGCGGAGGTCGATCTGGTTCTGGTCGCCATGGTTGCGAAGGAACAGCGTCTTGCGGCCATCGGTGACGAGGACGAGGGCGTTATTGGCAAGCGGCATCGGGGTCTCCTTCAAAGTCTCTCCAAACAAACGCCCCCGCTTAACCCCTCGTTCCTCGCCCGGCCCCTTCGTCCGACGCGAGATCCTCTCCGACCGTCGCATCGTCGTTCGGCGACCCCCCGGTCTCGGCGGCGTAGCCTCGCTCGGCGTCACTGAAGCACGGCCGCCCCGGCAATTTACCGACCGGCCAGCTTCGCTTTCGCGTCCGCATTGCCCTGCGCGGCGGCGAGGCGATACCATCGGGTCGCCTCGACCGGATCCTTCGCCACGCCAGATCCAGCGTCATACATCAGGCCAAGATTATATTGTGCATTGTCATAGTTTTTGGCCGCGGCGAGGCGGTACCATCTGACCGCCTCGACGAGATTGTTGGCCTCGCCTTAACCTTTGTTATACATAGTGCCGATTTGGGTTTGGGCATAGGTATTGCCCAGGGCGGCGGCGTGCCGATACCTTCTGAGAGCCTCGCTGTAGTCGATCGCACCGC
>NZ_JANMCO010000106.1:0-9016 GCF_031361285.1 Sphingomonas sp.
CGGCGCGGGCGATGTCGAGGTCGGGATCAAATACCGCTTTGTCGACATCACATCCCAAGGGTTGTCGGTGGCGATCTTTCCGCGCGTTTTCCTGCCCACATCGAAGGCGAGCATTCGGACGCGGGTCCTGCTGCCGGTCTGGGCACAGAAGGACATCGGCAAGACGTCGCTGTTCGGCGGCGGCGGTTATGAGGTCAACCCGGGACCGGGCAGCCGCGACTTCTGGCTGGCGGGAGCCGCGGTCACCCATGCTGTGAGCGACAAAGTGACCGTTGGCGGCGAAGCGACGCACCAGAGCGCCGGCACCGACGGCGGCGCGAGCCGCAACAGCCTCGGCGCCGGCGCGAGCCGCAACAGCCTCGGCGCCGGCGCGATTCGTCAAGCTGCGCGAGCCATTCTCGCTGCTCGTGGCGGGCGGGCCGGCATGGTCCGGCGGCCAGTCGAGCTACCATGTCTACGCAGCGCTCGGCTTGAACTTCTAAATTTATTTTGGATCGCGGCGGACGCCAGCTGAAGGTGCAACGGACGGGGATGTTTTTTGAAATGAGGGTTCGCGGCTACAATCAACTGTCCTGTTGAGGATTTGCATCGAGGAAATCGCAAATTGGGCAAAGATAACCAGCGAGGTGCCGATCGCGGCCAGAGCAGCGCCCCGCGCTCCCAGCGTCGGCAGGAGCAACCCGAGCAATACCAGATAGACCAAGGCGCCGACTGCCCGGATTCGCAGCACGCGGCCGGCTCGCCCGTGCGCATCGTGAAAGGGCTCAAGGGCAAACTCGGCGAGATCGATTGCCGCTGCGATCGAAAGAAGGAACAAAAATTCGTGGGCGAATGCGAAATCTGGGCCCGCGACGAAGCCGAGGATGGCCGCGCCCGCCATGCCGGTAGCCACGACAGCCAGGCTCGCCAGCGCGGCAGCGATCGAGCAGACGCGAACCAGGACATGACGCAGTTTCTTATGATCATCCTCGGCCACTAGTCGCGCGAATTCCGGGTAGAGTGCGCGCGTCGCGGTTTCGACGGGATTGGTGATGCCCTTGGCGAGACGTTGCGCCATGCGAAAACCACCCGCCTCGACCGGCCCGGCCACGCTGCCAACGGCAAGAGTCCCCAATTGCATCCAAAAGACGCTTAAAGAACTCGAGATGTTCGTCTGAATCATGAATCGCCAAATTCGGTGGTTCTCATGGACTGCGGCGATCAAACCCCGCCGGCCAAATACAGGGCGTGGGCTTTGCAGCATCAGCGCCGCGATCCACTGCGCGATCATCTGGACGGCTGCGGCCGAAACCCAGACGGCCAGGAAAGCCCCCACGCCCGCTCCGCTCGCCCAGGCCGCAATCGAGCCGATCAGTCGGATGGCTGGTGACAAGGCCTCGGTATAGGCCAAGAGGTCGAACCGATCGAACAGACGCAGCATGCCCGACGGCGTCGTTCCGGTAGTCAACAGCAGGACCGCGGCAAACAATTGCGCCGATTGCTGCTGGGCCGCATCCCAGTGCAGCGGAGGAGCTGCGAGCGGGACAGCAAGGACCGCGACCACGGCACCCAGCACCCCGGCTGCCAAATCAAGCGTCGCCGTGAAGCCAAACAGTCGGGCAAGCCGATGTGGTTGTCCTGCGGTGACGTGGACGGCGCCATAGCGGATGACGCCTTTCCAGGATTGGAATTGGGCGAAGTTTGCGATCAGTTGGCCATACGTCAACACCAGCGTGAACGCGCCAAAGCCAATTGGCCCAAGCGTGCGCGCGGCGATCGCCAGATAGGCCAGGCTGGTTACGCCAGTGAAACCGCGCGATCCGGCCAGCCAACCCAGGTTCCTTGCGAGCCGGGCAAAGATTCCGCTGCCGCGCGCCTCGGCTGTCACTGCTGCCGCACCTGCCGCAAAAGTCGAATCGCCATCGTCATGCCGCCATGCACAGCGTCTCTTGCGCAGGCGCGCAAGTGGCAGTCAGCGTGACGAGCGGACTCATGAGCATGAATGCCTCATTGATCCGCTTTGCCACCGCCGGTAAGCATGGCGACCACGCAATGGCGCCGATACGTGCCCGAACAGCAAGAGCGCAGCGTGCAGTCTTGGCGAGGCGGACCAGAAACTCCATGTCCTGCCGCCGCTCGACGCTCTCATCGAACAGGCCGGCGCGAAGCGCGACCTCTCGTCGCACGCTGATGCCGGATGTCGGCCACGACATCGGCGCTGCCGTCCGTCGATCCATCGTCGACGACGACCAGTTCGAAGTCCGTCAGGTCTTGGCGCAATACGCTGTCGATCGCGCGTTGCACGACCAGCCGCCGGTTGTGGACCGGAAGGACGACCGCAATGCGAGGCCGCGCGCTTGTATTGATGCGCGCTTCGCCGGCACGCCTGGCCATCATTGCTTCCCTACGTCGCTAATCGAGCGCAACAGCGGACGCAGTGCATTGAGATGGCTCTCGATCGCGGCCTCGATTCCATAGCCGCGGGCGATGTCGCGCAGATTTGCCGTATCCTCCCGGGAGTTCAGACTGTTATCAATGGCATGTGCAAGGGCATTGACGTCGCCCCTCGGTATGACCGCACAGCGGGGTGCATCGGCGAGGAGTGACCGGGCACCCTCGAAGCAGTCGGTGGTGACGACGGGTAGATTGCACGCCAGGGCCTCGAACACAGCGGCCGGCCAGCCTTCATAGTCCGACGAGAGGACAAACAGGTCCGCATTGCGCAGCCAAGGAAGAACCTGCTCGGAAAAGCCCGGCATTTCGATCCTGTCTGCGATTCCCAAGGACTGCGCCAACGCCTCGAGGCGCGGCCGCTCCGGCCCGTCTCCCAGGATCGTGAGCTGGCAGTCTGGTCGGCTGACTCGCGCGAAAGCGGTCAGAAGGATGTCCAGCCGCTTTTGCGGCATCATTCGGGCGAGAGTGAGAATCCTGCGCGACCGTGAGCGTGGCACCCGCTTATAGTCCGCAAACATTTCGCGAGTGATGTACGGGTTGGTCACAACGAGGAACTTGCCCTTCTGTTGCGGATACATTCCCGACAATGTGGCTCGCTCCTCGGCGCTGAGCGTGAGAATCCGATCAAAATTGCTGAAAACGAAGCCGTACAGGCGGTGCCGATAGAATTTCCTTAGGCGGCCGCGATCGAACGGGCGGATCACCGGGTTGGTGGTCTTCAACACGTAGTTTGGCCGGCGATCGCCTGGCTGCCGCAGCGATGAGAGGCCGGTGATCAAACCCATATTGTTGCTGCTGGCGAGGACCACGGACGGCCGCGCCGTTGCGACAAGGTTCCGAATGAAGGGAAGTCCGCGGGCAAGCTCCAGATGGCGCGATCCGATCGGCGGCCCGGCGTCGTCCCGCAAAACTCTCTTGTCGAGAAGCCCGAGCAGCGTTTGCTCCCCCTCGCCGCCGCTACGTAGAATGGCAATTCCGACGGGTATTCCCGTCCGGACAAAACCGTTGGCCAGGTGAATAGCGACACGGTCAGCCCCCCCATGGCTCAAGCGATGGATCGTTATCAATATTCCACCGTCCAGCGATCCGTCCGTCATCGAGGATCTGGAAGATACCGGCTGGACTGAGGAACGCATTCTCATATCTCAAAGTCGGCGCGAGGGGCCGGGCCCACATCGTTCGGCGCGAATGGGGAGTTCAAGCGGCGCGGCTTTCTTGTATTGGCTCGATCCAAAGGGGATCCCCACGACACAGATCGCGCCATGCGGCAATATGGAAAAGCGCGGCGTCGGCGGAGTGCCACAGCCTGAAAGGCGAATTGAATGTGTGGAATTGCGGGCTGGTTCAGGCGCAATGGGCGTCCGGTAGCGCGGGCTGATATCAAAGCCCAGTGTGACGCCATCGCCCATCGCGGGCCGGATGACTCGGGAATTCTGACCGACGGCGATTTCGGATTCGGGATGCGGCGGCTCAGCATCCTGGACATCGCCGGCGGTCACCAGCCGATGGACACCCCCGACGGCCGCTTCGCGATCGTGTTCAACGGGGAGATCTTCAATCATCTCGAGGTCCGGGAACCGCTGATCGCCTCGGGCTATTCATTCGTCACCCATAGCGACACCGAGACCATCCTGGCGGCATTTTCCCACTGGGGGAACGATGCCTGGGCCAGGCTTGAAGGAATGTTCGCCGTCGCGATCTGGGACCGGCGGCGACGCTCGCTGACGTTGGCGAGAGACCCGCTTGGGATCAAGCCGCTGTACATTTCCGAACAAGGAGGCGGCCTCAGTTTTGCATCGGAACTCAAGGCGCTGCGCGTCCTGCCCGATCATCGCTTCGACGTTGACCAGCGGGCGGTGCACGACTTCTTCAGCTTCGGTCACGTGCGCCGGCCACGTTCGATCTTTCATCAGGTCGCAACGCTCGACCCCGGCCATTACCTGACATTCGACGCCGAGGGCGCCAGCCGGGTCGGGGCCTATTGGCGTCCGCGCTTCCATGACGGCGAGAGATTATCCGTCGATCAGTGGAGCGACACGATGCGCTCGATGCTCAGCCGGACAACCGCGCGCCACATGCAGGCCGATGTGCCGGTGGCCGCATTCCTGTCCGGGGGGATCGACTCATCTGCAATTCTCGCGGCGATGACCCAGGCGACCAGCCAGCCGATCAAGGCGTTCACGATTGGTCATCCGGGATCCAAGATTGACGAAACCGCGGCTGCTCGCCTGATCGCCAATCACCTCGGATGCGACCATATCGTTGCTCCTCTGGAAATGGCGGATGCAACCGAGATGTTGCCGCAGATTCTCAGCAGCTACGATGAGCCGTTTGCCGACATGGCGGCGATTCCGACGTGGTTCGCCTCGAAGCTTGCGGCGGAACACGTCAAGGTTGTGCTGTGTGGAGAAGGCGGAGACGAGCTGTTCGCGGGCTATAAGAGGCACCGGAATGCTCGTGCGATTGAACGATTGAGGCCGCTGCTCGGGCCGGCAGGTCCGCTTGCGGCCATGATCGAAGGAATGCCGGTCTCCCGCTCCCAGCGCCTCAACGCCGTCCGTCAGCATGCGCTGCGCTTTGCGGAATTCATTCGCCTGCCCGACGGCTACCAGCAATTTTTTGCGGCGACCCAAATCAGCAGCCGCGCGCTGCGCCGGCAAATCTATTCGCCCGATTTCTGGCAGCAACAGGAGGGCGAGGATTCCTACGCCCGGCTCGAACAAGAGTATTTCCCGGCGGCCGCGGTGCCGAAGGCGTCGGCGCTCGAGCAGTTTCTGTTCGCCGACCTCACGCTCAATATGCCGTCAGCCATGCTCACCAGGCTCGACCGTGCGAGCATGGCCCACTCGCTCGAGGCACGGGTGCCCTTCCTGTCCCACAAGATGGTCGATTGGGCGCTCACCGTGCCCGAGGACCTCAAGCTTCGCGGCCGCACCGGGAAATTGATCCTGAGGAGGGCGGCCGCACCCTGGCTGCCGCAAGAGATCCTGAGTCGACCCAAACAGGGTTTCCAGATTCCGATGGCGGATTGGCTGCGCGGGCGATTTGGCGAATTCGCCCGCGAGACGTGGCAGACGTCCGGCGCCGCCACGGCCGGATATCTCGATGGCTCTGCGGTCGAGCGGCTGTTCCGCGAACATCAAGACGGCGCAGCCGACCACAGCCGGATGCTCTATGCCATTACGGCTTTCGGGATTTGGTGGCGCGGCGCGCAATCAGCTGCCCCGCTTGCGAGTACAATCCATGCCGCCTGACCGGTTCGCCAGGCGCCCCATCCGCGTCAGCTTCATCCTGCACAAATTCAGCCGCGGCGGCAGTGACCGCGTCGCGGCCTATCTCGCGCGCGGGTTCGCCGCTGCGGGAATGGATGTGGACCTCATCGTGTTCAGCCGGAAAGGCGAAGTCGAGGACATCTTGTCCGAATTGCTGGGGAAGAATGTCCCGGTCCACTATCTCGGACGGGCGAGTGGATCCCGCGCGCTCGACCTGTTCAAAGGCCTCATCAAATGTGCGCTACTGCTGGGCGCCCGCCGGCCCGATGTCGTCATTTCCACAGCGAACAACACGGCATTGGCCAGCGCGATTGCGGTGCGCCTCGCCGGGCTGCGGCAATCCAGGCTCGTGCTCAAGACCACCAATCCGATTGCGACCTCCCGCCACGCGGGATTGGCCCGGCGGTTCCGTCTTTGGACCTATCGAATCATCTTCCGCTGGACCGACGCAGTGTGGACCCTGAGCGCCGACGAAAGCGATGAAATGCGCGCGGAGTTCCCCCAGTTTGCCTCGCTCTTTCGCAACGTGGCCAACCCCTATGTGACGCCGGAGATGCTTGCCGAGCCGACGTCAACCAGGCAGCGGCCGGCCGGCAAGACGATCATCAGCGTCGCCCGACTGACCGCCCAGAAACGTCTTGACCGGCTGATTGCCGCCTTTGCCCAGGTGCAATGCCTGGGCGCAAAACTCCTGATCCTCGGCGAAGGCGAGGAACGTGCCTCGCTAACGGCGCTTATCGCAAGACTGGGTCTCCAGGGCCGCGTGTCCATGCCGGGCTATGCGACGGACGTATCCAAGGCCCTCCATGAGGCCGACTTGTTCGTTCTCACGTCGGATTACGAAGGGCTTCCTGCCGCGCTCCTCGAAGCGATGGCGACGAATTGTGCGGTGCTATCCACCGATTGCTTCCCGGCAGCGCGATCCCTGTTCGGCCGGCTCGATGGTGGCGGCATCATCGAAGACACCGGGCCGGTCGCGCTCGGGGCGTTGATGGATCGATATCTGGAGCGCCCGAGACCCGCCAGGCTCCGCAACGTTGCCGCAGGATATTCAATTGAAAGCGGCGTCTCAAGTCACCTCATCGCTTTGGACGACGTGCTTTAATTTAATTCGGTCGTTGGTGAGGGTTTTAAGGGGCCGTGGCGTCTTGGCAATATGCGGATTGGCTTCCTGTTCAACCACGATCAAATCCATCAAGTCGCTCACAGCCTGCCCATCGCCCTCGCGCTCGCTGATCGCGACCCGGACTGGGACATTGTTGTCGCGACCACAAACGAAGTCCTGCGCCGCGAAGTGGTTCGGATCATCGCCATGCACGGTGGACCTGGCCCGCAACTGGTGCGCCTCCGCCAGAAAAACCCGATCCTTCGCGGAGCGGTCAAGGCCCTCGACGGGATAATTCCCGCAGCCAAGCTAGCTGTCTATCGCGACAATCTCGATTTCTTTCGTTCTCTCGACGCTTTGGTAGTCGCGGAGAAGACTTCGGCAATTCTCAAGACTCGCTATGGGCTTGAGTCCCTGCGGCTAATCCATACGCGTCATGGCGCCGGCGATCGGGCGATTGGCTTCAACAAGGCCAGCGCC
This sequence comes from Sphingomonas sp., assembly GCF_031361285.1. Classification (GTDB taxonomy): domain Bacteria; phylum Pseudomonadota; class Alphaproteobacteria; order Sphingomonadales; family Sphingomonadaceae; genus Sphingomicrobium. Next base: position 7,291 of record NZ_JANMCO010000106.1, read on the forward strand.
CAGTTTGATTTCATACTCGTTGCCGGGCCCAAGATCCGCGATCGCCTGGTCGCCGAGACCGGGATTCCGCCGGAGAGGCTGGCGATCATCGGCTACCCCAAGTTTGACCTTCCCCGGACCCGCTCGCTGCCACCTAAGCTTCAAGGCAACGGCAAGCCGACGGTGCTCTATAATCCGCACGTGTCGCCGCACTTGTCGTCGTGGTACACGCATGGCCGGGCGGTGCTCGATTTCTTCACCGGTAACCCGGACTACAATCTGATCTTCGCCCCCCACGTAATGCTGTTCGAACGCAAGTTTGTGATTTCGATCGACAAGCTGCGGCTGGACTGGCCGGGGCGGCTCGCGTCCAGATATTACGATGCCCCCAATATCCATATCGACCTCGGCAGCGCCGCATCGACCGACATGAGCTATACTGAGGCCGCTGACATTTATCTCGGCGACGTCAGCAGCCAGGTCTATGAATTCCTCATCCGGCCGCGGCCTTGCATCTTCCTCAATTCGCATCGCATCGATTACGCAGCGGATACCAATTTCGCGCACTGGGCGGCTGGCGAAGTCATCGACGATCCGACGCGCCTGCAAACCGCGCTGGCGCGGGCGCCCACTGAACATCTCAGCTATCTTGAAACCCAGCGCGACCTGTTTGCCCGCAGCATCGATCTCACCAGCACTCGATCGTCCGAGCGCGCCGCACAGGCGATTCGGCAATTCTTGCGGATTCCGGAAGGCGCTGCTCCTGCCACTGCCGGGCAATCAGCCAGCCAACGGTCCGCCAAAGCGGCGACTGCCTGACCCCCAAACGGGCTTTGAGCGACGCGCGCCCGCGTTGTCCCCCCTTGCCGCTTGCTCTAGGCCCCGGGTGTCACCTCGGTCCAAGGGCATCCATGCCGGCGCAATCGCTGCAAATACAATTCATGGAAAGCCGCCCGGCTTTGCTCCGTTTCATGCAGTTGCGCGGCGCGTCGGCCGATGAGGCAGAAGACCTCGTGCAAGACCTGTACGTGAAGCTTGGGAACCTCACGGTCGGTCCAATCGCCGAACCGCGTGCCTATCTTTACCGCATGGCTGTCAATCTCTTGCTCGATAGACGGCGCACCGCGATCCGCAGGGCGCGACGCGAGGAGCAATGGTCGCAGATTGAAACAGATTCGCTAACGACGCCGGGCGATACAGCGACCGCTGCAGATGACGCTCTGATTGCCCAGCAGCGTTTGCATATCGTCGAATCTGCGCTTGCCAGCCTGCCTGCGCGCACGGCCGATATTTTCCGCCGATTCCGAATTGAGGGGGAGCGGCAAAAGCAAATCGCGGCCGAGCTCGGCATCAGCGCCAGTGCCGTCGAAAAGCATTTACAGCGCGCCTATGAGGTTGTGCTCGCCATCAAGGCTCGGACTGATGAGGAGTTTAATGCGCCGCGCCGTCTAGGAGGGGAAAGCGAGTCCGATGCCACCTGAATCCGCCACAGCTCGCGCTCAGGCCATCTCCTGGCATATCCGGCTTCGCGACGGACGCGCCGAGGATTGGGACGAGTTTGCCGAGTGGCTGGCACTCGATCCACAGCATTCGGTTGCCTATGACGAGGTCGCCCTGGGCGATCGCGATATTGACCCGGCGTTGGCCACATGGGCGAACTCGCGAACCGCGCAGGCCAAGGACGCTCGGTCCGGCCAGTAAGCCGACGCACTAGGACCGTCGCTGCGCTGGTCATGCTGTCCTGGCC
>NZ_JANMCO010000070.1:0-1528 GCF_031361285.1 Sphingomonas sp.
TGTCGCCGTCGCGCAAATGCACGTGCCAATCGTCGGGCCGGCGGATGGTCAGCGTTTGCAATGCCACGGCGGCTCCTTAACTGAGGTGCATGAGCGCGACCACCCTCAGCGACCGAGCCGTCATCCGCCTGTCGGGCGAAGACGCCCGCGACTTCCTGCAAGGCCTCGTCACCAGCGATGTCGCGGATGACCTCCCGGTCTGGGCCGGCCTCCTGACACCGCAAGGCAAGACGTTGTTCGACTTCTTCGTCTGGGACGACGGGGGCGACCTGTTGCTCGACTGCGAAGCCGATGCCGCCGACGATCTGATCAAGCGCCTCTCAATCTATCGCCTGCGCCGCGCGATCACGATCGAGCGCGATCCCACTCTCGCGGTCCATTGGTCACCCGACGGCGCCGACGATCCGCGCTTGCCCGAGCTCGGTCGCCGCTGGCTAAATCCTCCCCAAGCTCGCCTTGGGGAGGGGGACCATGTGGAACATGGTGAAGGGGCCACTTCTGAATACCGCAAGCATCGCCTCCGCCTCGGCGTCACCGAAGGCCGCGCCGAATTGGGCGACATCCTCTGGCTCGAATGCAATGCGGCGGAATTGAACGGCGTCAGCTTCGCCAAGGGCTGCTTTGTCGGTCAGGAGAATACGGCGCGGATGAACTGGCGAGCCAAGATCAACCGCCGGCTGGTGGTGGTCGAGACCGCGGAAACCGGCCCGCGCACCCGAATCGCCTATCCCGAACTCGGCCTGGCCGTCGAGCACCGCCGCCTCGACGACCTCAACGCCGCGATCATTCCCGATTGGCTTCAGGCGTCTATCAGAGCGTAGGCCCGCACCGGGAACGTTCCCATTCCAGCTACTTTTGGCGGCACCGCGGAGAACCTAAAGCCGCTGTCGGGCAGCTGATCGAGCCCGCGCATATGTTCGCAAATCGGGATTTCGGCACCCAGCAGCCGAGTATGCACCGGTCGCGCACGCACGTGCATGACATCGATGTTGCAGCTGTCGATGCCGACAAATGCCGCACCTTTGTCCGCCAGCCAGTCGGCCGCGCTTGCGGTCAGGAACGGATGACGGCCAAAATATTCATCGGTTCGCCAATGCTCGTCCCAGCCGGTGTGGATCAGTACCGCCTTGCCGCGAACATCGAGCCCGTCCAGGTCCGCCGCATCGGTCGCGATTGCCTGGCCATGTGGGCGCCGCACCACGATCCCCGGCAGGCCGGCCAGCGACTCCAGCGGCAGCCCGGCCAAGTCCTTGCCATCGGCGTAGCGGTGGAACGGGCTGTCGAGATAAGTGCCGGTGTTGGCGACCATGTCGATCCGCCCGATCTGGAAGCTTGAGCCGTCGTCATATTTTTCGGCCGACGCCGCGCGCGTCCAATAGTCGCAGACATGCGGCCCCGGCAGTCCCTTGAAGGTGGTCATCCCGTCCTCGATGACGTGGCTGAGGTCGATGAGGGTGAGAGCTTGGTCGGTCATGTACTCACCCATATCATTGTCGCGTGTCCCCGCCAGAGCGATCGGGAATTTCGT
>NZ_JANMCO010000090.1:0-1546 GCF_031361285.1 Sphingomonas sp.
CCCTCCAGCGAATCCAGGAAATCGCCGATCTTGCCCCAGTCGTACGACCCGTCGGCGTCGGCCATGATCAGATATTTGCCGCGAGCTGACGCGGCGGCGGCGGAGATCGCGGCGCCGTAACCGCGCACCGGCTGATGGACGACGCGGGCGCCGAGCGCCTCGGCCAGCGCGACCGAGCCGTCGGTCGAGCCATTGTCACCGACTACCACTTCACCCTTGACCCCGCGCCGAGCGAAGGCATCGAACGCCTGTTCAATGCACAGGCCCAGCGTGCGCTCTTCGTTGAGACAGGGAATGATGGCCGAGACGACCGGCTCGCCCGCGTTAGCCGGGGCGCCCGCTGCGCGATCAACTCGCGCATTTACCGATTGTGACCTGCCCGCCATCATGCCCCCGATTGCGCGTGCAGCCGCTAAAACCAGAGTGGGGCCGCATGCGGTAGCACAGGTTTGCTGCCCGTCAGGGTGAATAGCAAGAGCCATCCCAACAGCTTATCCGCCCCGTACCGCTTCGGGACGGCGGCCGTTTGACCGCGATGTCCGCCTTTTCAGGCCGTACGGAATGCAAGATTTCCAAGTTCTTAGTGGACTAGAACAAATTGCATTGGCGAAGCCCTAATGTAACTTGAACCGGATTGAATAAGGCGAGCAATGCATATCGCAGCATTCCTACCTGGCTGGGCGCGGCGGCCGATCGCCAGAATGATCGAGTTTGTCACGCCGAGCAACGACACCGTTCGAACTCGGTGGCTGCGGCGCCCGCAGCTGTCGGCTGGCGCGGAAGTCTGCCTGTTCGTCACTTATGCCCCGGGGAACATCGTCCCCGAGCACAGCCTATTCCACGCTCGTGCGTGGGCCAACGCCGGCTTTCGCGTAATCCTCATAGTAACGTCTAACGCCTTCACCGATCCAATGGACGCGGCCGCTACGGCCTTCGCGACTGGCGTGCTGATCCGCGAGAATCGCGGCTATGATTTCGGAGCCTGGGCATCAGCGCTCAACCAATTGCCGGAGATTCGCGCCGCGTCGCTGGTCGCTCTCGTTAACGACAGCGTCTTCGGACCGCTCGATACGTTCGGCAACATGTTGGACCTCGTGCGCGCAATCGACGCGGACGTGATTGGCGCCACGGAGAGCTTAGAGTTCGGTCGCCACTTCCAAAGCTTCCTGCTGTTCTTCAAACCAGCAGCGCTAAACAGCGAGGCATTCTGGAATTTTTGGCGCAACGTTCGCGCTGGCGGGCGGATCGTTGCCGTCTACAGGTACGAACTTGGGCTGCTCAAGACGCTTGAGCAAGGCGGCTTGAAGTGCGTGTCGCTTTTCCCGAGTGGGAGTTCAAAGAACCCGACCTTGACACGGTGGCGCCAGCTGATCGGCGAAGGATTTCCTTATGTGAAGGTTGCGCTACTTCGCGACAATCTTTTCAACGCGGATTTGTCCGGATGGCCTAAGCTCTTGCGTGATCGAGGCTATGATCCCGAGCTAGCCCAGCGGCATCTGGGACAACGCACCAAATGGCGATTCTTGCGCCCATTTGAGCGGTTGCG
>NZ_JANMCO010000109.1:0-1642 GCF_031361285.1 Sphingomonas sp.
CGCCGCGGCGGTCGTCCCTCCGCTGTTCGGCGGCAAAGCAATCACCAAGAGCAGCTTCGCCATGCTCGGCTTCGCGGCGATTCCGATGCTGGCGCTGCGAGCGGCGCTGCCGATCGCGCCAGTCGAGAATTCGGCCAATCCCCGGCACTTGATCGCGGCGGTGCCGGAAGCGTTGCGGTCGCAGCCGGTGTTCAACGGATATACGTTCGGCGGGCCGCTGATCCTGGCCGGGATCAAGCCCTACATCGACGGCCGCGCCGACTTGTATGGAGACGCATTCGTTACCGACTACAACGAGATCACCCAGGGCGACGTGGCGAGATTCAACCGCGCGGTCGAGCGCTATGGCATTCGTTGGACGATGCTGCCGCCGAGCAATACGCGCCTGGTCCAGGCGCTCGACACCTCGCCTCTTTGGCGGCGCATTTACACCGACCGGATTGGTATCATTCACGTTCGCCGCGATTAGGGCGGGCTGAAAATATGAATGTAAATCTGAAGCTTGCACGCGAGTGGTAGTTGTGACAGCATCGGGTCAACCGGGTTATCCCTGGAGGGGCTTTCACATGAAAAAGATGCATTTCCGAGTCGCCGCGCTTGCCGCCGTTTCCGCCGCCGTGATCGCCGCACCAGCGCTCGCCACCCATAGTTGGGGCGGCTATCATTGGTCGACCCGGACGGCCGGATCATTGTCGCTCGAGGTGGTGACGTCGAGCAGCTCTTATTGGGAATCGGCGATCGCGACCTCGATCAGCGACTGGAACAATCCGGTCGTCAACAATGCACCCGACGTGCTGACGCTCACCCGCACCGTCAACAATTCCATCGACCGCAGGAAGTGCAACCCGATCGCGGGCAAGGTGCTGGTCTGCAACTATGCGTACGGCAAGCGCGGCTGGCTTGGCATCGCCTCGATTTGGCTCAGCGGCGGACACATCAGCCAGGGGACGACCAAGCTCAACGACAGCTATTACGGCGCCGGCAGCAGCTACAACACCGCCGAGTGGCGGGCGATCGTCGCTTGCCAGGAACTCGGCCACGACTTCGGCCTCGACCACCAGAACGAGACCTATGGCCCGCCAAACCTTGGCACTTGCATGGACTATACCAATGATCCGACCGGGACCGCGTCCGGCTATCTCTATCCTAATACGAGTCCCAACCTTCACGACTATGTGGAACTTGGGATCATCTACGACCACGCTCACGCGAACCTGACGCTGCAAAGCGCAGGTGCAGGCGGAAGCGCGGCATGGCACCCGGGGCCAGCCGGCGACAGCCCGGCCGAGTGGGGCCGCGCCGTTCACTTCGACAAGCTGGGCCGCGCCGACACGTTCGTGGAAGATTTTGGCAACGGCCGCCGCAAGCTGACCCATGTGTTCTGGGCACTTGAGACCAAGGCTCACGAGACTCGATAACGCAAGACGAGTGTAGCCGCTCGGCGCGGCTTCACCACTCACTGGACGCGACGTCTTGCTTTGGGCAGCCTCTCGCCATGATCCAGGCACTGCCGCCGCCACCGCCGGAAGCGCCGATCATCGTCACTGCGCGACGGCTTCCTGACCCGGCGGCAGAGCGCGCGTTCGCGATCGACCGGATCGACGCCAAGCGCCTGCACGACTCGCCGAGCTCCGGCCTCGAC
>NZ_JANMCO010000107.1:0-4092 GCF_031361285.1 Sphingomonas sp.
CAGCAGCGCAACAGTCGCGCCGCGGAACAGGGTCCGCAGGGTCACGATATTTCTCTTTTCTTAAAAGCGTTTGGTAGTTCAACGCCCTGATCGCGCGGCGGTTTCAATTATTGTTGACATGTCACAAATCTGGACTCGCGCAGCGACCGACTCGTTGGTTGTCGGCGCGGGGACTTGCGGTCACATTTGGGACTAGCCACTATGCGGGCGGGGGAGCCGCAGCATGAGTGATCTCAGCGACAAGAAATATGAAAAACTGGTGCAGCCGCTGACCGAAGAGCTGAGCACGATGGCGCGCTGGGTTGATGAAACCGGGCAGCGCATCGTGATCCTGTTCGAAGGCCGCGACACTGCTGGCAAGGGCGGCTCGATCGACATGTTCGCGCGGGTGCTCAATCCGCGCCAATGCCACGTGGTAGCCTTGTCATCGCCGAGCGAGCGCGAAAGCAGCCAATGGTATTTCCAGCGCTATGCCGAGCATTTGCCGCCCAAGGGTGAGATCGCGCTGTTCGACCGCAGTTGGTACAACCGTGCCGGGGTCGAGCCGGTGATGGGCTTTTGCACCGAGCAGGAGGCCAAGGACTTCCTGCGGGCCGTGCCCGAATTCGAGCGGCAGCTGGTCGAGGACGGGATTCTGCTGTTCAAATATTGGCTGTGCTGCGATCAGAAGAAGCAGGAAAAAAGGTTCGAGGCGCGGCTCCACAATCCGCTCAAGCGCTGGAAGCTGTCGCCGATCGATATCGCCGCCCGCACCAAATATGACGCATACACCCATGCCCGCGAGCGGATGCTGCAAGCGACCCACACCGATTTTGCGCCGTGGACCCTGGTCGATTTCAACGACCAGGCGCTGGGCCGGCTGACAGTGTTGCGCGACTTGCTCGACCGCGTTCCCGACACCGACTTGCCGATGAAAGACATTCCGTGGCCGGAGTTGCCGGGGAAACCGGGCAAGGAGCGCTACGGCGTGCTCCGGCCGATTCCAAAATATGAGGTCTGACGCAAATAAGGGCGTGACGCATTGCGGACGGCGGCGAATAGCGTAATTTGACGATTACCAGGGGGGGGACGATCATGAAGGCGATGCGACTGTTCGCGCAATTGAGCGCATATTATCTGATCATCGGCCTGGTGGTTTACATGGCGATGAGGCTGTTCCCTCACGCTCGGGACTATCTTCCGATCGGCGGCGTTGAGGAGCTCATCAACCAGCCGCAAAAGGCCGGGGCCAACGGCCTGACCGGCGTGCAGGCCCAGACGTCGGGCCATGTCGACAGCCTCGGCGACAGCCTGTTCTGGCTGACCACGGCACTGATCGGCGCGTTCCTGACCTCATTGCCGGTCAGCTGGACCTACATGTCGATCCGCAACGCCGATGAATATGACCAGTCGCTGATCAGCACCATCATAATCCTGCCTTTGGTCGTCACCGGCATCGTGATCATCGTCCAGAACTCGCTGGCGCTGGCTTTTTCGCTGGCCGGAATTGCGGGCGCCGTGCGCTTCAAGAATTCGCTCAAAAGCAGCGGCGACGCATTGTTCATCTTGCTCTCGGTCGGCATCGGCCTGTCGGCGGGCATCGGCGCGGTCGAGCTCGCGGTCGTCATGTCGATCGCCTTCAACTACGGCTTCCTCGTGCTGTGGTTCACCGAATATGGCGAGCGCGAGGGAATGAAGCGCTACATGAGCGACTTCGACGTCGACGTCGCAACCGCGACCGCCGCCGCCGAAGCGCCGGCCGTCGTGCCGCCCACGGAAATCAAACCCTAGGCACAGGTCTTGAGGACTTTGGCGGACGTCTTTCCGTCGTCGGCGATGTCACTGAAAAATCCGTCGAGGTAGGACGTAGCGCGGCGCAGGGTCGATGGCTCCATCGGCACTTCGCTGAGCGCCGACAGCAAGGCCGGGCGCCGGGCGCGCAACGCAGCCGCAAAGGCGATCACTTCGGCGTTGTGCCGGCAATAGCCCATGTAGCGCCGCTTGAGCACGTCGCCTTTGCCGTCGGGGGTCACGGCGTAGGGCGCGTTGACCAATCCCGAATAATCGAAGTCATAGGGCACAGGCAGATATCCGCCGGCCGCGGCCCCACTGAGCAACCTGGAATTGTGGCAGCAGCCTTCGCCTTTCGGGCCGGCGCGCATCGACCAGTCGGTGTTGCCGATCATATATTCGAACAACCCGACCCGCGCCGCATCGACCGAGGCCAGGTCGGCCGAATTAACGCGATCCGCGGTCACCGCGGCGCGCAGGCCATTGCGGGCGGCGACATCGTCGATGTCCTCGAGAAAGAAACCGTAACGGGTGGTGATCGGACGGTTGTTGTCATCGACATAGTCGATTGTCGCCAACCGCACCCGGTGACTGAACGGCGTAAGCTGGTTGTACATGCGATAGGCGGCATATTCGAGCAGCAGATATTGCTGGAACGAGGCCGTCGACCGGCAATGGGTGACCAGCTTGAGCCGCTTTTGGCCGGCGAACAGCGAGCCCGGGCCCGGCGGGCGCGAGAATTGCACGCGAAGCGGCGGGAACTGGCAGGTTTCGTGCCTGAGCCGCGTTATACCGCGCGGCGACAGCTGGATCGCCAGGATTTCCGGTGCGGCGCCAGGGACCATCAGTACCGCGTCGCGCGGCACCCGCGATTGCTCGGCCGAGCGGGCGATCTGGTTGAGCGGTCCGCGAATGGTCAGGCGGATGACCGCGTTGCCGGCGAACAGCGGCTTGGGCGGAGCTTGCGCGGCGGCGTCCGTCGCCAGGACCAGCGCGGCGAGCGTTGCGGCGATCCGCACCAGCGCCATCTCAGCGGACCGCCGGTGTTGACGGTGAACGGTCGAAATTGTGCGGCATGAGCTGCCCCCCCACGATTTCCAAATAGCTTAGCTTGCCACCGTAATAGCGCGACATGCCGGTATCAATCCTCGCCAGTTGGCCGCCGTTCGAAATCACGATCCCGGCGAGGCGCGGGGTGTGGGCGATGACCAGGTGGCGGGCACCGTTGGTCTGCAATGCCGCGGCCAGTTCCTGGTCGATCGACGGATAAGAGGCCGGAAAAGCGGACGATTGCTCGCCATCCTCGTTGCGGGTGATCAATCCCCGATACCACAACGGCCCGAATGGATCGTAGAGGATCGAGGTTTCGGAAACGTCGCCCGCTTTGAGCGCGGCGGTCACCCTGCGGTTGATCATTTGATAGGGCGTGGTGGAATAAGCGACGCTGATCCCGCCGTGGACGAAAATCGAGTCGCCGATCTTGGCGATCGCCTGGTTGGCGAGGGTCCACCGGCCCAACGGACCGCGCGGGCTCCACGCCGCCTGATGCTCGAGCTTGCCGAGCGGGGTCAAAGCGAGCCACGCCGCGCGGATCGCGTCATCGCTCATCGCCGGCGTCCTCGCCCGGTAACCAGCCACGATGGCGGCCTTGTTGGCGGCGTAAGTGCGGTCGCGCAGCGGGGCCGAATCGGCCGTGGCGAAGGCCGCATATTCGCCCGCGGTGACGTAGCGGAGATCGCCCGTCATGTTCATCGCTTCGTGGTTGCCGACCAGCACGACGACGCGGCCGCCGGCGTGCGCCGCTTCCTTCTGCAGCTTCATCAAATGGCTGATGATCTTCAACGAATCGGGGCCGCGATCGACGATGTCGCCCAGCTGGACGAGGATCGACGAGCCCCCGGCCCAATGGTTGCGTTGATCGATCAGGCGGGCGTTGAGCGCGACCTGGCGCCAGGCGTCGAAATCGCCGTGAAGGTCGCCCACGGCGACGATCCGTTGCGCCGGCTGGACCGGTTGCGCGGTGAGTGGCGCCAGCGGGAACATGGCGATGAGGGCCAGGCAGAGCAGTCCGCAGAGTCTTCGGATCAATGGCCGTCCTTCCCGTCATGGCTGTGGAACTAATCGCGCCTGTCCCACGCTTGGTCGCCGCTACGATACGCTATCGTTGCATTGTTGAACCCGATTTGTAACCTCGGACGTTTCACATCCACAACATTGTCATTTTAGGAATTTACAGATGCGCAAGATCCTCCTTTCCCTCACCGCTTTATCGCTGGCGATCCCGACCTCGTTCGTCGGCTTTGCCGCACCCGCCGACGCGCA
>NZ_JANMCO010000162.1:0-13297 GCF_031361285.1 Sphingomonas sp.
TCGATCCGGGTTCCCTTGACGACTGCGACCCGGGTCTCTTCCGGGTGGCGCGCGTCGATTAGCATGCGCATGGACATTGAAAATTCTCCGGGCGCGCCATGCAAACCGGCTGGACCGGCGGCGCGCCATCAAAATGGCCACACCCGCCGGCACGAGGCCGGGGGACGTGGCGGGATTTGGGGTTATTGCTGCTGCACTGGCCATCCCGCGAAGTCTCGTGGAAAACACGCCCGTCCGCTCGGAATTGAGCGGGCGAAAGGCGTTCTGTGGCGTCATGTAGCTTCAACCTTGAGGCCGCCTGCCTTGCATAGGCCGCGGCGCGGATCCGACCGGATAAACCGGCGGTGATGTGGAGTTAGCACTCGCTGAGCGCTGCCGCAACCGCGACAGCCCTGCATTGCACCAAGTTGGGATAATTTTTAATTAACCATATCGGCATGATACACAGGACCGGGTGCAATAAATTCATAGGGGTTATGGCGGCAGGCTCGATTTTCCGACGCAGGCTCGCGGGCGCGGGGGTGGCCATCGCCGCCGCCGCTACGGCGTTGCTGATCGTTGGCGCCAGTCGGATTGAAGCCGCCGCGACGATTGGCGCGATTCCAGCCGAGATCGGCGAGGCCCGCCGCGAGAGCGTCACCGTCAAGATCGCCCCGCCCGTTGCTGGTGTCGTGGTCAGCGGGGCCCGCGCCGCCGGGCGCCCGATCGTCGTCATCGACCCCGGCCATGGCGGCCGCGATCCCGGCGCGGTCGCGGTTTCCGGCGGGATTGCCGAAAAGGATCTGACGCTGGCGCTCGCTCGTGAGCTGCGCGATCGGCTGGTTGAACGCGGCCGGGTCCGGGTCGCCTTGACCCGCGACAGCGACCGTTATTTGACGCTTGAGCAGCGGGCCGGCGTCGCCCGCGATCTCGGCGCCAGTCTGTTCCTGTCGCTGCACATGGACAGCGCCCCCAATCCGCTGGCGCGCGGCGCCAGCGTTTATTCGCTGTCCGACGTCGCGTCGGACGCCGAGGCGGCGCGCTTCGCCCAGGCCCAGAATGGCGGCGGAGTGGCCGGAGCAACCGACGGTTCGGTGCGATCGATGCTCTCGGATCTGGCCCTGCGCAGCCAGATGAGTGCGTCGGCCGAGCTTGCCGCGCGCCTGGTGCGGAAATCATCGTGGCGCATCGCCCTGCGCCCCGAACCGCACCGTTTCGCCACCTTCCATGTTTTGCGCCGGGCGGAAGCACCGGCGGTGCTGTTCGAATCGGGCTATCTCAGCAATGTTGATGACGAGGCGTTGTTGCGGTCACCCGAACATCGCGCGGCAATTGTCGCTGCTTTGGTGGAGACGATCGAGGCTGACATCGCCGCGCGCAGTCGCCATTAGCGCGCACTGCTGAACAATGCTTTGCGGGCAAGTCCGAACCCGCTAGACGTCCGTTCCAATGAAATTCCCCGATGTGAAGTTAGCGCGCCTAACCGTACCCCACCTGCAATTGCCTAATCTCGTCACCTTCAACTGGCGAGTTCACCAGCGCATTGACCCGTGGCTCGAGCACCGGTGGGTGCGGCGCGGGGCATGGGCGGGTGGCGCCGCTTTCCTGCTCTTTGCCGTGGTCTGGCTGTTCTTTGCCACCGGGCTACCGACGTCGGAGACGCTCCTCGCCTATCAGCCGCCGTTGCCGACCAACGTGCGTGGCTATGACGGCAACCCGGTCCAGACCTTCGCTCGCGAACGCCGGGTGGAATTGGCTTATGACGAATATCCACCGGTCGTCATCCAGGCGTTCATCTCGGCCGAGGACAAGACTTTTTTCCGGCACGGCGGGATCGATTATCCCGGGCTGGTCGGAGCGGTGTTCGATTACAGCCTCAAGAGTGTCCGAGGCGGCCGCGCCAAAGGCGGCTCGACGATTACGCAGCAGGTCGCGAAAAGCCTGCTCCAGGACAGCAGCTATAGCGTCGGCCGCAAGATCCGCGAAGCGATCCTCGCCTTTCGCCTCGAATCGACGCTGAGCAAGCAGCAGATCCTCGAGCTCTATTTGAACCAGATATTCCTCGGCCGGAACGCGTATGGGGTTCAGGCCGCAAGCCGGGCCTATTTCGACAAGGATGTCGGCGATCTGACGTTGCCGGAGGCGGCTTATCTTGCGGTGTTGCCCAAGGCGCCGTCCAACTATGACCCGGTGCGCGCAACCCAAAAAGCCATCAATCGCCGCAACTATGTCCTGCGCGAGATGGAGGCCAACGGCTATATCAGCCACGACCAGTTCCTGGGTGCCTCCGCGGCGCCGTTGGGCACCATCCGCTACGGCAGCAATGCCAAGTTCCGTGAGATGGGCGGTTATTTCATGGAGGAGGTCCGCCGTGACCTGATGAGGAAGTTCGGTGAAGCGGGCGAAGACGGCCCCAACAGCGTCTACGCCGGTGGCTTGTGGGTGCGCACGTCGATGGTCCCGTACATGCAGGACGCCGCCGCCGAATCGCTGCGTGAAGGCTTGGCCAATTTCGATGGCGGGCGCGGATGGCGCGACCTCGATCTCACCATCGACATTTCCGGCGATTGGCGCGCGCAGCTCGATCGGGCGCCGGTCGGCACCGGCTTTCCCGACTGGCGCAAGGCGGTGGTGCTGTCAAAAGACAGCTACGAAGCCCGGGTCGGCTTCAGCGATGGGTCGACCGGGGTGGTCCCGGCTACGGCGGCGTCGCAGCCCAAGCGCGGCGTTGGCGGCGCCGCTTTCGGTTATTTCCGGCCGGGCATGATCATCATCGTCAAGAACGTCGCCGGCAACAGTTTTGCCCTACGCTCGATCCCGGAGGTTTCGGGCGGCATGGTCGCGGAAGAAGTCCGCACTGGCCGGGTCATGGCCATTCAGGGCGGTTTTGACTCGATCGGCGGCAGCTACAACCGGGCAACGCAGGCGCTGCGCCAGCCGGGTTCAACGTTCAAGCCGATTGTTTATGAAACCGCGCTCGAGAACGGCATGACGCCGGCGTCGATCATCGTCGATGCACCGTTTTGCGTGTGGCAGGGCGCCGGCCTCGGCAACAAATGCTTCGTCAACTTTGATCGCCGTTATTCCGGTCCCAAGACGATGCGCTGGGGTGTCGAGCAGTCGCGCAACCTGATGACCATCCGCGCCGCCTCGCAGACCGGCATATCGAAAGTCACCGATACCGCCCGCAAGCTCGGCGTCGGCGATTATCCCAATTATCTCGCGATCGCGCTTGGCGCCGGCGACACCACCGTTTTGCGGCTGACCAACGCCTACGCCATCCTCGCCAACCAGGGGCGATCGGTGAAACCGACCCTGATCGACTTCGTCCAGGACCGCGCCGGCAAGGTCATCTATCGCACCGACAATCGCTGCCAAGTGATGGACGATTGCAATACCGCGGACTGGGACGGCAAAGCCATGCCGCGCCCGCCGGTGAGGACGCGCCAGTTGCTCGAACCGATGGCGGCATTCCAGATGGTGCATATCATGGAAGGCGTCATCGAGCGCGGCACCGCCACCGTGCTGCGCGACCTTGATCGGCCAATGTTCGGCAAGACCGGGACGACCTCGGGCCCGACCAACGTGTGGTTTGTTGGTGGCACGCCTGAAATCGTCGCTGGCGTGTACCTGGGTTACGATCATCCGCGCAGCCTGGGCGGCTATGCGCAGGGCGGCCGCATCGCCGCGCCGATCTTCAAGCAATTCGCCAAGATTGCGTTCGCCGGCCGGCCCAAGATTCCATTCGTCGCGCCCGCGGGCATTCGCTGGGCGCGCATTGACCGGGCGAGTGGCCGTCGCGTGTTCGGCACCTTCCCGATCCAGGAAGATCCCAAATCGCAAGTCATCTGGGAAGCGTTCCAGCCGCAAACCGAACCCCGCCGATCGTTCCACCGCAGTCAGGATGGCGAAGAGGACCAGCTTACCGACGATCAGCCGGTCATGAAGAATGGCAAGATGGTCCGTCGGGTTCGCCCGGGGGAGGGGCTTCGGAACGTTGATGGGACGCTTCGCCCGACCCGCGCACCAAGCAATTCCTTGCAAACCCAGCCCGCCACCTAATAGGCGCACTGTCCAAGCTGTATCCATGATGCAGCGCACCGCGTTGACCTGGAGATGATGATGCGCGCCGAAGCGCAGGACCATATCGACGAAATCAATGCCGCGACGGCGCTGCTGCGCCGGTTCCTCGATTGGGACCGGGCGCACCGGCGCCTTGAGGAATTGAACGCCAAGGTCGAGGAACCGGCGCTATGGGACGACCCCAAGGCGGCGCAGGAGGTCATGCGCGAGCGGCGCCGGCTCGACGAAGCGATCAACGCAACCAAGGCGATCGAGCGCGAGTTGTCCGACACCGCCGAGCTGATCGAGATGGCCGAAGCGGAAAGCGACGAGGCGCTGGTCCTCGAGGGCATCAAGAGCCTTGCAGATCTCGCCGCGCGGGCCGAACGTGACAAGGTCGCGGCGTTGCTGGCCGGCGAGGCCGACGCCAACAACAGCTATATCGAAGTCAACGCCGGTGCTGGCGGGACCGAAAGCCAGGACTGGGCCGAAATGCTGCAGCGGATGTACACCCGCTGGGGCGAACGACACGGCATGAAGGTCGAACTGGTCGATCACCATTCGGGCGAGCAGGCCGGGATCAAGTCCGCGACCCTGCTGATCAAGGGCGAGAATGCCTATGGCAATTTGAAGACCGAGAGCGGCGTCCATCGGCTGGTCCGCATCAGCCCCTATGACAGCTCGGCACGGCGCCACACCAGCTTTGCCAGCGTCTGGGTCTATCCCGAAGTCGACGACGACATCGATATCGAGGTCAACGAAGCGGATCTGCGCATCGACACCTACCGCGCGTCGGGCGCCGGCGGGCAGCACGTCAATACGACGGACAGCGCGGTGCGGATCACCCATAGTCCGAGCGGGATTGTCGTTTCCTGCCAGAATCAGCGCTCACAGCACAAGAACCGCGCCGAAGCGAAGAAGCAATTGAAAGCGCGGTTATACGAGGCCGAGCTGCAAAGGCGCGAAGCGGAATCCGATGCGGCCAACGCGTCCAAGACCGACATTGGCTGGGGTCATCAGATCCGCAGCTACGTTTTGCAGCCCTATCAGCTGGTCAAGGATTTGCGCACTGGCGTCACGTCGACGTCGCCAGGCGATGTGCTCGACGGCGACCTCGACCGGTTCATGGCCGCCGCGCTGTCCCAACGCGTGACCGGCGAGCAGGTCGAGGTCGAGGATGTCGAATAGGGCGCTCCTGTTATTGTTGCTGGTTGCGGCGACGTCTTGCCGGCAGGCCTCGGACGAACAGAGCTTTCCCAAACCGCACCGCGACGTCGCGCCGATCGTCGGCGATTCATTTTCGACCGAGGATGCTCGCGACCGGCTGGGCGAAGCCGAACAAGTGATGCAGGTCGCCGGCGTCCGGCCGGGCATGTGGGTTGCCGACGTTGGCGCCGGGGAAGGCTATTATACGGTCCGGCTGGCGCCCGCGGTTGGGCCGCGCGGCCGGGTCCTGGCCGAAGACATCATCAGTGACACCCGCGATCGCCTCGCCCAGCGGGTGCAGAGCGAGCGGCTCGATAATGTCGCGGTGCTGCTCGGCAAACCCGACGATCCGATGCTGCCGCGCCGATCCTTCGACCGCATCCTGCTGGTCCATATGTATCATGAAGTGCAGTCGCCCTACGCGTTCCTGTGGAACCTGCGCGAAGGCCTCAAGCCATCAGGCGAAGTGGTGGTCGTGGACGCTAATCGACCGACCCGACGCCACGGGATGCCGCCGCCGCTCCTGACCTGCGAGTTTGCGGCGCTTGGCATGCAACGCGTGCAAATGACGCCGTTGGCCGGTGGCGACGCCTATTTGGCGAGTTTCCGGATCGCTTCGCCGCGACCCAAACCGGCCGAAATCAAACCGTGCACCGGTTAGGTTGGGAGGCGCTGTTGCGGAAGCTTTGGTACATTGGCGGTGTAGCGTTGTTATTGGCCGCGACGCAGTCATCGGCGGCCAGGCGATGCGCGATGACACCGGCGGAAAAGGCGTGGATACACGGAGCCCTGCAAGCCTCCGACGATGTGATGGAGCAGCGGCTGCACCTTGCCGACGATCCTCGACCGACGATCATCGTCTTCAATAAAATTTGCCGTTTCGAAGCCGATGGCAAGCGGCCGCAACGCTGGGTCGGCACCGCGCACCAAGGCAAAATCCATTTGCCCGACGGGAGCGACCTCGACGTCGGCGTGACTTCGTTCGCATCACAGGATGACAAGTCCGGCGCGCGGTACTTCGTCATGGCGCTGCCGGCGGTCTGGGAAGCGGCGAAAATGGCGATCGTTAGCGATCATGGGTTGACCGGCGTTTTTCTGCATGAGTTTTCGCACACCCGTCAGATGAATGCGCTCAAGCCGGTATTCGCGGCGGCGAGCGCCCAATATAAAATGGCGGACGACTTCAACGACGACAGTCTCCAGAAGCATTTCCAGACCGACCCGGCCTACGCGGCGGTGATCGAGAAAGAGACCAGCCTTCTTTACCGCGCCGCCGGAGAACCGGACTCCGCCACAGCCAAAGCTCTGGCGGGGCAAGCCCTGTCGCTCATGGAAGCGCGGCAAAAACGCTGGTTTATCGGCGAAGAAGCAATGTGGAAACCTTACGACGACCTGTTCCTGACCATGGAAGGCTTCGGCCAATGGAGCGCATATGCGTGGCTGTCCGACCCGCGTGGCGGGGCAATGTCGACTGTCGCCGCGGAGACGAAAATGCGCGGAAGCCGCAAATGGTGGTCGCAGGAGGAGGGCCTCGGCTTGTTCCTCGTCATCGACCGTTTTGTCCCGAACTGGGCAAGTCAGGCCTTTGCCGCGCCGCCCGTGTTGGGGATTGATCTTCTCAGGCAGGCTACCGCGAAGAAAACCTCACCGTCAGGGGCATGACCAGATAATGCGTTGGCGGTCGGGGCTAGAGCAGCCCGGCGCTGCGAAAACTCGTGCAGGCGGAGCCGGCAAACACCAGATGATCGATGATCGCGCAATCGAGCGCTTCGGCCGCGGACGCCAGGCGACGCGTCGCCCGGCAATCCTCGGCGCTGGGCGTCGCATCGCCGCTGGGGTGGTTGTGGGCCAGCACTAGGCCGGCGCTGCCATGCGCCGCCGCGTCGGCGATAATCGTGCGTAGCGGAAACGTTATGCCGCTCTCGTCGCCACCGTGTTGGGAGATGTGGAGGCAGCGTGCCTGATCGTCGACATGCGCGACCCACAGGCTTTCGCGTGCGGGATCGGCATCGGCGAAGCAGCCTGCGAAGAAGCTGCGCGCTGCCTCCAGCCCGTCGAGTCTCAGAGGGTTTTCGGCACGCTGATATCGCATCTGGCCAAACTAGATGCGGAGGTTGTGAGGAACCAGTTGAACCGCGTCCACGCTGAACCGAACTAACCACCGTTACGGATAAAATTCCACCGCTTGTGCCAGCCGCCGCAGCGTATAGGGATGGCGTTCGATGCGGCAATATCTCGACTTGATGCAGACCATCCTCGACCAAGGCGTCGAGCAGATGGATCGCACCGAAACCGGGACGCGGACGCATTTCGGCGCTCAGATGCGCTTCGACCTGGCCGACGGGTTTCCCCTGCTGACAACCAAGAAACTGCACTTGCGGTCGATCATCGTCGAATTGCTGTGGTTCCTGCGCGGCGACACCAACATCCGTTGGCTCCAGGAGCGCAACGTCAAAATCTGGGACGAGTGGGCCGACGACGCGGGTGATCTGGGCCCGGTCTACGGCAAGCAATGGCGCGACTGGGAAGCGGCCGACGGCACACACATCGACCAGATCCGCCAGTTGATCGACCTGATCAAGCGCGAGCCTTCTTCGCGCCGGCAGATTGTCACCGCCTGGAACCCGGGCGAGCTTAGCCGAATGGCTCTGGCCCCGTGTCATTGCCTGTTCCAGACGCAGGCGGCGGGCGGCCGGCTCAACCTCCAGCTCTATCAGCGCAGCGCCGATTTCTTCCTCGGAGTGCCGTTCAATATCGCCAGCTACGCTTTGTTGACCCACATGCTGGCGCGCGAATGCGGGCTTCAGCCTGGCGTATTCGTGTGGACCGGCGGCGATTGCCACCTTTATTCCAACCACCTTGAGCAGGCGCGGCTCCAGCTCAGCCGCGAACCCAAAGCGTTGCCCCGCCTGGTGCTCAAAGATCGCGGCCAGTCGATCGACGACTATGAGCCCGATGATTTCGCCTTCGAAGCGTACGAGCCGCACCCGCATATTGCCGCGCCCATCGCGGTTTGACGGGCGCTTGCCACCCGCCGTGAGATAATACAGGCGGCGTAATGGACCGCTTTGCAACGCCACGCGTTGGCGTTCAGCAGTCAGACAGGAGAAAATGACATGCTTCGCAAGGTAGTGACTTTGGTTCTGATCGGCGCATCGGTCGCCGTTGCCGCGTGCAACACCGTCCGTGGCGCCGCGAAGGACGTCAATTCGGCCGCCAACGCGGTCGACAACGCCACCTGATTGGGGCCATGGTCATTTCGCCAACGTAAGGAGGATAGACCATGGTTCGTAAGCTGGTGACCGTCGTGTTGATTGCGGCTGGCGTGACGATGGCTGCGTGCAACACCGTTCGCGGTGCGGCAGCAGACGTCAATTCGGCCGCCAACTGCACTCAGAATGCAATGAACGGCGGCAACTGCAAATAGGTGCGTTGACGAAATAAAAGGCCCCGCCGACGCGAGCCAGCGGGGCCTTTTTTGTTGGCGGTGAAGGCGGCTTAGGTCTTCAGATATTCACCCGCATCGGCATCGAGACCGTGACCCGACGGCGTCACGGCGTCGAGCGGATCGCCATGGAGCGCCGCTTCGGGACCCTGGGCCAGTTCCGCTGCATGTTCTTCGGCGGCGCTATTGGGTGCAATCAGCGATTCCTGGATCTTGCGCTGCGCTGCGCGAAGAACAATGTCGCGGCTTGATGCCGCAACGCGCATGCGGTTCATGCCCGCACCCGTGCCGGCCGGGATCAAGCGCCCGACGATCACATTCTCCTTCAGGCCATTCAACGTATCGATCTTGCCTTGCACCGCGGCTTCGGTGAGCACGCGGGTCGTCTCCTGGAACGACGCGGCCGAGATGAAGCTGCGGGTCTGCAGCGACGCCTTGGTGATGCCGAGCAGCACCGGTTTGCCTTCGGCCTTGCGTTGCTTCTTTTCGAGCCGCGAATTCGCCTCGTCCATCTCTTCCCGATCGACTTGCTCTTCCTTGAGCAGCGTCGTGTCGCCGCCGTCGGTGATCTCGACCTTCTGCAGCATCTGGCGAACGATCACCTCGATGTGCTTGTCGTTGATCTTGACGCCCTGGAGGCGGTAGACCTCCTGGATCTCGCTGACGAGATATTCGGCCAGCGCCTCGACGCCCAAGACTTCAAGGATGTCATGCGGATCGGGTGAGCCGCCGACGAGATTGTCGCCGCGCTTCACATAATCGCCTTCCTGGACGTCGATCACCTTCGACTTGGGCACCAGATATTCGACCGGGTCCGACCCGTCGTCGGGGATGATCGCGATCTTACGTTTGGCTTTATAGTCCTTCATGAAGGTGACCTTGCCCGAGACCTTGGCAATGATCGCATTTTCCTTCGGCTTGCGCGCTTCGAACAGCTCGGCAACGCGCGGCAGACCGCCGGTGATGTCGCGCGTCCGCGCCGCTTCGCGCGGCATGCGGGCGAGGACTTCGCCGGTTTCGACCTTCTGGCCGTCCTCGACCGCGACGATCGCGCCCGAAGCGAGGCGATAGACGCCGGCTTCCGTGGCGTCGGCGCCAGTCAGGGTCAGGCGCGGGGCCAGCGTGTCTTTCTTCGACTTGGCCATATCCTCGGTGATGACGCGCTGAGCGATACCCGTCGATTCGTCGGTCACCTCGTTCATCGTCCGATTTTCGATCAGGTCCTGGTACTTAACGATACCGCCCTTCTCGGTGATCACCGGGCTGTAGGACGGGTCCCACTCGGCGACGCGGTCGCCCCGGCTGACGATGTGCCCGGTCTCGCACAGCAGATGGGCGCCGTACGGGACCCGGTGGGTCGACAGTTCGCGGCCATCCATGTCGAGGATGGCGATTTCACCCGAGCGCGACAGCGACACGTGCTGCCCGCGCGGATTGATGATCATCGGCATGTCGCGGAACTCGATGGTGCCGTCGACCGGCGCCTCGAGGTTGGATTGCTCGTTGAGCTGCGCCGCGCCGCCGATGTGGAAGGTCCGCATCGTCAGCTGGGTGCCAGGCTCACCGATCGACTGGGCGGCGATGACGCCGACCGCTTCGCCGATGTTGACCGGGGTACCGCGGGCAAGGTCGCGCCCGTAGCATTTGGCGCACACGCCCTGCTTCGACGCACAGATCAGCGGCGACCGGATGCGGACGCCTTGCAAGCCGATTTCCTCGATCCGCAAGACCATCGCTTCGTCGAGCAGTGATCCTTCGGGGATCATCACTTCGTCGGTTTTGCTGTCGACGATGTCCTCGGCCGTGGTGCGGCCAAGCACGCGGTCGGACAGCGAAGCGATGACCGCGCCACCCTGGACGATCGCGCGCATTTCGAGCGCGCGGTCGGTGCCGCAATCTTCCTCGATGATGACCGCATCTTGGCTGACGTCGACCAGGCGCCGGGTCAGATAACCCGAGTTGGCCGTCTTCAACGCGGTATCCGCGAGGCCCTTGCGGGCGCCGTGGGTCGAGTTGAAATACTCAAGGACGGTGAGGCCTTCCTTAAAGTTCGAGATGATCGGGGTCTCGATGATTTCGCCCGACGGCTTGGCCATCAGGCCGCGCATGCCGGCGAGCTGCTTGATCTGCGCCTGCGAACCACGAGCGCCCGAATGGGCCATCATGTAGATCGAGTTGACTGGCGCTTCGCGGCCGTCGGCCTGCTTCGGCGTCGCCGAAATCTCGGCCATCATCGCCGTCGCCACTTGATCACCGCAACGCGACCAGGCGTCGATCACCTTGTTGTACTTTTCCTGCTGGGTGATCAGGCCGTCCTGGTATTGCTGCTCATAGTCCTTGACCAGCGCCTTGGTGTCATCGACCAATTTCTCCTTGGCGGCCGGAATGACCATGTCATCCTTGCCGAACGAAATGCCGGCGCTGCAGGCGTGGCGGAAGCCCAGCGCCATGATGGCGTCGGCGAACAGCACCGTCTCCTTCTGGCCAGTGTGGCGATAGACGATGTCGATGACGTCGCCGATTTCCTTCTTGGTCAGCAGCCGGTTGACGGTTTCGAACGGCACCTTGTGGCTCTTCGGCAGCGTCTCGGCGAGCAGCATCCGGCCAGCGGTCGTTTCGAACCGCTTCATGTAGGTGTTGCCCTGCTCGTCGGTTTGCGGAACGCGGCTGACGATCTTGGTGTGCAGCGTGACCGCGTCGGCGGCGAGCGCCTGGTGAACTTCGGCCATGTCGCCCAGCAACATGCCTTCGCCGGGCTCACCCTCTTTCTCGATGCTGAGATAATAGAGGCCCAGCACCATGTCCTGCGACGGCACGATGATCGGCTTGCCATTGGCGGGCGACAAGATGTTGTTGGTCGACATCATCAGCACGCGTGCTTCCAATTGCGCCTCGAGGCTCAAGGGCACGTGGACGGCCATCTGGTCACCGTCGAAATCGGCGTTGAACGCGGCGCAAACCAGCGGGTGGAGCTGAATCGCCTTGCCCTCGATCAACACCGGCTCGAACGCCTGGATGCCCAAGCGGTGGAGCGTCGGCGCGCGGTTCAACAGCACCGGATGCTCGCGGATCACCTCGTCGAGGATGTCCCAGACTTCCTTGCGCTCTTTTTCGACCCACTTCTTGGCCTGCTTCAAGGTCATCGACAGACCCTTGGCGTCGAGCCGCGAGTAGATGAACGGCTTGAACAGCTCGAGCGCCATCTTCTTGGGCAGCCCGCACTGATGCAGCTTCAATTCCGGCCCGGTGACGATGACCGACCGACCCGAATAATCGACGCGCTTGCCGAGCAAATTCTGGCGGAAGCGGCCCTGCTTGCCCTTGAGCATGTCGCTCAATGACTTCAGCGGACGCTTGTTGGCACCGGTGATGGTGCGACCGCGGCGGCCGTTGTCGAACAACGCGTCGACGGCTTCCTGCAGCATGCGCTTTTCGTTGCGGACGATGATGTCCGGGGCGCGCAATTCCATCAGCCGCTTCAAGCGGTTGTTGCGGTTGATCACGCGGCGATAAAGATCGTTGAGATCGGACGTCGCGAAGCGGCCGCCATCCAGCGGCACCAGCGGGCGCAGCTCGGGCGGGATTACCGGCACGACCTCAAGGATCATCCACTCCGGCCGATTGCCGGATTCGAGGAAGCTCTCGACGACCTTCAGGCGCTTTATGATCTTCTTGGGCTTCAGTTCCGACTTGGTGATCGCGAGCTCGTCGAGAAGCGCCTTGCGCTCGCCTTCGAGGTCGAGGTCGATCAGCATCTGGCGCACGGCTTCGGCGCCGATGCCGGCGGTGAACGCATCTTCGCCATATTCATCCTGCGCGGCGAGCAGCTCGTCCTCGGTCAGCAGCTGGAATTTCTCGAGCGGGGTCAGGCCCGGCTCGGTGACGATATAGCTTTCGAAATAGAGCACCCGCTCGAGCTGCTTCAATTGCATGTCGAGCAGCAGGCCGATGCGGCTCGGCAGCGACTTCAGGAACCAGATGTGGGCGACCGGCGCGGCCAGCTCGATGTGGCCCATGCGCTCACGGCGGACCTTCGACACGGTGACTTCGACGCCGCACTTTTCGCAAACAATACCCTTGTATTTCATGCGCTTGTACTTGCCGCACAAGCATTCGTAATCCTTGATCGGGCCAAAGATACGGGCACAGAACAGGCCGTCACGCTCGGGCTTGAACGTGCGGTAGTTGATGGTTTCTGGCTTCTTGATCTCGCCGAACGACCACGAACGGATCTTGTCCGGGGACGCGATGCCGATGCGGATTTGGTCGAACGTCTCCTGGCGGGCGATCGGATTGGCGAAATTGGTCAGTTCGTTCATCGGTTTTCTTCCTCATCCCCCTCCCGAGCGCGGGAGGGGAGGGTTCAATTTACTCGGCGGCGATGGCGGTCGGGGTGGGCGACCCGTCGTCGTCTTTTTGGATCGAATCGAGCTCGACGCTAAGGCCAAGGCTGCGCATTTCCTTAACCAGGACGTTGAAGCTTTCGGGGATGCCGGCCTCGAACGTGTCGTCACCCTTGACGATCGCCTCGTAGACCTTGGTCCGGCCGATCACGTCGTCCGACTTCACGGTCAGCATTTCCTGCAGCGTGTAGGCGGCGCCGTA
>NZ_JANMCO010000028.1:0-4816 GCF_031361285.1 Sphingomonas sp.
CAGGTTGAGCGGCGCCGGACCCTGGCGGATGCGGGCCGCGGTGTCATAGGCTGAACCGTGGCAGGGGCAGAAATAGCCGCCGTAGGGACCGCGGTTCTCGCCCTCGCCAGTACCCAGCGGGATACAGCCGAGATGGGTGCAAACCCCCATCGTAATCAGCCAGTTGGTCTTGCCCGGCTTGGTCCGCTCGGCCAGCGTCTGCGGGTCGCGCAGCTCGTGCAACGGAACCGCATTGGCCGCGGCAATTTCCGCCGGCGTCAGGTTGCGCACGAACACCGGCTGCTTGCGCCAGCTGGTCTTGATCGCCTGGCCGGGCAGGATCTTGGAAATGTCGACCTCGGTCGAAGCCAGCGCCAGCACGTCGGCCGACGGCGACATTTGGGTGATCAGCGGGATTGCCGCGGCGACCACGCCGACGCCGGCAAAGCTCAAGGCGGCGACATTGATGAAATCGCGGCGCCGAATTTCGCCAGCGCCGCCGTCGCCGGCTTCTGAACCCTCTGCGGACTGTTCCAGCGTGGCCATGCTAACCCTTGTGACGCGAATTTCTGCACATGCCGGAAGGGCACGAAGTGGCACCGCCCCTGGAGGCCCCCGGAGCGATTGGCGGGCCTGATAGCGGGCGCATCCGAGGCTGCCAAGGGGCGGACTTGGTCAGCCGGCGACAGCGGCGGTCGCGCCTTCGGCTCGGTGCTCTCGGCGGCCCTTGATTGCGGCCCACAGCATAACCGCCGCCGCATAGAGGACGACGACAATGACCAGCCAGCGCAGCAGTTCAAGGTCCATCTCCGTAACGATGTAGGCCGCCACGAACACCGCCG
Source organism: Sphingomonas sp. (assembly GCF_031361285.1). GTDB lineage: Bacteria > Pseudomonadota > Alphaproteobacteria > Sphingomonadales > Sphingomonadaceae > Sphingomicrobium. Next base: position 822 of record NZ_JANMCO010000028.1, read on the forward strand.
GAATTCCGCCGAGTGCAAGCCCGGCGACAATCCGCAAATCCATCTCTCCGATCTGGATGTGGCGGATGCTCGCACCCGCGCCGCACATCGCCGCGCCGGCGGCCATGATCGGGAAGCACAGTCGCGGGTCCATTCCCATCAGGCTCAGCATGATCAGTGTCGGCGCGTAATTGCCGACTCCGAAATTGAGCAGGATCCCGAAGCAGAAACTCGCGGCGATGGCGACGATCATCAACCCCAACGGCAAGCTGTTTGCAGTCCCGCCGCCTGGGAACATATTCAGGTTGGTCATCGCGTACGCGGTCGCGGCGAGCAACAGCGCGACCGCGACCACGGCCTGGACGATCCACACCCGCGTCCTTGCCACCAGAGGCGCGCCAAGCAGCCCGCCCATCAGGAGCGCAATCACAGAGCCGATCAGCAGAACTGGATCGACCTTCACCCCCAAAGCGATGAGGAAGATGATCGATTCGGCCATCGACGGCGGGGTCAGGCCGACCAGCATGGTCGGTGGGATCAGCCGGTCAGGCACGATCTTGCGGAACTTGAGCCACGCCGTAGTCGGCGCGAACGAGCCGATCCCGAGCGTGTCGAAGAAGCTGACTACCGCTCCGACGAGCATCGCTTCACGGTTGGGTGTCGCTTGCTTGGCGATCGCGGCGCGGATGAGGATCAGCCCGAAGGTCAGGATCGCGAGACTCAGTGGCACCAACAGCGCAATCAGCATGGCAATTCCCCCCCGGTAAACGTTGTAACGTCTTTGCGAGCCCGCGCCAGCGGGCGCGGCAACCCAGTGGGAGCAATTCAAAAACTGGATTGCTTCGTCGCGACGCTCCTCGCAATGACGTGCTCATGCTTGCCCTCGACGATCAGCAACAGGCGGCGCGCGACTGGTTCGAAGACCTGCGCACCCGGATCTGTGCCGCGTTCGAGACCATCGAGCGCGAGGCCGGCAGCGACGCGTCGTTCACCTACACCCCATGGGACCGCGACACCGAAGACGGACCGGGCGGAGGCGGCGTGCGCGGCCAGATGAACGGCGCCATATTCGAGAAGGTCGGGGTCAATGTGTCGACCGTCGGCGGGCGCTTTTCACCCGAGTTCGCGGCCACGATCCCCGGGGCCGACCAGGATCCGAGCTTCTTCGCCACCGGCCTCAGCCTCGTCGCCCACATGGCCAACCCGCACGTCCCCGCGGTCCATATGAACACCCGCTTCATCACCACCACCAAGCGCTGGTTCGGCGGCGGCGCCGACCTCAACCCTGCAATCCCCTACAAAGAAGACACTGACGCCTTCCACGCCCGTTTGCGCGCCGCCTGCGCCGCCCACGACCCGACCTTCTATCCGCGCTTTTCGAAGTGGGCCGAGGAGTATTTCTATTTGCCCCATCGCGAACTGTCGCGCGGCGTCGGCGGCATCTTCTACGACCATCTCGAGGGCCATTTCGACGCCCATTTCGCCTTCACCCGCGATGTCGGCGAGGCCTTCCTCGACATCTTCCCGACGATCGTCCGCAACCGCATGGCGACGCCGTTCACGGCCGAGGAGATGGAGCGGCTGCTCGAGTTTCGCGGTCGTTACGTCGAGTTCAACCTGCTCTACGACCGCGGCACATTGTTCGGGTTGAAGACCGGCGGCAACATCGACGCGATCCTGATGAGCCTGCCGCCGCTGGCGCGATGGAAGTGACCCAGCCTATGGCATGCGAGCCCCTGCGCGACGGGGAAATCGCGGCGCTCATTACCTATCTCGAAATGCGTGAAGCACCCGCGACCCCGGTGCCGCCCAGCCCCCTGTCATTGCGCCCCATGACGCCACCGGGCCTCGACGAATACCGCCGGCTGTTCCGCCTGGTCGGCGCGCCCTGGCTATGGTTCTCCCGCCTGACCCGCGACGACGCCGCGCTGGCCGCCATCATCCGCCACCCCGACGTCGAAATCTTTGCCGTGATCGACGCAAATGGAAGCGAAGTCGGGATTCTCGAACTCGATTTTCGTGCACCGGGCGAGTGCGAGCTGGCCTTCATCGGCCTCGTCCCCGAGCTTGCCGGCCGAGGCCATGGGCGATGGCTGCTCGCCGCAGCGCTCGATCTCGCGTGGCGGAAAGACGTCCGCCGGGTCCATGTCCACACTTGCTCGCTGGATCATCCGGCGGCGCTCTCCGCCTACCGCCGCGCCGGTTTTACCGCTTTCCAGCGCGCGATCGAGCGCTTTGCCGACCCGCGCCTCGCCGGCATCCTGCCCGCCGACTGCGCGCCTCAGGTGCCGCTGGTCGGAACCTTGACCGCCGCGCCTTCGCCGCCCAGCTGAACATAAATCCGCGCCAGCATCACCATCAGGATCACCGAAACCAGTGCGCTGACGACCTGGATGAGCAGCGCGACCAGCAACGCGCCGACGGTCAGCGGTGCGACCCCACCGAAGATCAGCTGGGCCAGGATCCCGCCCACCGCGGAAACGGCGATAATCGTCACCACGGCGGCAATGATAACCGCCACGAAAAAGCCGAACAGCCGCAACCAGTGGCCGCGGGTCAATTGCCAGCTGCGACGGAGGATCTCGACCGGTCCGACCGGCTCGGCGCTCGCGACCGGCGACGTCATCAACATCCGGATGGCGAAGAACAGCAATACACCGCACAGCAGGATCAGTCCCAGCGCAGCCGCCGGAGACGCGGCCTTCGCCGGGCCCACGACCTTGCCGGTAATCAACATCGCCACGACCAGGAACGGCAGCAGCCACATCAGCGTCGCCGCCAGATAGGCGGGAGTGCGCCGCGCGCCATGGCGGATGGCTTCACCAACGGTCAGGCCGGAACCGATCGCGAGACGAATCACGGCCAGCTGGCCGACCAGCGTGATCAGGAGCGCGATAATCGTCAGTACGGTCCAGTATCCGAATTTCGGCAGCTGCCCCGCGGGTGCCTCCGGCGCGGCGACATCGCTAACCACCCCGGGAAGCACGAACAATGCCAGCGCGATGGTCGTGAGCAAGCTCCCGTCACGGGCGATCACCGTCCGGGTTTCGTCCCACGCTCTTGAAATCGATAATTCAGCCACAGCCGCCCCTCTCAATGCTTTGCGGCGCTTATGCGGACCTAAAGCGGCGCGCGCAATCACGCTTGCCGCCGGCGCCGGGCGCCGCCATCTGCTTGGTGCCAATGGACGATATCGACCAAATCGAGTGGCTCACGAGCGAGGGCCCGGTGGCTTACACCGAGGCGCTGGCGTTCATGGTGGAACGGGCGGCGGCGATCCGGGCCGGCAGCGCTCGCGAGTGCGTCTGGCTGCTCGAGCATCCGCCCTTGTTCACCGCCGGCACCAGCGCCGATCCCGCCGAGCTCATCAATCCGCTCGGCCTCCCGGTCCATGATGCCGGCCGCGGCGGGCGCTACACCTATCACGGTCCGGGTCAGCGCGTCGGCTATGTCATGCTCGACCTCGAGAAGCGCGGCCGCGATGTCCGTCGCCTGGTCCATGCGCTGGAGGGGTGGATCATCGCCACGCTCGCCGAGCTTGGGGTTGCCGCCCACCGCGCGCCGGGCCGAATCGGGATCTGGGTGGGTGAAGGCCCGACCGAAGCCAAGATCGCGGCATTGGGCCTGCGCGTGAAGCGCTGGGTGACGCTCCACGGCCTGTCGATCAACGTCGCCCCGGACCTGTCGCATTTCGCCGGCATCGTCCCGTGCGGCATCACGGAATATGGCGTCACCAGCCTTTCAGCGCTTGGAAAAGAAACGCCTATGAGCCGCGTCGATGATGCTCTTAAGAGTAATTTTATCCAGTTTATCAACGACTTGAGCACAACCGACAAAGTGTCTTGAAGGCGGTCGTCGCTTCAGCCTATTGTGCGCGCGATTTGCGAAGCGGGTCTACCGCTCCAGATCTCATAATCTAGGGAGTTTTGAATGCGTGCTCTTATCCTGGTCGCCGGTGCGGCCCTGGCGGTTTCGGCTTGCAGCAGCAACGATGCCGCGGAAAATACCATGAATGT
>NZ_JANMCO010000069.1:0-37986 GCF_031361285.1 Sphingomonas sp.
CTGCTCGAGCGCCGCGCCGACTTCGCCGAAGGCCGGGCCGACGCGCTCGGCATGACCGGCCCCAAAAGCCTTGAGGAAGAGATTGCAGAGTTGAAAGCCGGCAAAAAGGTCGACGCCGAATTGGAAGCTATGAAAGCCGCGCTCAAGACGCGGCTAAACTAAGGGGCAGGGGACGATGAGCCGCAAAATTTATCCATATTCGCTCGATCGCAAGGACGCGAAAATTGCCGGGGTCTGTTCGACCCTTGGCGCGAAGTGGGGGATCGACCCGACCTTCATCCGCATCGCTTGGGTGGCGGTGCCGCTGCTGACCCCGGTCGACTTCACCACGGCGCTGATCGCCTACGCGATCGCCGGCATCTATCTCGCCATCCAGAAAAAACGCACGGTGACCGGCGAGACCCGGTTGAGCGATTTCGATCGCATGGACCAGGTCGTGACGCGCAAGCCGACGGTGCACGCGATGCGCACCGAACTCGACGCAACTGATCGCCGGCTGATGGCTATCGACGATCATCTGGCAACCCCCAACCATGAGCTGGCGCGGGAAATCGACGCGCTGCGGGAGGAGAAGTGATGAACCTTCTTTCAATCGGCCTGCTGGGCGCGAGCATCCTGGTGGCGCTTGGACTGGCGAGCCTGGCGGCGCTCAAGGGGTGGCAAGGCTGGCTCGACCTCAAGCGGTTCGAACTGACCCACGGGATTGCCGAACAGGCACTGCCGCCGGCGACCGGACGGATCGAGATTGCCGACCTGCGCGAACGGGTGCGCAAACTGGAAGCCATCGCCGCCGGGATCGACATCTGATCCCGTTTCCGAAGAATGACTAAAACCGCACCCGCGTCGTCAGGCGAATATCGCGCCCGGCAAGTGGCGCATAATCCTTGAGGTCGCTGGCGTGGCGCCGGGCGTCAACGTCAAACAGATTGTTCGCTTGCAGCGACAGAGTGAGCTCAGGATTTTCCGCAAAAGGGTGCCAGTCCAACGACGCGCCGACCGTCGTATAGCCGCGAGTCGAGGTCTCATTTGGCGCCACGCGGCGCTGCGAGCTCACTCTTTCGACCTCTACCCGGCCGTCGATCTGGCCGCGCGAGCCGGTCAGACCAGCCAGGACCCGGAAGGGTGGGATTTCCGGAGCCGGACCGAAATTCCTGATTTTCGCGCGAACGGCGTCCGCGACCACTTCTCCGCCCCAGTCGATGCCCAGCGCGTGCCCAAACTTGGCGTCGCTCTCTACTTCGAAGCCGTAATATGCGGCCTTGCTCTGGCGATATTCATAGATCGGCAACCTGCCCATGACGGTTCCGGTGGATGCCTGAAAGATGAAATTGGAAAAGCGGCTGTAATATATGCTCCCCTGAACATGAATGGGCCCGGTCGACCGGTGGACGCTCAGCTCGATCCCGTTGCTTTTTTCCGATTTGAGGTCGGGATTGCCGATCAGGAATTGCTGGCTGCCGCCGTGCGGGCCGTTGGAAAAAAGCTCGTCGATCGCCGGGGACCGTTCGCTGTGCGAAAGCGAAAGGCCGACGCGCCAATCCGCACCGACCAGATAGTTGGCGCCGGCCGAGCCAGAGACGGTGGTGAAGCTGCGATCGAGCGGCGCCAGCCCGATCGGCCCACCGTTGGCTGCAATTTGCGCGTCGGCATCGGCATGGAGCCGCGCGAACTCGATCCGTGCGCCCCCTTCAAAGCGAACTGGGCCGCGAGCCAGGGTCTGTAATGTAAACAGGCCGAGATTGCGGCGGCGGCTATCGGGCAGGTATTTCTCCTCGCCGCGGATGTGCGCGTTCTGCTCGAGATACTGGATCCCGGTCGTGCCGCCCCAACCTCCGCGCTCGCTCTGGACGACATCCGCGCGCATTTCGCCGCCCTTGCTGAAAAAGCTCGAGGTGACCGCACCGGTCGGTTGGAGTTCGTCGTGATGGTATTTTGCAATTCCGCCGCGAAACTCGAAAGCCTTGAGCAGGCCTCCGATCGGCACATTGGCACGCACGTCGCCGCGGGTCTGGCGCCCGTCGAGCGTCGGCTGCTCGGGTTCGATGCTCGGATCCAACGAGAAACGGATCGGCACGCCATAGCGGAAGCTATGCTGGCCGATGGAAATGCCGATGTTGGTATCGCCATCGACATAGGCAATCCCAGCCGCAAGGTCGCCGCTGCGCCCGGCGGTATTGGGAAGCTTGTCTTTGAGGGCGGCCAGCGCCCGGATGGCCGGGTCGGGGCTCGCCAAAGCCTGCTCGCGGAGCGGCTCCGAAAGCACATGTCCGCCGATATGGAGGTCGTCGTACTTCGAATATGCGCCGTCGGCATGGGCGACGAAATGGCGACCGAGCGGCACGTCGACCGAGGCGCTGGCCGACCGCTCGTGGGCGGCCGTGCCGTAGGCGGCAAAAGCATCAACCGCGACCGCTTTGTCCGGCACTTTTCGTGGAATGCGCGTATCGATGACGTTGACCACGCCGCCAATCGCCGAGGAACCGAACAACAGTGCGCCTGGGCCGCGCAGCACTTCGATCCGTTCCGCCGTGAGGGGATTGATGGCGACCGCATGGTCGGGGTCGGACGACGATAGGTCGAGCGCGCCAATGCCGTCGGTGAGGACGCCGACGCGCTCGCCGGAAAGTCCGCGCAGGATCGGGCGGGAGGCACTGGGCCCGAAGCTCGACGCGCTCACGCCGGGCAGGTCGGCGAGCGTATCGCCGAGGCTCGGCTTCAAGTCGTGGGCAAGTTCTTCCTCGTCCAGAACCGAGACGCCGCCCAGCACATCGCCCGCCGCGCGGCGAATGCCGGTGACGACGATTGCCTGGTCCGGGTCGGGGTGGGCGTCCTTGGCCGAACCGGGAGTGGGTTCGACCACGGCGACCGACGTCTCAGCGGTGAGCACGCTTGTACCGCTGTCGGCGACTACCGCTTCGGAATGAGCGGCAGCATAGGGAAGGCCGGCAGCGATTGCTGCCAAGGAGAGGACGCTGCGCTTCATTGGAACTCCGGACTGAGCTTACGGGAATTTCGGCACGATTAGGCCAGATGTTATATTGTCACAATAGTTGATCAGGCAAAGCGACTGCTCCTTTCGACCGGCGGAGGTTTGTCTTGGCGTCCCTCGATCGTTAGGGCCGCGCGAATGTCCGCCGGCCACGCCCACGATCATTATGCGCCGAGTAATTTCGGCCGCGCGTTCGCATTCGGGATCGCGCTCAATTTGGGCTTTGTCGTCGCCGAAACCATCTTCGGCTTCCTGGCAGGGTCGATGGCGCTGGTCGCCGATGCCGGTCACAATCTTTCCGACGTGCTGGGCCTGATCGTCGCCTGGGCAGGCTTGACCATGGCGCGAGCCTCGCCGTCGCCGCGCTTCACCTACGGCCTCAAAAAGGCGTCGATCCTCGCGGCGCTGGTCAATGCGTTGTTCTTGCTGGTCGCGATCGGGGCGATCGTCGCGGAAGCCGTGCGGCGACTGTTCCATCCCGCGCCCACCGCCGGGGGCACGGTGATGATCGTCGCGGCGATCGGAATTGTCGTGAATGGCGTCACTGCATGGTTGTTCGCGCGCGGCGCGTCGCGGGACATCAATATCCGCGGCGCCTTCCTGCACATGGCAGCCGATGCCGGAGTTTCAGCGGCGGTCGTCATCGCAGGATTCGTTATCCTCAAGACCGGCCAGCAATGGGTTGATCCGGCCATGAGCCTGGCCGTTGCGGTGGTCATCTTCTGGAGCAGCTTCGGGCTGCTTAAGGAATCGGTGTGGATGTCGCTGGCGGGCGTACCGAGCGGGATCGACGTCGACGAAGTCGAGGCTGCGTTGGAGCAGCTCGAGGGGGTGGTGGGGGTGCATCATCTCCATGTCTGGCCGCTGAGCACGACCGAAACCGCGCTGACGGCGCATCTCGTCGTGCCTGAACGGAGCAGCGATGAGTTGCTGGCGCGCGCCAGAACGCTGTTGCACGATCGTTTTCATATCCAGCATTGCACGATTCAGGTTGAACTGAGCGATGCCCGCGACAGCAACTGCTAGGCGCCGCGATGTTCGTCACCCATCTCGAATGTTCGCTCACCAGGGAACGGTTTGACGCGGGCCGGGTTCACAACCTCAGCCGCGCCGGCAAGCCGCTGCTGGTGCGCTACGATTTCGAGGCCGCAAAGCGGACGCTGACCCGCGAAAGTCTAGCGGCGCGACCGCCGACCATGTGGAAATGGCGCGAGCTGTTACCCATGCCCGATGGGGTTGAGCCGGTCAGCCTCGGCGAGCCCGAAACACCGATCCTGGCGCTCGCCGGCACCGCCCCCAATTTGCTGGTCAAGGATGAAGGCCGGCTGCCGACCGGATCGTTCAAGGCGCGCGGGATGGCGGTCGCCGTGACGATGGCCCGCCATTTTGGCATTACTCGCATCGCCATCCCGACCAACGGCAACGCCGGCGCCGCGCTCGCCGCTTATGGCGCGCGGGCGGGGATTGAGACGGTCGTGATCTGCCCGGCCGAAACGCCCGAGATCAACGTGCGCGAAACCGCGGCCTATGGCGCCAAAGTCTATGTCGCCGATGGGCAGATCGACGAGTGCGGTGCCTTGGTCGGCAAGGGCGCGGCGGCGGGGCTGTGGTTCGACTGTTCGACGCTGAAAGAGCCCTACCGCCTCGAGGGCAAGAAGGTGATGGGGTTCGAGCTGGCTGAGCAGCTTGGCTGGAAGCTCCCCGACGCGATCTTCTACCCGACCGGCGGCGGTACTGGCCTCATTGGCATGTGGAAGGCGTTCGACGAACTGGAAGCGGTCGGGCTGATCGGCCCCGAGCGGCCGCGGATGTTTGCGATCCAGGCCGCCGGCTGCGCGCCGATGGTGCGCGCCTTTGAAGCCGGCGAGGAATTCGCCGCGCGCTGGGAGGGTGCGGCGACGGTCGCGACCGGCATTCGCGTGCCCAAAGCGGTTGGCGATTTCCTGATTTTACGCGCGGTGCGGGACAGCGGCGGAGCAGCCTTGGCGGTGGAGGAAGGGGCAATCCTGCAGGCGGTCGAGGATGTCGCCCGGAACGACGGCATGCTGCTGTGCCCGGAAGGCGGGGCGGTGGTCGCTGGCTGGCGCTCGGCGTTGGAGCGGGGATTAGTCGCGCGAGGCGAAACCGTGCTGCTGTTCAATTGCGCCAACGGCAACAAATATCCGCTTTCCGATTGCTCGCGAAAGTTGGAGTTGGCAGGCGCGAATCCGGCCGATCTTTAGACCGCCCGATTCCCAGATGCGGTAAACCCCGACAACCGAAGTTGCCGGGGTTCCATGCTTCGCCTCCGAAGATTTGAAGCACGGGAATAAAACGGACTCTCGTCACATTTGTTCCAGCGCCTCGGCGTAAATATATCGGCCACGCGCGAAAAGCTGTGGATAAGTGGAATGCGAAACGCTCGATTGCTCGTGGTGCCGGATGCAGGAGTCGAACCCGCGACCTTCGGTTTACAAAACCGCTGCTCTACCAACTGAGCTAATCCGGCAACGTCGCCGCATTTGGTTCAAAGCACGCCGAACGTCCAGCCTTCGGTTCGGGTGATTTCCGCAGTCAGTCCGGCTGGAGCCCAAAGCATCTCATCCTGAGCAGCTCCGCGGAGCCATGCCGTGGTCAAGATCGCGTCCGTCGAGTGATCATCATAACTTTTGAGTAAAACGTGCTTTTCGCTTTTCAAGGCGTTGAGAACTTGATCGAGCGACTGGGCATCGCGGACCTTGCTTCGGCCTTTCCGGATGCCAGCTGCGCGAGCGGCGATCGAAGTATAGATTTCGACCAGCACCGGTCCTTTCTTCGGGATCGGATCGAACGGCCAGATTGGGACGCTCCCCGTCAATCGATGCAGCACCCGCATTCCGGTCAGGCTCGACTTGCCGACTTGTGCGGCACCGACCAGATTGAAGCAGCTTTGCGGCGACAAGCCCATCGCGGCCTGACCATGTTCGCAAACTCGCAAGCGACCCCGGCCGGCTCCAAAGCGGTCGCCGCAATTGTTCAACTGGCGGAAGTGTCGGGCAATCTCGCTGCCAGCAAGAAACGAGGTCGCTGATAAATGGTCGTCTTGGACGGCGAGACGATCGACCATCGACCACAACTCTCGCGCATCGGCGGGAGAGTCGCACCAGCCAGGGAAGTAAGATCCATGATCCGCGAAGGGCAGCGCCGGAGAAAGATCCAGGCCCACCAATATGTCGGCCTTGGCGTCCGCCAGCCGCTTGATCCAATCGAGCAATGCTGGCCGCGACCATCCGCCGCTGGGCCGCAGGATGACCGGTGCCCGACTGTCCGACACGGCATGTGCCACCGCTAGACCCTTTGGACGCGCGACTGCTTCGCCCGACCAATCAACGACCGCGAAGTTCTCGAATATCCTCACACCAGGGGCGGTTGGGCGTCGTCCGGCTCGGGCGGCGCCGGCTTGCGCAGCCGTGGTGGCGGCAGGCGGGCCGGCGGACCTTGCTTTTCCGCCCATTCCTCGAGGATGCGCGCGGCGGCATCGCGCCCACCCAATCCGAACGCCAAGGCGGTGGCGATCGCGGCCGAGCCGAGAATGAGACCGAAGGCCATCATTACGATCTGGTCGGCCAGACCCATGAAGGTCAGCCCGATGGCGGTGAACAAGGCGATGATCGCATATTTGACGATGGCCTGGGCGTAGCCTGCTTCCCCGGTCGAACTACCGACCAAAGATGCGAGCATGCGGGCGAGGAACAGCCCGGCAACGATGATGACGGTGCCGAAAATCACTTTGCCGCCAAGCGCGGGGATCTGGAACAGCAAGGCTGCAACGCTGTCGCCGCCCAGCTGCCGCGCCGCCTCGATCGCGGCGGCGAGCAGGATTGCGGTCATGGCGATAGCGCCGACCACTCGCGACGGATTGGAGTTCGCGGGCATGATGCCGAGCGCGCGCACGCTGTCGTCGAAGCGCAGGCTTGGCAACACGGTCTCGATCAACGTCTTCACCCAACGGCCGATGAGGAAGGCGATCGCCAGCCAGACCAGCGCCGCGAACACGCGCGGGATCGCCAGCGCGATGGTTTGCAGCATCGCGATAGCGGGATCGGCGATCGCGCTGATGCCGAGCGCTTGAAGGGCCGCAATCGCCCCGAAGATGATGATGATCGCGCTGACCGTCATCCCAACCGCCCGGGCGATGGTGCTGCGCGCCGGGGCGGCGCCGTCGGTGGCATTGCCCGCCGTATCGACCGCAACCGGGGTTTCACCAAGCTTGAGCCCGGCGCGGCTCGCGAGCCGCTCGAGGTTCAGTGCACCGAGCGCGGCCTCGATGATGTGTCCGACGATTCTGCCCAGGATCAGCCCGGCGAAGAAGATCAGGACCGCGCCCAGCAAATGGGGGATGAAGGCAAAGACTTCGTTGGTCAGCAAAGTGACCGGCGTGACGACCTGCGACAGGCCGAGCGGCTGGAGCGCGGCGATCAGCCCGACCAGCCACACCAGCCAGTATGCGAGACGGCCAAGCTCGATCCCGACTGAATTGCCGCCCGCCTGCGGATGGCGTTTGAGGATCGGCACCTTGTCGACGCCGCGCGCGACCGCCCACTGGATCGCCTTGGCGATGAAGTGGGTGACGACCAGGATCAGGATCGCCAGCAGGACCTTGGGTCCCCAGAGAAACAATTGGTCGCGCCAGTAAGCGGCGGGTGCGTCGCTGGTGTACATGGATTGGCTCCGCTGGTTAAAGGTTCTGATTATCCTCGGCTCGCTTCAGCCGCATCTCTTCCCAATATGCAATGCGTTCGGCGACTTTGGCTTCAAAGCCGCGGTTGGTCGGCTGGTAATAGGTTTGGGGTTCCATCTCGTCCGGCCAGTAAGCGGCCCCTGAAAACGCTTCATCGTCATCGTGATCGTAGGCATAGCCTTGGCCGTAGCCGATGTCCTTCATCAGCTTGGTCGGGGCGTTGAGGATATGCGCCGGCGGCATCAGCGAGCCGGTGTCACGGGCGCTCCGCCACGCGGTTTTCTGCGCGACATAAGCGGCATTCGATTTGGGCGCGGTGGCGAGGTAGAGGCAGGCTTGGACGATCGCCAACTCGCCCTCGGGCGAGCCCAGAAAGTCGTAGGCATCCTTGGCCGCGAGGCACTGCACCAGTGCGTGGGGGTCGGCGAGACCGACGTCCTCGGAGGCAAAGCGCACCAGGCGCCGCAGGACATAAAGCGGCTCTTCCCCGGCGACGAGCATCCGCGCCAGGTAATAAAGTGCCGACTGCGGGTCCGATCCGCGCAGGCTTTTGTGGAGCGCCGAGATGAGGTTGTAATGACCTTCGCGATCCTTGTCGTAGACCGCCACCCGGCGATGCAACAGCGCCGAGAGCGCAGCGGGATCGAGCGGGCCGTCGAGGTCGATGTCGAACAGGGTTTCGGCTTGGTTGAGCAAGAATCGGCCGTCGCCGTCAGCGCTGGCGATCAAAGCGGATCGCGCTTCATTGGTCACCGGTAGCGAGCGGCCGATCTCGCTCTCGGAGCGCTCGATCAACGTCTCCAGCGCCTGGTGGTCAAGCCGCCGCAGGATCAGGACCTGGCAACGTGACAGCAACGCCGCGTTAAGCTCAAAGCTGGGGTTCTCGGTGGTCGCGCCAACGAGGGTGACGGTTCCGTCTTCGACAAACGGCAGGAAGCCGTCCTGCTGGGCGCGATTGAAGCGGTGAATTTCATCGACGAAGAGCAAGGTGCGCTGGTCGGCTTTGGTCATCTGGCGCGCCTCGGCGAAGACCTTTTTCAGGTCGGCGACGCCGGAGAACACCGCGGAAATGGCGACGAAGCGCATGCCGACGGCATCGGCGAGCAGCCGCGCGATGGTTGTCTTGCCGGTGCCGGGCGGCCCCCACAGGATCATCGACGACAGTTTGCCAACCATAACCATGCGGCCAATGGCCCCATCCGGGCCGGTCAGATGTTCCTGGCCGACGACTTCGCCCAGGTTCCGGGGCCGCAATCGATCGGCGAGCGGCGCATCGGGGGCGTTCGCGTCGGGCTGCTGCGCGGTAACTTGGTCAGCGAACAGGTCGGCCATCGCGGATGCTCATAATCGCCGGACATGAAAATGCACGGACCTCTTGATACCGATGTAACTAAGATATATCTTAGACACATCTTACAGGAGAAAACGCATGGGTCACAGACAAGGGCGCGGCTGCGGGCCACGTGGAGAATTTGCGTTCAATATCCCCGAGGGTTTGTTCGCCATGCGCGGCGGACGCGGCTGGGGAGGCAATTGGGGGCCGTTCCATTTTGATTTCGGCGACGATGAATCCGGTCGGGGACGCGGCCGCCGTGGCCGTCGCCGCATGTTCGAATCCGGCGAACTTCGCCTGGTGTTGCTCAAGCTGATTGCCGACGAGCCACGCCATGGATACGATTTGATCCGCGCGATCGAGGAGCTGACTGGCGGCGAATATGCGCCGAGCCCCGGTGTCATTTACCCGACCCTGACCTTGCTCCAGGACATGGGCTTGATCGAGGAAGCCAAGGAGAAAGGGCCGCGCAAACCGTTCCAGGTAACAGATGAAGGTCGCAAGCATCTCGAAGAGAATGCGGCCGAAGTCGAAGCGCTGTTCGAGCGACTGGCCGAGTTCGCGCCACGCGAGAGCAGTGCCAGCGGACCGGCGATCGGACGCGCGGTCAAGAACCTCATGACCGCGCTTAGCCATCGCGTCGGCCGCGACGGTCTCGACGACAATTTGTTGCACGAAATCGCCGCGATTCTCGACGACGCTGCGCAACGCATCGAACGGATTAAATGAGCTAGGACCGGCGGGTGAACCGGGCGAGCCTGGCGCGTTTCTCGGTCACCCGCAGGTACATTTTTAAGACTGCCGAGTTGATTTGGTCCCAGTCCATGGTCCGGGCGAATTTCAGCCCGGTTTCGCCATGGCGAGCGCGAAGCTCCGGGTCTCGGGCATAGGTCTCGAGAGCGTCAGCAAACCCGTCCGCATCGAACGGGTCGACCAATATGCCGGTCTCGCGGTTGCGGACGAGATTGGTCGCTCCTGTGGCATCTGCCGCCACGACCGGTAGACCGCAGGCCATCGCTTCCAATGTGACGTTGCCGAAGGCCTCGGTAATGGAGGGGTTCAACAGGACATCGCTGCTGGCGAGGCCACGGGCGAGGTCGGGGCCGACTTGCTGGCCGATGAAGACCGCGTCGGGCAGACGTTGCCCGAACCACTCACGAGCGGGACCATCGCCGATTACGAGCACCCGATATTTGACGTTGCGCGACGCCAGCAAATCGATCGCGTCGGCAAATTGATCGAGGCCCTTCTCCATGACCAGCCGACCAAGGAAGCCGACAACCATAGCATCGTCGTCGATGCCCAGGCCCCGTCGCCACGCCATATCGCGCCGCCCGGGGTGGAATTGATCGCGATCGACGCCGCGCGACCAGATTGAAATGTCGCGATTCATACGCTGTGCCCGCAGCACGGCGGCCGTTGACTCCGCCGGCGCGACGATCGCGTCGCAACGCCGATAGAGCCGCCGCATGATCGCGCGTACGAGCGGCTCGAGCATTTCCAGGCGGTAATAGGCCAAATAGGTTTCGAAGCGCGTGTGGATCGACGCGATGGCGGTGATATTGCGCCGGCGTGCCCAGCTGATCGCGCGGTGGGCGACAATGTCCGGGCTGGAAATGTGGACGACGTTCGGGGCGAACTCCGCGAGATCACGACGGACGCGTGCGGGCAGTGTGATCGGGATCCGATATTCGGGCCTGCCGGGGATCGCTACGGATGGAACGCTGACGAGGTTGCCGGTGGGCTCGAACGCTGGATTGGCCACCGTTGGCGAATAAATGCGGACTTGGACCCCTTGCCGCAAGAGAAAATCGACCAGGCGATTCAATGCCTGGTTGGCGCCGTCGCGCACATAATTGTAATTGCCCGAGAACAGGGCAATGCGAAGGTTACTGGGTTGCACCGGCCATGCCCTTAACGGCGGTGGCAGCAAAGGCAAACTATGGGCGGTGAACGAACCGAAAGCGCTAAAATTGGACTACCACCGGTCGCTCGCGCCGATGCAACCTTGTTTATCCTCGGCAGTTTGCCCGGCGATGTTTCGCTCTCGGCACAACGCTATTATGCCCATCCGACCAATCAGTTCTGGCGACTGGTGGGATCGGCGGTTGGCGAAGATCTCGATGTTCTATCGTATGAAGAGCGACTGCGCCGCCTGGCCGACCGGCGGATCGGCCTGTGGGACGTGATTGCCTCGGCCAGCCGCCGCGGCAGCCTCGACCAGGCGATTCGGTCGCCAGCCCACAATCAGGTCGAACGGCTTCGGCATAAATTCCCCGAATTGAGGGCGCTGGCGTTCAATGGGGCGACTGCTGCCGCCACAGGCCGGAGGCTTGTTGGTGTCCATGAGCGACTGCGCTTGATTGATTTGCCGTCGTCGAGCGCGGCCAATACCCTACTTTTCGCGGAAAAAGCGCGCGTCTGGGCGGTCCTCGCTCAATTCGTCGCTTAGGGCTTGCCCCGCGTGGCGACCTCGCCAACATGGGCATCATGAATCCAACCGATGAAGAGGAAGCCGACGCCAACACGCGGTTGTCGATGGTCGACGAGGCGCTGGTTGCCGGCACCATCGCCAACACCAACGGACTGCTGGTGATCATCGCCAAGCTGGTCGCCCACGGGATTCTCGACAAGGACGACCTGAAGGCCTTCTCCGACAGCTATTCCAAGCCGCTCGACCATCTCGGCATGCGCGAGAATGAACTGGTTAGCCAGATGCAAGACCAGATGGAGTCGACGCTCGCCGAATTGATGCGGTTCTTGAGCGAGCGCAGCTAGTCCGCATTTGATCCACTCGCCTCGCTTTAGGGATGGCAAAATCCGACCGGCGTAAGGGGTTTTGGGCGGCTGAAGCTGGATTGATTGACTAGGCTGTGTCGAGCCCACATATGACCCGTTCTCCAGCGCGAGGCCCCTTCGTCTAGCGGTCCAGGACGTCGCCCTCTCACGGCGAAAACACGGGTTCGAGTCCCGTAGGGGTCACCAGCTTGCAAGCGTGCAAATCTGGCCGGATTTGAACAGCCATCGTTGTTCTAGAATGGGCCAAATCCGGTTGATCGCGACTCGGGACGCTCAAAAGTCCGCAATCCGACTCGCTTGCCCGAGTCGCGACCGGCCAGACCGGCTTCGAACCGCGTCTAAGTCCCATTCCGGGACGGCTCCGAGCAGTTTTTTCGTGGATCACCAACACTTTGGACGGGTGTCCGAAGAATGCAAAAATGCCGCTATTAGGTAAGTGTTAACCATCCGGTAACCGCAGTTGGTAAATCGCGCCTTCTCAATGAGTCAGCAAACACCGATACAATAGCGACGTTAATACTGGCAGGTCGTTAAGGAATGGCCGAATAAACTCTAGATACCCTATGTCTCTTGGTAAGATTTGCTTGTCGTATAATAGCTATTACTAGGCTCGTTAACCACAGTATAGTTTAGTCACGATTCTGTAATGCTGGTCAAAACGCACCGGCTATAGAGTCGCAAGCTTGCTAAATTCCAAACTCGGTGTCTTGTGTTGAACAACGCGAGGCGCCGATTCTCGATTGTTAACCAGTCCCATTATGCGGATCGGACGGGAAGCGGCGGTCTTGGCAACAGCTGAAGCGGCGAGCCGCACGGCGGTTAAATAGGGGTGGGTTATGCGATACGACGATGCTTCAGGCTCTTTCAGTGCGGTGTCGGGAAATCCCGACGCGCGTGATGATGCGGACGTTCTGCCAGCTGGCAGCCATGGTCCGGCAACGGGCAACACCATCACGGGGGCGGGCACCATCACCGGCTTGGCCGGCGCTGATGTGGTCCCTGATGGCACTGGCAAGATTGTCGCGCTTGAGGGCGCCACCGGCAGCGCCACGTCCGATGGTGGCAACATGCACGTCGGCGGCCGCTTCGGCGACCTGACGATGGATACCCACGGCAATTATAAATATACGCCGAACGTCGCCACGCCGAACGGCGCTCGCGACGTGTTCCGCTACACTCTCGCCGACAATGCAGGCGCGCGCGATGCCGCGACTCTGACGATCGAGATTGGCAAGGATCCGCAGAAGATCGACGCCAACGCCCAACAGATCATTCCTGGACCCGACGGAGTTGTCACGCTGCCACCCGGCGTTGAGCTTTCCGACGTCCATGTGGTCGGCCGCAACCTCGTCATCGACATGCCTGATGGCACCCAGATGATCATCATCGACGGCGCCGTGTTCGTGCCCCAACTGGTGCTCAACGGCGTTGAAGTTCCCGCGACCAACCTTGCGGCGCTTTTGATCGACGCAGAACCGCAGCCCGCGGCCGGGATTCCGCAGAGCAGCGGCGGCAATTTCGACGTTCCCGTTCCGCCGCTCGATCCGGGCGTGCCTCTCGGCGACCTGATTCCGCCGACGGAACTGGTTTATACGCCGCCTGAATTCCATGACGTTGGCCAGCTTGTCAACCGAACGCCGGATGCTGGCACGGTCAGCGTTCAACTTGACGACGACGCTCTGCAGGGCGGCAATCCCGGTGGGATCGGCGACGACGCGGACAGCGTCAACCCGACCGGCTTCCTCCCTGGTTCAGGCGGCGATGGCGCCTTGACTTTTGACCTTCTGAGCGGCGGCGCGCCCGCAGGCTTTAGTTACGTTGACGGGCCAAATGGTTCGATCCTGGTGCAACAGGTCCAGGGTGCCATCACCGTTACGGTTCTGACGGTCACCGTCAATCCGGCTACGGGCGCCTATTCGGTCACTCAGAATGCGCCGATCCTGCATGCATCTGGCGGCGATGAAAACAACGCAGCCTTCACGATCAACTACACTGTTACCGATTCCGATGGCGATAGTGCCCCCGGGACGATCAACATCAACGTCGATGACGACACACCGACCGTCGCGGTCATTGCGGGTTCGGACGCCGAAGTCAGCCTGACGACGCACGATGCGGCAACGATTGGAGCGAATAGCGAAAGCGTTAGCACGTCAGCCAATTTTGGCGGTGTGTTCAGTGGTACAACCGTTTCGTACGGTGCCGACGGCCCCGGCGTGGGCAGCAGCAGCGGCTATTCCTTGGCCACCACGGGCGTGTCAGGCTTGACGCAAGGCGGAGTTGCCATCGTTCTCTATAGCGTCGGCGGCACGATCGTCGGCTCGACTTCGGCCACCGCAGGCGGAATCACTGCCGCGAACACCGTGTTCACGGTCAGCGTCAATGCGACTGGCGTTGTCACCCTGACCCAGTTCAGCCAGATCGACCATACCAACACCGATCCGTCCCCGACGGGTGCTCCGTTCACCGATCAAAGCATCAGCATGGCCGACGGCTCGATTACCCTCACGCGCAGTGAAACGGCGGTCGACAGAGACGGCGATTCGGTTACTGGTACGGCGAGCGTTGGCATCGGCGCCAACTTGCACTTCGTCGATGATGGTCCCTCGATTGGCCAGGCTGATCGCGGCGAGCCAACGCTGACGGTTGACGAGACAAACCTTGGCACCAACGCGACCGCCAGCTTTGCCGCGAATTTCAGCGCCAGCTTTGGCGCCGATGGCCCGGCAGCGAACTCAATCACTTACGGCCTTGGTATCAGCGCTCCGGGCGCCAACAGCGGCCTTGTTGATGTTGCTACCGGTTCGGCCATCGTCCTCGTCCAGAACGGGGCGGTTGTCGAAGGTCACGTTGGCACAGCCGCCGGCGCGCTCGCCTTCACCGTCAGCGTCAATGCCGCTGGCGACGTCACTCTCGACCAGATCCGCGCCGTGCAGCATCCCGACGGGACCAATCCCAACGACAGCGTCACGCTGTCGGCGGACAATCTCGTTACGCTGACCGCCACCGCTCACGATTTCGATGGCGATACGGCTAGTTCAACGCTCAATATCGGCACGAACCTCAACTTCCTCGACGATGGGCCGTCGATCAGCCCGTCTGAGACTCAGCCGAGCCTGACGGTCGACGAGACCAACCTCGCGGCTAACGCGACGGCGAGCTTTGCCAGCGTGTTCACGAGCGCCTTTGGTGCCGATGGCGCCGGTACGATCACTTATGGCCTCAACATCAGTGCACCCGGCGCGAACAGCGGCCTCATCGACGTCGCCACCGGATCGGCCATCGTGCTGGTTCTCAACGGCGGCGTTGTCGAAGGCCATGTCGCGACCGCCGGCGGTGCTCTCGCGTTCACCGTTAGCATCAACGCTGCGGGCGATGTCACGCTCGACCAGATCCGCGCCGTTCAGCATCCCGATGCCAGCAACCCGAACGACAGCGTTACGCTTGGCGCCGACAATCTCATCTCTGTCGTCGCAACGATCACCGATAAGGACGGTGACAGCGCGACTGCAACCGCGAACATCGGTCAGAATCTCAACTTCCTGGATGACGGTCCGAGCATTTCGGCTGGCGGAGAGGAGCCGAGCCTGACGGTCGACGAGACTGTGCTTGCAACAAACGCGACGACGAACTTCGCCGGTGTGTTCACCAGCTCGTTCGGCGCGGACGGCGCCGGCACCGTCACTTATGCGCTGGGAATCAGTGCGCCGGGTGCCAATAGCGGTCTTGTCGACACAGCGACGGGCCAGAATATCGTGCTGGTCCAGAACGGCACCGTGGTCGAAGGCCACGTCGGCACCGTAGCGGGCGCGCTCGCCTTTACCGTTAGCGTCAACGCCGCGGGCGACGTCACGCTCGACCAGATCCGCGCGGTGGTTCATACGACTTCGTCAAATCCGGACACGAGCGAGAGCGCGACACTTAGTGCCGACAACCTCGTCACGTTGACCGCGACGGTCACCGACAAGGACGGCGATCACACCAGCGCGACCGCAAACATTGGGCAGAACCTGGTGTTCCAGGACGATGGTCCGTCAGCAAACAACGATTCCGATGATGTTGCGTCGGGCGGCACGACCGCGAGCGGCAATGTGATCACCGGCGTAGGAACGAATGAAGGCGCGGCCAACGCCGACAACCCTGGCGCCGACGGCTTCGGTAGCATCTCGGGTCTGGTCAGCAACGGAACTAGCAACAGCGACACCAATCCCGCGGGCGGCTACGTCGTCGTCGGCACATATGGCACGCTGTCGATGGATGCCAACGGCAACTATACGTACACCCGCGCCAGCGGCGGCGCCGGTAACGTCAGCGAGACGTTTACCTACACATATCAGGACGGGGACGGCGATACCGCGACGGCAACGCTGACCATCAATATCTCCGACGCCGCGCCGACTGCCGGAAGCGTCACGGTCGGTCTTGACGACGACGCGCTGGCTGGCGGCAATGCCGGCGGTATCGGCGACGATCCGAACTCGGTCAACGCGACCGGCACGCTCCCGGGTTCGGGCGGCGATGGCGCGCTGACCTTCGGCGTGGCGCTCACCGGCGCTCCGGTCGGCTTCACCTACATCTCGGGCGGGGCAGGCATCGTGCTCGTCCAGCAGGGCGGCGTCACGGTATTGACGGTGACCGTCAACAGCACGACCGGCGCCTACAGCGTTGTCCAGAATGCGCCGATCTTGCATGCTGCGGGTGGCGACGAAAACAACCAGGCCTTCACCATCAATTATACGGTGTCGGACGTCGATCTCGATACAGCCAACGGCACGATCAATATCAGCGTCGACGACGATACGCCGACGGTTTCGGCTTCTGGCACGCAGCCGAACCTGACGGTCGACGAGACCAATCTCGCGACCAACGCAACGGCCAGCTTCTCGGGCGTCTTCACCGACTCGTTCGGTGCCGACGGCCCGGCGCTGTCGAATTCGGTCATTTACACGCTCGGCATCAGTGCGCCGGGCGCCAACAGCGGCCTGATCGACGTCGCCACCGGCTCGGCCATCGTGCTGGTCCTCAACGGCAATGTCGTTGAAGGCCACGTCGCGACCGCAGGCGGAGCCCTGGCGTTCACCGTCAGCGTCAATGCTGCTGGCGATGTCACGCTCGACCAGATCCGGGCGCTTTCGCACCCGGATGCCAACAACCCGAACGACAGTGTCACGCCGTCGGCGGACAATTTGGTCACTTTGACCCAAACCATCACTGACAAGGACGGCGACAGCGCAAGCGCGACGGCCAACATCGGCCAGAACCTGGTGTTTCAGGACGATGGTCCTTCGATCAGCGCATCTTCAACCCAGCCAAACCTGACCGTCGACGAGACCAACCTTGCGACCAATGCAACGGCCAGCTTCGCCGGCGTATTTACCAGTGCGTTCGGGGCCGACGGTGCCGGCGCAGTCACTTACGCTCTCGACATCAGTGCGCCGAGCGCCAACAGCGGCTTGATCGATGTTGCCACTGGTTCGGCCATCGTGCTTGTCAACAATGCGGGAGTGATCGAAGGTCACGTCGGCACCGCCGCTGGCGCCCTGGCGTTCACCGTCACGGTTGATGCGTCGGGCAATGTCACGCTTGACCAGATCCGGGCGCTTTCGCACCCAGATGCCAACAACCCGAACGACAGCGTTACGCTGAGCGCCGACACCCTCGTCACTTTGACCGCGACGGTCACCGACAAGGATGGCGATCATCAGGCGGCGACTGCCAACATCGGCACGAACCTCATCTTCCTCGATGACGGTCCGAGCATCTCGGCATCTTCGACCCAGCCGAACCTGACGGTCGACGAGACCAATCTCGCGACCAACGCGACGGCGGCCTTCGCGGGTGTGTTCACCAGCTCATTCGGTGCCGATGGCGCCGGGACGGTCACTTATGCGCTCGGCATCAGTGCTCCGAGCGCCAACAGCGGCTTGATCGACGTCGCTACTGGTTCGGCGATCGTGCTGGTCCTTAACGGCAACGTCGTTGAAGGCCACGTCGCGACCGCGGGCGGAGCCCTGGCGTTCACCGTCAGCGTCAATGCCGCTGGCGACGTCACGCTCGACCAGATCCGGGCGGTTTCGCATCCCGATACGAACAATTCGAACGACAGCGTCACGCTCAGTGCCGACACCCTCGTCACTTTGACCGCTACGGTCACCGACAAGGACGGCGATCACACCAGCGCCACCGCGAACATCGGCACCAACCTGGTGTTCCTCGATGATGGTCCGTCGATCAGCCTGTCCGGATCGGAAAACACGCTCACGGTTGACGAAACCAACCTGGCGACCAACGCCACGGCGGCTTTCGCGACCGCCTTCACCAGCGCCTTCGGCGCCGATGGCGCCGGCACGGTGACCTATGCGCTCACCGTCACTGGCGGCAACGGCGTCGCCAGCGGCCTCATCGATGTCGCCACTGGTTCGGCGATCGTCCTCGTCAACAACGCGGGTGTGATCGAAGGCCACGTCGCCAGCACCGGTGGTGTCCTGGCGTTCACGGTCACCGTCGATGCCTCGGGTAACGTCACGCTCGACCAGATCCGGGCGGTCCAACATCCTGACGCCAACAACGCCAACGACAGCGTCAGCCTTAGCGCCGACAACCTCGTCGTGCTGACCGCGACGGTCACCGACAGGGACGGCGATCACGTCAGTGCGGCCTTGAACATTGGTCAGAACCTCAATTTCCTCGATGATGGCCCGAGCATCTCGGCTTCGTCGACGCAGCCGAACCTGACCGTCGACGAGACCAATCTCGCGACCAACGCCACGGCCAGCTTCTCGGGCGTGTTTACCAGTGCATTCGGGGCCGACGGCGCCGGAACGGTTACCTACGCTCTTGGCATCAGTGCGCCGGGCGCCAACAGCGGCCTGATCGACGTCGCCACCGGCTCGGCCATCGTGCTGGTCCTCAACGGCAATGTCGTTGAAGGCCATGTCGCGACCGCGGGCGGAGCCCTGGCGTTCACCGTCAGCGTCAATGCTGCTGGCGACGTTACACTCGACCAGATCCGGGCGGTTTCGCATCCCGATACGAACAATTCGAACGACAGCGTCACGCTGAGCGCCGACACCCTCGTCACCCTGACCGCCACGGTTACCGACAGGGACGGCGATCACCAGGCGGCGACGGCCAACATCGGCACCAACCTCATCTTCCTCGATGACGGCCCGTCGATCAGCCTGTCCGGCTCGGAAAACACGCTCACGGTTGACGAAACCACCCTGGCGACCAACGCCACGGCGGCTTTCGCGACCGCCTTCACCAGTGCCTTTGGCGCCGATGGCGCCGGCACGGTGACCTATGCGCTCACCGTCACGGGCGGCAATGGCGTTGCCAGCGGCCTGATCGATGTCCTGAGCGGCTCGGCGATCGTGCTCGTCAACAATGCGGGCGTGATCGAAGGCCATGTCGCGACGACCGGTGGCGCCCTGGCGTTCACGGTCACCGTCGACGCCTCAGGCAATGTTACACTCGACCAGATCCGGGCGGTTTCGCATCCCGATGCGAACAATCCGAACGACAGCGTCAGCCTTAGCGCTGACAACCTCGTCGTGCTGACCGCGACGGTCACCGACAGGGACGGCGATCACGTCAGTGCGGCCCTGAACATTGGTCAGAACCTCAATTTCCTCGATGATGGCCCGAGCATCTCGGCTTCGTCGACGCAGCCGGTGCTGACAGTCGACGAAACGGTCCTTGCAACCAATGCGACGGCCAGCTTCGCCGGCGTCTTCACCAGCGCGTTCGGGGCCGACGGCGCTGGCGCGGTCACTTACGCTCTTGGCATCAGTGCGCCGCTTGCGGCCAGCGGGCTCGTCGATACGTTGACGGGTCAGCCGATCGTGCTCGTTCTCAACGGCAATGTGGTCGAAGGCCATTTGACCAATGCCGCAGGCGCC
The DNA here is from genome assembly GCF_031361285.1 of Sphingomonas sp. Taxonomy (GTDB): domain Bacteria; phylum Pseudomonadota; class Alphaproteobacteria; order Sphingomonadales; family Sphingomonadaceae; genus Sphingomicrobium. The sequence goes on from NZ_JANMCO010000069.1 coordinate 19,722, forward strand.
CTGGCGTTCACCGTCAGCGTCAATGCGGCGGGCGACGTCACACTCGATCAGATCCGCGCGGTGGTTCACACCACTTCGTCCAACCCGGATACGAGTGAGGCAGCAACGCTGTCGGCCGACAACCTCGTCACGCTGACCGCGACGGTTACCGACAAGGACGGCGACCACACTTCCGCGACGGCCAACATCGGCCAGAACCTGTCGTTCCTCGACGATGGTCCGACACTCGGTGTGGTCCAGAGCCAGCAGACCGACAACAACGCGGCGACAACGCCGGCGGTTGGAACGCTGCACTTTGCGCCGGGTGCCGATGGCGCCGGTTCGACGATGACGATCACGGCGAACGTGACCGGCCTCCTTTCGGGCGGGCACAGCTTGGTCACCCATCAGGTCGGTAGTGTTCTCACCGCCTATCAGGACATCGGTCCTGCAGGATGGGACGCGGGTGATACGACTGTCGTGTTCACGATCACCGTGAACCCTGCGCTCGGCACTTCAGGCCAATATGTGTTCGACCTGGTCACGCCGCTGGACCCGACGGTCACGGAAACGGCGATCGGCGGCTCCTCGTCGTTCGGCGCGGGACCGACGTCACAGGGCCAGGTTCTCGATAATGTGGCTGGAACGCAGCATCTCGCGGTGATCTCCGGCTATCACATGGGCGGCACCTTCAACGAGGCCACCTGGCTGTCGACCGGCAGCGCCGGACCAACCACGAATTTCGTCACGGCCGGCGTCAACGGCTCGACGTCTGGCTGGGGTATCGACAACAACAACTTCAACGGCACTGACGAGATGTTCGTCTGGGACTTCGGCTCCCAACCGCTACGCGACCCCGACGGGGCCGGTGGATACGTTCCCGCGGCGGGCGTGACGCTGCCCGACATCAGCACGGCAACATTCGATCTGATCGGCTACACCACGGGAGCCGGCGACGACATCTCTTATGTCGTCCACTACACCGACGGTACGTTCGACTCCGGACATATTCCGGGGACCGATATCGATGACGGCACCTGGAAGTTTACGGCGGACGCTGGCAAATTCATTGCCGACATCGAAATGTTCGCGAGCGGACTTGGAAGCGGCAAGGTCGATCTTACGTCGGTTGGAGTACAGAGCACCAACCTCAACGTGACGATCCCCGCCACGGTGACGCTCACTGACGGTGACGGTGACACGACTTCAGCTGGCGCGTTCAGCATCCACATCGCGACGGGCCTTGTTCCGTTCGCGCCGGCTGCTCCGGTGGTGCTCGACCTCAACGGCGACGGGGTGCACTTCCTAGCGACCGATGCGGGCGTGCATTACGACTACGGACATGGCCTGGTGGCCACCGCTTGGGCAGCACCGGACGATGGCATTCTTGTCAGGGACGCCAATCTCAATGGCTCGGTCGACGGCGGATCCGAGTTTGTGTTTGGCGCCAATGGCCTGACCGATCTTCAGTCGCTTGCGGCCCAATACGGCTCGACGCTTGACGCGAACGATGCGGACTTCGCCAAGTTTGCGGTGTGGCAGGATGCGAATAGCAACGGTGTCGCCGACGCTGGCGAAGTGCAGTCGCTGACGGCGCTTGGCATCACCAGCATCTCGCTGAGCTCCGACGGCATTAGCTACACGGCCGCGAACGGCGACGTCACAGTCGCTGGCACCGGAAGCTATACCAAGGCCGACGGATCAACCGGCGCGCTTGCCGACGCGATCTTCCAGACTGGATCGGTTGCGAATGCCGACCTGCGGACCGCAACCGCCGCCAACAACAACAGCGTCCTGTTGGGAGCGATTGCGGCGGCGGGTCTCGGTGCCAGTGTGGCGGCTGCGGCGCATGATGCTCCGGCCGGACACCAGCTAGCTTTCGCGGTCACAGCGGCCGCAGGCGCCAGCGTAAACGAACAAGGCCCGGCCGCGGAGAGCTCCGATGCTGCCCGCACCGCGCTTTCCGGTGAAACGCACGAGGCGGTTGATGTTCAGCCACAAAGCGGATCAACAACGCACGAGGCCCAGGAAGCCGGTACCAACTCGTTGACGGCTGGCGACAGCCATGCGTCATCGGCCCCGGCGGCACTTCTCGAAGGCACCGAAGCCAGCAATCAGTCAGCTCCGGCGCAGTCCAGCTTCACCAGTGGTGCGGTGGCAATGCCATCCGTGGCAATGCTCGAGGCGGCGCATGCCAATAACAATGCGGTCGACACACACGCCCAAACTACTGGCGAAGTAGGCCGCGTCCTGTTTGACGCGCTTGCTGGCGGTGGCCATGGTCCTAATATCGACGCGGTTATCGACGCCGTGGCGAATCAGGCGCACGCCGGCGCACAAGTGGCGATCGATGCGCTGGCAAGTCACGGAGCTGCCGCCGTTTCAGGCTGGGACATGGCAAGTATTGCCGGCTTAACAGGGGACCACGCGGCGTTCACTATGGAACATATGACTTTCCACATGGACGCGGCACCGGCCGCAGCCTGACCAAATTTAACGACGCGGGTCTCTACTGGTGGACGGTAGGGACCCGAATGGAAGACCAGAAGGGGGAATTATGAAGAAGAAGCACTGGACGATGATCGTCCCCGGAGCGGTGCTGCTTTGCACTACGCCGGCATATGCAGTTGAACTGCGCGACGCGGTACAATCCGCTCTCACAACCAATCCGGAAATCCGTCAGGCGGTTGCCAACCGGGTAGCGACACAGGAAGAACGGGTTCAGGCTCAGGGGCTGTGGTACCCTAGGATTTCGGTCGAAGGATCGGCGGGAGTTCGCAGTCTTCGCAATCCGACTCGCCGCAGCATCGGGCTTGCGGACCAGACTCTGTATCCGATCGAAGGCGATCTGATTTTCGACCAGCTGCTGTTCAACAGCGGTGGTCGTGAAGCAGAAATCAAGCGCCAGGCGTCACGCACCGACGCCGCTGCATCGCGCGTCGAGGAACGATCTGAATTCGTCGCTCTGAATGTCGCTCGCACGTACATCGACTTTCTTCTCCAGCAGCGGCTGGTGGCGATCGCCGAAGACAATGCGACCTTCCATGAGCGGCTCGCGGGTGACCTTCGCGAAGGCGTCTCGAAAGGTTCGATCAGTGTTGCTGATCAACAGCAGGCGGAAGAGCGGCTGCAGTCGGCTCGCGCTCGCGTGACCGAGGCCAAAGAAGATTTGGAAACGGCCGGAATTACCTTTCGGACATTGACCGGGATGCAGATCGACAGCGTGTCGATGCCGCCCGATTTGTCGCAGTTTGTTCCGGCCACGCTCGAGGAAGGCGAAGCGCTCGCTCGAGTGAATAATCCGCGGGTTCAGGAAGCGATTGCCGACCTCAACACGTCGCGCGAAGAAATTCGGGCGGCGCGTGCCGATATCGGGCCGCGCGTCAATCTCGAGGGCCGTGCCCGCGCTGGTCACGATATTGACGGTTTTGCCGGCCGGACGACCGACCTTCAAGCCAACGTCGTGCTGCGCTGGTTGCTGTACAATGGCGGCACCAAGGAAGCCAACGTCCGCGAACAGCGCAACCGTGCCGATGAAGTTCACGCCCGGCTGTTCCAACGGACCCGGCAGGCAGAGGAGGACACGCGCACCGCGTGGAGCCGGCTGCAGAACCAAAGCCGCCTGGTGACCGAGCTGGAGACCCAGAGCCGCATTACCGACGACCTGCTGCTGTCCTATCGTGAGCAGTTCAACATCGGCCGCCGCTCGCTGCTCGATGTGCTGGATGCGCAGAACACGCGTAACAACGTCCAGGCCCAGACCGAAACGGCCCGGCTTGCCAAGCTATACGCGCAATATCGCGTTCTGGCGGCGACCGACAAGCTGATCGAAGCGCTTGGCGTATCGATGCCGGCGGCCGCGACCCGCGACCAGCGTACGCGCTTCCACGTCAATCCGATCCCGCCCGCCGATCTCGATGAGAGCAGCTATCCGCTGCCCGCCATGGGACCCCCGGCACCGGCTGGCGGCAGTAACTAGTGTTGAGGACGGGTAGTGAGTTTCATGCATTGGCTTGACGCACGGCCGTCGCACGAAATTGACCCCGTCCTCGATTGCTTGGCCTACCTAGCGAAGGGGGCGGACCGGCCATCTTCGCCGGTTCTCCTTCGCGCAGGGCTCGCGCTCTCCGAAACTGGATCGTTGCCGTTTCACCAGATCGAGTCGGCGCTCGATCAGGTCGGGATGCGTGGCGATCCCTACAATCGCAAATTCAAGGGTTGGCCGTCGCGCAAGCTGCCGGCGATTCTCGAGCTGTCCGACGATCGCGCCGCTGTCCTGCTCGAAATGCGCGACACCGACGGATTGATTTACGCGCCGGGTGTACCCGAACCATTCTGGGCCCCGCTCTCGGAGATTGAGGCCGTCTACACTGGCCGCGCGGTCGTTGTCGAAGCCGACCCGGCCAAAGAACGTGAAGGCGAGCGTCCGTGGGACAAAGCCAAACGTACGCATTGGTTCTGGTCCGAAGTCTGGAAAGTCCGGCGCGAATTCTGGCCGGTCCTGTTGGCGGCTCTGATCGTCAATTTGCTGGCGCTGGCGATGCCGCTGTTCACGATGAACGTCTATGATCGCGTGATCCCCAACAAAGCGGTATCGACCTTGTGGGTGCTCGCCGCCGGCGTTGGCCTGGCCTTGGTGTTCGATTTCATCCTTCGCCTGGCAAGATCGCAGCTGATCGACGAGATCGGCCGCAAGCTCGACGCCAAGCTCGCGCAGAAGCTGTTCGAGAAAGTCATGAATCTGCCGATGTCCGCCCGACAGGGCAGCACCGGCGCTTTGGCGCGCCGCGTGTCGGAATATGAGATGGTCCGCGACTTCTTCGCGTCGACCACCGTCGTCCTGGCGGTCGATGTCGTGTTCCTGTTCCTGTTCCTGATCCTCATCACCGCCCTGGCCGGCTGGCTTGTCTTCGTCCCAATCGCTGGCATTGCACTGATGTTGTTCGCCGGGGTCAGCCTGCAAAAGACCATGGGCCGCGCCGCTCTGGACGCACAGGCCGACTCTAGCCTCCAGAATTCACTGCTGGTCGAGTCGATTGCCGGGGCCGAGACGCTCAAGGCTGCGCGCGCCGAGGGGCAGATGCTCGGGCGCTGGCGCCGCTATTCCAGTATGACGGCGTCCACCCAGGAACGGATGCGCAGGCTGACCGCGGTCGCCGTCAACCTCGCCGGCGTTTCCCAGCAGCTGATCAGCGTCGGGCTGCTGATCGGTGGCTTCTACCGTTTCAACGAAGGCGAGATGACGATGGGCGCGATCATCGCCATCATCATGCTTGCGGGCCGCTCGATCCAGCCAATCGGACAGCTGGCCTTCCTTTTCACCCGCGGTCGTCAGGCCTTCGCGACGCTCGATTCGCTACAGACAATGATGGATGTCACCGACGAGCGGCAATCGGCGTTGCGCAGCATCATGCCCGAAATCCGCGCGGGTCATATCGAGCTGACCAATCTCGATTTCCAGTATCCGTCCGCCTCGCGGAATTCACTCTCCGAGTTGAAATTGTCGATTAAGCCCGGCGAGCGGATCGGGATTATCGGTCGTGTGGCCTCGGGCAAGTCGACGCTCGGGCGCGTTCTCTGTGGGCTTTATGAACCGACCGACGGGACGTTCAACATCGACGGCCTCGATAGCCGCCAGTTCCACCCCCACCAATTGCGCGAGGCATTTCGCTTCGTCGGTCAGGATGCCGAACTGTTTAGCGGTACGGTTCGCGACAATCTGATGCTCGGCGCCCCACAGGCGACCGACAACCAGTTAATCGACGCGGTCGTTCGCTCGGGCGCCGATATTTTCCTTTCGCGCGACGCCGCCGGTTTCGATTTGCCCGTCGGTGAGCGCGGGTCGCGGCTATCCGGCGGCCAACGCGCATTGCTGGTTCTCGCCCGTGCTTTGGTGTCCCCCAGCAAGCTGTTGTTTCTCGATGAACCCAGCGGCTCGATGGACACCCAGACCGAGCTATATTTTATCGAGCATTTGAAGACCGCGCTCGCGCCTGATCAGACGCTGGTGGTTGCCACCCATCGCCATAACATGCTGTCGATCCTCGACCGCCTGATTGTTATCGATGCCGGACGGATCATCGCCGATGGTCCTCGCGATGAAGTGATCGGACGCTTGAACGCTCCGGCCAAGAAGGAAGCCAAGTCATGACTTCCTTTGCGATCGCACGGCGTCGTGTCGCCGAACACCGAACCGGGTCATTGGCTTTCGCTGCGCTATTCGTTGCGGCGCTGGTCGCAGCTGTCTTGTGGTCGATTATGTCGGCCCATGCGGCAAAGACGGTTTCTGTTCAGCTGTCGGCAGCCAAAGCCGCGGCCCTGGTCGCCGCCACCAGCGCGTCGCCCGCAGAAAATCGCGCCGTCGGCGAACAAGCGAAACTGATCAATGCCGCGCTGCCGTTCAGCACGTCACCGCTCCAAGCGGCCCAGCCGTTCGCTATCCGCGGTGACGACCTAGATCACCGCCGGGCCCTGCTATGCCTGACCCAAGCTGTCTATTACGAGGCCGGGTTCGAGCCGATGGAAGGCCGTCGTGCGGTCGCCCAGGTCGTGCTCAACCGCATGCGCCATCCGGCATTCCCCAAGTCGGTGTGCGGTGTCGTCTATCAAGGTGCCAGTTCACCAGTTTGCCAATTCAGCTTTGTCTGCGACGGCTCGCTTTACCGCGCGCCTGCCGCGGCCGCGTGGCGCGACGCCAAAGCTGTCGCCGAGGCGGCTCTGGCTGGCTTCGTCGAGACCGCAGTTGGCTCGGCCACTCACTATCACGCCGATTATGTAGCGCCACGTTGGGCGCCGATGCTGACCAAAATTACGCAATTGGGCGCCCACATCTTTTATCGCTGGCCAGGCACGTGGGGCATGCGCGCTGCATTTACCGGCCGTTACATCGGTGAACCGCAGGATCCGTTGGCCCTTCGTCCGCCACTTCGCTCCGTCAGCGAGCCAGGCATGGTCGATCCGACTGTATCGTTGACGCAGGCCGGACCGCCGATCGCGCGGGCTGAAAATGACGTCGGCGGATTACTCGACACAACCAAGGGCTGGACTCTCCATATTCCCGGACCCGATGAGGTGGCGACCGCGACGTCGCGCGCGCTGGCCGAGCAACGCGCCAAGGCACCTGGGCCCGCCGTGGTTGTCGCGGCATCGGGAGCCCCGGTCATCGCCTCGCGCTGAACGACGAGTTGGAGTAAAGCGTAGTCATGGCAAGTCTTCCGTTTCTCGGCGCGAGCAAGCGTCCGCGCCAACCGCTGACCGGATCACGATTGATTATCGTCGCGTCCGCCGTTGGGTTTGGATTGTTCCTGCTGTGGGCAATGTTCGCCCAGGTCGATGAAGTGACCAAGGGGCAGGGCAAGGTCATTCCGACCAGCAAGGCGCAAATAATCCAGGCGGCCGAACCGGCGACAATCCGGGAGCTGATGGTGCGGTCGGGCCAGCGTGTTCGTCGCGGCCAGTTGCTAGCGCGTCTCGACGATACCCAGAGTGCCTCGGAGCTCGGCCAGATTGAAGCCGAGACGCAAGCCCTGTCGGCTCGTTCGGCGCGCCTTTCCGTCGAAGGCACGGGCACCTCGACCGTTTGCAACGGGACCGATTGCGCCGACGAGGCTCAGTTGCGCCAAGTACGCGAGTCCGCCCTGCGCAGCCGGGTTGCCGCGCTCAACGCCGGGGCTGATCAGCGCCGCCGCGAAGCGTCCGAAGCGCAAGCCACGATCAGCAGTCTGCAAGGCAGTCTGGCCCTGGCGCAGAAGCAGATTGGAATGCTGGAGCCGTTGGCAGCGAAGAATATCGTCCCGCAAACCGAGTTGCTAAGTGCGCGGCGCGAAGTGAATGATTTGCAAGGCAAGATCGCAGCCGCACGCGAGCAGCAATCGCGTTCCATGGCAGGTGTGCGCGAAGCGCAAGCCCAGGCCAGCGAAGCCGGCTTTAGCTTCCGCCAGGAAGCACTCAATGAGCGCAGCCAGATCAATCAGAAGATTGCGGTTAACCAGGAATCGTTGCGCGGTGCCCGCGGCCGCCTGGGCCGGATGGAATTGCGCTCACCAGTTGACGGCGTCGTCAATGACCTTGCGGTGACAACCATCGGTGGTTTCGTGGCGGCCGGCCAAAAGGTGATGGAAGTCATCCCGATGGGCGACAAATTGCTGGTCGAGACACGGGTCAAGCCGAGCGACATCGCGTTCATCAAGGTGGGTGACCGGGCGCTGGTCAAGGTTACCGCTTATGATTTTTCGACCTACGGCGGTCTTGATGGCCGGGTCGTGCAAGTGTCGGCCGACTCGATTTACGACGAGAATGAAAAACAGGCCTATTTCACCGTGATCGTTGAAACGGACCGAAGCTATGTCGTCTCGGCTGGCCGCAAGCTTCCGATTACGCCGGGTATGATGACCGACACACAGATCATCACCGGACGCAAAAGCATCCTCAGCTACTTGCTGAAACCAGTCTTGAAGGCCCGCAGCGACGCGCTTCGCGAACGCTAATCCGACAAACCAGCCGCGCTGGATGGAACGAGGGCCGCGACCGTCGCTGATGCCATCGTCATCGGTGCAGCGAGCGGGGCCGAGTCACGGCGGTATCCATGGGTCCAGGCACCCGAAGCCGAGAACGTCAGCACTGGCCGATAGTCGCTAATTTCGTCGGCATCGAGAATTCGGTTGCTGCCACTGTCGAGTACCAGCATGCGCCCGCTGGAGCGAACCACCAGCATTGCATGGTCGGCGCGGCGAACGAGGTCCCGGGCGATTACCAAATATAGATTACGATCGGAAACTCCGGCCGTACGAAGCATCTGGAACTTGGCGATCGCATAATCTTCGCAGTCACCGCGGCCGCGGCGCAGCGTGTCACTAGCCGCTGCCCACAGATCAGCGCGCCCGTACTGACGGGAATCGTCCACAAACTGCACGCGAGCGTTGACGTAGCGATTGACAGCTTCAACCCGCGCCAGCTCACCCTCGCCGCGCAACGATGCGGCGTAAGTTGCGGGAGCGCCGACTACCCGCCGCCCCTCAACGCTGTGCCAGCGCTGGTCAAGCGGAGTATGGCCAACAGACAAAGCGACGCTTCCAAAGACATCCGGGCGCCCGGTAAAAGCGCTGGGGCTGAACCGTTTGGAATCACCAGGGCGCGTTTCGCGAAGCACGGCGTAAGTCGGCGTCCGAATGCTTAGCGCCGCGGGCTGTAGCAGTGGCTGTGCACTCACCTGGCCCTGTTGCCCGGCGAGAATTGCAGCAAGGCGACTCGGCGCACCGCCGAGAATTGCTTCAGTCTTGTCGTAGCGCAGGCTGTACCCGGTCGCTGGCTGTGGAGCGACTGCCTGCGCGAGGGCTGGCGCGGGGAGGAGCGAGACCGCGAGGGCTGCTGCGAAGCGGCCCAGTGGCCGGCTCTTGAAAGAATTGTCCATGCCGCTGCTTGTCGCAGGACAAGGCGAAGACACGGCTAAAGAGGTTGGTTAAACCGTCAATAACCAATTGATTGAATGCACCAATATGGCGACCATCAACTATTGCGCGCAGCCCCGGTTGATCGCGGGCGGGGCGAAGTCGCAGGCGAATGGCCGATCAGCCACTGCTCGATCAAGGCGGCGATCCGCACGCCAGCCCGGCCATCGCCATAGGGCAGGCATGGACGGGCCATTGCCGCGAGAGCGACGGGGTCGCCTAAGAGGTTGCGGACCGTTTCAACAATTAGCTTCGTATCGATGCCGACCAATCGCATGTTGCCGCTCCAAAGGGCCTCCGGGCGCTCAGTCTTCTCGCGCAAGACCAGCAGCGGCACGCCGAGGGCGGGCGCTTCTTCCTGGACACCGCCAGAGTCGCTCAGCATCAAATCGCATTCGCGCATCCGCGATGCGAGCTTGCGCTGGTTGCAGGGCGCCACGAGAGTGATTCCTCGACATTTGCCCAGCAGTCCTTCGATCGTCCGGGATACGTGCGGGTTTGGATGCAACAGCACGTCGCTGCTGGCGGTACCTTCATCGGCGAGCTGGCGCAGGGCCGAGGCAACCGACGCCAGGCCCGCGTGCCAATTCTCTCGGCGGTGACAGGTGACAAGTAGCCGGGGCAATCCGCGATCGTGAAGGCGAGGGGGCGGCAACTCCGCTCTTGTTTTCACCAGCGCATCAATACCCGTGTTACCGGTCACGAAGATTTCTCCGGCGACCTTTTCACTTCTGAGATTGGCAGCGGCCAGCGGAGTCGGGGCAAATAACAGGTCGGCCTGCGCATCGATAGCCGTGCGATATTCTTCTTCGGGCCATGGCATGGACACGTCGTGGCTGCGTAACCCGGCCTCGACATGCGCCACCGGAACTGCGGCAAGGAAACCCGCCAGGGCACCGCCGAGCGCGCTCGATGTATCGCCTTGCACGATGAGCAAATCGGGGCGTTGTCGAAGCAGCATTTCGACGGCTAGCGTAACGTTTCTGACGTGCACATGCGGGTTCTCCGTACCCGGGCAGTGGAGTCGCGTTGCTGGAAAAGCGCCAAGATCAAACTCGGCCGGATTGAGGTTATGTTGGCCAGTCAGGATCAGCGACGGGCGCACGCCGCGCGCCGCCAGCGCCTGGGCCACCGGGGCAAGTTTGATAGCTTCGGGTCTGGTGCCGACGACCAGCCTCACGTCCGCAGTATGCAGATGCCCCCCTACTTCGGCGGTTTAATCTGCATCCACTGCGGTGGAATCGCAAGAAGTGTCTTTGAGCCGACTTTTAGCGAAAATTGTCGGCGTAAGTCTGTAGCTTAAGCTTTACTGGGCCGGCGGGAACGAGATGAAACGCTAATCCGTGGCGCTTCGCATAGGCGATGGCTGCAGCTTTGCTGGTGAAATTGAGTCGCACTTGCGGGTTGGTATCGTTCGATCCAGCCCATCCGGTCAGCGGATCCGCCCGCAGCGGATCCGCGCGTTCGAACTCGAGCATCCAGCGCCCAGCGTTGGCCTTGCCCGACTGAGTCGTTCTGCGGTCGAGCTGTGAAATGCGAGCGACGGTCATCGCTTCTAGAGTTGGCAAAGGCGGCAGGCGGAATCAAGTGCGCAGCCTGTTTTCCGACTCCACGCGATGTGTTTGAAGTGATATGGGGACCATCCTTCGCATTTCGAACGGAGGGCTCCATGACATTGTCGAAGAATTACTGCCTGCTGGTCGCGAGCGCGGCTCTGGCGATCGCCGGCTGCAGTGCACAAAAAGCTACGTCGAATGCCACGGACAATGTGGCCGCCGCAGACACCGCCGCGGCAAATACCGCCGCTAGTGCCCGCGACCCGGTGGCAAGCGCGATGTCGGCTGGCCCCAAGTCGATCGCCGGCGATGCGACCATTGTCATGGCCAATGCCGACGGCTCGATGAAGACGCTGCGCGAGGGCAAGAACGGCTGGACCTGCATGCCCGACAGCCCGACCACACCGGGACCCGACCCGATGTGCATGGACGCCAATGCCGCAAAATGGGCGATGGCGTGGATGGGCCATAAACCGCCCCCGGCCAACACGGTCGGCATGATCTACATGCTCGAAGGCGGCACCGACGCCAGCAATGTCGATCCTTATGCGACTGCTCCGACCGGCGACAATGACTGGGTCAAAACTGGCCCGCACGTAATGGTGGTCGGTTCGCAAAACTTGCTCAAGGGCTATCCGTCGGGTGCAAAGCCGGACACCAACGTGCCGTATGTGATGTGGGCTGGCACGCCCTACGCGCACTTGATGGTTCCGATCGGTTAGGCCCGCTCAGTAAGCGCGGGCGACGGCGAACTCGACCGCTTCGGTGAGCGCGGATTTGGCTTTGCCGGCAGGGAACAGGCCGAGCGCGTCGATGGCGCGCCGGCCGTAATGCCGTGCGCGGTCGATCGTGTCGGACAAGGCTTCGCTTGATCGCATCAGGGCGATCGCCTGCGCGAGGTCCTCATCCGAAACTCGCTCTCCGCTGACTGCGGCTTCCCAGAACTTTCGCTCGGCGCTCGCCCCTCGGGCGTATGCGAGGATCAGGGGCAACGTCATCTTGCCATCGCGAAAGTCGTCGCCGACGCCTTTGCCCATGGTTATCGCGTCCGATGCATAATCGATGACGTCGTCGACCAGCTGGAAGGCAATGCCGAGATTGCGGCCATAGCTTTCCAGAGCGACTTCGGCTTCGTCGCCGGCCTCGGCCACAACCGGCGCGATCCGGCACGCAGCGGCGAACAGGGCGGCAGTTTTGGCGCCGATGATCTCGAGATATTGTTCCTCACCGGTTTCGATCCGTCGCTGAGCGGTCAATTGCTCGACCTCGCCTTCGGCAATGACGGCCGAGGCATGGCTGAGGATTTTGAGGACTTTCAGGCTGCCGTCTTCGACCATCAGCTCGAACGCTCGGCTGAACAAAAAATCACCGACCAGGACGCTGGCCGGATTGCCCCAGATGAGGTTGGCGGTCCGCTTGCCGCGGCGGGTGCCGGAACCATCGACGACATCGTCGTGCAGCAAGGTCGCGGTGTGGATGAATTCGACCGCTGCAGCGAGCTGCTGGTGGCGGCTCCCGGAATAACCGAGCAAGCTCGCGCAGGCGAGGGTCAGCATTGGTCGCATGCGCTTGCCGCCGCCGGCAATCAAATGGCCGGCGAGTTCGGGAATCAGCGCCACATTGCTTTGCATACGCTCGAGAATGACGGCATTGACGCCATTCATGTCGGCCGCGACGAGCGCCATGATTGGGTCGAGCGATGGCTCCCGCGTTTGGCGCAGCGGATGGACGGTGGCGGACACGGCACCGACCTAGCCGGACAGTGCCCGATTGCCTAGCTTTACTCCCAGATATGGACCCGCTGATCAGGCGGCAAATAGAGCTGGTCGCCGGGCTTTACATTGAACGCCGCGTACCAAGGCTCAAAGTTGCGAACGACGCCGTTGACGCGGTACGCGGCCGGCGAGTGCGGGTTGCCCAAAAGTTGCGCCCGTAACGCGCCTTCGCGTTGCTTGGTCTCCCAGCTGTAGCCGTAGGCGACGAAGAAGCGCTGGTCGCCGGTCAAACCGTCGATTACCGGCGGCTCGCCATGCTTGGCAACGAAGCGACGGTAAGCGGCAAAAGCGACTTCGAGCCCACCCAGGTCGCCGAGGTTCTCGCCGAGCGTCAGCTGGCCTTTGATATGAACCCCCGGGATTGGTTCGTAGGAATCATATTGTTTGACCAACCGGTCGGCGCGTTCAGTGTAAAGCTTGGCGCTCGCTGGCGTCCACCAGTCGCGCAACTGCCCTTGCGCGTTGAACTGGCGGCCTTGGTCGTCGAACCCGTGGCCGATTTCGTGACCGATGGTCGCACCGATACTGCCATAATTGGAAGCGGGGTCGGCCTTGGGATCAAAATAGGGCGGCTGGAGGATGGCCGCCGGGAAGGTGATCTGGTTTTGGGTCGGATCATAATAGGCGTTGTTGGTCTGCGGCAGCATGTCCCACAACTGGCGATCAACCGGCTTGGGCAGGCGTGACAGAAGCAGTTTCCAACCGAAATCGTCCGCCCGGATGGCGTTGCCTAATGGATCGCCGTGTCGCACTATCAGACTCGAATAATCGATATATTTGGCCGGATGTCCAGTGCGTGGGTCGAAACTCGCGAGCTTGGCCAGCGCCTGTGTTTTGGTCGGCGCATCCATCCAGCCATTGGTTTCGATCTTCTCCTGCAAAGCGGCCCGGATATTGGCGATGAGCTCGCCCATCTGCCGGTCGCTTTCGGGCGGATAATGGCGCTCGACATAGATCTGGCCCAGGCCTTCGCCGAGTGCGTCATTGACCAAATCGACACCGCGTTTCCATCGGTCGCGCTGCACCGGAACGTCGCGCAGTGTCTTTGAGTAGAAGCCAAATTGCGCCTGGTCGAATGCCTTGGGGAGTACGGCTGCATTTGAGCTGATGAAGTGGAACGCGAGCCAGTCTTTCCACGTCTGCAGTGGCACGCTGCCAAGCAGACCGGCTTCGCCCTTGATCGCGCTGGTTTGCTGGATGACCACCGTATCAATCCGGTTGAGTCCGAGCTTGTCGAGCATGCGACTCCATTGAATTTGCGGCGCCGCCGTGTTCAATTTTGCGCGGCTCATAGGATTGTAGTTGAGTTGAACGTCGCGGCTTTTCTCAGGCGTCCAGTGAAGCTTGGCGATCTTGCTTTCAAGCGCCAGGATGTTGATCGCCTTGGCCGCGGCATTGGGGATTCCGGCCAGCCCAAGCATCTGCTTTATGTAAGCGCGGTACGCTGCGCGGTAGGCGACATACTTCGCCTCCTGAAGCAGATAATAGTCGCGATTAGGCAAGCCGAGCCCGCCTTGCGAAACATAAACTGAATATCGGGTGGGGTTTTTGAGATCGCTGAAAATACTGATGCCGAAAGGCGAATCGTATCCAGGTGTTGCGAACAAGTCGACCAAACCAGTTCGGTCTTTCCTAGCGGCGATGGCGTTCAGATAGGGCTTGAGCGGCGCCGTGCCGCGCGCTTCGATCCCCGCCTCGTCCATCCAGCTTGCGTAAAGATCGCCAACCTGCTGCCCGATCTTGCCCGATTGATCCGGATTTTTTGCCATTTCTTCGACAATGGCGCGCACGTCGCGGTCGATCTGGTCGTTGAGGATCGAATTTATGCCGGCAAAAGTGCGGTCCGGAGCAATCTCGGTGCGCTTGAGCCAACTGCCATTGACGTAGGCAAAGAAGTCGTCGCCCGGCTTCACCGAGGTGTCCATCGCCGACGGTTCGTATCCCCAGTTGCCGACAGCAGGCTTGGTGGCCGCCTGCGCCAAAGTTGGCGATGCGGTGGTCAGCATCAAGGCAGCGCTGGCACCAACCAGCCACGATGTGTTGATCATGTTAAACATACCCTCTCACGAGCAGTGGCACCTTTAGGGTTCGAGCTCCGCGAGCCCTCAAACCTTTCGACGAACGGCAAAGATTAGCGGTGAACTCATCCGGCGGGGAGTGATAAACGCGCGAGTAGCCCGCCCAAATCCTCGCTTTCTTCCAGCGCTACCCGGCCGCCATAAATCTCGGCGACGTCGCGGACGATGGCAAGGCCGAGGCCGGTGCCCGGCTTGCCGGTGGTGTCGAGCCTGGCGCCGCGCGCGAATAGCGACCCGCGATCAGCTACGGCGATGCCCGGGCCGTCGTCTTCGACCAATATGTCGACCATGCGACCCTTGGGCTCAACCGTCACGAAAACCCGACCACCGCCATATTTGGCGGCGTTCTCGACCAAATTGCCGATCATCTCGTCGAGATCCTGCCGCTCAACCCGCACTTGGGCCTGCCGATCGCCGGCAATGTCGACCGTGACGTCCTCGTAGAGGCGGTCGAGCACCCGCTGCACGGCCTCCAGGCTTTGCCAGACGGTGGCTCGGGCGTGGGCCGATGCCCGGCGACCGATGGCGCGCGCTCGGGCGAGGTGGTGATCGACCTGGCGGCGCATCACCAGCGCCTCTCGGCGAACGGTCGCGGCAAGATCGGGCGACTGGGCCGTGGCGGCGTTGGTAACCACGGTCAGCGGCGTCTTCAGCGCATGGGCGAGGTTGCCGGCATGGCGGCGAGCTTCTTCGGCCTGGGCCTCGCTATGCGCGAGCAGCTGGTTGATTTCTTCAGTCAGCGGGCGAATCTCGGACGGGAATGCCTGCGAAATGCGGGTTTTTTCGCCCGATCGGATCAGCGCGACCTCACGGCGAACCCGGCGCAGCGGCCATAAGCCGTAAACCGTCTGCAATCCGGCGAGGATCAGAAGGCCGGCGCCGAGCACGGCAAAGCTCCAGATCAGGGTTGAGCGCAGCTCGCGGATTTGTTGGTCGATGATCTCGCGCGACTGGGCAACCTGGAAGCGCCAGCGAACTTCTGAACCGGGAAGAATTGCATCGCGCTCGGCAATCCGTAGCGGTTCGCCGGCGAATTCCTTGCTGTCGTAGGTGTGGACCGTTTTGTCGTTATGCTCGCTGCCGACGCGCAGGCGGCGGTCCCACAGCGATCGCGACGGGAAGGTATCGGCGCCGGCGCCACTGATCTGAAAATAGACGCCGGAATAGGGCTCGATGAAGCGCTGGTCGGCCGGGGGTCGGTTGAAGCGGACCTCGCCGTCGGGCCCGATCTCGGAAGCCGCGATGATACTACGGTTGAGTATGTATTCGAGCTGATTGTCGAAATTGCGGACGATTGAGCTGGTCAATACCTTGTCGAGCGCGAAGCCGCCCATCAGCAGCAGTAGGATAATCCACAGCGCTGCGACGCCGGTCATCCGCCGCGTTAGCGAACCGATGCCGCGGCGGCTGGCCTTGACCGCCGCCGCCGGTTGAGCGGCGGCAGTATCGTTCAAGCGCCGCTGTCCTCGAGACTGTAGCCAAGGCCGCGGATGGTGGTGATAACTTCTGCGCCGAGTTTCTTGCGGATACGCGTCACGAATACCTCGATGGTATTGGAATCGCGATCGAAGTCCTGGTCGTAGATATGTTCGATCAACTCGGTCCGGCTGACCACTTTGCCCTTGTGGTGCATCAGGTAGGACAGGAGCTTATATTCCTGCGCGGTCAGTTTGACCGGCTCGCCGGCCTTGGTCACCTTGCCCGACCGCGTGTCGAGCCGGATGTCGCCGGCGTTGAGTTCGGACGACGCATTGCCGCTGGCGCGGCGAATGAGCGCCCGAAGCCGCGCAATCAGCTCCTCGGTCTGGAACGGCTTGGCGAGATAATCGTCGGCGCCAGCATCAAGACCGGCAACCTTATCCGACCAGCTGTCGCGGGCGGTCAGGACCAGCACTGGCATGCGCTTGCCTTCCTTGCGCCAGCGGTCGAGCACTGTCAGGCCGTCAACTTCGGGCAATCCAAGATCCAGGATCACCGCGTCATAGCTTTCGGTCGAACCGAGATAATGGCCGTCCTCGCCGTCGGTGGCGAGATCGACCGCATAACCGGCCCCTTCCAGCGTCGAACGGAGCTGGCGCCCGAGATTGGGTTCGTCCTCGACGATCAAAACACGCATGTTTGCTGAGGCTCCTTGGCCGTTACCTGCTCTCAACCCGCTTGTAGCCGATCGGTTGCGGTAGGGAAACGAACTGGGGAATCGTGGCGAAAAGTCAACTGGCGCCTTGAATATGCCGCTTACGGATTGGAGCGGCGGAGGACTCGGCCGGTAGCGGCATCGACGTCGACCCAGATCACCCGGCCGTCGCGCATGAACTTCAGTCGATAGGTGTCGCCATTGAGTTCAGGCCCGAGATAGTCGGCGCCGCCCATGAACGGCATTACACGCCGTTCGATATTGGGTAGCGGCATCGAACGGCCTTGCTTGGTGGCTTCGAATGCCCGGTCCTGGTCGCGTGGTTGAGCCTGCGGCTGAATACGCGGCAGAGCCACCATCGGCGCGCGCGGGCGCTCGGCCAACGCGGGGGTGGCAAACAGGCCGACGCCAAGGACGGCGGCAAAAAGGCGGTGAAACAGGCTCAAAGCGATTCTCTTGGCCCGAGTTCTAACACAAGGCATTGAATGCGCTATGAATGGTTGGGAACGCTGCCGTTCATGCTTGGCGACCGGCGCACGGGGTGACCTCGCGCTCCTGATTGACTAGGGGCGCTGCTGACCATGGCCGCTCCCATTCTTTCATTCGAAGGCCTCGGCCTGCATCAGGGCGAAGGCTGGCTGTTCCGTGGCCTCGACGTTCATATCGGCGCGCGTGACCGGCTGGCCCTGATCGGCCGCAACGGCGCCGGCAAAACCACGCTGCTCAAATGTATCGCAAACATCGTCGAAACCGACCAAGGGCGGCGGACGATCGTCCCTGGCACCAAGGTCGTTCTGCTCGAGCAGGATCCGCACATGACTGGGTTCGAAAGTTTGTTGGACTGGGTCCTACAGGACCCCGATGCGCCGACTTCGCACGACGCAATGGCAATCGCCGACCAACTTGGGGTTGACCTGTCGCGGCCGGTCGCCACCGCTAGTGGCGGCGAGCGACGACGCGCGGCGATCGCGCGGGCGCTGGGGCAGAAGCCAGATTTGCTGCTGCTCGACGAGCCGACCAATCATCTCGATCTTGCCGGCATCGAATGGCTCGAAAGCTGGCTCAACCGCTTTGCCGGCGCGTTTATTGTGATCAGCCACGACCGCACTTTCCTGACCCGGCTGACGAAAAGCTGCCTGTGGCTCGACCGTGGCCAACTCCGTCGCGCCGAGATCGGATTTGGCGGGTTCGAGGCGTGGACCGAGGCGGTTTATGCCGAGGAAACACGGGCGTCGGAGAAGCTCGACGCCAAGCTGAAGCTCGAACTGCATTGGTTGCAGCGCGGCGTGACCGCGCG